>JAGTRS010000083.1 GCA_018262195.1 Pseudomonadota bacterium | reverse complement strand
GACCGGCTCCAGCCACCTACCCGCAGACTCGGCGAGCCGCGTCATCGTCTGCCTATTTGGTGTTGCTCCGGATGGAGGTTACCGCGTTTCACCGTAACTAAATACGCTCGTCTCTGTGGCCCTATTCCTCGCCTCGCGGCGTCCGGCCGTTAGCCGGCATCCTGCTCTGTGGAGCCCGGACTTTCCTCTCCCACCTGCGTGGCAGCGGTTGTCTGACCGGCTTTCCCAAGGGAATTATAAGACCTTTACCCGTCCCACGCGGGGCGAGTCCGCACACATCCCGGCATCTCACCCAATTCTCATCACAGCCCGAATGATTCACACGACTTCACGACGAGGATGCTTTTGATTACAGCTCTGGGGTATAGCACGTGACCTGGTTGCGCCCGTTTTCCTTGCCATGGTAAAGCGCGCGATCGGCGCACCCAATCAGATGCTCATAATTGGGCGCGTCCTGTTCAAATTCGGCAATGCCGATACTGACGGTCACCGGAATGGCGATTTCCTTATAGGCGACCGGCGCCTGTTCGATGGCCAGTCTTATTCTCTCGGCCAAAATCAGGGCCGACCGCATCGGGGTGGCCGGAAGAATGATGCCAAATTCCTCTCCGCCATAGCGACCCATCACATCGACGGAGCGCAGGAGGCTGTTGATATGTTGAGACACGACGCATAGCACCTCATCCCCGGCCAGATGTCCGTAGGTATCGTTGATTTTCTTGAAATGATCAAGATCGAAAAGGACAAAGGAAAACTGGTCGCGATACCGCCGGCACCGGTCGAATTCCGCTGAAAGGCGTTGCTCAAGATAACGACGGTTGTATATGCCGGTCAGCCCGTCGCGATTGCTGCTTTCGCTCAGGGACTTCATGGCCTTTTTCAGCTCGGTCTGGGAAATGCCGATGTCGGTTGCGTCAAACAGGGTGATGCATACCGAATCGACTTCACCCGCCGCACCCTTCACCGGCATGAAGGTGCAATTCTGGTACATGTGATCGACCCCGCCGGTAATGGGGCGGTTATGCGGAAAGCGGAACAGGTAGGGCCTTTGCTCCCACGAAGTGAAGGCAAAGTTCTTGAGCAGAAAAACGCCCAGGATCTTTTTGCTCAGCCATGTCTTGGGGAGTTCGGGAAAACATTCAAACAGGTTTTTGCCAATGACCGCATCCGCGCCAAGCCCGCTGTGGTTCGCCATGAAGTTGTTCCACAGCGTGACCTCCATCTGTCTGTTGACCACGAATATCCCGACATCAACCCATTTAACAATGAAGTCAGGAAGATGGATGTCTTGGGGGGATTCGCTCAAGGTGAGGTGGCCGCTCAGAAGCTTTCGATGAACCGGTCGAGAATGCTGCGCATTTTATCGATGGAGTGTTCCGGCATCAGCATGCAGAGATGCGAAATGAAATTCCGCCCCTCCAGGGTGAAGTTGACTTCTACCAATAGCGCATGGGTCCAGCTAAGCTTGTCCGGATTGATCAGGGCGTCGGCCGGCACGCTTTCGGCCATGACGGAAGGCGCGGAGAAGCCGAGTTCGGCAGTGCCCTGCGCTTCGGTCAGATTCTTGATTTGATCGACGATCCCGCCGAGGCACGCACCCACGAGGATATTGCTGACATCAAGCAATAGCTCCGTCTCTTCCGACCGGTCAAGCGCTTCGTCATAACCCATCAGGTCGCCCAGTTCCTTGCAACCATCCTGGCCATAGATAACCAGGGCTTCACCCGTCAGATACCCCTGGAAGGACTGTCGAACCGCGGTGACGTCTATATCACTGCCAACCATGTCTCGTATGGCGTGGGCAACCTCCGCGAGCGCAAGCACTTTGATGCGCGGCACAGAAAGGTTCACGAAGTTCCCCAGCAGCTCGGCAAGCAACGAGCCCGCCTGCCCCATGGCTATATTGGCAATTTCCTGCATTGCATCGCGCTGGTCTTCGGTCAGTTGCATGGTGCTCATAGTGCGATTCCATATTGTTTGAGCACCGATTCAATCAGGTCGGGATTGACCGGCTTTTTAATGAAAGCCATTGCACCGAGTTTTTTCACGCGCTCCTGGGCAAGCGGTTGAATGTCGGCCGAGACCACGATCACAAAACTGTTGAGGCCTTCCTTCTGAATGTTTTCCAGAACTTCATAGCCATCCATGACGGGCATGGTCAGATCCAGAAACATGACATCGGCTTTGCCTGCTCGATAGGCATCGAGGGCTTCCTTGCCATTGACAGCCTGGGTGATCTCCACATCCCATGTTGAAGGCAGCGACTTGATCAACATCTTGCGCGCCATCGGTGAATCGTCAACTACGAGTATCGGCGTGGCCATAATTAACCTGAATTGGTGTCCCCCGCGCTGCCCCCTTCCCTGAGGGGCGTATTGCATCAATTTCGGGCTTTCCGCCCTGGTTTTTAATTAGTCCTGACGTCGGCTTGCGGGGTGAGCAGCCGTCGAGCCAGGGCAAATCCGCTTCATCTAACGTTCCGATTGTAGGGAAAAAGGCTCAAACACGACAGTTTGTCTCTCCTGCCCGAATATCGCACCGACCCGGTTTGTTGTTTTTTTATGCGACGGTACGCCACCGAACCCCCTCGCTCGCGCGCAGCGGTACCAGCGTTTCCGCGCCCAGTTTGAAGCTGGCTGGCACGTTCCAGCTTTCTCGCCTGAGCGTGATGGTGTCGGTGTGGCGCGGCAGGCCATAGAAATCGGCGCCAAAGAAGCTGGCGAAGGCTTCCAGCTTGTCGAGTGCGCCGGCGTCCTCGAAGGCCTCGGCGTACAACTCGATCGCTGCATGCGCAGAATAGATGCCGGCGCAGCCGCAGGCGGTTTCCTTGGCACCCACCGCGTGCGGCGCGGAGTCGGTGCCGAGAAAGAACTTGGGGTTGCCGGAGATCGCCGCGGC
>JAGTRS010000021.1 GCA_018262195.1 Pseudomonadota bacterium | reverse complement strand
GGACAGGGGCAGCGGGGGGATACCGAGGGCTGCACGCTCTGCAACGTGGGCGCGATAGGCTTCAAGCACGGCGACTTCCTTTCGTAAAGGGTTGCTCTGAGAAACGAATATTTTACGACAACGGCGACGGCTTGTTGGTTCGGAAAATACCAGCTCGTCACCGTGACTTGCGGGTCTTATATATTTTATATGTTATATCACCTGTAAGGCTAGACCCGAGCCGCCAAAAACGAGGCTTGGCGAGCATTTCGCTCATTTTTTAGGCTCCCACCGCAAAAGCCTTGCCGCTCAATGAATTGCAGCATCTATCCCGTGCTTATCCACAGCCTTGTCCGACCCGAATGGGGATAAACGATGCTTATCGGGGCGCGTCCGATTTCTTTGTCTGAACGAGGTTTGGCCTACCTCACGATGACTCTAGACATCCCCGATCTGGCCAATTCTCGCCCACATCGGGTTTGTTGATATCGTTATTTTTTGCATATTCATATATATTTACCACAACAAACTAAGCAACTCTCGATTCCAAAACAATCAAGCTCGAAATTAACGTCCTGCAATCATTGGCTTACACCCATTTACTTTGCGACCCCCTGCTTCTTTTGGCTTCAACACGTCCTATGCCAATCCCATTTCTTGAGACACACCCATGAAATCCAGACTGTTGAAGCGGCAGATTGCAGAGGTATTCGGAGACGGGGGCGAAGAGAGACTTCGCCAGCAAGTGGCTATTATTTCCGAGACGAGCGATCAAACAACAAGGGACGGTATTTCACGGTTATTGGGCTTAGTTGATACGGCCTACGATGCTTACGCCAACCTGCACCAAGTTCAGAATCTCCTCTCTGGAGATGTGTTTTCCGACTGGGATCTGCTGAGCGAAACCATCCGCTCAGGACTCCACTGGAAAAACCTCCTGGGCTATCAGGATGGAGACTTGGATAACCAGGTCACAACATGGCAAACACTGATACATGTTGCGGATGTCCTTAGTTTGCAGTCCAGCATCACTGAACATCTCGTTGGAGGCACCTCACATTTCGAGACAGAATGCAGAATGCGGGCGAAAGATGGGGATTGGCGCTGGCTACTGGTGCGCGGGACAGTCACTGCACGCTCGTCGACAGGAGCGCCTCAACGCATGCTGGTCATGCACCGCGACATTTCCTCAGCCAAGGACGCAGAGAGAAAACTTGTCGAGGCAAAAGAAGTCGCGGAATTCGCGGTTGCCGCTCGAGGAGCGTTTCTGGCCAATATGAGCCACGAAATTCGTACGCCGATGAACGGCATCATCGGCATGACCGACCTCGCACTGGACACCCAACTCGACGATGAACAGCGCAATTATCTGAAGACCGTCAAGAATTCGGCTGATGCCCTGCTAACAATCATCAACGACATTCTTGATTTTTCGAAGATTGAATCCGGCAAATTGGAATTCGAGAACATTGAATTCTCGCTTCGCGAAATTGTTTTCGACGCGGTACGCGTCCTGGCAATCAATGCTCACCGAAAGGGACTTGAATTGCTGGTCGAGATATCGCCAGATGTACCCAAACGGATCGCCGGTGACCCGACACGATTGCGCCAGATACTTATCAATCTGGTGGGCAACGCGGTGAAATTTACCGAGAAGGGGGAGATTTCCGTACGCGTCCGGATGAGCCAGAAAGCCTCACGCTCGGTCCACCTCGAATTTTCGGTAACCGACACCGGCATCGGCATCCCCAAGGATCGCCAGCGAGCAATTTTCGAAGCTTTCTCTCAGGTAGACGAAACCACAACCAGACGTTTTGGCGGAACCGGCTTGGGGCTGGCGATTTGCGCCAAAATGGTGGAAGGCATGGGTGGCAACATCTGCGTTGAAAGCGAGGTCAACCAAGGAGCAACGTTTTCCTTCACGGCCAGATTCAATTGTGTGCAGGACGCAATTGAAGAAGAGATGAAGACCGGCTTTTCAAAAAAACGTGCACTGATCGTTGATTCTCATCCCAACACCGCTCTTTACCTGAAAAGCCACCTTGAGCAGCAGGGAATAGATGTCAGCATCGCCTGCGAACCGACGGAAGCAGTCAGCGATATTGAAGAGAAGCGCAGGCATAAAACGCCCTACGATTTTATTCTCGTCGAGGCACAAATGCCTGCGCCTGCAGGCATCGAACTTGTTCCGTCATGGAATGACCATGGCCGCCCCGAACAATTGATCATGTTGCTGACGACCGAAAGTCAGAGCAAGGAATTGGCAACACTTCGGACATTAGGAGTGGCGTCCTATCTGGTCAAGCCAATCGCCCCTGATGACATTGCCGATGCACTGACACTTGCTCAGACAAAAAGTGAAAAGGGAACCGAATACAAGCTGGCACCCCCCGTTTTGGATGAGCACACTGAATTGGTCGACCCGAAGGTGTCCGAAAAGTTGAACATCCTGCTGGTCGAAGACAATCCGGTCAATCAGGAAATTGCGCGGCGCCTGCTCGTCCGCAAACAGCATCGCGTCACCGTCGCCAACAATGGCGCAGAGGCGGTTGAGCTATTCGAAAAAGAATCCTTCGATGTCATCCTCATGGACATGCAAATGCCGGTCATGGGAGGACTGGATGCGACCGAGGCAATCCGTTCCCGGGAAATGCGGCGAAGCTGGGTGATGGCTGATGACTTTCGGAGCATCTATATCATCGCGATGACGGCAAATGTCATGGCTGGCGACCGGGAGCGCTGCCTTGAGGCTGGCATGAATGATTTCGTCGGCAAACCAGTTCGCTCGGAAGAGCTTTTTGCGGCAATCGAACGCGCCCGAAATCAAAGAACTGTGGCACTTCTACCTTTCACCGATGAACGCACTGAAACTCTTGAAGTCGACCTGGATACGGCTGCAAAAGACATCGGAGATCGGGAACTGCTAGTCAGCATGGCTGCCATGTTTGTCGCTGACTGGGATGGATATCTGAATCGAATCACTGAAGCCATAAATACGAACTCAAAAGCCGATGTGCAACGGCACGCGCACAGCTTACGCAGCCAGTTGGCAATGTTCCATGCTGACGGCGCACGCCAGATCGTGCGTCAACTTGAATTGAACGCGACGGCCTCCTCGTCGCAAGGCTGGACTAAATGCACTCAGTCACTTGCACTATTGAGGCAAAAAATGACTGAAATTCGGCCGATATTTCTGAATTTCATCAGGGCATAATGAGCGCCTTCGCCCCCCATTGGCCGATCAAGCGATCCTGATACTGGCCAGCCGGCAGCCTTATTTCCCAACCGGATTTTCGCTACTCGAAACCTCAAGCGGGGGCAGGCCAAAACGCTGTCGCGCCCGAGCACAGGCGGCGTGACCGGTATCGAATTCGCGACATGGTGACGGGCGAACTTCGTAGATTGTACAGGCCACTTCCTGACCAATCGTGCCGGCCAGTGCCACACAGCGCGGCGAAGCCGTATCGGTTCCGCAAAGGCGAACGATAGCCGGCGTGACCGGCACCGTCATTTCAACCGGAACGCCCTGCCCCCAGGCAAATGCTCCACCGGCCAGTTCGGCCGGGTGAAAATCGACACGAAAACTGGCGCAACAGGCGCCACAGGTCTGACAAACGCTCATCCCAGGCTGACCCGGCAGCGCCATAACCCATGCCCCGAGGCGAGGTATTTCTTCTCGAAAGGCGTCATCGGATCATCCGTGGCATAGGGCTCGGCGAGCACGGTCTGGCCGGTGAGCAGGCTCAACGCCAGGGCCATTTCCTCGATATAGATGGGCCAGTTGCTGCGGCATTCAAGTTCCCCACCCAGTTCGCGCCAGACCGGGAATACGGCATGGCCTTGCCAGCGGCGGGCGAGATGGCCGATCTTCGGCCAAGGATTCGGATAGAGGTTGTAATGCCTGGCCAGACGGACCTTGCCCTCGGCGAGCAGACGCCAGAAATCGACCAGATCGGCCCTGATCAGCCGCGCATTGGCCGGCATCGGCAGTGGCTTGCCGCGGCTGATACGATCGAGCGACTGATCGACACCGATCACAAAATGATCGGGATAGCTTTCGGCAATGCGCTGCGCGCTCCAGCCAACACCGCAGCCGGCATCAAGGATCAGTGGTGCATCGCGGCGCCATTGGTCGCGTGCCGCCAACGCTGCCGCGAAAGCCTGCCGGTTGTAATCGAGGATGGGCTTGCGGAATGGATGCGCCATGTGGCGGCAGACCAGCGACTCAAGGTCGCGATGCGCCCCTTCCTGGGCGCTTGCAATAAACCGTGAATTGCCGTCCATCATGCAGCCAGTGAAAGGTCGTTGAGAACGCCAGCTGCAAGCAGCGCCGTATGGATCTCATCTGCGCCCTTGATCGGCCGCAGACGCTGGTAGAGCACCTCAGCTTCCGGATAATTGCGCCGCAGCATCGCCAGCCACTGTTTGACCCGACCGCCGGCATGAACCGGCACTACCTTCTTGCGCACGCCCAGCCAGTAGATGCCTACAGCTGGCAGGATTTCCGCCCAGCCTTGCGTCTCCTCACCACGAACCCGACGTGCCAACAGAGGATCGGAAATCGCCCCACGACCGACCATGATGTCGGCGCAACCGGTGGCTTGCTGGCAGTTACGGAAATCCTCCACCGTCCATACCTCGCCGTTGGCAATGATCGGCAGATCGATCGCCGCCCTGACCTTGTCGATCCATTCCCAGCGCGCTGGCGGGCGATAGCCATCGGCCTTGGTTCGGCCATGGACGATCAGTTCGTCGATACCGGCGGCCGCCAGTGCCTGGGCGCAATCGACGGCCCGGCTGGTGTCGTCGATGCCGAGACGCATCTTGGCAGTGAACGGAATGTGCGCGGGCACCACGGCACGAACAGCGCTGGTGATTTCATGCAACAACTCCGGCTCGCCGAGCAGTGCAGCACCGCCGCGATGACGATTCACCGTCGGCGCCGGGCAGCCAAAATTCAGGTCGATGCCGGCTGGATTGAGCGTCACCAGACGGCTGGCGTTCTCGGCCATCAAATAAGGGTCTGAGCCGAGCAACTGGACGCGCATCGGTGTTCCGGCCGCAGTCTTGCTGCCGTTAAGCAGCTCCGGGCAGATACGCTCGTAAGTCTTGACCGGCAAGACATTGGCCGAGACCCGGACGAATTCACAGATGCCCCAATCGTAGCCACCGATGGACGTCAGCACGCCGCGCAACAAATCGTCGGCCAGCCCTTCCATCGGAGCAAGAAGAATTCGGGACATGAAAGCGTTTCCGGGTCAGTAACAGCAAAGGGCGGCATTATAATCCGCCCCATGCAGCGCTTCGTTCTCGATACCAACGTTGTCCTTGATCTCTTCCATTGGGGCAATACCGATGCCGTGCCGATCATGGCCGCACTGGAAGCCGGACAAATCCAGTGTTTTGCCGATCTGCGGACACTCGATGAACTGCAACGGGTACTGACCTATCCGCAACTCAAGCTGACGCCGGAAATGATGACCGAGCGCTATGCCCGCTACAGCAGCCTGATTCAGATGGTTCCCGAAGGCGAAGCGCCGTCTCTGCCCCGCTGCAAGGATCGCGACGATCAGAAATTCCTCGAACTTTCCGCCCGCTGCAACGCCAACGTCCTCGTCAGCAAGGATAAAGCGCTACTGAAGCTAAGAGGCAGGACCAGACTGGATTTTCAGATTGTCCTGCCAGCTGTTGCATCGAGGTTGATTACTGGCAAAAAGGAATGAGCAAGAGGAAAATAACGCTGGTACACCAAAATATTATTTGTTAAAATTGACAATAGTGAAAACATCAGTCATCTAAGTATCAATATGTACAACGGGGTCTTCCCTCAAGGCTTACCGGTTCCGGAGAGATAATGGCCAATATCGTCTGGATGCAAACAGGCGCCTGCAGCGGCGACACGATGGCCTTGCTTTGCGCTGACCGTCCGAGTCTCGAGAATCTGACGCAGCAATACGGCGTGAGTTTTCTGTGGCACCCCTCGCTGACAGCCGAAAGGCGATTTGGCGAAGTCCTTGAGGCCGTTACCAGCGGCCGGGAAAAGCTCGATATACTGTGCATCGAGGGCAGTTTGATGATCGGCCCGAACGGCAGCGGCCTCTACGATACCTGGAAGGGCCGGGCCAAGATCGACATCGTCCGGCAACTCGCCCCATTGGCAACGCACGTTGTGGCGATGGGCACCTGCGCCGCCTTCGGGGGCGTTCATGCGGCCGGCCCGAATCCGACCGATTGTACCGGCCTGCAATTCATGAAAAACGAACCCGGCGGGCTGCTGGGGCCAGACTGGCGTTCGCGCAACGGCCAGCCGGTCATCAATGTCGCCGGTTGCCCAGCCCACCCGAACACCATCACCAAGGTCTTGGCCATGCTGGCCGAAAACGAGCCGCTGAAACTGGATGCACTCAATCGTCCGTCGGCTTTTTTCGCCAGCCTCGTGCACCAGGGTTGCACGCGCAACGAGTACCACGAATACGACATCGAGGATGACGTCCTCGGCGGCCGCGCCTGCATGTTCTTCAGCCTCGGCTGCCGCGGCCCGCAGACCGAAGCGCCGTGCAATACCGAACTGTGGAACGGCCATAGCAGCAAGACCCGCGCTGGCGTCCCCTGCTTCGGTTGTACCTCGCCCGATTTTCCATCCGACCGCGATTTGTTCGTCACGCCCAAGATCGGGGTCGTTCCCAAATTCCTGCCCCTCGGTGTCGCCCGTGCCAAATACATGGCCTACAAGAATCTGGCCCGTGCCGCCGCGCCGGAGCGGGTCGTCAAGCGTGAGATGGAACCATGAGCCGAGTTACCGTCGATATCGATCTCAACCGCGTCGAGGGCGATCTCGAATTCCAGCTTGATCTCGAAGACGGCATCGTCGTCGATGCCCGCTGCATCGGCACCCTGTATCGCGGCTTCGAGCAGATCATGATCGGCCGCGCGCCGCGCGATTCGCTGGTCATCACGCCACGGATCTGCGGCATCTGCGGTACGGCTCACCTCTACGCGGCCACCTTGGCACTGGAGCAGATCGCCGGCATTACCCCGCCTGCCCACGCCGTGCATGTCCGCAACCTGTGCCTGATGGCGGAGACGCTGCAAAGCGATTTGCGTCAGACCTTCCTGTTCTTCACGCCGGACTTCTGCAACCCGATCTATGGCAAGCACCCGCTGGCCGCTGAACTGAGCGAAGCTTTCGCGCCGCTCAAGGGCAGCGTTGTTCGCGGTTGCCTGAAAAGCACGCGCGAACTGGTCGGCATCGTTGCCATTTTCGGCGGGCAATGGCCCCATTCGACCTACATGTTGCCGGGCGGCATCACCCAGCCGGCCAACAACCGTCGGCTGCTCGATTCCCGCGATACGCTGGCGACGGTGCGCGAGTGGTTCGAACAAACCGTGATCGGCGGCGACCTTGATGAATGGCTTGCTCTCGACAGCGGCGCAGCCCTCTTCCGCTGGCTGGCCGCCAGCCCGGTGCGCGAACGCAGTGCGTCTGGCCTGTTCACCCGCTTTTCCCGCGACATCGGCCTGCACCAGCTAGGCCGCGGCACTGGCCACCTGCTCAGCTACGGCGTCAATCACCGGCCCGATGGCAGCGGCAGCGAATTGCCGGCAGGCTTCTACAATGCCGACACCCGGCAGATCGAGCTTCTCGACCACCTGCAGATCAACGAGCATGTGCGCCACAGCTGGTTCCTCGACTACCCCGGCGGCAAGCATCCGTGGCAAGGCGAAACCATCCCCGATCATCAGCCGGGAACCGACCGCTACACCTGGGCCAAGGCCCCGCGCTACGGCGACAAGGTGGTGCAGACCGGCCCACTGGCCGAGTTGCGCATTGCTGGCGATCCACTGATTACCGATCTGCTGGCCAGTGAAGGCGACAATACCTGGCTACGCCAGTTCGCCCGCCTGCGCCGCGCCGGCTGGCTGCTGAACTCGATGGCCGGGACGCTCAAATCGCTGAAGCCCCTGATCAACGAACCGCATTTCATTGATCCCGGCATCGATGTCTGGCCAGATGGCGAAAGCTACGGCATGGTCGAAGCGGCACGCGGTGCACTGGGCCATTGGGTACGAATCCGGAATGGTGTCATCGAAAGGTATCAGATCGTCACCCCGACCGCCTGGAATGCCTCGCCGCGTGACAGCAGCGGCCAGCATGGCCACTGGGAAAGCAGCATCATCGGGCTCAAGGTACCCGACCCGGAAAACCCGGTCGAGATCGGCCATATCGTCCGTTCGCACGACCCGTGCCTGGTGTGCACCGTTCATTTCATCGGCAGCCAGAAAAAAACGCATTTCAATGTCTGAACAAAAGCGCCTGCGCATCCTCTGCTTCGGCAACCCCTTGCACGGCGACGACGGCTTCGGCCCGACCGTCAGCCTGGCATTGCGGCGGAAGGTGTTGCCGGCTGGCGTGGAGGTGATCGACTGCGGGACCCGCGGGCTCGATGCCTTGCATCTGTTCGAAGACTGCACCAATCTCATCATCATTGACGCAATGGCCGGAGAGCGGCCAGGCACACTGCATGAACTCAGCCCGCATCAGGTGCCGGTTGAAACAGCGGGCAGCGGCGGACACGGCGCCGGGGTGGGCTATCTGCTGGCTGCAGTGCGCGAGATGGTCGCCAAGCCGCCGATCATCAAGATCATCGCGGTCGAAATCGGCGCAGTTAAAAGCTTTTCCCCGGGGCTCTCGCTGGAAGTCGCCGCCGCAGTGAGTGGGGCCATCGAGCTCATTCAGCACTGTTGCGCCGCGATGGCCGGACATGATCCTGATGAGCTGGTTAACGAACTGGACATGCTGCGCCAGGCCAATCAGGCCCTGGAAGCCGAACTGACCAAATGCACCGAGGCACTCGACCAGCTGATCAGCGAGCAGGAAAACCAGAATGACGAGTTGCGCCAACGCTCCCGGCAACTGGCCATGTTGCAAGGTACGGTCGATCGCGCCATCGACACGATGGCCGAAATTATCGTCATGCTCGGGCCGGACGGACGAGTCACCCGGGTTAACCGACTTCTTGAAATCGAACTCGGCTACACCCCGGAATCCCTGGTCAAAGGATATTTTGAAGATTGCCTACCGCCTGCCAGCCAGAATGCCCTGCGCGCCTTGTTACCGGCAAGTGCAAAACCGCCGCTGCTACTCAACGCCATCCGCTCAGCGGGCGGACACTTCGTCGCTGAACTCAACTTCCGACGCGCCGATGCGACATCGGACAATGACACTGAAGGCAGCGTGCCCTATCTGGTACACGCCAGCCTGATCCATAGCCAGGCTGGCAAACTGGAAGGCGCCATTGTCATATCAACGAACATTTCGGTGCTCAAGGCGCGCGAAAAAGCCTTGCGCAACAACGAACGTCAGTTGCACGAAACGGCCGAGGAACTGCGCAAGCACCGCGACAACCTCGCTGCGATGGTCGAAGAGCAGACCCGTGACCTACGCCACGCCAAGGAGCAGGCTGAAGAAGCCAGTCGCGCCAAGAGCGAGTTCCTGTCCAACATGTCGCATGAAGTCCGCACGCCACTGAATGCCATTCTGGGATTGTCCGACCTCTGCCTGCAGACCCCGCTCAATGCCCAGCAGAACCAGCATTTGAGCAAGATTCGACTGGCTGCAGACCACCTGCTCGGCATCATCAATGACATTCTCGACTTCTCCCGCATCGAGGCCGGCAAGCTCAGCATTGAAAAGCTGAGCTTCGAGCTGCCATCACTGCTGGAAGAAATCAGTGACCTGCTGCTCGGCCGTATCGAAGAAAAGAACCTGGAACTCTGCGTCGATATCGCCACCGAGGCCACGCGCAGTTTTGTCGGCGATCCGCTGCGCCTCAAACAGGTAATCATCAATCTGCTCGGCAACGCCATCAAGTTCTCTGAGAAGGGCAGTGTGCGTCTTGGCTGCACGCTTGAAAGCGCCGACAACGCCAGCTCCCTGTTGCACTTCTCCGTCAGCGACGAAGGCATCGGCATTTCACCGGAACAGCAGGCGGCCCTGTTCTCCGCATTCAGTCAGGCGGACAGCTCGACCACCCGACGCTTCGGTGGATCAGGCCTGGGACTGGTGATTTCGAAACGGCTTGTCGAACTGATGGGTGGTCGTATCTGGCTGGAAAGCACACCGGGTAAAGGCAGCGTCTTCCATTTCACTGTCCGCCTCGATAATGCCCCCGGCGTACCGTTGCTGATCGAGGAACTGCGTAACCATCTCGCCCAATACGCCGGGCGGACAGTGCTGATCACCGACGACAATCCGGTCGCCACCCGGGCACTGGCCGCACAGTGCCATCAGCTCGGGCTGCAAGCCGACATCTGTCCATCCGGTGAATCTGCGTTGGCCGCCCTCGCTCAAGCAGATGCGAACTATCTCGCCGCACTGATCGACTGGCATCTGCCAACCGGCATGGATGGCGTCGAGACCATGAGAGAAATCCGGAAAACCGTTGGCCACCGGGCGCCGCCGCTGATTTTGTTAAGTTCCCAGAAAGCCTCCAGCACCAGCGCAGTCGCCAACCTGCCGGCCGATGAGCTGCTGATCAAGCCATGCAGCGTGCGCCACCTCTACGCGGCCCTGGCCCGCCTGCTACGCCTGCCTGAAATCACTTTACGGACGCCGTCAGCCCCGGCCATCGACCTTTCCGGCATCGCGCTACTGAATAACGCCGATATTCTGGTCGTCGACGACATCGAACTCAATCGTGACCTGATGCGCGAACTGTTCGCCACCGCCGGCCTCAATATTCGACTGGCCTGCAACGGCAAGGAAGCTATCGCCGCGATCCTCACCAAGAAACCTGACCTTGTGCTGATGGACTGCCAAATGCCCGTGATGGACGGCTTTTCCGCCACACGTGCGCTCCGGGCACAAGCAGAATACGCCGGGCTACCGATCATTGCCCTGACGGCAGGGGCACTGGATCACGATCGCGAGCAATGTTTTGCTGCCGGCATGAACGCCTATGTTACGAAGCCAGTCAACCTCGAAAAACTGCTCCGCGTCGTCGCCGAGCAGCTTTCCCCCGGCACCAAAGTTCCGATGATGGAGGAACAAGCCCCGCAGCCATCGCCGCCCCCAACGACGGGGATGGCAGCAGCCCGCGCCGAGGCCATGAAATTGCCGGACCTACCCGGGATTGATGTTGCCGGTGGACTAATGCGGGTTCGCAACAAGACCGATTTTTACTGCCGCATGCTCGTCAAGTTCCGCGACACCCATGGTGCCGCCCTGGCAGCCGACCTTCGTACAGCGCTGGACAACGGGAACCGCCCAGAAGCCATTCGCCTGGCACACTCAGTAAAAGGTATAGCCCTGAGTCTTGGCATTGACGGGCTTGGCGAACGCGCCCTCCACCTGGAAACAAAACTCAAAAATCCAGCAGCGATCGATGTTTCACAAGAAGTCGAATTGCTGCTCACCGACCTGGCGCAAATCCGCCAGACTCTGCAGGCCCTCGGCTAAGCCCCTCCTGCACGCTCTCCATCGCTCCGCTGACCGAAACCAGGCGGGGAGCGCTGCCGAAAATTCGGCACGAACACCACAAACACGCACTTAGCATAATGCCATAGGTATGTTATTGTCTGCCGCAGGCGACAGATTATGACATATCGCTCAATTTTGTCGCTTTTTGCCACCAGACACTGAGCAGATTTCGGGACAGCACACAGTTCATGGCCAAGAAACCAGTATCGCTCCGCAGCAACAACAAACAGCCTCTGCCTCCGATCCCGGCGGTCTGGCTTGTTGCAACACTGGTCTTTTTCTGCCTGACCTTGCTTTTGGCCTACGACCTGCACCAGTCGTACAACCGCGAATTCGCCAGTGTCCAGCGCGACTCTGACAACCTGAGCGGCGTGCTGGAAAGACAGTTCGCGGCCAGCGGCGAGAAAATCGACATCGTCCTGCACGAAGCCGTCCATGAATACACGCCCATCCTTGCCGGCACGGTTCCGCGCAATGTTCTGGAGGCCAACCAGGATCTGCTGCGACGCGAAAAATCCGTTCCCGAAACTCAGGACGAGAGCCTGCGGATTATTGACTCCGATGGGCGGGTGATCTTCAGCGCTTCCGATTCGTCAAACCTGCCCGAGGTCAACGTTGGTGACCGCGCCTATTTTCTGAAACAGAAGAATAATCCCGTAGCTGGTCTGGTCATTTCCGAACCGATACTTTCCAGATTCACGGGAAAGTGGCTGTTCACCTTGAGCCGGCGCATCAACCACCCGGATGGCCGGTTTGCCGGCATCGTGCAAACCGCAATGCGTGCAGACTATTTTCAGAACGCGTTCAAATCGATCAACATCGGAGAACATGGTTCGATCGCCATGTTTTCCTCGGATTTCCGGCTGGTCGCCCGTTATCCAATACTGGACGCACTCCTGGGAAAGCCGTTCGAGCTGACGGAAATCAAGGCCGGGCTCGACAAGGGTCAGCGCGTTGGATCCTATCAAGCAGTTTCCAGTGCAGACGGTACGGCTCGACTGTACAACTATCGCCAGCTGGAAACCTTGCCCTTGATCATCTCCCTCGGCATGGCACCAGAAGACTTTCTCAAGGGCTGGGAACAAAAGGCCTGGATTTACTTCATCAGCTGGCTGGCATTCGGTGCCGCCCTGATCATGCTGCTCCGGCTGGCCCAACGACGTTCCATGTTGATCGAGAAACTGAACAGCCAACTCGCTGAGCAGGTCAGTCGGGCCGAAGCGGCCAGTCAGGCCAAGAGCAACTTCCTGGCCAATATGAGCCACGAAATCAGGACACCAATGAATGCCATCATCGGCCTGACACACATGCTCAGGCGCGACAAGGTCACCCCGGCACAGGGCGAAAAACTGATCCGCATTGCCGGGGCGGCCGATCATCTGTTATCGGTGATCAACGACATCCTCGACCTTTCGAAGATCGAAGCCGGCAAAGTGGAACTTGAAACAGAGAACTTCTCGCCGGAAGAAATGCTGCAACGCATCTGCAGCATCGTGGTGCTCCGTGCGCAGGCAAAAGGCATCGAACTGGTCGTCGATGCAGGTGATCTGCCGGCACTGCTGAATGGCGACGTGACCCGACTGGGTCAGGCCTTGTTGAATTACCTCGGCAACGCCGTCAAATTCACTCAAAAAGGCAGCATCATCCTGCGCGGCAAGATCGTCAAGGAAACAGAAAGAGATGTTCTTGTCCGCTTCGAAGTAGAGGATTCAGGCATAGGCATCGCCCCGGAGAACCTCGCTCGTCTGTTCACCGCCTTTGAACAGGCGGACACTTCAACCACTCGCACCTTTGGCGGGACGGGCCTGGGGCTGGCCATTGCGAAGCATATTGCCACACTGATGGATGGCGAGGCCGGTGCCAGCAGCACCCCGGGGCAAGGCAGCTGTTTCTGGCTCACCGCCTGCCTGGGCAAGGCACAACAAGAAGCTATTCCGCTATCGACTGAACTGGCTGGACGACGCGCTCTCGTGGCAGACGACTTGCAAATCACCCAGATGGTGCATTGCCACCTGCTCCGCCAATTGGGATTGTCACCCGAAGCAGTTGTCTCCGGCCCTGAGGCGATTGCGGCCATCGAAAAAGCCGATGCCGAGAACGACCCGTTCTCCATTCTGCTACTTGATCTGCTGATGCCAGGTCAGGGGGGCATGGATACGCTCGCCAAAATCCAGAAACTATCGTTGAAGCGGCCACCCATCTGCCTGCTGGTGACCGCCTCTGGGGACACCAGTATCGCCATCTCTGCACGCGCCGCAGGGTTTGCCGATGTGCTGGTCAAGCCGATAAATCGATCAATTCTGAACAAAGCTTTGGCGGCCCATTTTTCCGTGTCGCCCGTGCCGGAAGCCAAACCGGAAGCACGCCCTGAACAGCTCTTGCGCTGGGAACACGCCGGAAAAAACATTCTGCTCGTCGAGGACGACCCGATCAATCAGACGATCGCCACAGAATTTCTCGAAGAGACCGGACTGAAAATCGCGCTGGCCAATAACGGCAAGGAAGCGCTTGAACTCGCAGAAAACAGACATTTCGAACTCATTCTGATGGACATGCAGATGCCGGTCATGGACGGCTTGCAGGCCACTCGCCGGATTCGTGCACTTCCCGGTTATGCGGACATCCCGATCATCGCCATGACCGCCAATGCATTCACCGAAGACCGCGCCAAGTGCCTGCTTGCAGGCATGAACGATTTCATCAGCAAGCCCGTCGAGCCGCAGGCTTTCTTCTCGATTCTGCTCAAATGGCTGACTTCCGGAAAAGCCTGACCCAACGAGCCACTGACAAGGCAGCTCCCTCGAAGCAGCAGGATACAAAGAAATTAGCCCCTGGCCGAATGCAGACCAATGCCAGGGGCTATCCTGACATGACAGGCTCGGCCTCTGCCGGGCCTGGCCAGTGGAAAATGCTCAATTCGGGGTAATGGCGTAAGCGCCATCCGGCGTCCATTTGACATTGGCGTCAAGGAAATACGCAACAAGACCAGGTTTCGCCTTGCGCGCCTTGTCCAATGCATCGCCACTGCGCCCACCGGCCGAGCAGAAGAAAATGACCGGCTTGTCGAGTGGCAACTCAACCGCCCGCTTTTCTACGGTTGGCACCGGCATGTTGATGGCGCCCTTGAAACTGCCCTTGGCAAACTCAGCCGGATCGCGCACATCGACCAAGAAGACCGAATCAGGCGCTTCCTTGAGAATCTTCTCGAACGATGCAATGGCGATTGCATCCTTGTCAGCGGTAGTCTGAATCATCGGCTTCGGCGCCGCACTTGCTGTCGGACCAGCACCATAAAGCTTGACCCAGGCTGGATAACCTTCGGGCACTACCTTGACCTGCGTGTAGCCAAGCTTGACAGCTTTTTCGGCTGAATCCGAACTCAGCTTGCAGTTGAAACCTTCGCAGTAGAAATACAACGGACTGCTCTTGTCGGCCGGGAGGCGATCCAGCATTTTGTCGAACTCTGAGTCCGGCAGACTGATGGCGCCGGGGATATGACCCTTGTCGAATTTACGCTCCTTGGGGCGCGAATCAATCAGTGTCAGCGGTGCGCCTTCATCCAGTTTCTTTTTCAGGAAAGGCACCGAGACCGCCCCCATGTGGCCTGTCTTGATCCAGTCCGGATAACCTGCCGGATAGACCTTTATGTTGGTGTAGCCCAGCTTTTCCGCCTTGAAGGCAGAGTTGTGGCTGAGCATGCACTCGTAACCTTCACAGTAGAAGATCAACAGGGTGCTCTTGTCCTTGGGCAACTGATCCGTCAGCTTGTCGAAATCACTGTCCGGAAGATTTATTGCCGTTGGAATGTGCCCCGGATCGAACTTTCGTCCGGTCGGCCGTGAGTCAATGATCAGAACACCGTCCGGTTTGGGCAGGATGGCATGTTTGGCTACAAAATCGGCATTGACCAACTGGCTGTACCAGCCCGCCCTGGATTCAGTAACCGCTGGATCGGCAGCATAAGCAACACCGAAAACCATTTGTCCGGGCGCAGCCACCAATGCGGCAAGCAAGCCCATGCAGACGAGACTAAGACGAAGTTTCATGTTTCCCCCTGTACCTGGATCGACAAAACGAAACCGGCAATTCAGGACAAACCTGACAGCCTGCTTCGCAGTACAAATTCATGCCCCGCAGACATGAAAAACCACGTATCAATGTTAGATCATCCGAATATTACGGATATCAAATCCATCTGACGCAGATCAAGGGAGGTGCAAATTTAGCCTTAATTTTTGTACGGGTATTTCCAACTCAAGCTTCACGACGCCGAAATACCCAGCTTCTGTCGTCCGAGACTTCGGGCGCAAAGGCGTAGCCATCGTAATCAAATGCCTTCAGCCCTTCAGGTTCACTGAGACGGTTCAGCACCGCGTAGCGAGTCATCAAACCACGCGCCCGCTTGGCGTAAAAACTAATGATCTTGTATTTGCCGTTCTTCCAGTCCTCGAATACCGGTTGAATCACTTCGCCATTGATCTTGCGCCCCACCGCCGCCTTGAAATACTCCTCGGAAGCGAGGTTTATCACCACTGGCCTGGACATCTCGGCCAGTTCGGCATTGATCGCGTCGAGCAGGCGGTCGCCCCAGAAGGCGTAGAGGTCCTTGCCCGCCTTGTTCGCAAATTTGGTGCCCATCTCAAGGCGATAGGGCTGCATCAGATCGAGTGGTTTCAGGATGCCGTAAAGACCAGACAGGATGCGCACCTGTTGCTGGGCAAAATTGAGGTCGTCAGCCGACAAGGTTTTTGCAGCCAGTCCGTCGTAGACGTCGCCGTCAAAGGCGAGCACCGCCTGCTTGGCGTTTTCCGGCGTAAACGGCAGCGACCAATCGGCATAACGGTTGAAATTGAGCAGGGCCAAAGGATCGGACAAGTCCATCAGCTGGGCGATGTCGGCGGGCGAGAGCTTGCGCAGTTTCTTGATCAGCGTTTCCGACTGCTTCAGATAGGCCGGCTGCGTGAACGCAGCAATATGCGGCGCGGTCTTGTAGTCCAGCGATTTGGCGGGAGAGAGAAAAATAAGCATGGTCGTGACTCAGGTGAACCGAAGGTTTGTGCTGTGCGTCATTTTACCGGCTGGTAAAATCTCATCTTTGAATTTTCTGGAACACCGATGAAACGCACCCGCTTTGGCTCACGCGACCGTCTTTCCCGCGACGCAGCCGAACTGCAACGTCTGGCCGCCGGCCTTTCCGAATCCGGCGGCAAGCTGGAAGACGCCTACTGGGAAGCGCAACTGGCCGAGACCGTAGACGGCCTGTTGAAAAATGGTGCCGAAGATGACATCAATACCGCACTCGACCGCCTGTTCGAGGCCAACCCACGCGGCCACGACGAGCTGGCCGACATGGTCGAGTCGCGAGCAGAAACCAATCGCATGGAAGCCCTTGGCCAAACCTTCGACATCCAGCTCTTCGCCGCGCCAGTCCTGGCCTGGTCTCGGTTCTCCATCCCCGCCTGTCCACTGCCCAAAAGCACGCTGCAGGCGCTGGCCGTCCAGCTCGGCGCCCACGTATTTGGCGGCGATGCCCGGCTCGCCATCGCTGACTTCCTGTTCAGCCCCGACCAACTGCCACGCAGTTTCTGCGACACTTGGCAACTGACCCGAGAACTGGGCGAAGCTGCGCTGGCCGGCAATCATCTGGCCATCGATTCGTCCGGCATGGCCGAAACCAACCGTTTCCTCTCCGATGTCCGCTATATCGTCGGCGCCATCGCCGTGCCGCGCGGCAAGCCGCTGTTCCGCTGGAACGAAGCGGATGGCAACCGGGAAGCCTCGCTCAAGGAATGGATCAAGCAGGGCAGCCCGAATCTGGAGCCGCTCCTCACCGGCTGCGCCTGGCAACCGCTGCTGGCTGATTCCTACCACGCCGCCTGCCGCAATGCCGACAGGCTGTCCCGGCCCTATTCGCTGAAAGCCTCGGTCGCCTTCCTGCAGACCATGCTTGGTCTGATGCCGGCCGACATCCGCGCTGTCGTCGGCCCCAGCTACGACCGCCGGATGGAGGAATACCGCGTCGGCCTCGGCCCGACCACCGGTGACGAGATCTACCACGGCATCGTCTGGCCCCTGCTCGGCGCCGAAGACGAAGCGACCGATGCGGCAGGCGAAATCGAGGCAGTGCTGCGCGAAGCCGGTGTCAAGGACGTGCTTTTCCTCGACCACCACTTCCCGATGGAATTCTGCGACGACTGCGGCGCCCCGCTCTTCCCCAACCGCGAAGCCGAACTGGTGCACGCCGAAATGCCGGAACAGCCCACGGCCAACTCGCAAGTCCTGCACTGATGAGCATGTCGTCGAACCAGGACTGGCTGGCCCGCAGTCAGGCCGCCGTCTGGCACCCGTGCACGCAGATGCAGCACCACGTGCAGACGGCCTCGCCCGGCCACCTGCCCCTGATTCCCATTGCCAGCGGCAAGGGCGCCTGGCTCTACGACTTCGATGGGAAGCGCTACCTCGACGGCATCAGCTCATGGTGGACCAACCTGTTCGGCCACGCCAACCCGCGCATCAACGCCGCACTGAAAGACCAGCTCGAAACCCTTGAACATGTCATGCTGGCCGGTTTCACCCACCAGCCGGTGGTCGAGCTTTCCGAACGCCTGTCTGCCTTGACTGGTGGCGCACTCGGCCACGCCTTCTACGCCTCGGACGGTGCTTCAGCCACTGAAATCGCGCTGAAGATGAGTTTCCACTACTGGCGCAATGTCGGCCGGCCTGGCAAAGCCCGATTCCTTTGCCTGCAAGGGAGCTACCACGGTGAAACAGTGGGGGCGCTGGCCGTCACCGACGTCGCCATATTCAAGGATGCCTACGCGCCGCTGGTCCGTGCCGCGACGGTCCTTCCCTCGCCCGATTTTCGCCTGGCCGAAACTGGCGAATCACCTGCCGATGTCGCCCGTCGCGCCGCCGCCGCACTCGAAGCTCACCTCGAAAAGCACGGTGAACACATCGCCGCCCTGATCGTCGAACCCCTGGTCCAGGGCGCCACCGGCATGGCGATGTACGACCCGGAGTACCTCCGCCTAGCTCGCCAGCTCTGCGACCGTTACGAAGTTCACCTGATATGCGACGAGATCGCCGTCGGTTGCGGCCGCACCGGCACCTTCTTTGCCCACGAACAAGCTGAAATCCGGCCCGACCTGATGTGCCTGTCAAAAGGCATTTCCGGCGGCTACCTGCCGCTGTCCATCGTGCTGTGTAGCGACACGATCTACGAAGCCTTCCTCGACGATTCGGTCGCCCGCGCCTTCCTGCACTCGCACTCCTACACCGGCAACCCGCTGGCCTGCCGCGCCGCGCTGGCGACACTCGATATCTTCGAGTCCGACAACGTTCTCACCGCCAACCGCCTGAAATCAGCCAGGATCAGCACTGTCCTCGCCCCGCTGGCCGAGCATCCGAAAGTCCGCCACCTGCGCCAGCGCGGCATGATTGCCGCGTTCGACGTTGCAACTGATGACCCACACTTCTCGCGCAAGTTTTATCGCGCCGCACTGGAGCGGGAAGCCCTGATCCGGCCGATCGGCAACACCGTCTACCTGATGCCACCGTACATCATCAGCGACGAGGAAATAGCCCATTTGGCATCAGCGGTTACGGACGCGCTGGAAGAAGCTCTCAAATGATCGAAGACCGCCTGAAGGCCGAACTCGCCGAAATAGCCTGTACGGGCCTGACCCGTCGCCGCCGCGTGCTGGAAACACCCTGCGGACGGATGGCCACGGTCGACGGCAAGAATGTGTTGAATTTCGCCAGCAACGATTACCTCGGGCTGGCCGGCAATACGAACATCGCCCAAGCATTGGCCGAAGGCGCCCTGAAATGGGGGGCTGGCAGCGGCGCCTCACACCTGGTCAGCGGCCACCTGGGAGCGCACGAGCAACTGGAAAAGGAAATCGCCGAATTCACCGGTTTCCCGCGCGCCCTGACCTTCTCCACCGGTTATCTGGCTAACCTCGCCGTGACACCAACCCTGGCTGGCCGCGGCGATGCGGTATTCGCCGACAAGTTGAATCACGCCTCATTGATCGATGCCATGCAACTGGCCAAAGCCAATGGTGCCGAGGTGCAGCGTTACCCGCATAACGACGTTGCAGCACTGGAAAAGATGCTGGCGGCCAGCACTGCGGCGCAAAAGATTATCGTCACCGATGCCGTATTCAGCATGGATGGCGACCTCGCGCCGCTGCCACTGATCTTCGCGCTGGCCGAGCGCTACGACGCCTGGCTGGTCATCGACGACGCCCACGGTTTCGGTATCCTTGGTCCGCATGGCAAAGGCAGCCTCGGCCATTTCAACCTTCCGGCCTCGCCGCGCATCCTGCTGATGGGCACGCTGGGCAAGGCGGCCGGCGTCGGTGGTGCCTTCGTTGCCGGCTCGGCAACGGCCATCGAATACCTGCTGCAAAAAGGCCGCAGCTACATTTTCACCACTGCCCAGCCACCGGCCATCGCCTGCGCACTGACGAAGAGCCTGCAACTGATCAGGAACGGCGATGCCCTGCGAGCCAATCTGATGGCCCGTATCGGCCAGCTACGTGATGGCTTGGCCGGCCTGCCGCTGAAACTGTTGCCGTCGATGACTGCCATCCAGCCGCTGATCGTCGGCGATAACGACGCCACTGTTGCCCTCTCGAAAGCCCTGTGGGATCAGGGTCTATGGGTGCCTGCCATTCGCCCGCCAACCGTGCCCAAAGGTACGGCACGGCTGCGCATCTCGGTGTCCGCAGCCCACACCGATGCTGACATTAACCAATTGATTACTGCCCTCAAGGAACTCACATGAGCGCTCCCTTCGTTTTTCTGCCCGGCTGGTGCGTTGGCCGCACGCCGGTCAAAGCCACCGTCGACGCCCTCAAGGGCGACATTTTCGACCTACCCGGCTATGGCAGTGCCCCGCTGATCACTGACTTTTATGCCGCTGCTGACAACATCGCCGCGCGTCTTCAGCCCGGCACCACGCTGGCCGGCTGGTCGCTCGGCGCCCAACTGGCGCTGGCTGTTGCCGCCCGCCACCCGGAAAAGGTTGGCAAGCTGATTCTCGTCGCTGGCACCACCTCCTTCGTCCAGCGCGACGGCTGGCCGCATGCCATGCCCCCCGAGATGCTGGCCGAGTTTGCCGCCGGCATCGCGGCCGATGTCGAGGCCATGCTGCCGCGGTTCGTCGGCGGCTTCAACCGCGGCGATGCCCGCGCCAAAGCCGTTACGCTGGAACTGCTCAAGCTGGCCGATCCACGTCCTGCCGCCGAAGTGCTGGCCACCGGCCTCAACTGGCTGCGCGACATCGATCTGCGTGACATCGCACCGCAGGTCAAGGCGCCGACCTTGCTCATTCATGGCGCGGTCGATCCGCTGATGCCGCTCGGTGCCGCCGAAGCACTCGCCGCCATGATTCCCGGTGCGCGTCTGGAAGCCTTTGCCGATTGCGCCCATGCCCCCTTCATCTCCCGACCCGACGATTTCCTGGCTACGGTGCGTCGCTTCCTGAATGACTAGTGCCATAAAACCAAAGGCTGGTACCAGACCTTCCAAGGCGCGCATTCGGCAATCGTTCGAACGCGCCGCCCCGACCTACGACAGCGCCGCGGCCATTCAGAGGAAGATCTGCGTCCGCTTGGCGGAAGGCCTGCCGGACCTTGCCCCAGTTCGCGTTCTCGATGCAGGCTGTGGCACCGGTTATGCCCAGGCTGACCTGCAAGCCCGTTTTCCGGAGGCCCATGCCGTCGCCCTCGACCTTTCGCCCGGCATGGTGCAACGCGTTGCCAGCCCTTGCTGCCGCATCGCAGGCGACCTGGAACACCTGCCGCTGGCTGACAAGAGTCTCGATCTCTACTGGTCCAGTCTCGCCGTGCAATGGTGCGACCTCGCTATTGCGCTGCGTGAAGCGGAACGTACCCTGCGGCCCGGCGGTGTGATTGCCCTGGCCAGCCTCGGCCCGGCCACCTTTCATGAGTTGCGCCACGCTTTTGCCGATGTCGATGAGCACCGTCACACGCTGGCCTTTCATAGCACGGCCGAAATCCGGCAATTGGCCAGCGCGGCAGGACTCTCTGCGGTCGATATCAGAAAGAGTACGGAAATTGCCCACTATGCCGATTTCAAGACACTGCTCCGTGCCGTCAAGGCAATCGGCGCCAATCAGCTCGGCGATGGCCGACGGACCAGCCTGATGAGCCGCACCAGCTTCCAACTCGCCGAGGCAGCCTGCGAACAGCTCCGTACCCCGGCCGGCCTGCCGCTGACCTACGATGTGATTTACTTCTACGCCCGAAAATGAGCCACGCCTATTTCCTGACTGGCACCGATACCGAAATCGGCAAGACCTTCATCACCTGCGCCCTGCTCCGGCGTGCCGGACTGGACGGCCTTAAGGCAGTTGGTCTGAAACCGGTCGCCGCAGGAACCGATGCCAAGGGACTGAACGATGACGTCGAAGCCATTCGCGCCGCCAGCAACGTCGAACTGCCGCGGGAAACCATCAATCCCTATTGCTTCCAGCCGGCCATAGCCCCGCACATCGCCGCCGCAAAGGCAAATGTGCGCATTGAATGCGGACCGATCAAGGCTGCCTGTGATCTGGCGCAGCAGCAAGCCGATCTGGTCATTGTCGAAGGGGTGGGTGGGTTTTGCGTGCCGCTGGGAATTGATCTCAGCGCGGCCGATCTGGCGGTTGAACTAGGAATGCCCGTGATTCTGGTCGTTGGCATGCGGCTAGGCTGTATCAATCACGCATTGCTGTCGGCGGAAGCGATTGCCAACCGGGGCCTGAAACTGGCCGGCTGGGTGGCCAACCGCATTGATCCGGCAATGGCCTGTTTCGAGGAGAATCTGGCCACCTTGGAAAACATGATCGCGGCACCGCTGCTCGGTGTCGTACCGCACGGGCCAGCAGGCGGCGCTATTGGCGCCGCCGGTTTTCTTCAATTACCCAGCGCTTAACACCGCCGCCACTTCGCGCAAGCGCTGCTGCAAGCCTGCCACTCCGTCGGCAAGGCCATCAATTTCGCCATTCTTTGCCTGCTTCTCGACCAGCATGGCGTCAGCCGCTCCGGCCTCATCCGAGAAAGTGGCCAGCAAGCCCTTGATGGTATGGGCTTCGCGCTGTAAGGTCATACTGTCACCAGAGGCAAACGCCGACGCAATGGCGGTGCAATTGTTA
The DNA here is from genome assembly GCA_018262195.1 of Pseudomonadota bacterium. Taxonomy (GTDB): domain Bacteria; phylum Pseudomonadota; class Gammaproteobacteria; order Burkholderiales; family Rhodocyclaceae; genus Azonexus. The sequence goes on along the minus strand of JAGTRS010000021.1, from coordinate 41,669 downwards.
TCCACATCCTGAAGATACATATCGACCATCATCGAATAAATTTCTTCGTCGCCGCCCAGGCGTTCGAGAATCGAATCACGGTCCAGAACAAAAGCTTTTGCCATCCTTTTCTCCATTCAAGGCCCGTTGCCATGGGCGATGTACGTTGCCAATACGTTCAGATTTGCGGAACTTCTTCGTCGCGGAAGCGCTGACGAATTTCCAGAACCTGTTCCCAGCCCGCCAGAAAGGCCTCGATACATAGCGGATCGAAATGCTTGCCACGTCCGTCTTCGAGAAACTTGCACGCATCATCCAGTGACCAGGCCCGTTTGTAGGGCCGCTCGGACGTCAGCGCATCGAACACGTCAGCCACGGCGACAATGCGCCCTAGCAGCGGAATCTGGTTACCCTTCAGGCCTAGCGGATAACCGCTACCATCGAATTTCTCATGATGCGAAATGGCCACCTCGGCACCTGCCTGCATGATCTCGGAGCGACTGTCCTTGAGCAATTCATGACCAATTTTCGAATGGTTCTTCATCACTTCAAACTCTTCCGGAGTCAATTTACCCGGCTTGAGCAGTATGTAATCCGGAATGCCAATCTTGCCTACATCGTGCATTGGCGCCGCCTCAAGCACCAGTTTCTGCATGGTGGGGCTGAGATCGAGCCCTTGGGCAATGATTTGCGAATAGTGCGCCATGCGCTGGATGTGCGCGCCGGTTTCCGGATCGCGGAATTCGGCAGCTCGCGAAATGCGGAAGATCAGTTCTTTTTCGCGTTCACGGATTTCTGCGGTTCGCTCCTCAACCAGCGCCGAGAGATGTTCGGCACGATCGGCCAGGAATTTCTGGCCGGTACGCAACGACAGCATGTTGCGGGCACGGGCCGAAAATTCGATGCGATCAATCGGCTTGGTCAGAAAGTCATTGGCCCCACCGAGCAGGGCGTCGTAGCGAATATCCTTCTGATCGTTGGCCGTGATCATCAGCACCGGAATCTCGTTCCGCCCGTGCAGGGCGCGGAAAGCCGCGATGAACTTGAGGCCGTCCATATCCGGCATCATGTAATCGACGATAACCAGATCCGGCACATTGCTGCGGCACCATTCGAGCGCTGAAATCGGCTTGTCGAACAGGATAGGGCTACAGTCACCCAGCTTGAGCACCAAGGCTTTGATCAAGGTCAGATTGATGTCGCTGTCATCGATGATCAGGACGTTATGCATGGTCTCTCTTGCTTGCGGATCAGTTGTTTTCCGCAGTATATAATGCCCCGCCATGAAACTGCTCTTCGACCTCTTCCCCGTCATCCTCTTTTTCGCCACTTTCAAATATGCGGAAAAGAGCCCTGAACTCGCGGCCAGCTGGATGGGCTCACTCCTTGGCTTCGTCCCCGACGACATCAAGATGGCCCCGATCCTGCTCGCCACGGTGGTCGTCATCGCCGCCACCGTCGCCCAGATCATCTGGGTGCACTTCCGCCACGGCAAAGTGGACAAGATGCTCTGGATCAGTCTGGTGCTGGTCGTCGTCTTCGGCGGCATGACCCTTGCCTTTCAGAACGAAGCCTTCATCAAGTGGAAGCCGACCATCCTTTACTGGGTCTTCGCCGGCAGCATGGCCTTCAGCGCCGTGATCCTCAAGAAGAATCCGATCAAGGCGATGCTCGGCGAGCAACTGACGCTGCCCGAATCCATCTGGGGCACGGTCAACCTGTCATGGATCGGCTTCTTCGCGTTGATGGGTGCGTTGAACCTGTTCGTCGCCTTCAATTTTTCGACCGACACCTGGGTCAATTTCAAACTGTTCGGTGGCATGGGCCTGATGCTCGTCTTCGTACTCGGCCAGGGCATGCTGCTATCCAAATATGTTGAGGAAGAAAAGTAATGCTCTATGCCATCATTGCCGAAGACAAGGCCGATACGCTGGACAAGCGCCTCGCCGCCCGCCCGGCCCACCTTGAGCGTCTGCTCGCCTTGCAGGCCGAAGGCCGGCTGATCCTGGCCGGCCCATGCCCGGCCATCGACTCGCCCGACCCCGGCCCGGCCGGCTTTTCGGGCAGCATCATCATCGCCGAATTCGCCTCGTTGACTGCAGCACAAGCCTGGGCCGAAGCCGACCCCTACATCGCTGCCGGGGTTTACGAAAAAGTCACCATCAAACCGTTCAAGAAAGCCTTGCCGGCGTGAGTGCTGAAACCATTGAACTGCTGCGCCAGCGCCTGGCCGTGCTGCAGCCCGAATCCATCGCCATCGTTGATGACTCGCACCGCCATGCCGGCCACGCCGGGGCCCGCGAAGGCGGTCACTACCAGTTACAAATTGTTGCACAGGCATTTGCCGGGAAAAGTACCATTGCCCGTCACCGCATGATTTATGATGCGGCAGGTGATTTGATGCGTGGACGGATTCATGCGCTCAGCATCCGCGCTGAAGTGCCCGGCGAAGTATAATTTTTCTGTTATTCCCTTCATCCAAGGATAGATACATGTTCAAACTCTCCCGCCTGGCCACCCTGCTTGTCGCCGGCGCCATTGTTTCCGCTCCCGTTCTCGCTGCCGACAAGGCCAAGGCTTTCGCCACTGTCAACGGCCAGCCGATTTCGCAAACCGTCTACAACGCCTTCATCGCCGAGCAAAAGGCTCAAGGCGCACCCGATTCGCCGGAACTGCAGGGCGCCATCAAGGAAGAACTCGTCCGCCGCGAAATCCTCGCCCAGGAAGCCAAGAAGAAGGGCCTGGACAAGAACCCGAACATTCAGGGCCAGATCGAGCTGGCCAAGCAGGCTGTGCTGATCCGCGCCTACCTGTCTGACTACGTCAAGGCCAACCCGATCAGCGAAGCCCAGCTCAAGGCCGAGTACGAGTTGATCAAGACCAACCTCGGCGCCACCGAGTACAAGGCCCGCCACGTGCTGGTCGAGAAGGAAGATGACGCCAAGGCGATCATCGCCAAGCTCGACAAGGGCGAGAAATTCTCCGAGCTGGCCAAGGCCTCCAAGGATCCGGGTTCCAAGGACAAGGGCGGCGAACTGGGCTGGAGTTCCCCCAACGCCTACGTCAAGCCGTTTGGCGAAGCACTGGGCAAGCTGAAGAAGGGCGAATACACAAAGACCCCGGTCAAGTCCGATTTCGGTTATCACGTCATCCAGCTTGATGACTCCCGTCCGATGACTCCGCCGCCGTTCGACCAGGTCAAGCCGCAACTGCAACAGCGCGCTGGCCAGCAGCAGGTCGAGAATCTGGTCAAGGAACTGCGCGGCAAGGCCAAGGTCGACTAAAGCCTTACCGAGCATGCGAGAATGCCCACCCTGCGGTGGGCATTTTTCTTTTGGGGGAGCCATTCGTGTTCAACAGCCTGAAAAAACTGTTTGGCAAGAAGCCTGAAACATCGGGCACGCAAGCGACGGAGCCTCTTGGAGAGCAGAGCCGGCCAACCAAAGACGCATCCTTCCTTCGCCGTGAAGCGGTCTTCGATCGCAGCAACCGTCTGTCCGGTCACCTTTTCAGCCTGCAGCAATCAACCCTGCTCGCCAATGCCGATGATGCCGAGCAGCGCGAACTTGACCAGACTCTGCTCAAAACGCTCAATGCCAGCCCGGATGCCTGGAACACCACCCTCGCCTTCATCCCGCTCAGCTCAGCGAGCCTTGACCTCCCCGCCGTCGAACGCCTGAAGACAGCAAATATCGTCCTGCTTATCCAGTTGGCACCCGATGCAGAAGCCGAAATGGTCTGTGAGGCTATCGACAAGTTGCGGATCAGGGGCTTGCAGATCGGCGTTTTCCGGAATCCGAAACACCGTGCTTTTGCCAAGGTGATTCAGCGGGTCGATTACGCCGCTCTTGATGTCAGGGGCAATGAAGCCAATACCGTCCGCGACTTTTCGGCCGCCATCCGGGCCGGCGAACGTGAACGACCGATCAGGCTTTTCGCCTGCAATATTGACAGCTACGACGACCATCTTTTCTGCCATCAGTGGCACTTCGAAAACTTCCACGGCAAGTTTGCCGAATCCGCCCCCAAACTCCAGAACGAAACGAGTGGTGATCCACACAAGGCGCAGTTGCTCAATCTGCTGCGCCTTGTTCAGGGCGATGCCGAAACCGCCGAGATTGCAAAGGCGATGAAGCAGGACCCAATGCTCAGTTTCCGCATCCTGCGCTACCTCAACTCGCCGGCACTGGGCCTGACCCGCCAGATTGACTCGCTCGAGCAGGCACTGGTCATTCTTGGCCGCCAGCGCCTGAGCCGCTGGGTGGCAGTCCTGCTTTTCTCGGTACGCGATCCACATCTTGGCGACTGGCTGATGATCGAAAATGCCCTGACCCGCGGCCGCCTGATGGAAGTCCTAGGCGAGCAGGCCATGCCCGGACAGGCGCACGACGCGCTGTTCCTGACCGGCATCTTCTCCTGTCTCGACCGTCTGTTGCGTCGGCCATTGGCCGAGTCGCTCAACGACATTCCCATCTCCACCGAGATCCGCCAGGCACTGCTCGAACGTAGCGGTCCCTATGCCCCGCTGCTCGCCATTGCCGAAGCCTGCGAGGATTTCGACCCGCCACGCATGGAAAGCACAGCCCGCACTGCCGGCATAGCGCCTGACAACGTCAACCGGGCCCTGCTGGCTGCCACCGCCTGGGCCAGCGAAGTGACTGAATACTGGGAATAGCCCGATAGGGCATTGGCAAAAACTTGATGCAGGTTGAGGCAGCAACCCTGCCTTGGTGGCTAAATTCGCCTCAAATGAGCTTTCGTTTCATCCTCGCCCTGCTTGGCCTGAGTCTCTCGCTCTCGTCCCTTGCTGACCAGTCGCTTCAAGCCTGGCTCGACACCGCGCTGGCGGGCACCGTTCTGCGTCTGCCACCCGGCACTTATCGTGGCCCGGCCACGATCAACAAACCCTTGACGCTTGAAGGCAACGGCAAGGTCATCATCGATGCTGGTGGCAAGGGTACCGTGCTGACCATCAAGGCCGACCAGGTAACCCTGCGCGGCCTGACCCTGCGTGGTAGCGGCGAATCGCATGACGCCATCGACGGCGGCATCATGGTGGAGGAAGGCAAAGGGCTGCTGATCGAAAACAACATTGTTGAAGACGTGTTGTTCGGCATTTCACTGCACCGGACGACCGACAGTATTGTGCGCCACAATCGCATTCGCTCCCGCGCCGTCGATTCGGCCGACCGCGGCGATGGCCTGCGCCTCTGGTACAGCACCGGCAACCGCATCGAGGACAACGATATTGCCCAGATTCGCGACATCACAATCAGTAATTCGCCGCACAATCGCTATACCGGCAACACCATCCGCGACAGTCGGCGGGCCTTCAACCTGCTTTTCTCGCATCGCAGCCTGATCGAGCGCAACCTTCTGGAAAAAAACTCGACCGGGGTCATCGCACTGAACTCCGATGGCCTGATCATTCGCCACAACCGCATCCTGCACGCCATGGATGCCTCAGGCGCCGGCATTGCCCTCAAGGAAACCTCGGCCGCACTGATCGTGGGCAATGAAATCGTCCATTGCGCTCACGGCATCATGGCCGATTCGCCAATGGACGCAATCAACCGTATCGTCTTCATCAACAATGTGATTGCCCACAACATTACCGGTATCTATTTCTACGGCGCGAAAGGCGGCCACATCGCGATCAACAACACTTTCAAGAGCAATCTGTGGCCGGTCACCATCATTGGCGATGGCGACCCGATGAACGATACGTGGTGGGGTAACAACTGGGATACCTATGAAGGCTTTGACCGCGATGGCGACGGCTTCGGCGACAAGCCGCACGAGCTGCACGCCTACGCTGATCGCCTGTGGATCGAAACGCCGAGCGTCACCTTCTTCCGCAACTCACCGGTGCTCGAGCTGCTCGACTTTCTCGAGCGACTGGCCCCCTTCTCATCACCTTCGTTGATCCTGCGCGACACCGCACCACGCATGCGTCAGTCGCCGTAGGAAAAAACGTCAACGCCTCAGGCCGAGGTCAGCAAATCCTAGCCGAGCCAGTCGAGAATATCCTCGATCAGATCATCGACGGCACCCAGCGACAGATTGAAGAAGTCGCAGGCATTTTGCGCCGCCTTGTCCCACTCCTTTTCGCCATTGCCACTACCGTGCAATCGAATGATGTGCTCGGCCAGAACGCAAACGGCAATCAAGGCACGGGCCGTATCAGAAACGCCTCCCGGCTTTGCCAGGACGCTGTAATCATGGTGATACAGCACGCCTTCGGCGATGAATCCGGGCAGGTGCCAGCGCTTGGCCAGGAAGTAGCCGACGACTGCATGATTGGTACCCATCAGGGCATCTTCAACGTCGGTGAATAACCTGTCCTCGGCTGCATTTGCCTCAGCCAGGACCTCCTTGGTCTGCGGAAAACGTTTCACCAACAGGGGAATGCCGCAATCGTGGAACAAACCGAAGGTATATGCCACATCCGGGCGGACACAGCGCAAGCGCCTGGCCAGTTCAGCCGACACGCGCGCCGTCTGCGCCGAACTCTCCCAGAAGCGATCCATCGCGGCATCCTGGTCATCGGCCAGAGCCAGCTTCAGCAGTTGCGAGACAACCAGACTGAAGATGCTCTGCATCCCGAGAACGTTGATTGCCTGGGCGATGGAGGCCAGTTTGTTCCCGGTCGAGAAGGCCGGCGAATTGGCGATCAGCATCAGATGTCCGGAAAGCGCCACATCCTGACTGATCAGACGGGCAATCTCCCGCTGATCCGGCATATCTTTTTTCAGTTCGGCATCAAGTTCAATCAATACCGCCGGACACGGGGGAATATCCACCCCGTTCAACATGCTCTGCAACTGTCTTTCTTCCACCACTGCATTCATGGGAAACCTCCAGATGGCAGCAGACTACCTGCTAAGGTCACCACTGAAAATAGAACGAAAGTTATAGCTGGTATTCATCACCGCCGCCCTGCATGGTCATTTCGACCACATGCTTGGACAAATGCGGCGCAAACAGGGTGATCAGGTCGTAGTCGTAACGCCTCAGATAGGTGCCTCGGCGCAGTGCCAGGCGGGTGGTGTTGGACTCGAACAGGTGAGCGGCGTCTATGGCGACCAGCCCGGTATCACGCTGCGCATCGAACGCCAGTGCCGAAATGATGCCCAGGCCAAGGCCGAGGCTGACGTAGGTCTTGATCACATCGGCATCGAGGGCTGTCAATGCAATATTCGGCTGAGCGTCGATGCGCTCAAAAGCCCGATTGATCCGGGAGCGACCAGTAAATGCGGTGTCATAGGTGATCAACGGCCAGCGCGCCAGTTCGTTCAGCGACAGCGGCTGCGACTTCAGGATGGGATGACCTTCCGGGGCGATGACGCAGTGCGTCCACTGGCGAACCGGCAAGGTAATCAGCTGAGGATACTGATCAAGCGCTTCGGTAGCGATTCCGATGTCTGCATCACCAGCGACCACCCACTCGGCAATCTGCGTCGGGCTTCCCTGATGCATTTCCAGCTTGACGTCGGGGTGTTGCGCCATGAAATCACGGACAACGACCGGCAGCGCATACCGGGCCTGGGTATGCGTTGCCGCCAGAATCAGTCGTCCGCTATCGCCTGCTGAATATTCGGCACTCGCCCGTTTCAGGTTTTCTGCTTCGCGCAGGATGCGTTCGGCAATCCCAAGCACCACCTTGCCCGGTTCGGTCACCCCCGTAAAACGTTTACCGCTGCGCTCAAAAATTGAAACACCGAGCTCCTCCTCCAGCAATTTAACCTGCTTGGAGATGCCGGGCTGCGATGTATAGAGCGATTCAGCCGCCTCTGAGACATTCAAGCCCTGACGCTGTATTTCGACGATATAACGAAGCTGCTGGAGTTTCATGGCGCCACCTAATAACGGAACGATATAACAATCTAACCCAATATTCTTTTTGATTCAAATCGGCGCTGTTAGCATGCCCGGCATGGATTACCTCTACACCCTTTCCGGCTTTGTGGTCGGCGCCATTGTGGGCCTGACCGGCGTCGGCGGCGGCTCGCTGATGACGCCACTGCTCGTGCTGCTCTTCGGCGTCCCGCCGGCGACTGCCGTCGGCACCGACCTGCTCTACGCGGCGATGACCAAAGCCGGCGGCACCGTGGCCCATGGCCGGAAAGGCCATATCGATTGGGCCATCACCGGCCGCCTGGCGGCGGGCAGCATTCCTGCTGCCGCGATTACGCTATTCGTGCTATCGCAACTCCCCAAGGGCAGTAATGTCATCGGCCAGCTCATTTCGCACGGCCTCGGTTTTGCACTGATGCTCACGGCCATCGCCATTCTCTTCGGCCGCAAGCTGCGCGACTACGCCAGCAAGCACGAAGATTCGGCGCTGCGCCAGTGCTGCCTGGGCAAGATTACCGTCGCAGTGGGTGCCATTCTCGGTGTGCTGGTCACCATTTCTTCAGTGGGTGCCGGCGCCCTCGGCGTTGCCGCACTGTTTTTCCTCTACCCCAAACTTTCGCCGGTCAAGATTGTCGGATCAGATGTCGCCCATGCAGTGCCGCTGACGCTGGTTGCCGGCCTCGGCCACTGGATGCTCGGCGGCGTCGATTGGTCGCTGCTCGGTGCGCTGCTGCTCGGTTCGCTGCCTGGTATCTGGCTGGGTACCCAAGTTTCCGCCAAGGTGCCGGAGCACATCCTGCGCCGCCTTCTGGCTGCCATGCTGGTACTGATCGGTACCAAGCTGGTTTTTGCCTGACGTTTTCCCCAAGGACGTTCCATGTACAAATACGATGCCATCGACCGCCAGCTGATTAACCAGCGTGTCGACCAGTTCCGCGATCAGGTCCGCCGCTGGAAAGCCGGCGAACTGAGCGACGACGAATTCCGCCCGCTGCGCCTGCAGAACGGCCTCTACATCCAGCGCCACGCGCCGATGTTCCGCATTGCCGTGCCTTACGCGATGATGAGTTCGGCCCAGCTGCGTACGCTGGCTCACGTCGCCCGCAAGTACGATCGTGGCTATGGCCACTTCACGACCCGCCACAACCTGCAACTGAACTGGCCAAAGGTCGAGGACGTGCCGGAGATCCTAGCCGAGCTGGCCGAGGTCGAGATGCACGCCATCCAGACCTCGGGCAACTGCCTGCGCAACATCACCACCGACCAGTTCGCCGGCGTTGCCGCCGATGAAGTGATCGATCCGCGCCCGCTGGCCGAAATTCTCCGCCAGTGGACGACCTTCCACCCGGAATTCGCCTTCCTGCCCCGAAAGTTCAAGATCGCCATTTCCGGAACGAAGGAAGACCGCGCCGTGACCTGGTTCCACGACATCGGTCTGCAACTGCAGGAGCAGAACGGTGAAGTTGGCTTCCGTGTCATTGTCGGCGGCGGCCTCGGCCGGACGCCGATCCGCGGCCAGGTCGTGCGCGAATTCCTGCCCTGGCAGCACATCCTGACCTATTGCGAAGCCATTCTCCGCGTCTATAACCGCCAGGGCCGCCGCGACAACGCCTACAAGGCACGCATCAAGATTCTGGTGCAGGCGCTGGGCGTCGAAGCCTTTGCCCAACAGGTCGAAGAGGAATGGGCGCATGGCAAGTATGGCCCGGCGACCATCACGCAGGCCGAATTCGACCGCGTTGCGGCCCATTTCACCGCGCCCGCCTACGAAAAGCTTGGAGAAGCCGCCTTGCCAGACGACAAGGCCTTCCACAACTGGCTGGCCCGCAACACCCACCCCCACAAGGTTTCCGGCTATGCCGCCGTCACCCTTTCGCTGAAAAAGCACGGCATCGCGCCGGGCGATATCACTTCGGAACAGATGATTGCCGTTGCCGATCTCGCCGACCGCTACAGTTTTGGCGAACTGCGCATCAGCCACGAACAGAACATCATCCTGGCCGACGTCAAGAAGAGCGATCTGCATGAAGTCTGGAAGAAAGCGAAGATCGCCGGCCTGGCAACGCCGAACATCGGCTTGCTGACCGGCATCATCTGCTGCCCAGGCGGTGATTTCTGCGATCTGGCCAATGCCAAGTCCATCCCCATCGCCACCGCCATCCAGGCCCGCTTCGATGATCTCGACTACCTGTTCGACATCGGCGAGATTGACCTCAACATTTCCGGCTGCATGAACGCCTGCGGCCACCACCACGTCGGCCACATTGGCGTACTTGGTGTCGACAAGAACGATTCCGAGTTCTATCAGGTCACGCTGGGCGGCCGTCAGGGCAACGAGGCCAAACTCGGCAAGGTGATCGGTCCCTCCTTTGCCGCCGATGAAATGCCGGACGTGGTCGACAAGATCATCAAGGTTTACATTGAAAACCGTCACCCCGACGAGCGGTTCCTCGACACCTTCGATCGCATTGGCATCGACCCGTTCAAGAACCGCGTTTATGAAGGCCGCGCCCATGGCAAGGCCAAGGCTGCACAGCAGGAGGCTGCATAATGGCTCAACTGATCAAGAACAACGCTGCGACCGTCGACACCTGGCAAACGCTGCAACTGGGCGAAGGTGAAACACCGGAAACCATCGCCCTGCCCGCGGGTGACGTCATCTTCCCGCTTGCCGTCTGGCAGGCGCGCAAGACCGAGATCATCTCCTGCCACAAGCGCATTGGCCTGCTCATCCAGCCGGACGAGCGCGTCGAGGACATCGCGGCTGACCTTGAGTATTTCATCGTGATCGCCGTCAATTTCCCGAAATTCGTCGATGGGCGGGGCTACTCGACGGCCAGCCTTCTGCGCCAACGCTACGCCTATCAGGGCGAATTGCGTGCCGTCGGCGATGTGCTGCACGACCAGCTGTTCTTCATGCAGCGCGTCGGTTTCGACAGCTACGCGCTGAAGGACGACAAGAACTTAACCTATGCCATCGAAGCCGGCTTCAAGCCTTTCGGCGACGCCTACCAGGCCTCGACCAGCCAACCGCAACCCTATTTCCGCCGCCGCGCCTGAAAGAAGCGATGACCCCCAGCCTGCTCAACATCACGCCAGAACTGACTGCCAGCGTTGCCGCCAAGACCAAGACAGTCAAAGCGCTGCTCGCCGACATCGCCAGCAACTGGTCGACCGCTGCCTTCGCCAACAGCTTGGGCGCCGAAGACATGGTGCTGACTGACCTGATCGTCAAGGCCAAGCTGCCGATTGAAATCTTCAGCCTCGACACCGGCCGCCTGCCGCTCGAAACCTACGACCTGATCGCCGCAGTCGACAAGCAATACGGCCTGAAACTGAAGCTCTATTTCCCGCAGGCCGAAGAAGTCGAAAGCTACGTGCGCAACCACGGCATCAACGCCTTCTACGAATCAGTCACCCTGCGCAAAGCCTGCTGCTATGCCCGCAAGGTCGAACCACTGAAACGCGCCCTGGCCGGCAAACGGGCCTGGATCACCGGCATGCGTGCCGAGCAGGCGGCAACCCGCGGCAACCTCGCCGTCCGCGAATACGATGAAGGCAACGGCCTGGAAAAATTCAATCCGCTGTCAGACTGGACAGAAAAGGAAGTCTGGACCTACATCAAGCAGAACGCCGTGCCCTACAACGCCCTGCACGACAAGTTCTACCCCAGCATCGGCTGCGCCCCCTGCACGCGCGCCGTTTCGCTCGGCGAAGACGTCCGAGCCGGCAGATGGTGGTGGGAAAATGCCGACACCAAAGAATGTGGCCTTCATTTGAAGGCCACCTCATAAGTTGGCATTTCGTCGCAGGCTAACTCGCGCAGCGAAGTTAAGCAGCGTAGCGGCGGCCGGAGACAAAACCCCGAGTCCAAGGAATGCGGCCTGCACGTCAAAGGCTGATCCCAGTCAGAGGATTAAAAACCGGCTTGAGGCCGGTTTTTAATTGGCAAACGCCGGAACAGAAGCCAAGCAAAAATGGCTAAAGAGGTCAGCCTCGCATTCTTGTTGGAACAGCCTTTTTTTCCTGACCGATACTCAGATCACAACCAGCCAGAGGCATCAGTCCGTCCGGCGTCTGCAGCAGATCGGCCAAGGTGTAGCCGTCAAGGACGAGAAACATTGCTTTCAGGGCTTCATTGAGAATGGCCGGTAGACAACAGGCGCCCTGAATCCGGCAGGTGGCCTTTTCAGCAAAGCATTCGGCCAGCGTGAAATCGCTTTCGGTATTGCGAATGACTTCACCGACCACAATCTCCTGCGGTTCATGGGCCAGACGCAGGCCACCGCCCTTGCCACGCACGGTCTCGACATATCCGCCGCGCCCGAGCTGATGGACCACCTTCATCAAATGACTCTTTGAAATATCGTGGGCGGCGGCGATTTCGGCAATCGTCGCCAGCCGGTCTGTTTGCACGCCGAGGTACATCAGAACGCGCAAGCTGTAGTCGGAAAAGGCACTCAGTCGCATGGTCACTCAAAAGATACATTTAAAATATTGCTTATGGCGATCCTGATTGATAGGATCAAGATTCATTTTATTTATATCTTATGCCAATCCGCCCGTGTGGGCATTCCCGGACTAGTCATGGCCAAGCAGCCCACAAGAAAGATCTTTGAAATCAAACCGGTCGTCGATCCTGACGCCAAGGTCTATCCGCGTTCGATCAGCGGACCCTACACCCGCTGGCGCTGGGTATTTGTATGGCTGACCCAGATCATTTTCTACGGCCTGTGCTGGCTGCCCTGGCATGGTCGTCAGGCGATCCTGTTCGACATCGACACCCGCAAGTTCTATTTCTTCGAGCTGGTACTCTGGCCGCAGGACACGATCTATCTCGTGCTGCTGATGATACTCGGGGCGTTCACCCTCTTCCTGTTCACCGCCGTTGCGGGCCGCCTGTGGTGCGGCTATACCTGCCCGCAAACCGTTTACACGGAAATCTTCCTCTGGATCGAGAAAGTGATCGAGGGCGAACGGCCGCAGCGCATCAAACTCGACGCCGCACCATGGTCGCCACGCAAACTGGCGCTCAAGAGTGCCAAGCACGCGACTTGGCTGCTCTTTTCACTATGGACAGGGATAACCTTTGTCGGCTATTTCATGCCGATCCGCGATCTGGTCAATGACCTGATCACCCTGTCACCCGGCGCCTGGTCCTCCTTCTGGGTGGTCTTTTACGCCTTCGCCACCTACGGCAATGCCGGCTTCCTGCGCGACCAGATGTGCCGCCAGATCTGCCCTTACGCCCGCTTCCAATTCGTGATGTTTGACCCCGACACGCTGATCATCGCCTACGACACGGCGCGTGGCGATGCCCGCGGCCCGCGCGCCAAGGGGGCTGATCCCAAGACCTTGGGGCTGGGCGATTGCGTCGACTGCGGCATCTGCGTTCAGGTCTGCCCGACCGGCATCGACATCCGGAATGGCTTGCAGAACGAATGCATCGGCTGCGCGGCCTGTATCGACGCCTGCGATCAGGTCATGGACAAGATGAATTACCCGCGCGGCCTGATCCGCTACTCGACCGAAAATGCCGTGACCATGCGCTATTCAACGCTGGAGATCATCAAACGGGCAGCCCGGCCACGAGTCATCATCTACACGGCAATCCTGCTGGCACTGACGGGGGCCACCGCCTGGTCGCTGGCGACCCGCGTGCCGCTGAAGGTCAATGTTCTGAAGGACCGGAATGTTTTGTCGCGGGAAGCGGACGATGGCTCGATCGAGAACACCTATCGCCTGCAGATCATGAATACAGGCGACCAGACCCGGAAGTTCCGGATCAGCATAGCCGGCGTCGAAGGCGCCCGTCTGAAGAGCGACGCCGAAATCACCGTCCCTGGCGGCGAGATTGGCAGCGAGACTGCCGTTGTCAGCACCGAGCCGGGCGCGACAAGGTCCGGTGCAACGCCAATCAGTTTCAGCGTGACCGATGTGGCCGACGAAAAAGTCTCGGTGACCGAAAGCTCAAAGTTCTGGATGCCCTGAGAAGCGAATTGGTCAGGCTTCACCTTCAGCGATCCTGATGGCTGGACGGTATTCGAACTAAAATACGGACTTCACAAGCTGGCCAAAAAAGCAGCTTCCAAAAACTGAATTACCATGCAAAATGCTTATGCATTTTCCTGTTCCGCGCTGCTTCATATTCCAAAAAATGCCTCAGGCACCCGCACCGCGGAATGTTTCCGACACTTTTCACAGAAGTCCTGACCCCAACTCATGGCAAGCATCACCCCCCAAGAAGCGGCCCAGCCCAAGCCAAGGCGCTGGAAGCTCTATCTTTCCCTTGGCATTCTGGTCGCTGGGAGCGTCATCGCCACTGTCGGCTGGATCGAAATGCAGGAATCCAATTTCCAAGCTGGCTACTTCACCGAACAGGCGAAAACCTCAACGTGGACCGTCGAGCCCGGCGCCAACAAGGACATCTGGTTTCCGTACGCCGGCCCTTACGAGCAGCGCCTCGGCTATTCGCAGCTGAATACTTTCCTGCCGCGCCTGACCAATTCCGGTTTCGCCATTGACGCGCAGGCCCGCCAATCCCAAGGGTTCCGCGACATTGTCGCGCTTGGGCATTTTCCCATTTACCGGGAAAAATCCCGGGCCGGACTACGCATCCTCGATCGCCACGACCAGCCGCTCTACGACAGCCAGTACCCACGCCTGCAGTACGCCGACTTCGACGCCATCCCGCCGGTGCTGGTCGAGGCGCTGTTGTTCATCGAGAACCGCGACCTGCTCGACCCGGCCACGCCGAAGCGCAATCCGGCCGTGGACTGGGGCCGGCTGGCCCGTGTCGCGGCCGGGCAAGCCATGCGTAGCGCCCACCTTGGCGGCGGCGGACGAGCCGGGGGCAGCACGCTGGCGACGCAGATCGAAAAATTCCGCCACTCTCCCGGCGGACGCACGCACGACAGTAACGACAAGTATCACCAGATGATGTCGGCCGCCCTGCGCGCCTATCAGGACGGCGAGGAAACCATGCCGGCCCGCCGCCGCATCGTGCTCGATTTCATCAATTCCGTACCGCTCGGCGGCATCCCGGGCTACGGCGAGGTCAATGGCCTGGGTGACGGCCTGTGGGCATGGTACGGGCAGGAATTCGGCCCAATAAATCAGTTGCTGTCCGATCCCAAGGCCGACCTCACCGACCGGGCACGCGCCTTCAAACAGGCACTCTCCCTGTTCGTCGCCCAGCGCCGGCCTTCCGGTCTGCTCGGCGATACCACGGGACGCCTGAACACCTTGACCGACAGCTATATCCGCCTGCTGGCCGAAGACCAGCTGATCCCGGCCGACCTGCGCGAGGCTGCGCTCAGGGTGCAGATCAACCCGCTCCGCCAGGCTCTGCCCGGTGAGGAGGTCTCGTTCGTCGAGCGCAAGGCGGTCAACGAAATCCGCGGTACCCTCGGTGACCTTCTGGATGTCGAAAATCTCTATGCCCTCGACCACTACGACATGGAAGCGCACAGCACGCTCGACGGCCCCAGCCAGCAGGGGGTGACGCGCATCCTGAACCGCATGGCCGACCCGGCCTTCCTCGCCTGCGCCGGCTTCAAGGAGTCGCGACTGCTCGCCAAGGGTGACCCGAAACAGGTCAATTACAGCCTCACCCTCTACGAGCGCACCCCGACGGCCAACGTGCTGCGCATCCAGGCTGACAATCTCAACCAGCCACTGGACATCAACGCCGGTACCAAGCTCGATCTCGGTTCCAGCGCCAAGTTCCGGACCCTGGTTTCCTACCTGCTGGTCGTCGCCGACCTGCACAAGCGCTACGCCCAGACTCCCCCGGAAGAGCTGGCCAAGCTGCCGCGCCATCCCGCTGACCGCCTGAGCAACTGGGCCATCGACACCCTGCGCGCCAAGCCGGAAATGCCCCTGCAGGATCTGCTCGAAGCAGCCATGGAGCGCCGTTACTCGGCCAGCCCCGGCGAGACCTTCTTCACCGGCGGCGGTATTCACCGCTTCAGCAATTTCAAGCATGAAGACGACGGCCAGACGCCAACGGTTGCCTCGGCCCTTGAACAGTCGGTCAATCTTGTTTTTGTGCGGATCATGCACGATGTCGCCCACTATCACGCTTATGAAGCGGTCGACGCTCCGGCCCGCGGCCTGCGAGACAAGGATGACGACGAGACTCGTCAGAATTTCCTCAACCGTTTTGCCGAACGCGAAGGACTCGGCTTCCTGCGCACTTACTGGCACAAATACCGCGACGTAACGCCGGAAGACAGGCTGGAAGTACTCAGCGACTCGGTTCCCTCCCGCCCCGTGCCGCAGGCTGCCGCCTACCTCAGCGTGTTGCCGAAGAGCGACTTCACCAGTTTCCTCGCCTTCATGCGCAAGCAGCTCGGCGACAAGGCCGGCACCGACGCTGGCCTGCGCCGCCTGTTCGATACCCATGCCACGCGCCAGTACAACCTGGCCGACCAAGGCTACCTGGCCCGCGTCCATCCGCTGGAACTGTGGCTGGTCCGCCATCTGCAAACCGAGCCGAAAGCCACGCTGAAAGACATTGTCCCGGCCAGCGTCGAGGCACGCCGCGATGCCTCGAAATGGCTGTTCGCGCCACGTTTCAAGCATGCCCAGCAGGTACGGATCGACATCGTCGTCGAAGTTGCCGCCTTCGAGCGCATCGCCGAAGAGTGGCGGCGTCTGGGTTATCCCTTCGAGCATCTGGTGCCTTCGCTGGCCACCTCGATCGGCAGCTCGGCCGACCGCCCGGCGGCGCTGGCCGAACTGATGGGCATCGTGGTCAATGACGGCATCCGCCGCCCGACGGTGCGCATTGATGCGCTTCAGTTCGCCGCCAATACGCCCTTCGAGACCCGCCTCAAGCGCCAACCGGAAGCCGGCGAGCGGGTCATGCCGGCCGAAGTCGCCCAGGTCACCCGGCGCGCACTGCTTCGCGTGGTCAATAGCGGCACCGCCCGACGCATCAAGGACACCTACCGGGACGAAGAAGAAAAGCCGTTGGCCGTGGGTGGCAAGACCGGGACCGGTGATCACCGCTCCAAGGTCATCGGTTCCGACGGCGGGGTGCGCAGCGCCAAGGTGATGAATCGTGCCGCCACTTTTGCTTTCTATATCGGCGATCGCTTCTACGGAGTCGTTACTGCCTTCGTGCCTGGGTCAAAAGCAGCCAATTACGACTTTACCTCGGCGCTGGCGGTACAGATCCTCAAGGAAATGGAGCCGGCCCTGCGGCCATTGATCTCGGATCGACCGGCCGCGGAAGGAAAATGCAAGGGGTGAGGATCAGAAGGCCCCTTGCTTGTCGTGCTTCAGCGGCGCTTCTCAAGCCAGCGCAAGACGACTGAATACAAACTTTCCGGGCTGATCGGCTTCGCAATGAAGTCATTCATGCCCGCAGCCATACAACGGGCCCGATCTTCGACAAAGGCATTGGCGGTCATTGCCAGGATGGGCATATCCTGCATTCCCGGCATCAGGCGTAGGCATTGCGTGGCCTCAAGTCCGTCCATGCCGGGCATTTGCATGTCCATCAGAACGAGATCGAAATCGCTTTGCTCGACCTTGCTGATCGCCTCGCGGCCGTCACCCGCCAGATCGACCACCAGACCGACATCTTCCAGCATCAACTGAGCGATTTCCTTGTTGATGGGCTCATCGTCGACAATCAGAACGCGTCGACCGGCAAAGTGAGCGGACAACACTGCCTCGGCCGATTGGCCGGAACTTGCCGAGCGGAGGACGCCTGCCGCTTCGGACTTTTTGAGGCGGACCGAGAACCAGAAGGTACTGCCGATACCTTCGCGACTTTCGACACCGGCATCACCGCCCATCAGCTGCGCCAGTTTTTGCGTTATGGCCAGCCCTAGCCCCGTCCCACCGTAACGGCGGGTCGTCGAATTGTCGGCTTGCTCAAAGGAGGAAAACAGCCGGCCGATCGCCTCCGGCGGGATGCCTATGCCGGTATCGACCACCTCGAAGCGCAAGGTCACGGACGCCTCATCCTCGGCGGCACAACGAACGCGCAGGACTATCCCGCCGGCACTGGTGAACTTGACGGCATTTCCGAGATAGTTGAGCAAGGCCTGACTCAGGCGGGTCGCATCGCCCACCAAGGAAAATTTGAGCTCCTCCGCATCCAGCGCCAGCGACAGGCCTTTCTCGACGGCACGCTCGCGAAAAATAGCCATCACGCTGGAAAGCAATTGTTCAAGATCGAGCGGCTGCTCCTCCAGTTCGAACTTGCCAGCTTCAATCTTGGAGAGTTCGAGAATGGCATTGATGAGGCTCAGCAAATGGCCGCTGGCCATCTCCAGCTTGTCCAGGCGCTGCGCCTGCTCGATGCTCAGGCCGGTACGCCGGATCAGATGGACCATGCCGGCAATGGCATTGAGCGGTGTCCGGATCTCGTGGGACATATTGGCCAGGAAGGCACTCTTGGCCAGGTTGGCCTTTTCGGCAGCCTCCTTGGCATTGGCCAGTTGGGCCGTTCGCTCGCGAACCTCAAGTTCCAGTTCGGCATGGTGATCGCGCAGAATGCGTTCGGCATGGCGACGCTCAGTCACATCGATCACGAAGGCGAGAATGCAACGCTCATTGTTCAGATCGGTGATTTCGGCCGAAATGCTGACCAGGCGCCGCTCACCGCTCTTGTGCAACCAGTTCGTCTCCCAATCGACCACCCGGCCGTCACGCAGCAGGACGTCGACCCAGGCCAGTCGGCCCGACTCGTCGGGCCAAAGCCCCAGTTCAACCGAGGTATGGCCGATCAGGTCCTCGGGCGCCCAACCGAAGTCACGCTGATAGTTGCGGTTAACTTCGATGAAGCGGCCATCGCTGGCCCGGGCAATCGACGCCGCAATCGGGCTGGAATGAAAGGCGGTGGCAAAGCGCTGTTGCGACACCCTTAGTGCCTGCTCCGCCTGCGCTTCGGATAGCCGTCGCTCGGTGATGTCGTCGCCCGCACCCAGGCCACCGATCACCCGGCCAAGCTCGTCTCGAATGGGGCAGGCATGCCAGGCAATCAGGCGAACCTCACCACTACGCGTCTTTACCGGATACTCGAAGTAGTCGGTCCGCCGTTCGGCGACGATAACAGCATCAAAGAAAACGGCCCGGCGCCGCACCGGATTCCGGCTCGGCGGGAGACAGACCGCAAACCAGTCCTGGCCGACCAGTTCCGATGGCAAATAGCCCAGCACCTCGCCGGCTTTCCGGTTGAGCGACATCACCCGCCCATCCAGATCCAGGGCAATGATCATCGCGTCGACCGTATCCAGAATGGTCTGGTTGTAATCCCGCTCCTGCCGTAACGCCTGCTCCTGCCGCAACTCCTCGGTAATGTCCAGACTAAGGCCGACCAGAGCCACCGGCTCTCCGGCTTCATCACGTTTCACCGCCTTGATTACCCGCAGATCATGGACATTTCCATCCACAAACGGCAGACGCTGGTGCGTCACACTGACCCCTGTGCCGGCCAGTGCCTTGGCATCGGAACCCATGCATTGCTGGCGGAACTCCGGAGGGATCAGCTCGGCATAATGATCTACGGCCAGAAAGCTGGCTTCCGGAATGCCGGTCGACTGGCAAAACGCCCGATTGACGGCATGCATTTTCCCTTTGCCGTTTTGCAACCAGATACCGATTGGCGCATAGTCAAGGATCAGCTGCAGGTTCTCGCGTTCGCGACGGAGCGCCTGCTCGGCCAGGATTTTTTCCGTGACATCACGGGCAACGCCGAACAAGCCGACAATCTCGCCCGTTGCGTCCCGGATCGGATACTTCCGGTTATCGACCCAGCCATGGCGACCGTCGTTGCCGATGTAAGCCTGCACCTCATGGGCAACCTCAAGACCTGCGAAGACCTGCTTCTCCAGCCGGTAGTAAATGTCCGCATACGGTTCCGGGAAAACATCGTAGTCGGTCTTGCCGATCAGGTCGGTCCAATGCGCCGTACTCTGGGTAATGGCCACCAGCGTCTGGCTGGCTCCGGTAAAAACGTGGTTGCGATCCTTGAAATAGATGAAGTCATCGGTACTCTCCATCATGGCCACAAAATTGGCCATCATCGGCTGGCGGTCCAGCCGGTCCGACAAGCTTCGGGCATCTTCAAGATATAGATCGAGCTGCACCGGACCGGAGTCGACGACAGTCTTGCTGAAACGCCCACGAACACAGAGGATTCGTCCTGCAGCATGCCGAATTCGAGCATTGAAGCTCGATTCGCCGGCGGGAACAACGGGGCCGAACAACATCTCGGCAATATCCGCATCATCCGTGTGGAAGCGGTCCTGCAAAGAGACTTTGTTGCCGGTGAAATCATCAGGCGAGAAGCCCAGCAAGGCCTGGCACCCCTCACCGACGGCTAGGGAGGCGGGGCAATCACCAAGCTGCAGTTGGAACCAGACACCGGACATGGGGCCTTTCTCCTCGCATTTTCCAATACCGGAATCTTAGCGATGAATGGCTGTAATGGCGTAAAAAATCCGGCTGGAGTTTCGACGCCCGAAGCATCGCAGCCCAGACAGCGCGGCTACGTTTGCCGTTCGTTTTCGATTGCCATGCCAGGCCACGCCGACATGCCTCAAGCAGACCTTTGCTGCGCTGCAACAAAATGGTAGTCTTGCGCCTATAACATACAGCCTACTAGGCGGAGCAACAGCATGAGTGAAATCGATCTGAAGAGTTTCTTCCTCGAGCAGGTGCGCCTGTTCGAGAACTTCCCGGCCGACAAGGTCGAGGAAATCGTCATCAAGTCGCGACTGGCGACCTACGAAGGCAACGAGGCCATCCTCGAAACCGGCGACGAAGGCCGTTTCATCGGCGTCATGATCAGCGGCCACGCCGAGATTTCGATGACCGACAACACTGGCACGCGCGCCGTGATCACCCAACTGGGCGTTGGCGACGTCTTCGGCGTCATGTCCCTGCTGACCGGTGACCGCATCGTGGCCGACGTCATCGCCGGCAACCGGTGCTTCGTGCTGATGATCCCGCAGGATGTCTTCAACACGCACATCCTGACCAACCCCAAGGCGGTCGGTTATCTATCCCGCCTGCTCGCCGACCGCACCCGTGCCATGTCGGTCGATCTGGTCACCGCCCAGGCCAACGCCATCACCCGCTCGGCCGACCCCTATGCGCTGTCGCTGACCACCAATCAGCCGGGCAAGGTCGTCGTCCTCAATGTCGGCATCAGCCAGATTCATTTCGGCATCTACGACACCGAGGAAAGTGGTGCCGACGTCCATGGCATCATCGACCACGCCGACCAGCAGGTCACGCTGATCAGCGTCATGGTCGGGCCGCAGCAGAAGACCATGGAGCACGCGCCGTTCAAGCTTTCTGACCTGTTCAAGGTCATGCAGGAAGCGACGGCACTGCTCGGCGAGGCTTTCACCTTCCATCCGGAAGACGTCACAGCTGTCGGCCACCGCGTCGTGCATGGCGGCAACAAGTTCTCCAGCTCTGTCGTCATCACCCCGGCGGTCATCGCCGAGATCGAGGAACTGGCCATCTTTGCGCCCTTGCATAACCCGGTCAACGTCGCCGGCATTCGCGTCGCCATGAAGCAGTTCCCGAACGTGCCACAAGTCGCCGTGTTCGACACTGCTTTCCACCAGACGCTGCCGCCCTACGCCTACCTCTACGGCCTGCCCTACGATCTCTACAAGCAGCACGGCATTCGCCGCTACGGCTTCCACGGCACCTCGCACCGTTATGTGTCGCTGAAGGCAGCCGAAGTGCTGAAGCGCCCGCTCGGTGAACTGGAAATCATCTCGTGCCACCTCGGCATCGGTGCCTCACTGTGCGCCATCGACCATGGTCGTTCGGTCGATACTACGATGGGCATGACCCCCAGCGATGGCCTGATCATGCCCAGCCGTTCAGGCAGTGTCGATCCGGCCGTGATGATCCACCTGATGGAACAGCACAAGATGTCACCGGAGCAACTGTCGACGCTGATCAACAGCGAGAGCGGCCTGAAGGGCATCTCGGGCATTTCCAGCGACATTCACGACATCGAGGCAGCCGCCGCTGACGGCCACCACCGCGCCCTGCTTGCCCACAAGGCCTACTGCTACCAGGTGCGCAAGAACATTGGTGCCTACGTCGCGGCGATGGGTGGCATCGATGTCCTGGCCTTCACCGGCGACGTCGGTGAAACCAGCGCCGCCGTCCGCAGCCTGGCCTGTCAGGGCCTCGAATTCATGGGCATCAAGCTCGACGAGGAAAAGAACCGCAACCTCGGCCGCATCGATGGCTACGCCATCATCTCGGCCGACGATTCACCGGTCACCATCCTGGTTGTCGCCAATGACGACGAACGCCTGGTCGCCTGGGAAACGCTGCGCGCCATTGAGCGCAACGCCCTCTTGGTCGCAGCCAATGCCGAAGATGCGCCGATTCCGGTGGAAATCTCGGCTCACCACGTGCACCTGTCGCAAGGCGATGTCGAAAAGCTGTTCGGCCCCGGCCACCAGCTGACGCCGATGCACGAACTGTCGCAACCAGGCCAGTTCGCCTGCGAGGAGCAAGTGCATCTGGTCGGCCCCAAGGGCCGGATCGCCAAGGTTCGAGTCCTCGGGCCGACCCGTAAGGAAACCCAGGTCGAAATCGCCATGACCGAGCAGTTCAAGCTCGGCGTCCAGCCGCCGATTCGCCAGTCCGGCGACCTGACCGGCACGCCCGGCGTGACGCTTGAAGGGCCGTACGGCAGCACGGTCATCGAACGCGGCGTCATCTGCGCCCAGCGCCACATCCACATGACCCCGGAAGACGCCATGCGCTTCCATGTCCGCGACAACTACGTCGTCCGGGTGCGCATCGAAGGCGAGCGCCAGCTGATCTTCGGCGACGTCGTCGTCCGCGTGAATCCGGGTTTCCGCTTGGCCATGCACATCGACACCGACGAAGGCAATGCCGGCAATATCCAGACCGGCATGCTGGGGTATATCGAAGAGATCCAGAACCGGCACTGAGCCACGGCTCACTGAAAAAAGGGGGATGACCGAAAGGCCACCCCCCTTTTTTTGATCGCGAACTTTAAGAAACCGACGATATCAGTCCGGTTTCCTCAGGACATCCACCCGTTGTGGGTTTTGGAAGGTGGCACCTTCGCTGGTCAGATAGGGCGTAAATTTTTCTTTGACCTGTTGGTAAAGCGCCGGGGAAAGCTGGTGATTGCTGTGGGTGACGCGGATCATCCGTGCTTCGAATTGCTCGAAACTGTCAAACTGGCTACGCGTGTTGAAGAAGAGCTGTTTTTCCAGCGTGAAACGACCATCGTCCACCGACTTGCAGACTGCGGCAAATGCGGCCTCCCGCACCACTTTCTCGTCGTGAAAAAGACGCATGATGTCGTTGAGGTCTCCGGCAAAAACCGGCTCCGAAATCCAAGCCACGCCGCCAGGCTTCAGGACGCGCGCTATTTCGCTTAATGCCTGATCCATCTGGTCCACCGGGACATGATGCAGCGACTTGAACATCATCACGATGTCAAAGCTGCCATCTTCCGCCGGAATAGCTTCGGCCCCGCCCTGCCGAAACTGGACGTTGGGCAGGTTGGTGACTTGCAGATTGCAGGCGTGCTGGATGGTATCGACTTCCAGAGCAACGATTTCCTTCACCCGCCCGGTTTCGGCCAGCGTCCTCGTTTTATCGGCCTTGCCGCAACCAAGTTCCAGGACGCGAGCACCATCGAACGGTAGCTCGGCGAGCATCAGTTTCACTTCATTGCACAGCGTGGTCTGTGCTGGATCGGAAATTTTCATGGGCTATCCAAGACGCAGGTGGCAGGAGCAAACATCGATTGGTGAAACAGTCCGGGGCGAGGGCGCCGGCAGGTGGCAGCAGACTCCCCTGATTCAGTCGTGCCTGACCAGCACGTAGGGGCTGCGGAATTTCGCCCCTTTCATCTCGGAGACAGAGAACGAGCCTCCTGAAGACGGTATCTTCGCGCGCCCGAAAACCTCGGCACTACCATCGGTCGATGTTTCCTTCATTTCAACGATGAGCGGTTCTGGCGCAATCAAGCGCAGTTCACACGTGGTGGCTGGCGTGTCCCGTGGTGAAAACTTCACGGTCGAGTTTGCGCCCTTCAGCGAGACAGACTGTTCCAGAACGCCTGCCAGATAAACATCAATCTTGACGGCATTTTCGGCAATCGCCGGAACAGGAAGCGCCAGCAGAGCGGCAAGAAACAGCGGTAGGGATTTCATTGTTAAATTCCGTTTTTGGATGGGTGCCGTGCCAGTCTGAAAAAACGGCCTCGAAGCAAAGCACTGAAATTGAGACAGAACAAGCTCGCCGATCACGTAAAACAATAATTTTAACGCCTCAACCAAACTGCTTCAGACACATATTGAAAATTGTGTGACCACCAGTGGCATCCGCCCCGCCATAAATCAATCTTCAATTACTCCCATTTCCTTGAGTACCTCGTGTGCCGAGCGGAAAGCATCGATGGCCAGCGGAAAACCGCAGTAGACGGCGGCATGGAGTAGGGTTTCCTGAATTTCCTGCAGCGTCGCGCCGTTGTTGATGGCACCGCGCACGTGGCCTTTGATTTCGGTAGCGCGACCGAGGGCGGTCAACATCGAAAGGGTCAGCAGGCTGCGGGTTTTCAGGTCCAACCCGTCACGGCACCAGGTCGTGCCCCAGGCGTTGCGGGTGACGAATTCCTGCAGCGGCGCGGTAAACGCATCGACATTGGCAAAAGCCTTGTCGACAAAGGCCTCGCCCATTACCTGCTGGCGCATCTGCAAGCCTTGCTCGAATTGTTCGTCGCGATTCATCTGGTTTCTCCGGAAAGCTGCACCGAACGGTGCTTTGACAATCCAGTCAGCTTACGTAAGCAGGCGCCGGCCGTCCATTTATTGCCGCTGCCCGACAATTCCGCTGAGGCTTTCCGGCGCCATGGCGTACACTGCGCGCCTCACTCTTTCGGCAGGACGCCCGATGCAAAACGAACACTTCATTCCGGGCAAGGATGCCTCGCTCGAACACTCCATCGCCTCGATGCAGGCCAAGCTGGCTGCCCGTGGTTTCGACATCGAGGAATGCTCCTGGCTCAATCCGGTCGATAACGTCTGGTCGGTGCATGTGCGCAATCGCGCCTGCCACCTGATGTTCACCAACGGCAAGGGCGCCACCAAACTGGCCGCCCACGCCAGCGCGCTGGGCGAGTATTTCGAGCGCCTGTCGTGCAATTACTTCTGGAACCACTATTACCTCGGCGACGCCATCGCCAACCGCGAATTCGCCCATTACCCGCGCGAACGCTGGTTTCCGGTCATCGGCACGGACTGGCCGGCCGAACTGCTGACGCCGGAGCTGCAAGCCTTCTACAACCCGGAAGGCAGCATCCCGGCCGAATCGCTGATCGACATGAACACCGGCCACTACGAACGCGGCATCTGCGCCATACCCTATGTGCGCCAGCGCGACGGCGCCGAGGTCTTCGTGCCGGTCAACATCATCAGCAATCTGTATGTCAGCAATGGCATGTCGGCCGGCAATACGCAGGCCGAGGCCCGTGCCCAGGCACTGTCGGAAATCCTCGAACGCCACGTCAAGTTCAAGGTGATCGCCGAAGGCCTGTGCCTGCCGGACGTGCCGGAAGAGGTCATCGCCCGCTACCCGACCATCGCCGCCGGCATCCAGGGCCTGCGCGATGCCGGCTTCGGCATCCTGGTCAAGGACGCCTCGCTTGGCGGCAACTACCCGGTGATGTGCGTGACCATGCTCAACCCGCGTGACCAGGGTGTTTTTGCCAGTTTTGGCGCCCACCCGCGCTTCGAAAT
The DNA here is from genome assembly GCA_018262195.1 of Pseudomonadota bacterium. Lineage (GTDB taxonomy): Bacteria > Pseudomonadota > Gammaproteobacteria > Burkholderiales > Rhodocyclaceae > Azonexus. Next base: position 16,053 of record JAGTRS010000021.1, on the reverse strand, counting down.
TGCCCTCGAACGTGCCCTGACCGAACTGCTGCAGGGCCGCGCCCTCGAAGCCCTCGACGGCTTCCCGCCCCCGGGCTTTGATCTCGATGAAGTGGCCAGCGCGCCGAACATCGAAATCCATTTCGTCGACTCCAGCGGCATCGTGCACTGGAACTACTTCGGCGATACGCCAGACTTCGAATTCGCCGACTGGAACTTCAACGATCTGGAAAACGGCAAGACCAGCGACGACTACGCCTGGCTGGCCGAACGCATCCACGCCGATGGCCACGACATCTACGTTGCCGACTTCGATCACCTCGGCGTCTACGCCTGCCGCATCCTGGTTCCCGGCATGTCGGAGATCTACCCGATCGACGACCTCGAATGGGAAAACAACAGCAACGGCGCCGCCGTTCGCCCGGCCATCCTGAATCTGGCCGAACTCGACGAAGACCAGTGCGGCCAGCTGCTCGACACCCTGAACGAACTGAACATCGCCGACGAACGCCCGGTCGCCGCCTTGATCGGCCTTGCCCCGGATGCCGGCTCGCTATGGGCCGACCTGCGTATTGGCGAACTGAAGACCATGCTGGCACTGGCTGTCGGCGACACCGACGCGACGCTCGAAGGTTGCGAATGGGTGCGCCAGTTTGAACAGCTGGACGCCGGACGCCGCCGCGTTTATCAGTGCATCGCCACCCTGCTCGAAATGGAAGACCCGAACATCTTCGAAGATGCGCTGGTCAGCCTCTACGGCGAAGAAACGCTGGACATGGCCACCGATCTGATCGATGGCGAAATCCGCTTCTTCGGGCTGGTTTCACCGGGCCTCGACCTGGCCGGATGCGATCTGCACCAGCGCCTGCTCAAGGAATACGAAAAAGCACACGCTGCCTGAAAGTAGCCAAAGCCGGGTGCGACTTAGTCGCCCCCGGCCTTCGCATCAGCATTTCAGGCTTGTGACTTCGCCAGCCACTTGGCCAGCATGGCGTAGAGATGGCCGGGATCGACCGGCTTGGCGATGAAATCGTTCATCCCCACCTCGAGGCAGCGAACCTTATCCTCGGCGAAGGCATTTGCCGTCATGGCCAGAATGGCAATCTCCGCCCCACCTGCCTGTTCACGAATCTTGCGGGTTGCCGTCAGGCCATCCATCCTCGGCATCTGCATGTCCATCAGGATCACGTCGTAGGCGTTCCGGCCAAGCATTTCGATAGCCACGAGACCGTCCTCCGCGACATCGGCGATCAGCCCGACATCGTCCAGCATGGCCAGCGCAATTTCCTGATTGATCGGCTCATCCTCGACGAGCAGGATTCGGCGGCCCCGATAGTCGCCCCTCAGAATCTCATCTGCGCCGTCGAAAGACTGAGCGCCTTCAACCGCGTCGGTAGCCGCACCTTTCTGCAAACGGGCGGTCAGCCAGAAAGTACTCCCCTGCCCCGGCACACTGCTTGCGCCGGCATCGCCCCCCATCAAACGGGCGATCTTCCTCGTGATTGCCAAGCCAAGACCTGTCCCGCCAAAGCGGCGGGTGATCGAATTATCGGCCTGCTCGAAGGCCGAGAAGAGCCTGGGCAAATGCTCGGGCGCAATGCCGATTCCCGTATCTTCGACCTCGAAACGCATCACAATACTGCTGGCATCTTCATCGACCCGACTTGCCCGCAAGGTAATGCGACCCGATTCGGTAAATTTGATGGCATTGGTCACGTAGTTAAGCAAGGCCTGCTGCAAATGGATCGGGTCCCCCAGCAGGGGAGGCAAAACTGAATCGCACTCGACCAGGAGTTCCAGATCTTTCGCGTGGGCGCGATCCCGAAGGATAGCCGCCACGTTATCAAGGATGCCAGCCACCCGAAGGGGCGCCTCCTCGACCGAAAACTTCCCGGCCTCGATCTTGGACAGGTCGAGAATTGCGTTGATCGTTTCCAGCAAATGCTCACCAGCCAGTTCCAGCCTGTCGAGCCGCTCCATCTGCTCAGGAGCCAGACCGCCACGCCGGATCAGATGCGCCATGCCGGTAATTGCATTGAGCGGAGTACGGATCTCGTGCGACATGTTGGCCAGGAATTCACTCTTCGCCACGTAGGCTGCCTCGGCGGATTCTTTCGCCACAGCCAGCTCTACGGTGCGCTCGGCAACGAGCTCCTCCAGATGCTGGCGGTGCCGCAGCAGCTCTTCTTCGTTGCGAACCTGCTCGGAAATATCCCGACTGACCCCAAAAAGGCCGACAACCTTTTTTTGCTCATCATAGAGCGGCCATTTGTAAGTCTGCACGTAGCCGCGTACGCCTTCGGCGTCATAGTAAGGATCGATCTTGTTCAACAAAGGCTGGCCTTCATTGAAGACAAGGTACTCCTCTTCTGCGTAAATCCGGGCGGTATCCGGCGGGAAGACTTCACGGTCATGCTTGCCGATCATGTCATGCCAGCTGGCATGCCCGGTAATGTCGGCCAGCGTCTGGCTGCAAAAGCGGAAGCGGCTGTTGGCATCCTTGAAATAGACGAAATCGGTGGTCTGGTTAAGGAAAGCCTCGAAATCCCGATTGAAATCTGCAAGCTCCTTTTCAGCCTGCTTGCGATCGGTAATATCAACATCCATGCAAACCAGTATCGGTGTTTCCGGTGACTCTCCGGGGATGGAAAACATCGTCGCTTCAACCCAGCGCAGCTCGTCATCGCGAGTCCGGGGAGCATATTCGGCCGGGCCGAAGGGTTGGCCGGTAGCGGCAACCTCATTCAACCGCTGCAGGAAATCAGCGGCTTGTTCCCGGGAAAAAATCAGCCGGTCCAGAGTCTTGCCAACCGCCTCCTCGGCAGACCACCCATAAAGTCGTTCGGACGCATGATTCCAATAGACCACCCGGCCCTGCAGGTCGTACCACTGGACTGCTACATCCGGCGTATTTTCCAGCGTTGCCGACAGTTGTCGCCGGGAAGACTCTGCCCGCTCCCTCGCCTGCGATGCCTGGCGCAAGGCCCGCCCGAGAACCATGAAAGCCCCCAGCACGAGAAGAGCCACCACCGACATACCCAGGCGCAACAACCAGACGTTATCCGCCCGGATCGGCCAGCCGCCACGCGGCACCGCAGCCAGCTGCCATGTGCCTTGAGGCAGCAGGACATCGGCCAGTACCGGTGATTCGGCAAACAAGTCTGGCCGACCGAAGAACACCTCCCCATCAGCCCCTTTCCCGTCCTTGCCACGGATCGCAATCTCGATCGGCGAACTTTCGTCGCGGAGTCCACTGTTGCGATACAGCAGTTCCGCATCAACAACCGCGCTGATGATCCCCCAGAAACGCTCCTGTCCCTCACCATCCGGCAAGTAAACCGGAAGCCGCGTCACAATGCCGACACCACCCTGAACAAGATTCAATGGACCAGCCAGAACAACCTGACGGGACACTCTTGCCCTGTCCGCCGCCTCAAACTGCCCCGGATTTTTTCGGTAGTCGAAACCGAGTGCCTTTTCGTTGCCAGCCAGCGGATACATCAGGCGAATGACCATATCGGGAGCAACCGCGATATTCCGCAGCTGGGTACGACCGGCAAACAAGGGGCGAGCCGCCCGCTCGAATCGCTCCTGGAGCAGATCCGGTTCCAGGGCAACGACCCCGACCAGGCCGCGAACCAGCTGGATATCGCCGTTGAGATTGCCGTCCAGCCTGTCTCGCACCCGGATCAGGGACTGCTGAACCGCACCGCGTACGGTACTGACATGACGTTCGTCGTTGATTCGCTCGGCCACATAGGCAGCCAGCGCCATTCCACAGACCAGCAGCGTCAGGACCGCATAAAAGACGCCGCGCCTCATCGTCTGCCACCGTACATTCCGGCCAGGGGGCCATCTTGCGGCCGGAAAGCCCGCCAACAGCAGTACTCGACAAACATCGACATCAATCTGCGGCTCCGGTGGAAATCGGTAAACAGCTCGTAGTTGGTAATTCTAGCCATGCAGCGATGCCAGAGGCAAAAAACTATTCTCATTGATGCTCCATTCCGCCAGGCAAACAAGTCAGGCGTAACTGCTGCGCGGCGAACTTACTGCTTCACATGGGTTCCAACCAGTAGGCCCGCTGAATCATCTCGGCGAGCCGACGAGGAGCAAGTCATGGAACGCAGCATTCCGACCCGACTGGAGAACGATTCATTCGGCAGCATCGAAGTCGCCGCCGAACGGCTCTGGGGTGCGCAAACGCAACGGGCACTGGAACACTTTGCGATTTCGTCCGAGCGCATCCCAGGCGAACTGATTCATGCCCTGGCCACGACCAAGGCTGCCTGCGCCAGCGTCAACCGGGAACTCGGCCTGATGACGCCGGCCATGGCAGGTGCCATCATCATCGCTGCCAGCGAAGTGGCCAATGGCCGCCATGACGACGAATTCGTGCTGCCGGTCTGGCAGACCGGATCCGGCACGCAAACCAACATGAACATGAACGAGGTGCTGGCCAACCGCGCCTCAGAGCTGCTCAATGGCCCACGCGGCAACGCCCGCCTCGTTCATCCCAACGACGACGTCAATCTCGGCCAGTCATCGAACGACATCTTTCCAACAGCCATGCATGTCGCGGCGGTAACTGCCATCGCCAGAAAACTCCTGCCGGCGATCGGACAACTGGCAACGGCGCTGGAAGAAAAGTCCACCGAGTTTGCCGGCATCATCAAGATCGGCCGTACCCACCTGCAGGACGCAACACCACTGTCGCTGGGTCAGGAGTTCTCGGGTTATGTGGCGCAACTGCGGCAGGCCGAAACGCTGGTCGCCGCCAGCCTGTCTTCACTCTACCCGCTGGCAGTGGGTGGAACCGCCGTCGGCACCGGCTTGAACACGCACCCTGAATTCGGCGCACGTGTCGCCGCCGAGCTCGCCATTCGCACCAGCCAACCCTTCACCAGTGCCACCAACAAGTTTGCCGCCCTGGCCGCCCACGACGGGCTGGTCGCCGCCCATGGCGCCCTGAAAACGCTGGCCGTCGCCCTGAACAAGATGGCCAACGACATCCGCTGGCTTGCTTCGGGCCCACGCTCGGGTCTGGGCGAAATCAGCCTGCCGGAAAACGAGCCGGGCAGCTCCATCATGCCCGGCAAGGTCAACCCAACCCAGTGCGAGGCCCTGACCATGCTCTGCTGCCAGGTCATCGGCAATGACGTAACGATCAGCATTGCCGGCGCTTCCGGCAATTTCGAACTGAACGTCTACAAACCGGTGATCACCCACAACTTCCTGCAAAGCGTGCGCCTGCTGGCCGACGGCATGCTCAGCTTCGAACGCCACTGCCTGCGCGGCATCAAGGCCAACGAGACACGCATTGCCGAACTGATGGAAGGCTCGCTGATGTTGGTCACCGCCCTGACCCCGCACATCGGCTACGACAAGGCCGCCGAAATCGCCAAACTGGCTCACCGGGACAGCACAACGCTCAAGCAGGCCGCCCTGGCCCTCGGCCACGTCTCGGCCGAAAACTACGACCGCTGGGTTATCCCCGCCGAGATGACTCACCCCGCTCCCTGACCTGTCCCACGACCCCTACCCAGATTTCCTGCATTCCTGCGGTCACCCCGAAAAAACGGCCAAAATTGAAATATCCAAGGCATTCAACCAGTCGGGAAATTCGGGGCCACGTAGCCGCTGGCAATAGAATCTGCGCAGAAAACTATCGGATATCTGGCTGCAATTCGGCCTTTCCCGACATTGGCACGACGATTCGGGTACGTCAGAAATGGATCGGGTAACTGCCGGGGGAGGTCGGGGGCGCCGCTAGACGAGCCCCAGTGCGGCGAGCTCCGGAGCCGACAATGCCTGGCTTGCCGCAACGATTTCCACGTTCTTCCCGAACTTGGCGGACATCCCGCCCCGCACCTTTTTAAGCATGATTTTCCCATGCCGCCTGTCCGTCGGTAGCGGTATCGTCGCCCCCACAAGGCCCAACGTGTCCGGGCACTCCTCAGGATTGTCCCGGTAAAGCAGCCTCTTTATCTCGTCGCGCTTCCGCGTGAACAAGTGTTGCAGCTCCGTGTGGGATGACGCGGCCAACTCATCGAGCCATGCCGAGACATCGGCGACCGGGGACTCTAGCAAGGCGGACAGATGGGCGGGGTCTAGGAAGCAACTTTCGAGGTCGCAACCGGCCGTGACGAAGGCATGCGCACCGCATGCCTTGATTTTCGCCTCCACGCGGGCCTTTTCTTCGTCGGTCATGAAGTCTCTGTCGCGATGAATCACCACCTCCGTCTCGGGGGCGATCTCCTTGATGAATGACGCCAAGAGTTTCGCTGGCTCGAGGTTTGACGACGACTTGTAGCTAAAGAAGAGGGTATCCCCTATCTGGAAGCCGCTCTTCTCGACCAGCACCTTCAGGAGAGACATATCGGAGTCCTCCGAAAGGAAGACCCACTTTATGGCGCCGGCCATAAGTCTGTCGAAGCTATCGAGAGCCCCGATATCCATCAGTAGGGGAAGGCGCTCCAGATCCAGCCCCTGCTGGAATACCTTGCCCTCTTTTAGCCAGACAAAATTGGAGTCGTACTGCAAGGCGTCCACGAGGTGGCGACTATGCGTCGAAACAACGATCTGAGTTGACGTCTCCGATGCGATGTATTGAAGAGCCCTCGCCAGCGACCCTTGGTTGTCGGGGTGCAGATGCGAGTCTGGCTCGTCGAGAAGCAGCAACCTCGGGCCGAACAGCGAGACGTAGGAGAAGATTTGGAGGGCCTGTAGAACGCCGGTGCCAACAAGTTCCAAAGGGCAGCGCCGGCCCGTGGCCCCGGTAGTCGAAATCTCCACGCTCAGGAAGACGTCCATCCGAGGATCGAATGCCAGCCATATGTGGAACTTCGGGAACAGGCCCCTCATCCAGACTTGGAGTTCGTTGAGCTTCCCCTTTTCCTTGATGAGCCACAGGACATTGCGCAGATACAGGTTTGCGTCCCCGCTGGCCACACCGCGTCTGACCACGCTTTCCGTCCGGAACTGCTCTGCTTGGGGAATCCCTGCGAGTCCTGGGACGTAGATGCTGAACAGCCTGTCCGAACTGGCGACCAAGGCGCCTAGCTTCGCGTTGCCCCGGCGCACACAGCCAACATTGCCATCGTTCCTTGCCCGATAGATGCGTACCTCATACTGCGAGTCGCCGTCATCGGGAGATGAGGCGAACAGCTGCAGAAAGCTGAAATTCGACTGGTTCGTGTACGGGCTGCCATGGCGAAGATCCTCAAAATTCCTGGCTGGACAGAACATCAGCGAGTCTTGGGTATAAGTGTCGCGCCCGGCCTCACGAGAGGCGATGGCCGCGATGATCGAAAAGTGGATACCTTGGAGCACGCTGCTCTTGCCTGAGTTGTTTCCTCCGACGAGGACATTGAGTGAGTGGAGGTCTAACTCGACCTTGTCGACCTTCTTGAATTTCTCCAGAGTGAGTTTCATCAGCCGCATGATCTGCCGCCCCGTATTGGGATAATCACATCATCATACAGGGCAAGGCGCGGGAACGACGCCTTAGATCATAGTGGCAGGTAGGGGAGGTGAACTGACTGTGGTCCAGGCCAATGACGAAGCACTTCGTCATGGAGATGGCACAACCTCCATATCATCCGCTTTGGCCGAGGTTCTGACGAAGGTCATTTGGCCAGTTTCGGAGTGGAGCCACCGCTCAAGTGACCGTTGTTGGCAGCAGGTGGGCAGCGTCCGTTGAAGTTGCATGTATCCAGTCGAGTGGCAATGTTCAGACCAAATCACTTGGATCTATGGAATTCCGCAACCAGGACTTTTGCCTTGAGAACCATGATGTCTTTCAGCATGCGTATTTTCCGGCCGTGCTCCTGATGGGCCAGATCGTAGATTTGCTTTTTCAGCGTTTCATCGCAACCTTCGGGAAAGCTCAAGGACCACTGGGTGAAATAGGCATCGTAGCTGTCGATTGTCTTGATTAGTTCAAACCTGAGTTTTTCCCGGCTTTTCAGCGGGACGGAGGCCAGTATTTCTCCGATATCGGCATCGTAGTCGTGGCTTCGTTGATTGTTCAGAACAGGAAATTCGATGATCTGAGTCATGGGTGAATTCACTTATTCATTGGTTCAAGAAAAAGGCCTCTGGGCAAAATCCAGGCATGGCAACCGACCTGTCTCGCTATCCGATCAAATGGCACCCTGCCTTCGGTCACGCAATCGTTTCGAGCAGGACATTGCGTGCTTTCGTGATGCGGACGAACTGTTCGTGGCTTCCCCCGACGTCGGGATGCGCTTTCTGGGCGAGCCGTCTGTAGGCGGTATTGACCTGGCGTCGTTCGAGCTTGCCGTCTGCCGGCAGATTCAATGCCTCACGATGTTCCCGTTCGTCCACGGGCTGGCGCCGGCCGTGGTGCCTGTTGTGCCGGCCAGAGAAGCGTGCAAACTCCTCATTCGTTCGCTCCTGGGCGGCACGGCGCCGGTTGGCTGACTCCCGCTTCAAGGCTGCCTGGTCTTCTTGCCAGCGCTGGCGGGACATGACGATGCAGGCCGCAAAGCTGATTCGGCCGTGGGTCTCGAGTTCGTCGAAATTGAATGGCCCGACCATGTCGAACGGTTCTTCCAGCCATGCCTTTCGTCCGCCCGGTCCTGCCTCGATCCGGCCGACCGTGGCGGTGGTGACCAGGCCGTGGCCGCCGTTCCAGATGACCCATTCGTCGTCACCGGCGGTGGTACAGGTATCAGGCATGGTTGGCCTCCCGGGCGCGACTTCCGGGACATCGACGGGACTGCCCGCTTTCGCAAGGTAGCCGTCTGTCCAATGCGGCGCCGGAGGTCGCACGGCAAGTGGATTGAATTGAAGGAAACACGACAAGAATCGCCCGTTTGAATGCTGTTTCCAACGGGGATGCAAATTGCGCACCAAGAATTGGCTACGGCGTCAGGCCAGGATGATTCGGGGCCGGATCTCAGCTTTGGAGGCTGTGCCCCTCCGGCGCGCCGGACTTGTCGAGCCGCACGGTAAACCAGAAGGTGCTGCCCTTTCCGATCTGGCTTTCCAGCCCTATGCTGCCCCCCATGGCGAGCACCAGTTTCTTGCTGATCGCCAGGCCCAATCCCGTCCCGCCGAATTTGCGCGTCATCGAGCCATCGAGTTGCTCAAAGGCCGCGAACAAACGCCCTTGTTGTTCGGCCGGTATGCCGATGCCCGTATCGGCCACCTCGCAGCGCAACACGAGACTGCCTGCGCTTTCTTCGCTGACAAAAGCGCGAATGTGAACCGAACCGGCGGCAGTGAATTTAATGGCGTTGCTCGTCAGCTTGCCGAGTATCTGTGCAAGGCGCGTCGGGTCGCCTTGCAGTTGCCGCTGGGCAAGACCCGGGGCGACTTCCACTTCGAACTCCAGATCCTTCTTCTTGGCGTCCGGCTCGAATCGGGCAACCACGCGATCAAACGTATCGGCAAGCCTGAACTCTGCATGCGCGAGGCTGATGTCGCTAGCCTCGATATGAGAGAGCTCGAGAATATCGTTGATGATTTCCAGCAGTTGGTTGGAGGCGGCCAGTACCTTGTCCAGTTGATCGGCCTGCCTGGGCGCCGTCGTGCTGCGCCGGACGATACCGGTCAGGCCGATGATGGCGTTCATCGGGGTGCGCAATTCGTGGCTCATGGTGGCCAGGAAAATACTCTTGGCCCGGTTGGCAGCTTCGGCATTCTCCTTGGCCACCGACAATGCCGCAGTCCGCTGCTCGACCAGCGCTTCCAGGTGCTCCTGGTAGTTGGCCAGTTCGGCTTCAGCCTGCTTTTGTGCGGTGATATCCCGGGCGATAGTCGACACACCAGCGATGTTGCCATCGGCATCGAGAATCGGGGAGATGGTCACTGAAACGGTGATCCTTGCACCATCCTTGCGCAGCCTGACGGTTTCGAAATGATCGATCTCTTCGCCCTGCTGAATTCGCTCCAGAATCTCGACCTCATCATCCAGGCGATCATCCGGAAAGATGCGCTGCAACGAATGGCCGATCATTTCATCCGCAGTAAAGCCGAACAGGGCCACAGCGCCCGGATTCCAGCTGGAGACGACGCCATCCAGGGACTGACTGAAGATGGCGTCCTCGGAAGACTGGATGATCGATTCGAAATGCCGCAGATGGCGCTCCAGCACCTTGAGTGGCGTGATATCCGAAACGAGTGCGTAGAAGCCCTTGATCTGCTCACCGAGCACATCCGGCAGATAGTGGGTATAGGTCGAGCGGATGCTGCCGTCCGGCATGCGCTGGGTCCCTTCGAAGGTCTGCGCTTCGCCCTGCAGCACGGCGCGGATGTGGGGTTCCGCCTGGGTGAAGCGTTCTTCGCCGACCAGCGCCTTCATCGGCATGCCACGCACCTCTTCGGGCGCCTTGCCGAAGAACTCCTGGTGACGGGCATTGGCAAATTCGCAATGGAGGTCGGCATTCCAGTAGGCGACCAGGCCGGGAATGTTGTCGGTGACATCGAGCCTGAAACGCTCGCTGGCCTGCAATTCGCGGGTCATCGTCTGGGCCAGTTTCAAGGCCCGGGCGCGGCTGGTGGTCAGCAGCCAGGCCACGAGTGTCAGTAACAGACTCAGACCGATGCCGCTCCAAACAATCAGTGGCGCTTCGTTGTTGCCAAAGTGCCGGGCGAAATCGGGGGTTGCAGTCATCGAGAGCGTCCAGGTACGCCCGGCAACGACCAGATATTCATGAACATTGAAAATACCCGAGGCATTGTCCGTCTGCTGCTCGGATTGATACATCAAGGTCTGGGGGGAAAGTTCGATTCCGTCATGGATGGAGAAGCTGATCCCCGGCGGGTTCTGGCCGTAAAGGCTGGCCATCAGGTCGCTCATCCGGAACGAGGCATAGACCCAGCCGATCAGTTTGGCGCGGCGTTGTTCCGGCGTCGCCAGCTCGGCATCGCTGGCGTAGAGCGGCAAATACATGACAAAACCGGGCTGTTCGCTGGGTTCCGTTTCGACGCGCAGCCGGACCTTTCCGGAAACCCTTGCCATGCCTGAATCCCTGGACCGTTCCAGGGCCTCGTGCCGAACCGGTTCGGACCAGGTATCAAACCCGTAGCCGGTCCGGTTGCGACCGATATACGGCTCGCGCTGGACGATGGGTGCGTAGGCTTCCCGAGCGCCATCCGGTGAAATCCGGTAATCGGCAAATCCAAGGCGGCGCATTTTGGCAAGATGTGACTCCAGTTGTGCCGCGGGCACCCAGTCGACATGCCCGATCGCCTGAACACCCGAAAAATTGGCATCCAGCTGAAGGGTGGCCACATAGTCACGGAAGGCGTTGCGATCGATGTGCCCCGCTGCGACGTAGTGCGCCTGCACACCGCGCAGCAACTGCTCATACGCCCCCATGCGCTGCTCGATACGACCGATCGTTTCCTGCAGGGCGTGGTTGAAATGGGTCTTCAGCTGAAGTTGGCTGACGCTTCGTTCATGATGCCAGGCCTGCCAGGTCAGCCCCAGCGTCAGCAGCAGGATGCCGATCGGCAGCCACAGTGATCGCAGGAGCAACATCAGGGCGCCTGGAACTCAAGCATCGTTGCCGCCAGGTCGGCGCGGAAATAGCGCTCTAAGATGCGGCGCATGGTTCCATCGGAGCGCATGGCGCTCACCAGGGCGCTCCATTTTTCCCGCTGTTCGGGCGACAAGGCCTTTTTCGACATGATCAGGCCGTGCGGCACGGGCGGGTCATTGAATTCGACGATGCTCGTCACGTCGCGAATCTTTTTCTCCTCCAGCACCGGGTAGTCGAAAGGCTCGATGATCATGCCCTGTATCTTGTTGGCCAGCAGCAACTCATACAAGGGCGAAAGGCCGCCAGCCTGACTGACACGATCGGCGGCGGTGAGTCGGTCGACCATCTGGTTGGCATTCGGGCTGTAGCGAAAGCTGCGGATGACGCCGAGTTGCAGCTTGTCGTTACGCTCGAAATCCGCCACCTGGCTGACGCCCGCATCCTTGCGCGTGAGCAGGTAATATTTGTTGCTGACATACCAGGCAAATGCCGCAAAGCGCTCGCGGGCAGGATTGGTAATGCCTGACAGGCTGAAGTCGAGGGCGCCGGATTCGATCAGCTGCCAGATGCGGGCGCGCGGCATCAGACTGACAGTGACCTTGCAACCACTACGGCGGATCAGTTCATCGGCAATATCCTTGTCGATTCCGCGATCTGTCTCGGCCGAGTAAAGCAAGCCATGCTCATGCAGCCCCAAGGTAAAGCTGCGGCCACAATCGGGGCCGGCAGCTCCAGCGGCGGCGCACTGTAAGCACAGCATGAATAGCAAGGCGCGACAAAAATATTTCATTTTTAACAATGCGTTGAATTGAGCGCTCATTATTGCCAAATACGCACCAAAAAACTAACACTAAATTGAGCCGAAAAAGCGTAGGCACGGCATTCAAAGCCGGCACAAACGACCGATAACGCCTCTCGCCGGATAATTGAACGGAATATTGGTTTTACGGTCGACTGGGTGAGGCTGGCCGGCTTGCTGGCGTCGAACGCACTACCTGCCACATGAGCAGGGGTGGCGAATCGACGGGTTTTCCGGTTTTTCCGGCCTGAGCGGGGGAGGAAATGACCGATATTTTCCTGAGCTATACCGAGCGTGACCGGGATACAGCGCGGCAGATTGCCGAGGTGCTTGGCTCGGCCGGCTGGAGCGTCTGGTGGGACCGGCGGATTCCGGCCGGAGAAACCTGGCGTAGCGTGCTTGATCAGGCGCTGGCAGAGATGCGCTGCATGGTGGTCTTGTGGTCGGCCAAATCGATCGAAAGCGAATGGGTTTACGAGGAGGCCAGTGAAGGCCGCCGGCAGGGCAAGCTGGTGCCCGTGATGATCGAGAACGTTCGCCCGCCAGCCGGTTTCCGCGAGATTCAGGCGGCTGATCTGACCGGCTGGGATGGCTCGCCGGATTTTGATGGCCTGCGCATGCTGCTCTCGGACCTCGAAAATCTGCTTGGCAAGCCGGAGGTGAACGCCGCGGATAACGCGTCATCGGCAGTTCGGCGTACAGCCAGGCAACCCGATGCAAATGACGATCCAGACCTGCCCTACGGGACGAGCGAATTACCCGGCTATTCGGCACCGGCCACGCCAGTGAGCAAGCCTCGCTGGCCACTTTGGGCGCTGGCCGGCGGACTGCTGGTGGCGGTTGCAGTGGCCGGCATCGGCCTTACCTCGCGCCAGCCAGCCGGGCCGACAACACCAGCCCCTGAGTCGGCCAGCCGGCAAGCGGAACGGAGCGTGCCGCCGGCTGCCGTTCCAGCTGCGCCCTCACCGTCCACGGCAAGTGTTCCGCCGGAAGTACCCCGTGATTCGCGCCCCGCGCTGGAGACCTCGACGCCGGCACTATCACACAGCAAGCCCAAGGCCGAGCCGGTTGCCACGATCAAACATACCGATTCGACTCCCCAGACCAGCACCCGCTGCGCCAACCTGCTGGCCCGGATTCAACTCGGCGAGACGCTGTCCGCGGCAAGCCAATCCAGATTCGACAAGGAGTGCCGGCAATGAAAACCCGATCGCCCTACCCTTCGCCTTCAGCCTGGCACGCGCTGGCTTTTGCCGCGCTGCTGCTGGCCGCTGGCTGCGACAGCCTCAATAAGTTCACCACCCCCGCCCCAGCTGCCGCTCCTGCCACGCCGCCGCCAGCACAGCTTTACGACAAGGCGGTGTTGAGCGCGGCAACGAGCTTGTTCACCAATGCCAAACTGCCGCCGGAGGGTAGCCCGGCCCAGGCGAAATACCCGCTGGTGATCGACCCGCTGATCGACGGCATGACTGGCGCCCAGTCGGTGCAGACAAAATCGATGGGTGTGCGCCTGGCTGCAATGATGCGCGAACACTATCCGCAGTTCGACGTGCAGGAATTTTCGGCGGCCAATGTGGCGAAGAGCCCGCTGGTGCTGATCGGGACTTTCACCGGCGTCAATGCCGAGCGCAAGACGGCCGGCGCCCGCGAGGCCTACCGCATCTGCTTTGCGCTGGCTGACCTGCGCAGCGGCAAGCTGGTCAGCAAGGGCCTGGCCTTCGCCTTGCCCGATGGCGTAGACCCGACGCCGCTGGCCTTTTTCCGCGATGCTCCGGCCTGGTCGGAAGACCCGGCGACCGAGGGCTATATCAAGACCTGCCAGGGCACCAAGGCCGGCGATCCGATCAACCCGCTCTACCTCGACCGCATTCTGGCTGCCTCGGTGGTGGCCGAAGGCATCGAGGCCTACGAGGCCGGCCGCTACCGCGAAGCGCTCGACTATTACACCAGCGCCCTGGCCATGCCGTCCGGCGACCAGTTTCGCGTGCATAACGGCATTTACCTCGCCAACTGGAAGCTCGGCCGCCAGCAGTCGGCCGAAGCGGCTTTTGCCAAGGTGGTCGACTACGGTCTCCAGCATCAGCGACTGGCCGTCAAGTTCCTGTTCCGCCCCGGTTCGACGGCTTTCATGGCGAATCCGACACTCAGCGGTGCCTACCCGACCTGGCTGAAAACCATCGCCCGGCGCACCGGCGATAGCGGCAAGTGTCTGGAAATCACCGGCCATACCAGCCCGACCGGGCCGGAGCCCTTGAACGAACGGCTGTCGCTGCTGCGGGCCGAATTCATCAAATCGCGTCTGGCCCAGACTTCGCCCGGGCTGGACAGGCGGATGATCGCCAACGGCGTTGGCTCCCGGCAGACCATGGTCGGCAACGGCCGGGACGATGCCAGCGACGCGCTGGATCGCCGGGTGGAGTTCAAGGTGATCGGGTGCTGACCAGTGACCGTCGAAGGCGATACGACCGTCGCCATTACGACGGTCGACCTGGCAATCTGGCCAAAAAAGAAATTCTGCCGGCGGGGATCAGCGCGCCGCAATGACCCCGCAGGCAATCCGCTTGCCGGAATTGCCGGCCGGCTGCGACTTGTAGTCGTCCGGGTCGGCGTGGATCACGACACTACGGCCGACAACGCCGGTCATGCCGTTCAGGGTCAGGCCTTCGACCTCGGCGCTGTAGCGCGCTTCACCAGCGGCGTTGGCAACCAGGTTCGGCATGTCGCCGCCGTGGCGCTCCATGCTGGCGTGGTGGCCGTGCGCTTTGGACATTGGATTGAAGTGGCCCTTGGCGCTGCTCGCATCCGGTGCGCTGCAGTCACCCGCTTCATGCACATGGAAGCCATGTTCGCCCGGTGTCAGGCCACTGACCTGCGCCTCGACCCGCAGGCGACCGTTGCTTTCCGTAAAGCTGACCTTGCCGGCCACCATGCTGCCCGAACGGGCCTGCAGATCGGCACCAGCCATTGGCCCGACGGTTGGGGTGGCACAGGCGCCGAGCAATACAACTGAACAAATACTCAAGGCAAAACCGGGACGTAAACGCATGACTGTCTCCTTTAATTGGTTTGAACCGGCCGCAACAGCGCACGGACATCTGAACAGACCGATGGCATGCCGATACGTTCCCGGCATTTCAACCAGCGATTTATAACCTAAGGAAATAACAAGATGCGCACTTGTTCTTAAAAGAATATTAAGCCCTTGCTACAATGCGCTTCATTCGACAATCCACGCGGATTACCCAAGCAATGACCCAACGTTCCACCCTCTCCCATCTCGACTGGCTCGAAGCCGAAGCCATCCACATCATGCGCGAAGTGGCCGGCCAGTGTTCCAATCCGGTGCTGCTGTTTTCCGGCGGCAAGGACTCGATCTGCATGCTGCGTCTGGCCGAAAAGGCCTTCCGCCCGGGCAAGTTCCCCTTCCCGCTGATGCACATCGACACCGGCCACAACTACCAGGAAGTCGTCGCCTTCCGCGACAAGCGCGCCGCCGAGCTCGGCGAGCGCCTGATCGTCCGCTCGGTCGAGGATTCCATGGCCCGCGGCACCGTCGTCCTCAAGCATGAAGGCGAATCGCGCAACAAACACCAGTCGGTAACGCTGCTCGAGGCCATCGAGGAATTCGGTTTCGATGCCTGCATCGGCGGCGCCCGCCGCGATGAGGAAAAGGCCCGCGCCAAGGAACGCATCTTCAGCTTCCGCGACGAGTTCGGCCAGTGGGACCCGAAGAACCAGCGCCCGGAACTGTGGAGCCTGTAC
>JAGTRS010000065.1 GCA_018262195.1 Pseudomonadota bacterium | reverse complement strand
ATTAGCGCCTCCAGGTACGAAAATGATTCCTCTCTACCAACCCTATTTGGCAGGCCGTGAAAAGGAATACGTCAACCAGTGTCTCGATACGACCTGGATCTCCTCCAAAGGCGAGTTCATCGGCAAGTTTGAACGCCAGTTCGCCGAACACATCGGCGCGCAATTTTCCACCAGTGTCTGTAACGGCACCGTAGCCATTCACCTGGCGCTTGAGGCGCTGGGCATCGGCCCCGGGGACGAGGTGATTGTTCCAACCTTCACCTACATCGCATCGGTCAACCCCATTGTGCAGACCGGCGCAACGCCGGTTTTTGCTGATTCCATAGAGCAGACCTGCCAGGTCGATCCGGAAGACGTGCGTCGCAAGCTCTCGCCCAGGACCAAGGCAATCATGGCGGTGCACCTCTATGGGCTGCCATGCGACATGGAACCCCTGGCCCGAATTTGCCGGGAAAACAATTTGTATCTGGTGGAGGATTGCGCCGAAGCCTTTGGCACCTACTACAAGGGGCAGCATGTCGGTACTTTTGGCGACATTGCCACTTTTAGTTTTTTTGGCAACAAGACCATCACAACAGGCGAAGGCGGGATGGTCGTCGCCAAAGACCAGGCCGTCATGGACAAGGCCTATCATCTAAAAACCCAGGGCGTCTCGCCGACCCAGGAATACTGGCATGACGTGGTGGCCTACAACTATCGGATGACGAACATCTGCGCCGCGATCGGCCTGGCACAACTGGAACAGGCGCATACCATCCTCGCCAGGAAACGCCAGATCGCCGACGGGTATCGCGAAGGCCTGAAAAACCTGCCACTCACATTTCATGATGAGGTTCCGGGCGCCATTCATTCATTCTGGATGTGTTCGATCACTGTGGATGCAGCGGCGGAGCGTCAAGCCTTGCGGGATCACCTCAAGCTCGCAGGAATCGAGACACGTCCCTTCTTCCACCCGGCCCATACGCTGCCGCACCTTGCGACCGGCCAGCGTTTTCCGGTTGCGGAATCGCTTTCCGCTCGCGGCATCAACTTGCCCAGCTTTCCCGATCTTTCTTCATCCCAGGTGCAGCGCATCTGTAGAGAGATTCGCCGCTACTTCGCTGCGGAATGATGGCGGCCCCTTCAAGCGACAAGGACGACAGGTGCAAACGCCGCGCTGGCGCCCCAATGGGCCGGACTGTGCCAATACATGAATTGAAGCGTGCTGATGGGGGGATGTCATTGCGCAGCAACGACTTGCATAGGCATTGGCAGGGCACGATCCCCCTGCCGCGCGTCGCGGCAGCACGCCATGCCTAGCCGCTACATCAGGGGTATCTGGGCTTCCCGCTACTTCTGGACTCACCTCGCCCTCGCCGATTTGCGCTCGCGTTGGCGCAGGTCTTTTTTCGGCATTCTGTGGACCATCATCCAGCCGCTGGGACTGACGTTGCTGCTGTCCGTGGTATTTGGACGAATCTTCAATACCAGCATTGTCGAATATGCCCCCTACATTCTGTCGGGCATGGTGGTCTGGGAGTTCGTTACTGCCTCATCCATCAACGGGTCATTGAGCTTTGTGCAAGCCGACGCCTACATCAAGCAGTGCCAGCACCCCCTGGCGATTTATACGCTCAGAACCGTACTGACCAACCTGATCGTGCTGCTGCTTGCCAGTTCGAGCCTGATCGCCTGGGTATTGATCGTGATGCCGCAAAACTTCGGCTGGGCATGGCTGGCGGCGTTAACCCTGTTTCCCATTCTGGCCTTGATCGCCTGGCCCCTTGCAACGCTCCTCGCCTATATCGCCACGCGATTTCGTGACCTGCCCCATGCGCTCGGCCTGGTGCTTCAGGCGATGTGGTTTGTTTCGCCGATCTATTTTGAAGCAAAGGTCTTCCGTGGCGGAGACCTTCATGTGCTGGTGGATTACAACCCGATTTACCACATGCTGGAAATCGTGCGGGCGCCCCTGTTGCAGGGTTCCTGGCCAACCCTCGAGAATTATGCGTACTGTCTCGGCTTGATCGCCAGCCTCGTCCTTCTGGCCTGGCTGGTTGGGCGCACGGCGGAAAAGAAAGTCATTTTCTATTTATGAACCGCAACCGCATCCTGCTGAAGAATGTCGACCTTCATTATTCTTCGGTTGCGTTCAAGGAGCGCTCGCTGAAATCCCTGCTTGCCGGGATGCTCAGCTTAAAGCAATCGCAGCACGAAATTCATGATGTCCATGCCCTGAAGAATATCAGCGCCGAAATCCGCGCCGGGGAGCGCGTCGGGCTGCTGGGCCATAACGGCGCGGGCAAGAGTACATTCCTGAAAATGCTCGCGGGCTTGTATCCGATATCGGGCGGTACACGCGTGGTCGAAGGCACGGTACGCTCGCTGTTCGACCTCAGCCTGGGTTTTGAGCCGGACGCCTCGGGGCGGGAAAATATTCTTTATCGCGGGCTGCTGCTGGGACTCCACCCGAAATTCATGCGCCAGATCGAGGATGAAATCGTGGCATTTGCCGACCTGGGGGAGTTCATCGATTACCCGATCAAGACGTATTCGGCGGGGATGCAGGTCAGGCTGGCTTTTGCGATTTCGACTGCCGTCGGAGGGGATGTGCTTCTGCTCGATGAGGTGATCGGTGCCGGGGATGCGAACTTCATGGCCAAGGCGAAACAGCGCATTCGTTCACTCATCGAGCAGTCCGAGATATTGATTCTGGCATCGCATGATCTATCGGCGCTGAGCACCCTTTGCGAGCGCGGCATGGTGTTTCATCATGGTGAACTCGTCTACGACGGCACCATCGCCGAGTCTGTCGATGAATACAAACGAATAAACGGATTGCCATGAATAAGAGCCGGCCGGCACGCGTAATGTGGTTGCTGAATCACACCTCTGCCAGAAAATTCGAAATCCCGATGTTGAAATCCATCGGCATCAACGAGATTTTTCTGCCGAAGTCCTTCCCGATGGACCCCGATTTCCGGAGCGCGTCGATAGACTGGTCCGAGGATCAATTCCTGACGATCCCCAAGGAGGATCTTGATGAATTGAACGCCGTCGACTGGTACACGGGTGGCACCCGAAACGCCTGGGAGATCGCAAGCCGGCATTTTGATGCCTGTTTTTTCATCGTTCTCTATGACACCGCGATCCTTAAACTTGCCTCGAAGCACTTCAAGGGCGCCTTGTTGCTGCGCGCCTATGGGCTGAGCAGTCCCGTCACCTACTCGAGTTTGCTGGACTTTAAAACCCAAGGTCTTGGGTTGATTTGGGCCAAGCGTGCCGGCAGGCGCTTCTATTTTGCAAAGGCTTATGAGCACCTCGATCAAGTCGAGTCGAGCACGCTGCAGAAGAGGAGCCTCTATCTTCCGCTTGGCCTGCATGATGTTTCCGTAACCGATCAATGGCAGGGCAAGGACAAGAGAATTTTCTTTGTGTGCCCCGGCGTTGGGTTCAACCCCTACTACCAGGCCATCTATTCACGGTTCATTTCAGACTTTTCCGGCCTGCCGTACGCGATCGCGGGCGAGCAGCCGGTCCAGGTGAATGATCCAGCCGTTCTTGGCTATACACCCCTGGCCGTGCATGAAGAGAACATGCGGCAAATGCGCCTGATGTTCTATCACTCGACAGAACCGAACCACATCCACTATCACCCTTTTGAGGCCATTCGCGCCGGGATGCCCTTGGTTTTCATGGCTGGCGGGATGCTCGATCGGCTGGGGGGCGCGGGCTTGCCCGGCCGTTGCGAAACGGTACGGGAAGCCCGAGTCAAAATTGAGCGGATGCTGAACGATGACTGGAAGCTGATCGAGCGAATCCGCCAGACTCAGGCCGTACTGCTTGATCCGATGAAGGCCGAAAACTGTGCGCAAGCCTGGCGCGACGGGTTCCAGCGCCTTTTTGCCGAGCTGGCCACCACCCGCACCGAGCAAGCGCAACGCCCGCTGAAGCGCAAGCGCATTGCGGTCATTGTGCCCGCCATCTACCGGGGAGGCTCCCTGTGTGGGGCGAAACTTCTGGCGCAGGCGATTTACCAGGGCAGCCGGCAGTTCAACGAGGCGGCAGAGGTGGTCTTCCTGCATCTTGACGAAGAGGCCGCCTATCCGGACGAGGCTTTGGCAGACCTGTTCCCAGGCGTATCGCGGCGGGCCTTCAAATGGAAAAAAATGAGGCGAGGCGAGGCGCGACGGGCCATGCGCTATGCGGGCCACGCAACCTGGGAGCCGCAGGTCGGCCAGTATCTGGTGGCGGAAGACGGCATGAACCAGTTGCTGGACTGCGATCTCTGGTTGGTCATTTCGGATCGATTAAGCGCGCCCCTGTTGCCTCTGCGGCCGTGCGTCCACATGGTCTACGATTACTTGCAGCGCTACGTCCCCCTGGTGGCACATGACTCGGAGCAATTGTTCCTCGATGTGGCAAGGCAGGCGGAGCAGGTCCTCGTGACGAGCGACTTTACCCGGAACGATGCAATGCAATACGCAGGCCTGCCTGCGCATAAAGTGGTGAAGCTTCCCATGCTGGCTCCCATGTTTTCAGACCAGTCTGAATATTGTTCGCCAGCCAAGCCGGGCTATTTTGTATGGACGACCAACCTGGCGCAGCATAAGAACCATGCCAATGCGTTCAAGGCACTGAGGTGGTATTACGAAAAGTTGGGAGGTGTGCTGGATTGCTTGGTGACAGGGGTCAATACCCATCATTTTTTCAAGGATCCCTTGCCGCATCTCGCTGAAGCCACCGCCATGATCAAAGGCAGTGCGTTGCTGCGGAAAAGGGTGCATTGGAAGGGTGAATTGGCTGCAAACGACTACCAGCGAACCTTGGCGAGGGCCGCCTTTCTATGGCATGCAGGCAAAATAGACAACGGAACGTTCAGCGTGATCGAGGCGGCCAGCCTCGGGGTGCCCGCGTTGAGCAGCGATTACCCTGCCATGCGCGAGATCGATCAGCAATTTGCGCTGAATTTGGCCTGGATGAATGCAGACGAGCCCAAGGCGATGGCTGAGCAGTTGAAGCAGATGGAGTCAACCCATCCGGCACGGCGCGGCTTGCTGCCCTCGAAGTCGCAGTTGGCCGAACACGGCACCGACAGGCTGGCGGGTGAATACTGGAACGCGATTCGGGAATGTCTGTGAAGCATTACGGTATTTTCCTGGCCTATGCGCCCACGGTAGACCTGCGCAATCAGGGCCTGGGACGTTATCTGGCGGCGTTCTTGAAGGGTGCGGCGGATCGCGACGATCTCCATTTTGTATTGGTTTGCCCGAGCTGGTCTGGCAAAGAGCTGCAGGCGCTCCTTGCCAGCGAGGGGGTGCCACGCGACCGCTATGAAATCCGTTCGCCTGGACAAAAGCCCATCGTGTTGCGTGGATTCGAGGCTTATCAGGCATACCAGAAACGTCCCCGAAAAAAACCCCTGCGCCAGCGCCTGATCGACTGGTCACACCAGACAAGAGTTGCGGCCATGAGGCGTATCGAGGAACGCTTGGCCCAGGCCTATTCCTTCAGCGCCTTGCTGCCGCTGTTGCTGGGGCTTGTCATCCTTGCCCTGATTGCCTTGATACTCAGCCCGATTGGCTTGATCGCGATGATGGTTTTCCTGTCAGGCAGGCTGGTACGCCGTGCGATCCAACGAATCGCAAGGCCCTTGTTTGGCCTGACCGGGCGGTTACAGCGTGCGCTCAGGCACCCCAAGGAGGACGGCCTTGTCCTGCGACTCTATCAACTGATGGACAAGGCCGAATCCAACCGCATGCTGCAATTGATCGATGAACTGCGGCATGTCCGTGCCTGGTACAGTCCCACGGCCTTCTGGCCTGCCTTCAACGAGATTCGGGCTCCCCGGCTCATGTGTGTGCCCGACGTCGTGCTGGCGGAATTCCCGGTGGGTTTTTCTCACGTCGGCGGCGATCGTTTTCTGGCCAATTTTGCGTCGGTCGAATCGGCCATTCTTTCGGGTCAGAACTTCGTCACGTACAGTGACTCGGTCAAGTGGGAAACGCTGGTTGACCGGTATGCGGTGCCTGCAGCCAACGTCGCGGTGATTCATCATGCGCCCAACGACCTGGCTCCGTGGATTACGGTCAGCGGCTTTGCCGATATTCACGCTGCCACGCGTCGCTATTGCGAAACCTTGTTTGTGCGCGCATTGGGAAAATCGTCCAATCCGGACTATGCCCGTACTTTCTTCAACCGCTCGGCGAGATTCCTGTTTTACGCGAGCCAATTCCGGCCCAATAAAAACCTCATCGCCCTGTTGAGCGCCTACGAATACCTGTTGCGCAGGCGCCTGATCGGCCACAAGCTGATCCTTACCGGCAAGCCGCACGCGTGGCCCCCGATCGAGAAATTCCTTGCAGATCACCATCTCGAGAATGAGGTGCTGTGCCTGCACGGTCTGGAGATTCAGGAGCTGGCCGCGTGTTACAAGCTGGCCGATCTCGCAGTCAATCCCAGCCTGAGTGAAGGCGGCTGTCCATTCACGTTCACCGAGGCCCTTTCGGTGGGCACCCCGGTGGTGATGGCCAGAATTCCGGTGACGGAGGAGGTGCTGACGGATCCCGAATTGCAGGAGATGACCTTCTTCGACCCGTACGACTGGAAGGACATGGCGCATCGCATCGAATGGGCGTTGAGCCATCGTGATGAATTGTTGGCCGCTCAACGCAGAACCTATGCCGACCTGGCGCAGCGAAGCTGGACCGACGTGGTCAATGAGCACATCGAGGTACTGGAGCGGATTGCGACGGCCGGCAGCCAACCCGGCAACTTGAAGGCGGCATGAACCCGACGCGCGGATTACTGATATATGGCTTCGGTGGACACGCACGAAGTGTCGCCGATGTGGCGCTCGCGGCCGGAATGCCGGAGCTTTGCTTCGTCGATGCCAATGCGCAGGAAGGCGAGTCGTTTCTCGGGTTTCCTGTCGTCAGGCAATGGGACGGCCCATTACCCGAAGGCTGGCAGGCCTTTTCCGCTGCGGGAGGCAACGCGCTCCGGCAGCAGCAGTGCGAACACATCAAGGCGCTGGGATGGCCGCTGGCCACGTTGATCGCGCCAAGCGCGATCATTGGTGTGGGGAGCAGGATCGAAGCCGGTTGCCTGATTGCACACCAGGCGCATGTCGGGCCCATGGCAACGATAGGGACCGGCTGCATTGTCAACACCTGTGCCGTGGTCGAGCATGAGTGCTTGATCGGAGATTTCACCCATGTTTCGGTGAACGCCACGGTGGCCGGTCGCAGCAGGATCGGACGCTTTGGGATGGTCGGAGCGGGGGCCACCATCATCGATGGCGTCGAAATTGCGGATCACGTGACGATTGGAGCGGGCGCCGTGGTCATTCGATCGCTGCGCCAGCCCGGCGTTTATGTCGGGATTCCGGTTCGGGATATCAGTTCCTGATCCATTCGGGACGCCATCGCTCCATGCGAGTACTGCATTTCTACAAGACGTCCTTCCCGGATTCGATGGGCGGCATCGAGCAGGTCATCAACCAGATAGCGAGAGGCGCAAGAAAGCTGGGCGTCGAAACCGATGTGCTCTCGCTGACGTCAGACCGCTCGGCACGCACGATCGAAATAGACGGTTACCTGGCGCATCGCGCCAGGGTCGATTTTCAGATTGCCTCGACGGATTTTTCCGCCTCCGCGTTTTGGCGTTTCTCGCAGCTCGCCAAGCAGGCGGATGTCATCCACTACCACTTCCCCTGGCCATTCATGGACATCGTGCACTTTGCGGCCAGGGTGAAGAAGCCAACCGTACTCACCTATCATTCGGACATCATCCGGCAGAAGCATCTGCTCAAGCTTTACCGCCCATTGATGCGAAGGTTTCTGTCGAGCATGGATCGCATCGTGGCGACGTCGCCGAACTACCCAGCAACCAGCGATATCCTGGCGAAGCTCATGGACAAGGTCAGCGTGATTCCAATCGGTTTGGACAAGGCCACCTATCCCGATCCGGCGCCTGATCGGCTCCGGTCCTGGCAGGAGAAACTCGGCCCGAGATTTTTCCTGTTCGTTGGCGTTCTTCGCTATTACAA
>JAGTRS010000052.1 GCA_018262195.1 Pseudomonadota bacterium | reverse complement strand
GGGTATGTCCGGTATGGGTGGCATGTCCGGTATGGAAGGCCAGAAGGGCATGAGCGGCATGCAGGGCCAGAAGGGCATGTCTGGCATGGAAGGCCAGAAAGGTATGTCTGGTATGGGTGGTATGGAAGGCAAGAAGTAAGTCTCCTGTCCCCCGAATGGGGTGGGGGATTTTCCCTGCCCCATTTTTTGCGCGGAGCACCGCAACATGATCAAGCTGTCGAAGTTTCAAGTTTTCGTTTTTGCCTCGTTTTTCCCGTTGACCGCAGCAATCGCCGATTCGGCGTTTGTCGGTGGTCTGAATCCTTCAGTACGACCGGCGAATGCGCCGGTGATCACGGTTTTTGAACCGGCCGATGCCTGGAAGCGCCAAGCGCTGCGTGGTATCCACGAGCCGCATACCGGGCTGGGTTTTCTCAAGGACCAAGGGGCCTGGTATACCCCGTTCAATCGTCCGAACCTTTTAGGCTATTACGATATTCGTGGCCTGCACGACACCACCAAGAACACGAAAGACTGACCATGGAAAGCCCCAAAACCGGCATCCTGATTCTCGCCCTGGTCGCCGTTGCCACCGTCGCCGGTGGCTTTCTCGGCTGGACCATCCGCCAGCAAGGCCCGTCGCCGCAGAACGCCGTCGCTCTCCCGGCTGGCGGACCGAGTGCCGACCATCTGCGCGCCACCTACGACCCGATTCACTTCAAGCCGGCTATCGACAGCGCTACCGACGCCCAATGTCTGGCCTGCCATCGCGAAGTGCTTGAAGACAAGGTGCGCGAAACTTCGCCGGCCGGCGTCAAGGCCAGTACCAGCAAGGCCTGGTATCAGCAACTCAGCACCTACACGGGCGAGCAGGACACCTTCCATCGTCGCCATCTGGTCACCCCGATGGCCAAGGAACTGATGAACCTCAGTTGCACCACCTGCCACCAGGGCCACGATCCGCGCGAAGAGGCTCAGAGCTCCTCGGCGACCGCTGCGCCGCAGAGCGACAAATCCTTCACGCTGCGCAAGCAGGTCAATGTCGAAACCACCTGTCTCAAATGTCACGGCCAGATGAACGCGCCGGTGATGGGGCTGCCCAGCCCGTGGCCGGAGTCGAAGGAAATGTTCGGCAATTCCTGCCAGACCTGCCACGCGGCGATTCGAACTAAACGCCATCAGGTCAGCTACCTCAAGGCCGAGGCCATCGAAGCGGCCGGCACCAAGAATGCCGACACTTGCTACGGCTGCCACGGGGGGCGTTCCTGGTATCGGATCAGTTACCCCTATCCGCGCCACGCCTGGGAGGGTATGGCTCCCGAGGTTCCCGACTGGGCCAAGGATCGCCCGACGGAAAGCGAAGCCCGCTTCCTGATTCCCACGGTCAACACGAAATAAAGGCAAAAAATCATGGACCGGAAACGTAACTGGCTTGATCTACTCAACCCCAATCGTCGCAGCTTCCTGAAAACCGTCGGTGCCGGCACGGCCGTCGCCACGACCAGCGGCCTGATCGAACTCGGCACCGGCCAGCAGGAAGCCAAAGCCTTCGCCTACGAGCCTTATCCCAAGGACGACCAGCTCACCACCGTCGTCACTTCCTGCGACCACAACTGCGGCTCGCGTCACATGCTGGTGGCCCACAAGAAGGGTGACGTCATCGTTCGCCTTTCCACTGACGATGGCCGCTACCAGGAAGGCGGAAAATTCGGTGACGACACCGAGCAGGTGCCACAACTGCGCGCCTGCCTGCGTGGCCGCTCCTACCGCTCGCGCCTGTATTCGCCGGAGCGCCTGCTCTACCCGATGATGCGGGTGGGCGAACGCGGTGAAGGCAAGTTCAAGCGAGTGTCGTGGGATGAAGCCCTCGACCATGTCGCCAAAAAGATGGTCGAGCTGAAGCAGAAATACGGCCCGACGGCCATTCTCGATCAGGCCTATGCCGGTACTTCCTATGGCGTGCTGCACAAGTCGGATCAGATCGAAGGCCTGCTCGCCCGCTTTCTCGGCATGTTCGGCTGCCGCACCAACTCGTGGTCAGTGCCGAGCTATCAGGGCACCACCTTCAGTTCGCGGATGACCTTCGGCACCATCACAGATGGCAACGAGGATGACGCCTTTGCGCATTCCAAGCTGATCATCATGTGGGGCTGGAACCCGGCCTACACCTTCCACGGTGGCAACACCTTCTACTACATGCGGCTGGCCAAGCAGCGCGGCTGCAAGTTCGTCGTCGTCGATCCGCAATACACCGACAGCGCAGCCAGCTACGACGCCTGGTGGATTCCGATCAAGCCGAATACCGACGCGGCGATGCTGGCCGCCATGGCGCACCACATTTTCGTCAATAATTTGCAGGATCAGAAGTTCATCAACAAGTTCTGCCAGGGCATGGATGTCGGCACGACCCCCAAGGAGTTTGCCGACAAGGAGAACTTCAAGGACTACATCCTCGGCAAGTATGACGGCACTCCGAAATCCCCGGAATGGGCCGAGAAGATCTGCGGTGTGCCGGCTGCCGATATCAAGAAACTGGCCGAAATGTACGCCACGACCAAGCCGGCGGCCCTGAAGGCGAGCTGGGCACCGGGCCGGGCCAGCTACGGCGAGCAATACAACCGGATGGCCGCCGCCCTGCAGGCGATGACTGGCAACATCGGCATTCTCGGCGGCTGCGCCGAGGGTGTCGGCAAAGGCTGGCACGCTGAAGCGGTGGCCTACCCGTACGACGAGTATGCCAATGTCTGGTACGCCTCGCTCAAGTCGGACCGCTGGGCGCATTGCGTGCTCAACTACCCCAACGTCAAGCGCGAGGAAATTGGCTGCTGGCCGCGCAACGACGAGTTGGACGGCAAGATTCCGAACATCAAGGCGATTTTCTGGCATGGTTCCGACTGGTTCAACCAGCTGACCAACATCAACAAGGAAATCGAGGCGATCAAGAAGCTGGAACTGGTCGTCTGCATGGATTCGACCATCACGCCGTCCGGCTTGTGGGCCGACGTGCTGTTCCCGATCGCCACGCACTTCGAGCGCCATGATGTGGCCTTGCCCTGGTACAAGGGGCATTACTACATCCACCGCCCGAAGGTCATCGAGCCCCTGGGCGAATCGAAGACCGACTTCCAGGTCTTTACCGAACTGGCCTACCGCATCGAGAAACTGGATCCGACGGTCAAGGATTTTGGCAAGCGCTACAACCCGAAATCGCAGCGCGACTACTTCGAAAAGAACGACGTCACCGACGAGTCCTACCTGACGGACTGGTGGACCAACAAGGTCCAGAAGCATCAGGGCGTCACCATGTCCTGGGAGAGCTTCAAGAAGCACGGCGTCTACAAGTTCACCTTCGACAAGCCCCATGTTGCTTTCGAAGAGCAGATCAGCAAGGGGGTACCCTTCGAGACCCCATCCGGCAAGATCGAAATCCTGTCCACGACACTGGCCAACATCAAGGACTGGACCAAGACCCAGTACGGCTACGAGATTCCTTACCTGCCGAAGTGGATAGAACCTTTCGAGTCGCTGAATCACGAGAAGGCGAAGAAATTCCCCTTCCACATGATCACGCCGCACCCGAGATGGCGGACTCACTCCATCTTCCACAACATCCCCTGGCTGCGCGAAACCTACCAGCAGGAAGTGACCATTTACACGAAGGATGCCGAACGGCTGGGCATCAAGACCGGTGACATTGTCGAAATCTGGAATGAACGCGGCAAGGTGGTGGTGCCGGTCTACGTGACCGAGCGCTGCATGCCCAATGTGGTCGTCCTCTTTGAAGGTGCCTGGATGGACCTGGCCAAGGATGGAACCGATCGTTCCGGCAATCCGGATTTCCTGACACTCGATGAGCCCAGTCCGGCCGGTGCCTTCGCCTACAACACCATCCTGGTCGATATGAAGAAGACCAACCTGGATCATCGTCCCGGCTGGGATACCCAGGCGACCTCGCGTTCCGTGATCTTCCGGAGGGACAAATAATGGTCAAGAAAATCGACAAGGAAGAACTGCGTTCTGCCATTGAGCGCAAGGTGGCGCAGACCTATGAGCCGGTCAAGCCGGCCAAGCAGCTGGGCTTTGTCCATCACAACGTCGACTGCATCGGCTGCCGGGCCTGCGAAATTGCCTGCAAGGACAAGAACGGCCTGCCGCCCGGGCCACGCTTCCGCCGCGTCATGTACGTCGAGGGCGGCAGCTATCCGGAGGTCTATGCCTACAAGGTCAACATGGCCTGCAACCACTGCGCCGAACCGGCCTGTTTGCCGACCTGCCCAACCGGTGCGATCTGGAAGCGGGCCGACAACGGCGTGGTCGATATCGACTCGAGCCTGTGCATTGGCTGCCGGAAATGCGAGCCGGCCTGCCCCTACGGCGCACCGCAGTGGGACCCGCAGGAAATGGTCATCAAGAAGTGCAACATGTGCATCGACGAACTTGAGGCCGGCCGCAAGCCTTACTGCGTCCAGGCCTGCATGATGCGCGTGCTGGATATCGGGCCGATCGAGGAAATCTGGAATGCAACCCTGAAGTCCAAGGCCATCGGACCGCATGACAAGACGGTCAAGCAGGTCAAGAACATGGCCAATCCGGAACTGACCAGACCTTCCATCGCCTTCATACCGCACAGCAAGGGAAAAGTGGATGCAAGCTGAACTGCGCGCGGCGCTGGTCGACGATCTCGATCAGCTGATTCGACTGAACGATCGTGAAGTCGATGCGGCCACCCTGGATGCCCTGAAGGCGACCAGCTTTCCGCTGGGGCTTGCCTTGCCACCATCCGGTGAGGCCGGAGCGCTGGCCTATGCCAACATGGCCGAGGCACTGAAAGCACCGGGCACGCTTGACGACCTGGCGGCTGATTTTGCCGCGATCTACCTGAATAACAGCCTCAGTGCTTCGCCCTACGAATCGGTCTGGATCAGCGATGATCATCTCGCCTGTGCAGCGCCGATGTTCGAGCTGCGCGACCTCTATGCCAAGGCCGGCCTGCAGGCTGCCGACTGGCGCAGCCGTTTCGACGACCACTTCGTGCTGCAGCTGGAGTACTTGCGCCGCGTTCTGGCAGATTCCTCGAGTGCGCCAGAGCACCTGGCCAGTTTCATCGACGAACACATCGGCTACTGGTTTCCGGACTTCGCTCAGCGCGTTTCCATGCAATGCGCTACTCCGTTCTACGCTGCATTGGCCGAATTGACACATGTCTGGTTGGTCTGCTTCCGCGAGCTGCTCGACGAACTCCACGACCTGCCGATCCCGACGCGGGAAGAAATGAGCGCACGCATCAACCGGAAGCAGGTGCTGGACAAGGCCGAAGTGGCGCCCATCCACTTCATGCCGGGTGGGCAGGGTCCGAGCTGGTAGTCGGGCCTACCCACCGAGTGCTTACTACGTTGTGTCGAGGTAAGCGATACCTTCGTATTAGTGCCTTGGATGGAAATCTGGTAACGCGTCGATTCATGCGGAATATGCACTGGTTGTAGGGGTAAAGGTAACTCCTAATGGGCCTCGTTAGTGGTTAGAATGAGTACTCAAAGGCCGGGAGGAGATCGTCATGAGGGAGTTGTCGTCAGCTACTGGTGAAGTCGGTCTGACCGCAGCTGAAGGCGAATTTCCTGTCGGTCTATCGGCTTTTGATCAGTCTCTGCTGGCGGCAATTCCCGCTGGCGTGGCGCAACTGGGTCCTGATGGCAGCATTGTTGCCGTCAACCCGCGTTGGCAGCTGTTGTGCACCGAGTGTTCCGGGATGCTCCCCGACTTTTTGTCGGGCGGCAATTACGCGGATATTTGCCGAAAGCTGGATGAGGAAGGCGAGCCGCAGCTGGCTGCCTCTCAATGCCTGGCCGACGTGCTGGCGGGGGCGCAGAAAACCTCAACGTTTGTGCATGCCTTTCGCGGGGGCGTCTCGCCGCGCTGGTTCCGGGTTCATCTGTCGTACCTGTCTTTCGAGGACAAACCGGGCGCCTTGGTCATGTATTTTGATGTGACTGAAGATGTTCAGGCGGAGCGTCGTCTTTTTGACCTGGCCCATTTCGATCAGCTGACCGGATTGCCGAACCGCCTTCTGTTCGTCGATCGGCTGGCGAGTCGCCTTGCCCTGGCCAGCCGGCATGAGACCGGCGCTGCGGTTGTCTATTTCAATATCGATCGCTTCAAGATGATCGCCGACATGCTGGGACATGGCTCGGGCGATGTGATCCTGCGCGTCCTGAGCGAGCGCGTCATCGCCAGCCTGCGCGAAAGTGACAGCGTGGGGCATCTGGGGGGCGATGATTTTGCGGTCATCCTGTCGGATCTGCCCAATGACAGTGAGGCTGCCGTGGTTGCCAGGAAAGTCATGTCGGCGCTCGACGAGCCTTTCAAAATCCGTGATCAGGATCTGAGCATCACGGTCAGCATGGGCATTGCCACCTATCCCGATGATGCCGGCGATCCGGAAACCTTGCTGCGTTTTGCCGAAATCGCCATGGGGCGAGCCAAGGAGGCCGGGCGAAATTGCTATCAGTACTACACGACAAGCATGAATCAGGGCGTCGCCGAAAGACTGAAGCTCGATGCCGACCTGCGTCAGGCCCTGGCCAGAGAGGAGTTTGAACTCTTCTATCAGCCCAAGGTGAGTTGCACCAATGGCGAGGTCATCGGCTCCGAAGCGCTATTGCGATGGAACCATCCGGTACGTGGCTTGTTGTCCCCGGCGATGTTTGTCGAAGCACTGGAAGAAAGTGGCCTGATCAAGAGTGTCGGGCGCTGGGCCTTGCGGCAGGCATGCTGCCAGTTGAAACAGTGGCTGGATCAGGATCTTGGCCGACCGACCGTTGCGGTCAATGTTTCAGCCAAACAGTTCGAGGGCAGCGAGTTGCTGGATTCGGTGCGTGACGCATTGGCCATCAGCGGCCTGCCCCCAGATCGCCTGGAACTGGAACTGACCGAGAGCGTACTGATGCGCAATGTCGAGCAGGTTATCGCTACCTTGACCGAACTTCGACTGCTGGGGGTGCGTTTTTCAGTCGACGATTTTGGTACCGGCTATTCCAGCTTGTCGTACCTGAAGCGCTTCCCGATTGATGCCGTCAAGGTCGATCGCTCGTTCGTCCAAGACATAACTGCCAATCCCGATGACGCTTCGATTACCCGGGCGGTCATCACCATGGCGCATAACCTCAAACTCAAGGTAATTGCCGAGGGGGTTGAAACCGACGGCCAACTTTCCTTGTTGATTGCCAATCATTGCGACGTGATTCAGGGGTATTTTTTCAGCAAGCCCGTGCCGGCGGCGGAGATGGCAAGGATACTGGCCGATCGCTCAAGCATTCCTGCGTTGCCCGTTCCGCCTGCCAAACGCCAACGCACCGTGCTGCTCGTCGATGATGAGGAGAACATTCTCGCCTCACTGCGTCGTTTGCTACGGCGGGATGGCTACCAGATTCTGACGGCGAATGGTGGGGCCGCAGGATTGGAAGTGCTGGCCCGGAACGAGGTGGACGTGATCGTTTCCGACCAGCGTATGCCGGGAATGACTGGCGTCGAGTTCCTGCGCCGGGTCAAGACGATACACCCGCGGACAGTGCGCATGGTGCTTTCCGGCTATACCGAACTGCAGTCCATTACCGATGCCATCAATGAAGGGGCAATCTACAAGTTCCTGACCAAGCCCTGGGAAGACGACCTGTTGCGTGCCAACATCGAAGAGGCTTTTCGCTACAAGGAACTGGCCGATGAAAACCGGCGCTTGAATTCCGAAGTTCAGGTTGCCAACATCGAACTGGCCAAAGCCAATGCCCAGTTGATGGGCAGTCTGGCTGAGAAAGAGCGGCGAATCGAGCGGGATGAAATGAGTCTCGGCATTGCGCAGGAAATACTGCAGTGTGTCCCTTTCCCCGTGCTTGGCGTTGACGAGGATGGCATTCTGGTCTTTGCGAATCAGGCGTCAGACCGCTTGCTGGGTGGCGGATCGCCACTTATGGGCCGGTTGGCGGAGGAGTCGTTGCCTGAACCGCTGGTTGGCCTGATCGCGGCCGGGGCAGGCGAAAAACGGCTCTGGCTGACGGACTCGGGAAGCTGGTTGGCAGTTTCAACGCGACTGGGTGAAGCAAGTGGTGGCAGCGGCCTGTTGTTGACCCTCTATCCATCGTTCAAGGAGGCTGACTGTGCCTGATGAATCCAAAGCAGCAGATGAACTGGATACTAGTCTCGAGGCGGCTGGTGATGCCGAAGCCTTGCGCCAGAAGATCAGCGAACGGGTTCGCTTTCTCTTTCGCAAGGCGGGTGAAAATCGACCGGCCCGCGAGTTGGAGCAGATGATTCTGATGTATCGACTGGAAGATCGGCAGTCATGAACTCGCCCGGATTGGCGCCGCTTTCTCTGGACATGATCGTCAAGCACATCAACCATTTGCCACGGCCGTCGGCAACGATTGGCCAATTGCTGCGCTGCCTTGATGACGAGAATGCAAGCGCCGGGACGCTGGCCCGAATCATCGCCAATGATCAGGCCTTGGTCGCCCGCTTGCTACGAATCGCCAATTCGCCATTTTATGGCTTGCGCGGCAAGGTGGAGACCATACCGGATGCCATTGCCGTCCTCGGGCTGCGAGCAGTGCATACGCTGGCAACGGCTTCGGCATTCAGCGAGACGTTCGATGCCATCTCGGCGGAGGGGTTCGAGCCGGAAATCTATCGTCGGCACAGCCTGGCCACGGCAATTGCTGCGCGTACCCTGGCCCGCCGAATGAATCTGGGTGAGGGGGGCGCCTTCGTGGCAGGTTTGCTCCATGATCTTGGCCGATTGATGCTGGCCTGTTTCTTCCCCGCTCATTGGGAGGCCGCCATCCGTTATCAGGAGAGTCAGGGCTGTTCATATCATGTGGCGGAAAAAACGGTTGCCGGCATAGATCACGGGGAAATCGGCGGCATACTGGGGGAGCGCTGGCATTTTCCCGCGGCAATTTGCCAGGCGATGGCCATGCACCACCGGCCGGAAGAGGTGGAGTGCACCGGTCTGGTCCTGGTGGTGCATCTTGGCGACGCGCTGGCGCATGCTCTGGATCTGTCTGAGGATGTGTCCGAGGTCGTGCCACAAGTGTCCGAGGCCTGCTGGATGAAAGCAGATCTGGCCTGGCGCGACAGCCAGGAAATATTTGGCGAGATTGAGCGGGAATACCGTACGTTAACCAAAGTATTGCTGAACTGAACAACGTCGTTAGGGAAGAGCATGGAGACTTTTGTCTGGAGCGACCGTTATCTGACCGGCGAGGCGGTCGTCGATAGCGAGCACAAGGAGCTTGTGCGGATCATCAATCAGGTTGGAAGCTTGCAGTCTCAGGAGGCGCAGGCGGCCGACATTGAAAAAGTGCTTGAGGGACTGGTCCAGTACGCCGTTGTTCACTTCTCTCATGAAGAAGCCTTGATGGCTGAAGTCTCGTGCGATTTACGGCACGTTGATTTGCACAAGCGGATCCATCGTGATTTTGCACAGCAGATCACCAATATGCGGGCGGTCCATGTTGGTAGCGCCGATACCGAGTTTCTGCTGCGTTTTCTTACCAACTGGTTGGCTTATCACATTCTCGGCACCGATCAGGCGATGGCCAGACAGGTGCAGAGCATTCGTGACGGCATGACGCCAGCGGAAGCCTATGAGGCCGAGGTGACCAAAGTCGCGGATCCGGCCACTGCCAGCCTGCTCGATGCCCTTAATTCACTGTATCGAGTCATTGCGGGGCGCAATCAGGCCTTGGTCGATCTCAACCGGCAACTGGAAGAGCGGGTGGTCGAACGGACGAAAGCACTGACCGACACCAATCGGGAGCTGGTCGCCGAGCAGGACAAGCTGAAGGAGGCCATGGCACGACTGGAAAGCACGCAGCGCGAACTGGTCGAGTCGGAACGCAAACGGGCCAGTCTCGATACGCAGCGGGTCATGCAGCAGTTGTTGTCGCAGATTGTTGATGGCGATCCAGTCGCGACGCTGGTCATCAATGCCGAGCACAAGGTTACGCACTGGAACAAGGCTTGCGCAGCAGTGACCGGGGTGATGGCGGAGGACGTACTGCGGACCAACCGTCAGTGGGCACCTTTCTATTCAGCTGAACGGCCGATCATGGCTGATCTGATTGTCAGCGGTGCGCTCAGCGACGGACTGGAAACCCTGTATAAGGGCAAGTATCGGCCCTCTCCGCTGATCGAAGGCGCTTTCGAGGCAGAGGATTTTTTTCCCCAGTTCGGCAGCGGTGGGCGCTGGCTATACTTTACGGCAGCACCGCTGAAGGATTCGGCCGGCCGGATTATCGGAGCCATCGAGACATTGCAGGACGTGACTGAACGGCGAAAGGCAGAGGAAGACCTGCGTGAGTATCAGGCCCACCTTGAAGACGTTGTGCAGCAGCGAACCAGCGAGTTGCAGGAGGCCAATCGGCGCCTGGAGGACGATAACGCCCAACGCGAAGCAGCCGAGACTGAGTTGCGCCGGCGCTATGTTGAGCTGACCGAGTTGAACATTGAGCTTTCCGAAACCCGGGAGCAGCTGGTTCAGTCTGAGAAGCTGGCCTCCATTGGCCAATTGGCGGCCGGAGTTGCTCACGAAATCAACAATCCAATTGGTTATGTGTATTCGAATATCGGCGCGCTGGAGAAATACATCGATGACCTTTTTCGTCTGCTGAAAGCCTACGGAAGTGCCGAGACTGTCCTTCCGCCGGTGCAGGCCGAGAGCTTGGCGGCCATGCGCAAGGAGGTCGACTTCGGTTTCCTGCTCGAGGACATACCGATGTTGATGCAGGAGTCCAAGGAGGGGATTTCCCGGGTCAAGAAAATTGTCCAGGACCTGAAGGATTTTTCGCGAGTGGATAGTTCGCAGGAATGGCAGTGGGCCAACCTGCATCAGGGCCTGGATTCGACCATCAACATCGTGGCGAACGAGATCAAGTACAAGGCAGACATCATCAAGGAATATGGCGATTTGCCGGACGTGGAATGTCTGCCGTCGCAGTTGAATCAGGTGTTCATGAACCTGCTGGTCAATGCGGCGCATGCCATGGGCGAAGCGCGGGGGCGCATAACCATCCGCAGCGGCGTCAGGGCGGACACGGTCTGGCTCGAGTTTTCCGACACCGGCTGCGGCATTCCCGAGGACGTCCGTCAGAAAATATTTGATCCCTTCTTTACGACCAAGCCGGTCGGCAAGGGGACGGGGCTGGGGTTGTCGCTGGCCTACGGCATCATTCAGAACCATAACGGCAAAATTGAACTTGAAAGCTCCGTCGGCAAGGGAAGTACCTTCCGTATCACCTTGCCCATCCAGCATGCATCGTCTGCAGCAGATAAAACGGGAGGGCAGCAATGACCGGGCTCCCCAATACGGAGGCACTTCCCGCTGTGGGCTGGCGTCTCCTCTGTGTCGATGATGAGCCAAATATCCTTTCTGCACTGCGGCGCCTCCTGCGGGTTGACGGCTATCAGATCACGCTGGCGACCAGCGGCGAGGAGGCGTTGTCCATCATGGCAGGCCAGACCTTCGATCTGGTGATTTCCGACATGCGGATGCCGGGCATGGATGGGGCGCATTTTCTCGAGCGCGTGAAGCGGGAATGGCCCGATACGATGCGCTTGCTGCTGACCGGGTACGCCGATATCAGTTCGACCGTTGATGCAATCAACAAGGGCGAAATCTATCGTTATATCTCAAAGCCTTGGGAGGACAACGACCTGCGCCTGATCATCCGGCATGCGCTGGAACGCAAGGCCCTGGAGCGGGAAAAGGCACGGCTCGAACTGCTGACGGCGCAACAGAATGAAGAGCTGCGTGACCTGAATGCCAACCTTGAACTGAAGGTCATGGAGCGCACGGTGGAACTGCGCCAGGCGCATGAGAAACTGAAAGGCAGCTTTCTCACCTCGATCAAGGTCTTTTCAAACCTGATCGAGTTGCGGGGCGCCACGCTGGCCGGTCACTCGCGTCGTGTGGCCGATATGGCACGGAAGATTGGCAACAAGATGGCGCTGACTTCGGCTGATAGTCAGGATGTCTTTCTGGCCGGTTTGCTGCACGACGTCGGCAAGATAGGTCTGGCCGACGAACTGCTGGCCAAGCCGGTCCCGCAGATGACCGGTGATGAACTTGGGGCTTATCGCAAACACCCGGTCAAGGGCGAGCAGTCGCTGATGGCACTGGATGAGTTGCGCGGTGCCGCCCGGATCGTCCGCGCCCACCATGAACGCTACGACGGGCAGGGTTATCCGGATGGCTTGACTGGCCAGGAAATTCCGCTCGGAGCGCGGATACTGGCGGTGGCCAACGACTACGATGGCTTGCAGATCGGCAGCCTGTCGGTTCGTCGATATGGCCCGGACGATGCGAAGAAGCTGATTGCCGAAGGCGCTGGCAAGCGCTACGACCCGGAGGTCATCGCGGCCTTCCTTGAGGTCGTTGGTAAACTGGATGGTAGTGTTGCCGGGGAACTGGCGCTGAGTGCCCATGATCTTCAGCCGGGCATGATATTGTCACGGGATCTGCTCAGCCGGGATGGAGTCCTGCTGCTGTCGGCTGATCACCGGCTCGATGCCGGCTTGATCCGCCAGATTCGTGAATACGTAAGAGCCGAAGGCAGTGCGATGAGCATTCATGTTCGGCCCTCTGGAGGTGGTGATGAAAAGACTGTTGCTCGTTGATGACGAAATCAACCTGCTGCATGCGCTGAAGCGACTGCTGAACCGCAGCCTGCAAGGAAAAGATGTAGTGGTCGAAATTTTCGATGATCCGGAAGCCGCCTTGCAGCGTGCCGGACAGGTACCGTTCGACGTCGTGGTCTCCGACTACCGCATGCCGACCATGGATGGCGTCACTTTCCTGCGCTGTTTTCGCGGCATACAGCCGGACACCCCGCGCTTGATTCTGTCCGCGGCGACCGATTTCGAAGCCTTGGTGACTGCCGTCAATGAAGTCGGGATCTACCGCTATCTGTCAAAGCCCTGGAGTGATGAAGATTTCGTCGCGACGATCGAGGCGGCTTGTCGGGAGTATGAGCGGCATATGGAAGAGCACTTGCTGGCGGAAGGGGCACGCCGATCCGGCGTAGACGCGTCGGCGGAGGCGCTGGAAAAGCTCCGCATCGAAGCCGAAGAGCCCGGCATTACCCATGTCAATTGGGCGCCGGACGGCTCGGTCATCCTCGGCGACAGCCAGAACTGAATTTCGTCCTGGCTAAGCTCAGGTCTCTTGCGTTTCTGCCTGGCGGACAGGAAGTTCGATACGGAATGTCGTACCTTCACCCGGCGTGCTGGTGGCCCGGATGTTGCCACCGTGCCGCTGAATGATCCCGTATGAAATCGACAGGCCAAGGCCAGTACCGACGCCAACCGCCTTGGTCGTATAGAAAGGATCGAAGATTCGTTTGAGCTGCGCGTCCGACATGCCGCAGCCGGTATCCGAGATTTCAACCCAGATATGCTCGTCATCCTGCTGACCTGATCGGATAACGATCTTGCCGAGTCCTGATTGTGGATCGATGGCCTGTGCTGCATTGACCAGAATGTTGAGGAAGACCTGTCCCAGTTGCGCTGGCAGGCATTCGATCTCCGGCAACGAGCCGTATTCCCTGACGACGCTGGCCTTGTACTTGATTTCGTTGGTGGCAATGTTGAGGGCGGAATCCAGGCAACCGAGGACATCTGCCGTGACCCAGGTTGGATTGCTGTCGCTGCGGGCGAAATCCTTCAGGTCCTGGATGATCTTGGCAACCCGGGCAATGCCATCCTGTGACTGGGCAATCAGTTGCTGAATATCCTCACTGATGAATGGCAGGTCGGCGGAAGCCTTGAGTACCTTCAGCTTCTGGACTGCGGGGGAGTCAGCCGGCAGTAGCGGCTCGGCTGCTTCGTACTGCTGCAATATGTCGAGAATGTCGGCGACGTAAGTCTTCAGGCTGCTGAAATTGGATTTCACGAATCCGATCGGATTGTTGATTTCGTGGGCTACACCGGCAGCCAGTTGGCCGATCGAAGCCAGTTTTTCTGACTGGATCAGTTTTTCCTGAGCTTCGCTCAGTCGAAGATTTCCTTCGGCCACCTGTTCTTCCAGCTGAATGCTGTGAGCTGCCAGAAGATCCTGATATTTCTTCAGTTTCAGCAGATTGCGTACGCGCAGCAGCAGCTCGACGCTGAGCACAGGCTTGGTCAAGAACTCCTCAACACCGCATTGCAGTCCCTTGATCATCGTTTGACGATCATCGAGGGCGGTGATCATGATGATGGGGATGTTCTTCGTGCTGCCATTGCTCTTCAGCCGTTCGGCAACCTCAAAGCCGCTCATGCCCGGCATCATCACGTCGAGCAGAATTAGATCAGGGTGTTCCCGCTCGGCAATCTTCAGTGCTTCCTCGCCAGAGGAGGCGCTAAGTGTGATGTAGGACTCGCTTTTGAGCTGCGCCGTGAATAAGGCGACATTGATTCTTTCGTCATCGACAACAAGAATCGAGCATTTGGAATTACCCAAGGCAACCTTCCTTCCTGGCGCACCTTGAATCAGTGCTGGCTACTTATTGTAGCAATGGATTGATCGTTGATTGGTGCCACGTTCACCATGTGCATGCATGTGTCTGCATCCAGTACTGGGCAACTGTTCGCTGGATCAGGGGCGCATTGTTTCCAGTCGCGCCATCGCCCAGGCAACATGCTCACGCACCACCGGGGAAGAGTGTTCAGTTTTCAATTTCAGGGCTTTTTTCGCGTCCTCCGTAGCGGGTCCATTGCCCAGTGCCACAGCGATGTTTCGCAGCCAGCGTTCATGTCCAATGCGGCGGATCGGGTTGCCGGCCAGGCGGTCGTTGAATTGCTGTTCGCTCCAGGCAAACAGGTCAATCAGAGATGCCGTGTCGAGTTCGTGGCGCGGGGAAAATTCGCGGTCGCCCAGTTGGGCAAAGCGATTCCACGGGCAGCATAGCTGGCAGTCGTCGCAGCCGTAGATGCGATTGCCGATCAGTGGCCGGAACTCTTCCGGGATTGGACCGGCCAGTTCAATGGTCAGATAGGAAATGCAACGCCGGGCATCGACCTTGTAGGGGGCGACGATGGCGCCAGTCGGACAGGCATCGATGCACGCCGTGCAGGTGCCGCAGTGCTCGTCGATGGGCTCGTCTGGGGGCAGGGGTAGGTCGGTATAGATGTCGCCGAGAAAGCGCCAGGAGCCCTCCTTGGAGAGCAGCAAAGTGTGCTTGCCCCGCCAGCCGAGGCCAGCCTGGCGGGCGAATTCGACTTCCATGACCGGCGCCGAGTCGGAAAAGACGCGATAGCCGAAGGGGCCGATGAGCGCAGCGATGGCATCGGCCAGTT
Organism: Pseudomonadota bacterium; assembly: GCA_018262195.1. Taxonomy (GTDB): domain Bacteria; phylum Pseudomonadota; class Gammaproteobacteria; order Burkholderiales; family Rhodocyclaceae; genus Azonexus. The sequence goes on along the minus strand of JAGTRS010000052.1, from coordinate 21,102 downwards.
TCTGCAAGCGGCTGCGCACGACCTTGTGGTAGTCCCGCCCTTGGGCGTAACGGGAAATTGCTGCTAGCTCCGGATCATCAACCGTATTTGTGTGCGGCAGGTAATCGAGTGCCGCACTGATCACCGTGATCGTTCCCGCCTGCAGTTGGCTGGGATTGGCACGCAATTCGGCGTGGCGGGCCATATAATCCATCTCGCCGTGGCAGCCTTCCGCCAGCCATTCCCGCATTTTTTCAACAGCGGGTCCGGGTTCCGCTCGCGCCACGCCGATGGCAGCAAAGCCAAGTTCTTTTCCGGCCTCGCGGATTTTTTCCTTGAGCACCGCGTAATTCACTGTGGAGTCCTGATCGTGCATAGTCCCGATGTTACCGCCGTTTTTCAATTGCCCGATGAGGCTGCGACCCTGCGCTTGGGCGTGGCACTGGCGCCGTTGCTGGTGCCGGGGCTGGTGATATTCCTCGAAGGTGACCTCGGCGCCGGTAAAACCACTCTGTCACGCGCCATGATCCGGGCACTCGACCACTCCGGTCCTGTCAAAGTTTACGTAATTTCGAGCTTATACTTATATCACTTTGATTTTTATCGTTTCGAGTCACCCGAGGAGTTTCTCGATGCGGGCTTTGATGAATACTTTAATGACACTTCGGTCTGTCTTGTCGAATGGCCGGAACGTGCTCAGGGCTGCGTTCCGTCGCCAGACCTGCGGCTGCGCCTTCATCATGCAGGTGTCGGGCGTCTCCTCGAGGCCGTGGCAGATACACCGAAAGGGCAAGCATGTCTAAACGCGCTCATCCCAACCATGGGCGCCGACAGCTCCTCCGCTACGCCGGCGCCTCGCTGATTCTTTCCGTTTCGCCGATTGCCGGTGCAGCATCGAAACTACCGTCGGTCCTCGCCGTTCGCATCTGGCCAGCAGCTGACTACACCCGCGTTACGCTCGAACACGACGCCCCACTCAAATTCACGCATTTCACCGTTGAAAACCCGGATCGACTGGTCGTGGACATCGAAGGCGTCGAGTTCAACAGTGTGCTCGACAGCCTTGCTCGCAAGCTGACGACCGACGATCCGAACATCAAGCTCTTGCGTGCAGGTCGCTTCAAGCCGGGTGTTGTCCGGCTGGTCATGGAGTTGAAGGGCAAGGTCAATCCGCAGGTCTTTACGCTGGAACCGGCCGGTGAATACGGTCGTCGCCTGGTGCTTGACGTCTATCCGGTCAATCCGCCAGACCCGATGATGGCCCTGCTCGAAGGCCGCAAGGATGCGGTTGAGCCGCTGAATAACGGGCAGGATTTTCAGATCAATGAAAAGCGGCCAGACGAGACACCCGCCAGAAATCCGGAAAAGCAGATCGTCGAAGCGCCTGAAGTCCACACCAGCAAGAAATCCGGCAAGCCGATCGTCGACCGGCTGGTCACCATCATGCTCGACCCTGGCCACGGTGGCGAAGATCCCGGTGCCATCGGCAAGGCGGGGACCTATGAAAAGAATGTCACGCTCGAAGTGGCCCGCCGTCTCAAGGCGCGGATCGATGCCGAGCCGAACATGCGCGCCGTGCTGACGCGCGATTCCGATTTCTTCGTGCCGCTTCAAATGCGCGTCCAGAAGGCGCGCCGTATCCAGTCAGACCTCTTCCTGTCGATTCATGCCGATGCCTGGATCAAGCCCGATGCACGTGGTTCATCGGTTTTCGTGTTGTCTGAAAAAGGCGCCTCGAGCACGCAGGCCCGCCTGCTGGCGCAGAAGGAAAACCAGGCTGACCTGATTGGTGGCGTCAATATCGGCAGCAAGGATCTTTTCCTCGCCCGTACGCTGCTTGATTTGTCGCAAACCGGCACGATCAACGACAGCCTGAAGCTGGGTAAATACCTGCTTGGCGAACTGGGTTCGATCAATACGTTGCACAAGGCCCATGTTGAACAGGCTGGTTTTGCTGTGCTCAAGGCGCCGGATATTCCTTCGGCGCTGATCGAAACGGCTTTTATTTCCAATCCGGAAGAAGAAGCGCGTCTCAATGACGACGCTTATCAGGAAAAACTGGCCGGTGCGATCGTGCGTGGTATCCGGCAGTATTTCATCAAACATCCGCCGGGACCGAAAGCCAGAATGGCCTTGCTGAGCTGAGTTCGCTCAGAATAGTTCGACTTCGCCCTTGGCGATTTCCTTGGCAGCGACTTCGCCGGAGGCGACAAGCTGTTCGTAGCAATCGACCCGGTTCCGGCCATGGCGTTTGGCGTAATAAAGCGCCTCGTCGGCCCTGTCGATGACATCGGTTGGCGTGTCATTCGGCATGAGCGAACTGAATCCGATACTGACAGTGACGTGCCCGACACGGCTGAACAACTGTTTTTCGACATTGGTCCGGAAGCGCTCCAGCGCAGCCAGCGCAAACTTTTCATCAGTCGGTTGCAGCAGAGCAATGAATTCCTCGCCACCGAAACGGAACAGTTGGTCATCGAAGCGGAAGGACTGGCGCATGACCTGGGCGAGCATGATCAGCACTTCGTCCCCGATCAGGTGGCCGAAGTTGTCATTGACCAGTTTGAATTTGTCGATGTCGCAAACTGCCAGCCAGTGATTTGCTCCCGCTTTCTCACTCCGTCGACTTTCCAGCGTATTGCCGCGGAGGTTGTCTGTAGCTGCTTTGCCGAGTAATTCGAAGAGGTGCTTGTCGAAGGTTTTTCTGGTCGCCAGCCCGGTCAGGGTGTCCGCTTCGCCGTAGTCGAGCAGCGCGATGTGATTACCGAAATACTCGATCAGCCCCATCATGGTGACGCGCTGGTCGGCCGAAAACTCTTCGGAAAGCGACAGGTCGATCATGTAGATAGGTTCATCCAGCCGGCTGACCGGAAAAACGATGCGATGCGAACCATCGTCGAGAATGTCGAGGACGGCTGATTTTTCCTTGCGGCAGCGATTAAGCAGTGGGTCGCGCTCGATCGGCTGGCAATACAGATGGTCCGGCAGATAGGCGTTGCGCAGGAAGCGGCCGTTCGGTCCGTAACCTGCACAGGCAAAGGCCATTGCCTTTTTGCTCCCGGCGTAGCACCGGTAGATGGTCACGTGCTGCGGGTGAAATAGATCGAGTAGCGAATCAACCATGGCCGAGTTGATTTCGGTGCGATCTCGGCGCGAAGAAATCTCGACAATGTGGCTGATCAGTTCAAGCATGAATTGGTAGGAAAGATATTTTTGTTAATCCGCTCAATTATAGCGAAAGAGCTCGTCAGCGTTTGGCTATTGCGGGATTCCGCGATACATGGCCGCTCTTCTCTTGTCCCTTCAACGCCTCAGGTCGTTATAATTCAACGTTTTTCTCGCCAATTTTCCCATGCGCGTCTTCCGCGGTCATTCGCGTCCTGTTCCTGCCCCTGTCGTGCTCGCTATCGGAAATTTCGATGGCGTCCACTTGGGGCATGCTGCGCTGATCAGCCGCCTGGCCGAGGTGGCTGAAAACAGCGGCTTGGCGCCTACGGTATTGACCTTTGAACCACATCCGCGCGAGTTTTTTACGCCGGAATCGGCGCCTGCACGTCTGACTACCTTGCGCGAGAAGCTTGAACTGCTGGGTGATTCCGGTGTTTCACAAGCCATGATCTGTCCCTTCAATGCGGCCTTTTCCGCCCTTTCGGCTGAAGAGTTCATTGAGCAGGTGCTGGTGCGCGGTTGCCAGGTTCAACATTTGATTATCGGCGACGATTTTCGCTTCGGCCGAGGGCGTGCAGGCGACTTCGCGTTGCTGCAAGAAGCCGGGCAGCGTTTTGGTTTTGCCGTCGAGGCCATGGGCAGTGTGACGGTGGATGGGGAGCGGGTGTCCAGTTCAGCCGTGCGCAAGGCGCTGGCCATTGGCGACATGGAGCACGCCGCCAGGTTGCTGGGCCGCCCCTACATTATCGATGGTCAGGTGGCGCATGGACAGAAGCTGGGGCGACAACTCGGCTTTGCCACGGCCAACCTGCGGATCAAGCACAATCCGCTGCCGATGAGCGGCGTCTTCGCCGTCGAAGTCAGCGGACTGGGTGGCTTGCCGCTACCTGGCGTGGCCAATCTGGGGGTGCGGCCGACGGTCGGTGGCACGCGCCCTTTGCTGGAAGTGCATCTCTTTGATTTCGATCGCGACATTTATGGCGCGCATATTTCGGTTCGTTTCGTGCATAAGCTGCGCGACGAGCAACGGTTTCCCAATTTTGATGCCCTCAAGGCGCAGATCGCGGCAGACGCTGCGGCCGCCCGGGCCTTCTTCACGCTGTGAGCACGCAAAATGGCTGATTACAAAGACTCCCTGAACCTGCCGGATACCGCTTTCCCAATGCGCGGCGACTTGCCCAAGCGCGAGCCGCAATGGGTCGCGCAGTGGCAGGAGAAAAAGCTCTATCAGCGCATCCGCGAAGTCTGCGCCGGCCGGCCACGCTTTACGCTGCACGATGGCCCGCCTTACGCCAACGGTGACATTCACATTGGTCATGCCGTCAATAAGGTGCTGAAGGACATTATCGTCCGCTCGAAAACCTTGTCCGGTTTCGACGCGCCTTATGTGCCGGGCTGGGACTGCCATGGCTTGCCGATCGAGCATCAGATCGAAAAGCTGCATGGCAAGAACATTCCCGCCGACAAGGTGCGCGAACTGTCCCGTGCCTATGCAGCCGAGCAGGTTGAGCGCCAGAAGAAGGATTTCATTCGCCTCGGTGTGCTGGGCGACTGGGGCAATCCCTACCTGACGATGAACTTCTCGGCTGAGGCCGGTGAAATCCGCGCACTGGGCAAGATTCTGGAACAGGGCTACCTCTATCAGGGGCTGAAGCCGGTGAACTGGTGTCTGGACTGCGGTTCGGCGCTGGCGGAGGCTGAGGTCGAGTACGAAGACAAGAACTCCCCGGCCATTGATGTCGCCTTCGAGGTGCATGAGAATCACGCCGCCAAACTGGCTGCAGCTTTCGGCCTGACGCATCTGCGCGGCCCGGCATTCGCGGTGATCTGGACGACGACGCCATGGACACTGCCGGCCAACGAGGCAGTCAGCGTGCATCCGGATCTGACCTACGACCTGATCGAAACCGAGAAGGGCGCCTTGATTCTGGTTCGCGAACTGGCCGACGCTGCCCTCAAACGCTATGCCCTTGAAGGCACGGTCACCGGCTCCTGCACCGGCGACAAGCTCGACCAGATTCTGCTCAAGCACCCGTTCCAGGACCGCGATGTCGCCATCATCTGCGGCACCCACGTTACCACTGAGGCCGGTACCGGCCTGGTGCACACCGCGCCAGCCCATGGCGTGGACGACTACAACATCGGCAAGAAATACGGCCTGCCGGTGAATAACCCGGTTGGCAATGACGGCAAGTTCATCAGCACGACGCAGGCGCTGTCGGTTGGTGAACTGGCTGGCAAGACGGTCTGGGAAGCCAACCCGCTGGTGCTGCAGGAACTCGAAGCCCGTGGCCGCCTGCTCAAGAACGAGCGCATCCAGCACAGCTACCCGCACTGCTGGCGCCACAAGACACCGATCATCTTCCGTGCGACGACCCAGTGGTTTATCGGCATGGAAAACAAGAAGAACGAGGATGCCTCGACCCTGCGCTGGATTGCCGAGCGCGCCGTCGATGAAACCCAGTTCTTCCCGGCCTGGGGCCGTGCCCGTCTGGAAGGCATGATGAAGACCCGCCCGGACTGGTGCGTTTCGCGTCAGCGCAACTGGGGCGTGCCGATTCCTTTCTTCCTGCACAAGGAAACCGGGCAGCCGCATCCGCGTACCGCTGAGCTGATCGAACAGGTTGCCCTGCGTGTCGAAAAATCCGGTATTGAGGCCTGGTTCAGCCTCGATGCCGCCGAGCTGCTCGGCGCCGAGGCCGATCAGTACGTCAAGATGAAGGATACGCTGGATGTCTGGTTCGACTCCGGCACGACCCACTGGCATGTCATGCGCGGTTCGCATGCGGCCGAACACACCTATCCGGCTGACCTCTATCTAGAGGGCTCCGACCAGCATCGCGGCTGGTTCCAGTCTTCGCTGCTCTCTGGCTGCGCCATCGATGGCCGCGCCCCGTACAAGGCACTGCTGACGCACGGTTTCGTCGTCGACGGCAAGGGTCACAAGATGTCCAAGTCCAAGGGCAACGTTATCGCGCCGCAGCAGGTGTCCGACAAGATGGGCGCCGACATCCTGCGTCTGTGGACCGCTTCGACCGACTACTCCGGTGAGCTGACCATTTCCGACGAGATCCTCAAACGCGTCGTCGAAGGCTACCGCCGCATCCGCAACACGCTGCGCTTCCTGCTCGCCAATGTGTCCGACTTCGATGCCAATGCCGACATGCTGCCGGTCGACCTGTGGCTGGAAATCGACCGCTACGCGCTGGCGCTGACCCGCGAGTTGCAGGAAGGCTGCAGTGCTGACTACGAAAAATACGAATTCCATCGTGTAGTTCAGGCCTTGCAGACCTTCTGTTCAGAAGATCTTGGCGGCTTCTATCTCGATATCCTGAAGGATCGCCTGTACACGACGGCGCCGAAGTCCGTGGCCCGCCGTTCGGCCCAATCCGCCCTGTGGCACGTCACGCAAGCCTTCGTTCGCCTGCTGGCGCCGATCACCGCCTTCACCGCCGAAGAGGTCTGGCAGGTGTTGACCGGCAAGGCCGATGATTCGGTGATGTTCCAAGTTTGGCACGATCTGCCAGCCGTGGCAGGTGAGGGTGATCTGCTGGCCAAGTGGGCACTGATCCGCACCGCCCGTGCCGACGTGACCAAGGCGCTCGAAGCCCAGCGAGAAGCCGGAAAAATCGGTTCGGCACTGCAGGCCACTGTTGAAATTCATTGTGGCGGCGAGAAGTACCAAGCGCTGGCTTCCTTGGGTGACGACCTGAAGTTCGTTTTCATCTGCTCGTCTACCGTTGCTGTATGTGACGACAACGAACAAGTCATCGCTACGCCGCTTGAATACGCCAAGTGTGAACGCTGCTGGCACGTCCGCGAGGATGTTGGCGCCAACGCTGAGCATCCGACCTTGTGCGGCCGCTGCGTCAGCAACCTGTATGGCGAAGGCGAGGCGCGCTGCTGTGCCTAAGGCGGTGCACTGGTATGGCCTTGCCGGTCTGGTCATCGTCCTTGACCAGATCAGCAAGTGGGTGGTGCTGGAGAATATCCGTTTCGGTGAAACGATCTATGTCGCCCCCTTCTGGAACTGGGTGCTGACCTTCAATCCTGGCGCTGCTTTCAGTTTTCTGGCCGATCAGCCGGGCTGGCAACGCTGGTTCTTCGCATTGCTGGCGCTCGCGGTTTCCGGCTGGATCGCCGTCATGCTCCGTCAGCACCCGCAGCAAAAGCTGCTCTCGCTGGCTCTGGCGCTGGTCATGGGCGGGGCGCTGGGCAACGTGATCGACCGCATCCGCTTCGGCGCGGTGGTCGACTTCATTCAATGGCATGCCGCCGGCTATTACTGGCCGGCCTTCAACGTCGCCGATTCGGCGATCACGGTCGGCGCAATTCTGCTCGTCCTCGAGCAATTGGCCGTCGCTAAACAGAAAGAGAATTCCTGATGAGCAATACCGTCCGTTCCGACAGCTTTCTGACCCTGCACTACCGGATCACCACGCTCGACGGCGAGGAATTTCTCTCCACTTTTGACATGAGTCCGGCGACCCTGCAGATGGGCGGTGGTCAGTTGGCCGAGAATCTTGAATCAGTACTGATCGGCCTGCCGGCCCACGAGCGTTTCGTTTTCGAACTTGAGCCAGCGCAGGCATTCGGCATGCACAACGACCGCCTCGTCGAACGCATCGTCCGTAGCGGATTGCCAGCCGAAATGGAACTCAAAGAGAATTCCGTCGTCGAATTCACCGCCCCCAACGGCGGCACCTTCGCTGGTTTTCTGCGCGAGCTGGATGCCACGCACGCCTTGTTCGACTTCAATCACCCGATGGCCGGAAAAACGATCCGCTTCGAGGTGGAAATCATCGGAATCATGTAATGGAAATCATCCTCGCCAACCCCCGCGGCTTCTGCGCCGGCGTCGAACGTGCTATCGCCATCGTCGAGCGCGCCCTGGAAAAGTTCGGCGCCCCGATCTACGTTCGCCACGAAGTCGTGCACAACAAATTCGTCTGTGACGACCTGCGCGCCAAGGGAGCGGTTTTCATAGAGGAGTTGGATGAGGTTCCCTCAGGTAGCACAGTGATCTTCAGCGCCCATGGGGTATCCAAGGCTGTCCGCACCGACGCCGAAGCCCGTGGCCTCAAAGTCTTCGACGCTACCTGCCCGCTGGTTACCAAGGTCCACGTAGAAGTCGGAAAGATGCGCAACCAGGCCCGAGAAGTCATCATGATCGGCCACAAGGGTCATCCCGAGGTTGAGGGGACGATGGGGCAGAGTCAGGGCGGCATGTATCTGGTCGAGACGGCCGACGATGTGAGAAAGCTTCAAGTTACCGCTCCAAAGAATCTGTCGTTCGTAACCCAGACCACGCTCTCGGTCGATGATGCCACTGTCGTCATTGATGCCCTGAAGCAACGCTTTCCGGAAATTCAGGGGCCAAAAAAGGATGATATTTGCTACGCCACCCAGAATCGGCAGGACGCAGTTAAAGAATTGGCCGAAAGGTGCGATTTGGTGCTGGTTGTCGGTAGCCCGAATAGTTCCAACTCTCGTCGCCTCAAGGAGGTGGCTATTGGACGCAATGTGCAGGCTTATCTGATTGACAATGCGGATGAAATTGAAGAATCATGGCTGCGAGGAAAGCTCCGCGTTGGTGTTACTGCAGGAGCGTCAGCGCCGGAGACTCTCGTTGAGCGTGTCGTTTCGCGCATTCTGGAGTTGACTGGGGCTTCTGTTACCCAGTTAAAGGGGGCAGAGGAGGGAGTTTCGTTTCCCTTGCCTAAAGAGTTGAGTTGATCTTTCAGTGTTCCCTTTTTTCTCCTTCATCCAATGGAGACGGCTCACTGTTGCCATAGGTGATTTCGATAGTCCGCCAACTGTTCACGGGCACACCACCGAGTAATGCAGGTTGAAACCTTGCTTTGCTGAAGGCGTTGGTCAAACTGGCGACATAGTGTTCCGGTAGCGTGTTTTGGACTATTTCAATTTCGGCCGGAATCCCGGTTGTATTGATGAAGATCTTAATTTGCAGTGTTCCAGACAGGGTTTCTTCGTCTGTTGGAAGCGGTAATTCCGGTACTGCAATGGCGAAGGCAATCTCATCTACATGCTGGGGGTCTATATACGTTTCCGGCTCGCTTGCCAAAGGTGCAGTGAGGGGGGTGAGTGTGCTGCTGGCTTTGTTGGAGATTGGCGGCGATTTCTTGGGTTGAGCCGTATTGGCAACTGGAATCGGGGTGCTGTAGACGCGCTTGTTAGTGGATGCTGAAGTTGGGACCTTCGTATTTAGGCTTACTTGCAGGCGAAAAGTATTTTGCCGGCTTGTGTCTGCTACGTCCCATGGGCTAGTGTTTGATGTGAATAGCAGCACGCAATGAAATGCCAATGAGCATGCGATATAAACGGATAGACAACGAGTCTGGGAGTGAGGTTGCTTCAACAAGGGGGTGTGAGTTTTTCGGGCAGACCGCAATGATGCTATCAAAAGCCTTCTCTAAGCGGCATTTTTTCTGGTGTTCGCATCTTCATTGCGATTGACACCAAGTGTCGAATTTATTCACCGCTCATGCCGAAAAACAGACCGGATATCGCCGCAACTTTACCAATCAAAGGTCAGAGTCAATACTAAGAATGAATTGAAACTAATCCGTCTGCAAAGGGCATAAGCAGATGGTGGTGCAAGTCTGACTTTCTCCATATTCAGAGGTTTCCGATGAGAGTACAAAAGGGTTTCACGCTGGTTGAATTGATGATTGTCGTCGCAATCATCGCGATTCTTGCCAGTATCGCCTTGCCTGCTTATCAGGATTACGTCATTCGCGGGCGTGTTGCAGATGCAACTTCGATATTGTCGAGCAAGCGAGTGCGAATCGAGCAATATTTCCAGGATGCCCGTACTTATGTTGGTGCGCCGGATTGTGCGGCGGATGCGGCGGCAAGTCAGAATTTTTCTTTTTCATGCACAGTCGAGACGGCGACGACGTTTACGCTGACTGCTGTTGGTGCCGGGCAGGTTGCGAATTTTTCTTATTCGATCGATCAGAACGGACAACGCTCAAGTGATATTACCGGTCAAGGCTGGACAGGCAATGCAACCTGCTGGGCAACGAGAAGAGGAGGTGAATGTTGATCTCCACGGCTTCTTTGCGCCAACAAGGGTTCACGCTTATTGAACTGATAATCACCTTTGCGGTGATCGCTGTCATGATTACTTTGGCATTGCCCTCCTATAACGAGTGGATTCAGAACTCGCAAATCCGTACTGCAGCGCAGTCGATTACAAGTGGCATGCAGCGAGCCAGGGCTGAAGCTGTGGTTCGGAATACGCCGGTAGCTTTTGTCTTGGGAGCTGGCGGGGCTTTCTGGTCTGTGTCTGCCGTTAATTCTGGTGAGCTTATCGAAACTCATGGTGCGGGAGAGGTTTCGCCAAATGTCACTCTGACAGTAGTCTCCGCCGGCGGAACTACGGTTACGTTCGGTAATCTTGGAAGCAAGGTCGCGAATGTTCCAGCTTCACCCGATATTACTCAGATTGATGTGGATAACAGCGCGTTATCCGCGGCAAATAGTCGGGATTTGAGGATCATGGTTGGCGCGGGAGGTGGGCGCTTGTGTGACCCGAATGTTGCTGACTCCGCCGATCCGAGACACTGCTGAATACGAGGAAGTTGCGATGACCGAGAGTGGTATGCCAATGAAACCCAACTCAAGTGAACAGGGCTTTGCCTTGCTTGAAGTCATGATAGCTATCCTGATCTTTTCATTTGGGCTCCTTGGGTTGGTCGGTTTGCAGGCCAACATGATCAAGCAGTCGACGGATGCCAGATATCGGGCGGTAGCTAGCTATCTGGCGCAGCAGAAGCTGGGGGAGATGTGGGCTAATCCCGCCAATGTCCTGACACTTCTCGAGAATTCAGTCGATGTGTCGGCTTCCCTGCCTGCTGGTACACGGAGTGTCGCTCAAACAGCCCCCGGTCAGTTTACCGTGACGGTGCGTTGGCAGCAGCCGGGTCTAACGCAACACGTATTTACTACGACTGCAAGTATCGCAGGGGGCTGACATCATGGAGTTGCAAAATTGCAGTGTGATGCGTGATCAGAAAGGCTTTGGTCTCGTCGAATTGATGGTTGCCTTGGTAGTCGGCTTGGTAACAAGTCTGGCTATCATGGAGATTTTTGTTGGTTTCGAGGGGCAGAAACGCACCACTATCGCCGGGGCAGATGCACAGACTAACGGTGCAGTGGCGCTTTATTCGATTTCTCGTGATCTCCAGATGGCTGGTTACGGGCTGATACCGGAAAAAGACTCTCCCCTTGAGTGCAATCCTATGCCAGCGCTCGATGGCATTAGTCTCTTGCCAGTTCTCATTACCAATGGTGGTAGTGGTGCCGGAGGAGATAGCATCGCTATTCGCTTCGGTCGCTCCCCGATGGCAGGCGTGCCGACAACAGTGGTTGGTGTGACGGTCGCAACAAATACTTTGACGGTGGATAACAATCTGGGGTGTCAGGCGGGTGATGCCGCACTATTTGTCATTGGAGCTGTGTGCAAGATGGCGCACGTGACTGGGGTGAGTGCTGCTCCCACTTTCACGGGGGTCACTTTGGATGCGGTGGCTGCGACTGATGTTGGTTCTAAACTTTCTTGCCTTGGTCCGTGGCAACAGTTCGCTTACGACGTAACCGCTGGAAATTTGCGAGTTAATGCTGAGCCGCGAGTCTCAGGCATATTTGCGATTCAGGCGCAGTATGGTATTTCCAATGCTTCCAACGATAATCAGGTGGCCTGTTGGACAGATGCGGTTGCCGGGGGGTGTGGCGGAGCGGATTGGAGTAACTTGCCAAGCTTGGCCCCGACAGTAAGAAATCGTATCAAGGCCGTGCGCGTGGCCATCATTGCGCGTAGCGAGCTAAGGGAGCGCGATGCGGTCAGTGGAAATTTCAATGCTTGGGTGGGTGGTCCGGCGGTAACCATTGCCGGAGAGGACCAGTTCTATCGCTACCGTGTGTTTGAAACCATAATTCCATTGCGTAATACTGTATGGGCCAAGGAGACGTTATGACGTTCGGACCTCGACGTTTCCGCGAGGGGGTGACCGTGTTCAATCGGCAACAGGGCTCGGTCTTGCTCTTCGCCTTGGTCGCTTTGGTCGCTCTGACATTGGCGGTGTTGGCCTTGGTGCGCTCGGTCGATAGTACAACTTTGATTTCGGGTAATTTGGCTTTTCGCCAGGCAGCAACGACATCTGCGGACTCCGGGGTTGAGCTGGCGGTGGCGGCTTTGACTGCGATACAGACCGCAAATAATGCAAAGAACGTGTACATGGATGCGACTCACGCGTTCAATGTGACCAATGCTACCGATGGGTATTATTCCAACCTCGATCCGGCACTGGATGTTACTGCCGCCGGGACCTGGACTGATGCGAATAGCTCAAATGCTGTCACCGATGGTAGTGGCAATACCTATCGATATATCGTTCAGCGCATGTGCCGTACCGCTAACCAGCTTTTATCCAAGACAAACTGCCTTTTCAGTGGCGAAGCAAAGGATAACGACGGAAAAACTGTGCCTTTGCCATCGGAAATTTGCGATGGGCCAGGTTGTCCTGCGGCAGGGCAGGCGCCGCAATACAGGGTGACAGTTAGGGTTACTGGACCTAAAAACAGCATCAGCTATGTTCAGGCGTTGGTCTACTAGTTTCAGGAGGTCATGATGAAAGCTTCTCCACACCATAACTCGGTTATTCGTCAGGCGCTGAGTCTGCTCCTTGTCTTGCAGGTTGGGTTCTCCTCCCCGCTGCAGGCGGCCTCGGTTGCGTTGGCTAGCGCGCCGCTCGCTAATTCGACAACGACAACCGTATTGCCCAACCTGATGTTCCTGATGGATAACTCAGGCAGTATGAGTCAGGATTACACGCCTGACTACATGATGGAATATGACTGGCGTAACAGTCCTTGGACGTCGAATGGCTGGAATAATCCAGCCACTGTCCAGAAGAACTGTCGTGACAGTGCCGATGACGATGGCTCTGTGACTACTACAATGTCAAATCTTGATTTGTGCGTCGTTGGCGATGTGCCCTACATGACGAGTTCCATTAACTCGCAGTACTACAACCCGGCGATTCGGTACTTGCCTGGCGTCTTTTCTGATGGCGCCAGCAAGCCGAGTCAGACTGATCCGACAAATGTTTTGCTTGATGGCTATGGGAAGCATAACCAATCTCAATTGGGTGTTGCCGGAACAACTATCGACCTGACTACGCAGTATCCTGATCGCGTTTGGTGTACCAAGAACAACCCGACAGCGGCTGAGTTGTCTGATAGCACGGTTTGTCGTAAGAACAGTGATTACCTTTACCCGGATGCGACATACAAGTACGGGAGAGATAACGATGGGACAACGGCAAACAAGAATGTACTGGGCGTTATGGGGGCTCCTTATTACTACCAAGTTGTTGTGAGCGAGTATTGTAAAGAGGCTGAGCTGCGGAACTGCACTCAGTCTTCAGTGGCTACAGGGGAGTACGTCTTTCCAGCCAAATCTCGTTGGTGCTCCGATACGGCATTGACCACTTGCCAATCCACCAAAACCTCAACTTACAAGTATCCACGTTATGTTGGTGCAGCATCAACAATTGCAGTTGCTGCCAGCGGGATAATCCGTGCCTCAAATACCGCACCTCGAACCATTGCTAGTATCAAGGTGAATGGCGTGGAAGTTCTTGGCGCATCAGTCACTGGTACCAGTCAAATTGACTTGGCATCCAAGGTGGCGACTCAGATCAACACCTATGTTTCAGACCCGGAGTATTCGGCGACAACGGCTGTCGCTTTCCCCTATAACGACAATACCTACGTAAAAATTACTTCGACTACTGCGGCGGGTGCAAGCGCGAATGGCACCGTGGCTATTTCCGGCAACGGTACGGTCACCAGTAACGTTACTGGTGGTGTGACTGGATTCACCCCCGCACCATATTCCTTTGCACGTACAGATATTGTTCCTGCCACAACCAGCTATCCAAAGGCAACATCTCGCACAGACTGTGCCGGTGCCACGTGTACCTATGCCGACGAAGTAACAAATTTTGCCAACTGGTATGCCTACTACCGGACTCGCATGCAGTCAATGAAGAGTTCTGTCAGTCTTGCTTTCAGGCCGATTGGTTCGAATTATCGCGTCGGTTTTATGAACATTTGTAAGGGTAGCTATCTCCCGGTCGCGCCCTTCGATAATTCGGATTCTCTGATTGGCGCCGTAGCAGCGAGCGGGTCGTTCCGCTTCAATAGCTTTTCCGCTGGTGTAATGCAAACGGTTTCCAGCATCAAAGTGAATGGTATCGAGATACTCGGTGCTACTGTAACGTCGAATGTCAGCCGTGCCGATTTGGCCACCAACCTGGCAGCTCAGATTAATTCCTTTGTGTCTTCGCCTGAATATACTGCCGTGGCTAATTCTGGCGGCAGCAATGGATTGATTAAGCTTTCTGCAAGTATTAATGATGGAGCCGGTGCCAACGGTACTATCGTGGTGACTGGGGGGCCGTCGCTGAACAGTAATGCCGGGGTAAGTGGTGGAGTCACTGGGGCTGGTCAGAAGTCTAAATGGTACGAAACCTTATTCGACCAGACGGCTGCAGGCTGTGGTACGCCGTTGCGTTCGGCACTTGCTACAGCCGGTCGTATTTTCGCCGGCAAGGAAATGTCGTCGGCGGGTTCGATCTCTGGTTCGACCATTGACCCTGTGCAGTATTCTTGCCAACAGAATTTCACGTTGCTGACGACGGACGGATATTGGAATGGTGCTGGTGGTACCGATCTTGACGGCGTTGCGATGGGGAATCAGGATGGCGGAACGACGCCTCGTCCAATGTTCGAAGGCAATACTGCAACTGGTACCCTTGCCGATGTGGCCAAGTACTACTATGACACCGATTTGCGAACGAGTGGCTTTAGCAACTGTACCGGTTCGCTCGGTATTGATGTCTGTGAGAATAACGTCTTTGTGAGTAGTACTGACAACAACCTCAAGCAGCATATGACGACCTTCACGCTTGGTCTTGGCGTCGACGGTACGCTTTCTTATGTTTCAGATTATAAGAATGCTACAACAGGTGATTTTTACAATTTGAAGGAGGGATTGGGATCTCCCGTGGTTAATTGGCCCGTTCCTGCTGCTGATAACGAAACAGCGGTTGATGACTTGTGGCATGCGGCCGTCAATGGTCAGGGTACCTATTTCAGCGCTAAGGACCCCGCACAATTAGCTTATGGCTTATCAACGGCGCTCAATCAAATTGGCTCCAAGGTTGGTGCAACTTCAGCAGCGGCTACCAGTACCCTTAACCCTGTTGCCGGGAATAACTATGCTTATGTCGCTAGTTATAGTTCGGTGAAATGGACTGGTAATCTGGAGGCGCGAACAATCGACACCGGGACCGGTGTGGTCAGTGAAACAGCTGCATGGTGTGTGCAGAGTATCAGCGCAGGAACGTGCGCACCACCAAGTACCGTCGTACAGGAAGACAGCGGGAGTAGCACGGTCACTTACTGTGTGACTGGCGGGGCAACAACTTGTACTGATGGCATTCTGGATGGGACTAACTGTAAGGTTCAGTTGCCTACAAGTTGTGTTGGCACGATGAATAGCAAAGTAGATAAGTCCAGCGACTCACGGACTATCTATAAGGCTAATGCGTCTGGTGCCTTGGAGAGTTTTATTTACTCCAATCTCGACTCCTCATTTTTCACCGGCACCGGGCTGAGCCAATGGTCGGTATTGACGGCGACTCAGAAAACCGTCGCAGCAGGGGAGAATCTTGTCAACTTCCTGCGTGGACAGACTGGGTATGAGGATAGAACAAGCAATCCTGTCGATAATCGACTCTATCGTATGCGCGAGGCAACGATGGGTGACGCTTTGGAATCGCAACCGTTTTTTATCAGCAAGCCAGTATTCAGTTATGCCGATGCGGGGTATGCCAAGTACAAAACCGATAATGCAGCACGAGTTGGCTCGGTCTATATGGGAACCAACGATGGGATGTTGCATTCTTTTGCTGCAGATACCGGTGTAGAGCGTTGGGCTTACGTTCCAACGGTTGTTATCCCCAACCTATGGAAACTGGCCGACAAGAATTACTCAACTGGGCACACCAACTATGTGAACGGCAGTCCGGTTATTTCGGATATTTGTACTGCCAATTGCAGTTGCGATGATGCTTGTGTTTCTGGTGGAGGCTCGGCTCCCGTATGGAAAACCATCTTGATTGGTGGGTTGAATGCAGGAGGAAGAAGTTTCTATGCCTTGGATATATCGAATCCAGTAACGCCTTCGTTATTGTGGGAGGTATCATCCAGTTCGGCAGGGTTTGCCAATCTGGGTTATAGCTTTGGTCATCCCATCATTACGAAGAAAGCGGATGGGACTTGGGTTGTTTTGTTAACCTCAGGCTATAACAACACGAGTCCCGGTGATGGCAAGGGGTATCTTTATGTGCTCAACGCCGGCACGGGGGCCCTTATCAGTGCAATCGGAACTTCTGTGGGTGATGCAACGACACCTAGCGGGTTAGCGAGAGTATCAGCATGGAATGACTACGGTGGTGTCAATAACACTGCTGGATACGTCTATGGTGGTGATTTGCTTGGTAATCTCTGGCGTTTTGATATTAATGCAGAAAGCGTGATCAAGTTTGCGACACTGCTGGACTCGTCTGGCCAAGCCCAACCGGTGATGACTAGTCCAACTCTGGGTTTGGTTAGCGGGCAGAGAGTGATCTTTGTGGGTACTGGCAAATATTTGGAGGTGTCGGATCTGACAAATACCGATCCGCAAACTATTTATGCAATTAGCGACAATAACAGCGGTGCGACTTTGGTGAATGCCAGGTCTGCGTTGGTTGAACAAACTTTGACGCGTGATGGGAATGCTCGGACTGCTAGTAATAATCCAGTGAATTTCGGCTCAGTGCGCGGTTGGTATGTCGATCTTAAGGACACCAGCAAGTCTCCATCGAATGTTGGGGAGCGAGTAAACATAGATATGAAGTTGGTTCAAGGAACTCTGATTGCTGCAACTATCGTGCCGTCTAACACCGTGTGTTCACCAGGGGGGTACGGTTGGCTCAACTTTTTCGACTACGAAACAGGTGGGTTTATAGAGCCGAACTCTCAGGTATCGACGTACTACAGCTCACCGATTGTAGGGGTTAATGTGCTCTATATTCAGGGTAAGCCTGTTGTCGAGGTTGTTACGGCTAACAAGCCAACGCCGACAATTGATCCCAATGTGAAGATTAAAGGTAAGGGTAGTAATTTTGCGGGTAAGCGGGTCATGTGGCGCGAGTTGGTTCAGTAGTTCTTAGTATGCCTTAACTCTTTTTTG
Organism: Pseudomonadota bacterium; assembly: GCA_018262195.1. GTDB lineage: Bacteria > Pseudomonadota > Gammaproteobacteria > Burkholderiales > Rhodocyclaceae > Azonexus. The sequence continues at coordinate 3,623 of JAGTRS010000052.1, read as the reverse complement.
CGACTGTGCTTAAAGGTCTTGAGAGATTGACTTTTTCGCCTTATAATTTTGAATTCAGCTTTTCATTTGGATGTTATTACATGGCCAACAGCGCACAAGCCCGCAAGCGTGCCCGTCAAGCAGACGGTCAGCGTTCCCATAACGCCAGCCTGCGTTCGACCCTGCGTACCGCAATCAAGCGTGTCCGTCAGGCAATCGAAGCTGGTGACAAAGCCGCCGCTCAAGGCGTCTTCCAGCAGTCCGTCGCAGTGCTCGATCGCATTGCTGACAAGAAGATTGTTCACAAGAACAAGGCTTCCCGTACCAAGAGCCGTTTGTCTGCTCAGATCAAGGCGCTTGCTGCTGCCTGATTGAGCTGAGGCTCAAACAAAAAAGGCGCCTGCGGGCGCCTTTTTTATTGCCAGTATTTGTTGCTTACTTTTTGTCGATGGTGCAGACGCCGTCGATGATTTGCAGGTCGTTGTCCTGGGCGAAATTGAGCATGAAGCGATAGGCCATGGGTTCGATCTCGCCAAGCCGTCCGTCGACAAACACGGCTTTTTCGCCGTTGTAATCGCCGGGGCCGACGTAGGGGGAGTATTTCATCTTGCGCTCGGCGCCAAATGCTGACATGACGCCGCACAGGCGCTCAGCCCAATCGCTTGGGCGAAATTTTTTGCCTTGTTTGGTGAGGCCGACAATGATGAATGTGGTCGATTCTTGATTTGTCATTGTTCTACTCTGCGTTTGCGGACGATACGACCTTGCGTTGGCGCATTCTAGCAGAAGCTCAATGTCTTTCCATCACTACGGCGGCTTGTCATTCTAATGGGCGATTTGGCATGGTCTTGCTGTTCTATACAAGGCCTTGTTTTTCACCTAAAATTTAGCTTTCTGCTGTTCTCTGAGGTTCGCGCGGCCTGCTGAGATGGCGGTCGTTTCGGCGGCATTGGCCGCCGTTTTCGTTTTTTGGGGTTGCCTCATGTCGCATGTCATGAATACCTACGCCCGGTTGCCGGTGACTTTCAGTCACGGAAATGGCTGCCGGATTACCGATACAGAGGGCAAGGAGTATCTGGACGCTTTGTCCGGAATCGCTGTCTCGACGCTCGGTCACGCTCATCCCAAGCTGGTTGCAGCGATTGCAGCCCAGGCCGGGCGCATGCTGCACACCTCCAACTTGTATCGAATCGGTGAACAGGAACTGTTGGCTGACAAGCTCTGTGGGCTCTCGGGGATGCAGGAGGTGTTTTTCGGGAATTCCGGTGCAGAGGCTAACGAGGCGGCGATCAAGCTGGCGCGTTTCTACGGACACAAGAAGAATATCGAGCTACCGACGGTTATTGTGATGGAGAAGGCTTTTCATGGCCGAACCATGGCAACGCTTTCCGCTACTGGCAACCGCAAGGCTCAGGCTGGCTTTGAGCCGCTGGTAGCCGGCTTTGTGCGTGTTCCCTACGGTGATCTTGAAGCGATCAAGACGGTGGCTGAGCACAATAAGAACATTGTGGCGGTCATGCTGGAGATCATCCAGGGTGAAGGTGGTATCCACTTGGCTGATCCGGCTTTCTATCGCGGAGTTCGCGAACTGTGCGATGCGCAGGAATGGCTGATGATCTGCGATGAGGTGCAGTGTGGCATGGGCCGTACCGGTAAGTGGTTCGGTTATCAGCAAGCTGGCGTCCAGCCGGACATCGCAACCTTGGCAAAGGGGCTCGGCTCCGGTGTGCCGATCGGCGCCTGCATGGTTGGCGGCAAGGCTACCGGGCTGTTTGGTCCGGGAAATCACGGTTCAACTTTTGGTGGTAATCCACTGGTATCGACTGCCGCCTTGACGACCATTGATGTCATTGAACAGGATGGGTTGCTGGGCAATGCAGAGCGTATTGGTGCCTTGATTCGCAAGCTGTTTGGTGAAGCTCTGGCTGGGGTCAAGGGGGTGGTCGACATTCGCGGACATGGCCTGATGATCGGTCTTGAGCTGGATCGGCCTTGTGGTGCCTTGGTTGGCAAGGCATTGGCGGCTGGCCTGTTAATCAATGTCACCGCGGATACCGTCGTACGTTTCCTGCCACCGCTCATTTTCAGCGAGAGCGATGCGCATGAACTGGTGGAGCGTACTGCTCCGCTGATCAAGGAATTTCTGGCTGCTTAATCATGGCAATCAAACACTTTCTGCAATTCAAGGATTTCACCCGTGAAGAGCTCGAATACGTCTTCGAACGCACGGGCTGGATCAAGAACCAGTTCAAGTCTTACCAGAAGTATTGGCCGCTGTCGGACCGCACGCTGGTGATGATCTTTGAGAAGGCCAGCACCCGGACGCGCCTCTCCTTCGAGGCTGGCATGCAGCAACTGGGTGGCTCGGCGATCTATCTGAACACGCGCGATTCCCAATTGGGTCGAGGCGAGCCGGTCGAGGATGCGGCGCAGGTCATTTCCCGGATGAGCGATATCGTGATGATCCGTACCTTCGAGCAAGAGATTATCGAGCGCTTTGCTGCCAACTCGCGTGTGCCGGTGATTAACGGACTGACCAACGAATATCACCCTTGCCAGATTCTGGCTGACATCTATACCTACATTGAGCATCGCGGCTGCATTCAGGGCAAGACGGTGGCGTGGGTTGGCGATGCCAACAATATGTGCAACACCTGGCTGCAGGCGGCTGAAGTACTGGACTTCAAGGTCCACGTGTCGACTCCGCCGGGTTACGAAATCCAGCCAGAATTGGTCGGCAAGATCGATCCGGCCCGCTTCAAGGTTTTTGCTGATCCGATGGATGCCTGCCGTGGAGCAGATCTGGTGACCACCGATGTGTGGACGTCGATGGGCTTCGAGGCCGAGAACGAAGAGCGGATAAAGGCGTTTGCCGATTGGTGCGTCGATGGTGACATGATGCATGTGGCCAGCCCGCAGGCAGTCTTCATGCATTGCCTGCCGGCACATCGCGGCGAGGAAGTGACGGCCGAGGTCATCGACGGACCGCAATCGGTGGTTTGGGATGAGGCTGAAAACCGCCTGCATGTGCAGAAGGCGTTGATGGAATATTTGCTGCTGGGTCGTCTTCAGGGCTGAGCAGACGGATTAATCGAAACAAGGGAACAGAAATGAGCGACATCAAGAAGGTTGTGCTGGCCTATTCGGGCGGTCTGGATACCTCGGTCATCCTCAAGTGGCTGCAGGATGTTTACAAATGCGAAGTGGTCACCTTTACGGCTGACCTCGGCCAGGGTGAAGAACTGGAACCCGCGCGCGTCAAGGCGCTGAAGGCTGGCATTAAGCCAAAGAACATCTACATCGACGACGTGCGCGAAGAGTTCGTGCGCGATTTCGTCTTCCCGATGTTCCGTGCCAATACCGTTTATGAAGGCGAGTATCTGCTCGGTACCTCGATTGCCCGTCCGTTGATTGCCAAGCGCCTGATCGAGATCGTTAACGAAACCGGTGCCGACGCCATCTGTCATGGCGCGACCGGCAAGGGTAACGATCAGGTCCGCTTCGAACTCGGTGCCTACGCGCTGAAGCCTGGCATCAAGGTCATCGCCCCGTGGCGCGAGTGGGACCTGATGTCGCGCGAGAAGCTGATGGCCTATGCCGAGAAGCATGGCATCGAAATCGACATGAAGCACAAGAAGGGCGGC
>JAGTRS010000020.1 GCA_018262195.1 Pseudomonadota bacterium | reverse complement strand
CGAGAAAATGACCTGGTCGATCCGCTGGGGCGGCGACACGGTGATGGACCTGTCCACCGGCAAGAACATCCACGAAACGCGTGAATGGATCATCCGCAACTCGCCGGTGCCGATCGGCACCGTGCCGATCTATCAGGCGCTGGAAAAGGTCAATGGCAAGGCTGAAGACCTGACCTGGGAAATCTTCCGCGACACGCTGATCGAACAGGCCGAACAGGGCGTCGACTACTTCACCATCCACGCCGGCGTGCTGCTGCGCTACGTGCCGATGACCGCCAACCGCCTGACCGGCATCGTCAGCCGCGGCGGCTCGATCATGGCCAAGTGGTGTCTGGCGCACCACAAGGAAAGCTTCCTCTACACCCACTTCGAGGAAATCTGCGAAATCATGAAGGCCTACGATGTCGCCTTCAGCCTCGGCGACGGCCTGCGTCCCGGCTCGATCTACGACGCCAACGACGAAGCCCAGCTCGGCGAACTCAAGACCCTAGGCGAACTGACACAGATCGCCTGGAAGCACGACGTTCAAGTCATCATCGAAGGCCCGGGCCATGTGCCGATGCACATGATCAAGGAGAACATGGACCTCCAGCTCGAGCACTGCAAGGAAGCTCCGTTCTACACCCTCGGCCCTCTGACCACCGACATCGCGCCGGGCTACGACCACATCACCAGCGGCATCGGTGCCGCGATGATCGGTTGGTACGGCACCGCCATGCTCTGCTACGTCACGCCCAAGGAACACCTCGGCCTGCCCGACAAGAACGACGTCAAGGAAGGCATCATCACCTACAAGCTCGCCGCCCACGCCGCCGACCTCGCCAAGGGCCACCCCGGCGCGCAGATTCGCGACAACGCACTGTCCAAGGCGCGCTTCGAGTTCCGCTGGGACGACCAGTTCAACCTCGGCCTCGATCCGGACAAGGCCAAGAGCTTCCATGACGAAACCCTGCCCAAGGAATCGGCCAAGGTCGCCCACTTCTGCTCCATGTGCGGCCCGCACTTCTGCTCGATGAAGATCACCCAGGACGTCCGCGAATTCGCCGCCGCCCAGGGTATCGCCGAAGCCGAGGCGCTGGAAAAGGGGATGGAAGTGAAATCGGTGGAGTTTGTGAAGGCCGGGGCTGAGGTTTACAGCAAGGTCTGATGCGGTCAACGCCAAAAAACAGGCAAAAAGGCGGCTGAAATGGCCGCCTTTTTCTTTGCTGGGTTCAGGGGGTTCCGTATGATCCAGGCATCATGATCAACGCCTCCTATTTCAACGCGAGTATTGCCGAATTCCTGGTTGCCAATGATGACGAGATACTCGGTGCGCTGACCCGCCGCCACGGGTTCAGTCTTGAACATCAGCAAAAGCACGCTTGGCAGGCACAGATCAGCATCTTGAAAGAGGTGCTGCCTGCTGATCTGGAAGGGCAGATCTTTTTCGAGTTTTCTATACCGCGAATGGGCAAGCGTGCGGACCTTGTTCTTATTATCGGCGGGGTGATTTTTGTTATTGAGTTCAAGATCGGGGCACATCACTTTGAGCGCTCTGGCATCGAACAGGTGCATGACTATGCGCTTGATCTGAAGAATTTTCATTTGGGTAGCCATTGGCAGCCTATCGTTCCTGTTCTCGTGTGCACAAACGTCAAGCCCCATGAACTACCCTTGCTTGACTGGGCGGACGACGGGGTTGCTGTGCCGATTGGCGTAAGTCCCGCCAATTTGTTGTCGCTCATCCATGGCGGTGTGCTTGAGCAGGCCGAAGCAATGCCGATAAATTCGCCGGAGTGGGCTGTTTCAGGCTATCAGCCAACGCCGACCATCATTGAGGCAGCCTTGGCGCTTTATCGGAACCACGACGTGCTGGAGATCGCGCGTTCGGATGCCAGTGCGCAGAACCTTGGTCAAACATCGGACTGCATAGCAGCCATCATCGAAGACGCCAAGCTGACTCGACGGAAGGCAATCTGTTTCGTGACCGGCGTTCCCGGCGCAGGTAAAACGCTGGCCGGGCTCAATGTCGCGACGGCACGGGCAGATGAGCATGCCGACGAACATGCCGTGTTTTTGTCTGGCAATGGCCCTTTGGTTGATGTCTTGCGTGAGGCGCTTGCCCGCGATCAGGCAGCACGGGAAGGGATCTCAAAGAAGGATGCGCATCGTAAGGTGGCGAGCTTCGTTCAGAATATCCATCATTTTCGAGACGATGCGTTGAGGGGAAGTGCTCCTCCTGTCGAGCGCGTTGTTGTTTTTGACGAAGCCCAGCGTGCCTGGAGCCGTGAGCAGGCCACCAGGTTCATGCAGCAGAAGCGCGGGCATTTGAATTTCGACATGTCCGAGCCCGCATTCCTGATTAGCGTGATGGATCGCCATGAGGATTGGTGCGTCATCGTGTGTCTGGTCGGTGGCGGGCAGGAAATCAATACTGGCGAGGCCGGGCTGAGCGAATGGCTCATCGTGCTGCGGGAACAGTTTCCGGATTGGCAGGTGCATGTATCGCCACGCGTCGAGGATCCGGATTACCTTTGGAGGGAAGAGGCTGGGCGAGTGCTTAAGGAGGCTCGCGTCCAAAGGGACGAGGCGCTTCATCTAGCTGTTTCGCTGCGATCATTTCGGGCTGAGGCGCTGTCCGATTTCGTCGGGCATGTTGTTGAAAATCGGCCTGAGCTTGCGCAAACGGCCTACGCGGCAATTGCTGAAAGATATCCGATTGCTCTCGTGCGCGATCTAGAGTTGGGTCGCGATTGGGTACGGCGACAGGCGCGAGGCAGCGAACGCTATGGGCTGCTTGCCTCGTCTGGCGGGTATCGGCTCCGCCCGGAAAGTGTCTGGGTCAAGGCGAAAATTGATGCGCCAGTGTGGTTCCTGAATGAGCGCACTGACGTACGCTCATCTTTCTACCTCGAAGAAGTCGCAACTGAGTTCGATGTGCAAGGACTTGAACTGGATTGGGCGGCCGTCTGCTGGGATGCTGATTTTCGCCGCGATAACGGCGAGTGGCGGCACTTCAGTTTTCGCGGCACTGCTTGGATGCGCATGAACGCGGTTGAGCGCCAGACTTACTTGAAGAATGCCTATCGGGTTTTGCTTACTCGCGCACGGCAAGGAATGGCGATCTTTATCCCTCGCGGCGATGCGGCGGATCGGACACGTCTGCCAGAATTTTATGAGCATACCTTCGAGTATCTGCGTCGTTGTGGCTTGCGAGAGTATTTGGGCTAATGCATGGACAGGGCCCAAGAGATGTTGGGTTACAAATCCTTCTCCCATTTACGTTCATTTACAGCTCCCTAACCCGCCTTAACTGTGCCGCGGGTGACTATTCGTCCTGTCGTCGGGCCCCCCCCCCCGAAACTTGAAGTCAAAGGGCTGAATGTGAATTTTCCAAAATTGAGTTTGCAGCGGTTTCTGATTGCCGCGGCGATTTCGCTGGTGCTGCCGTTGGCTGCCCTGGGGGTTGGTCAGCGTGGTGATCGTTGCGGTGTCTGGCCGGCTACGGAATCGGGAAAGATGCCGTCGTATTTGCGCCAGCTGGATTTGAGCGAGGCGCAGCGCGACCGGGGTTTCGAGATCATGCACGGGCAGGCGCCGGCCATGCGCGAGAAGGTGAAGGCGGCGCGTAGTGCGGAGGAGTCGCTGCGCAAGCTGGTGTTGTCGGCTGAATATACCGAGCCGAAGGCGCGAGAGTTGTCTGATGACGCGGCGAGGGCGACGGCTGATTTGTCGCTGGCCCGGGCCAAGGCCGAACGCCAGATTTACGACGTGCTGACTGTCGAGCAGCGCAGCCAACTGGCCAAGTTGAAGGCCGCCGGCAAGGCACCAATGGACGGGCGAGGTGCTGACCGCCGTCCGCCTCCCGGCGATTAACCAATGTCCGGCGGCTGCCAGAACGGCGCCCGCCGCGCGATCTACCCCCCTTGCCCGCCCCGGCAGAATTTGTGGTCGCGGCGGGCCTTTTTACACCGTTTAACACCTGTGAAGATCGCAGGCGGTGAAAATATCCGGATGAATACCACGTCATTTTCAAGAGCGCCGAATTGGCGCTTGTCGCTTGTTGTTTTGCTCGCCGTCGGCTCGCTGAGCGCCTGTTCAGGCCTGCCTTCGGTCGGGCCGGATTATCAGGTTCCCGGGTGGGCCATGCCGAGCCGTTGGCTGGCGACCAAAGCGGGTGATTCGCCGCCGCCGGCGACCGATTCCACCATTTCCACTGCTTCCACGGTCAACCGGAAAAACAGCCCAAAATCGCAAAGTGACTGGTGGCGGCAGCTGGGCGATCCGGCGCTGGATGAGCTGATCGCCACCGCCCAATCCGGTAGCCTCGACCTCAAGGCGGCGCAGGCTCGCTTGCGGCAGGCGCGGGCCAGTCGGGCGCAGGCGGTGAGCGGTTATTTTCCGCAAGTATCGGCGTCGACTGGCGTTAGCCGGACGAAGAACGCCACGGCAGTCAACGCCCTGCCGACGCGCACGCTGTACGACGCCGGTTTCGACGCCAGTTGGGAGCTCGATCTTTTCGGCGGTACGCGCCGGGCGGTCGAGGCGGCGAGTGCTGATCTGGCGGCGAGCGAGGCCAGTCTGGAAAACGTCCGGGTTTCGCTGGTTGCCGAGGTGGCGCAGAACTATGTCGAGTTCCGCGCCTACCAGTCGCGGCTGGCGATTGCCCGGGCCAATCTGGCCAGCCAGAGCGAAACGGCGCAGATCACTGAATGGCGCGAGCAGGCCGGGCTGGCCAGTAGCGCCGATGTCGAGCAGGCGCGGACCAACCGTGAGCAAACGCGGGCGAGTATGCCGGACCTTGAGGTCGGGCTGGCGGCGGCGGAAAACCGGCTGGCTACCTTGCTTGGCCGGCAACCCGGCGCCCTGCATGAACAGTTGCTGGCCTCGCAGGCCCGGCCGGTGGCGCCGCCGACTGTAGCGACCGGCATCCCGGCCGATGTGCTCACCCAGCGACCTGATCTGATCGTCGCCGAGCGCACGCTGGCGGCGGAAACGGCGCGCATCGGGCAGCGGCAGGCGGCACGTTTTCCCAGCCTGTCGCTCGGCGGCTCGTTCGGCTGGCAGGCTTACAGCCTCGGCGCGCTGGGCGGCAGCGACAGTCTCGTTCGTGCCCTGAGCGGTACGCTGGCGGCGACCTTGTTTGACGGCGGCAAGCTGCGCAGCGCCGTGGATTTGCAGACGGCGGTGCAGGAAGCGGCGCTGGCTGACTACGAAAGCGCCGTGCTGACGGCGCTGGAAGAGGTCGAAAACGCGCTGACCGCCCACGCCCAGGCCCGCGACCGGGTGGTCGCCCGGGAAGCGGCGGCCGTTTCGGCGCGCAACGCGGCGACGCTGAGCCGACAGATGTACGAAGCCGGCCTCGCCGACTTCCAGAAAGTGCTGGAAACCCAGCGCACCCAATTGACGGCCGAGGATTCGCTGGCCACCGCCCAGTCGGCCGTGCTGACCACGCTGATCCAGCTCTACAAGGCGCTCGGCGGCGGTTGGTCGGCCTATGAAAGTGATCGAACATGACAAAAAGTACGGATACCCAAAGTACGGATACATCATCGGAGGCGCTCATTGCGCTGCTCAGCCAGAACAAGCACGAGGGTAGCAGCCGGCGACGGTGGTGGCTGATCGGCGGCGGCATTTCCGTCGTGGCTGTGCTGTGGCTGGCCTTTTCCGGCGGCAACGGCCAGCCGGCCGGGCAGTTCGTGACCGAGGAGGCGGTGGTCGGCAATCTGGTGGTCACCGCTTCGGCCAGCGGTACGCTGCAGCCGACCAAGTCGGTCGATGTCGGTTCCGAGCTTTCCGGGACGCTGTCCAGCGTGCTGGTGCAGGAAAACGACGTGGTCAAGAAAGGCCAGTTGCTGGCCCAGCTCGATACCGCCAAATTAAAGGACGCCGTTTCCAAATCGCAGGCCGCCGTGGCGGCGGCCGAGGCTTCGGTGGCGCTGGCGCAGGCGACACTGGCCGAAACGACGGCCTCGCTGAATCGTATGCGGCAGGTGGCAGAGCTTTCCGGCGGCAAGGTGCCGGCGAAGACCGAGCTGGAGACGGCCGATGCGGCGCGGCAACGGGCCATCGCCAGCCTGGCCAGCGCCCGGGCCGACGTGGTGCAGGCGCGGGCGTCGCTGAAAACGGATGAAACCAATCTCGGCAAGGCGACCATCCGTTCGCCGGTCGATGGCGTCGTGCTGACCCGCAAGGTGGAGCCGGGCCAGACCGTGGTGGCGGCGATGACAACGCCAGTGCTTTTCGTGCTGGCCGAGGATCTGGCCAAGATGGAGTTGCAGGTCAAGGTCGATGAGGCCGATGTCGGCAATGTCAAAACCGGCCAGACGGCGAGCTTCACGGTGTCGGCCTGGCCGGGGCGCCAGTTTCCGGCGAGCATTCAGCGTGTTGGATTGGGTTCGACGACGACCGATAACGTGGTCACCTACAAGACCATTTTGCAGGTCAATAACGACGATCTGGCGCTGCGGCCGGGGATGACGGCGACGGCTACTATCGTCACGGCGAGCCGTGACAAGGCCCTGCTGGTGCCCAATGCAGCGCTGCGTTTCACGCCGCCGGGCGAGGGGGCGGCGGAGAAAGAGCGCGGCTTGGTCGCCCGCCTGATGCCCGGCCCGCCACCGGAGGCGCCGAAGAATCGCCCGGTGGCAGCCAAGGGCAGCGGCGACGGGCAGGTCTGGGTGCTGGTCGATGGCCAGCCGCAGGCAGTGGCGTTGAAAACCGGCGTCAGCAACGGGCGCCAGACCGAAGTGCTGGGCGGCGATTTGCCGGTGGGTGCGGCGGTGATTTCCGACTATCAGGCGGCGAAAAAGTGAGTTGTTACGATCAACCGTGCCCCGAAGGAAGTCCCCTTGGGGGAGAAAAAGCGGCCGACATCGAAATGGCGACGAGGTTGCTGTGAGCGCGCCCTTGATCGAACTGCGCGGTATCACCAAGACCTACGGTCAGGGACAGGCAGCGTTTCAGGCGCTGGCCGGCGTTGATCTGAAGATCGAGGCGGGTGAATTCGTGGCGGTCATGGGGCCGAGCGGTTCCGGCAAATCGACGGCGATGAACCTGCTCGGCTGCCTCGATACGCCGACCTCGGGCGAGTACCGTTTTCAGGGCATCAATGTCGAGCAACTCGACCGCAACCAGCGGGCGCTGCTGCGTCGGCAATGTCTCGGCTTTGTTTTCCAGGGCTTCAATTTACTGGCGCGAACCTCGGCGCAGGAGAACGTCGAACTGCCGCTGCTCTATCGCGGCGAGCCGGCCGAAGCGCGCCATACGGCGGCCCGCGCCGCACTCGCCAAGGTCGGCCTCGACGGCTGGGAAACGCACACTCCGGCCGAGCTTTCCGGCGGCCAGCAGCAGCGCGTCGCCATCGCCCGGGCCATCGTCACCAACCCGCTCGTTCTGCTTGCCGACGAGCCAACCGGCAACCTCGACAGCAAGCGCAGCCACGAGATCATGGAGCTGCTCGGGCGGCTGAACAGCGAACAAGGCATCACCATCATCATGGTCACCCACGAGCCGGACATGGCCCAGTACGCACGGCGCATCGTGCATTTTGTAGACGGCCTAGTGGACAGCGACAGCGCGACGGAGGTCGCATGATCCTCAACGCACTCCTGCTCGCCCTGCGCGAGATTCGCCGCAACCTGCTGCGCTCTTTCCTGACCGTGCTCGGCATCGTCATCGGCGTCGGCGCGGTGATCACCATGGTGACGCTGGGCAACGGCGCCACGAAGATGGTTTCCGACCAGATTGCCAGCCTCGGCAGCAACCTGCTCATGGTCATGCCCGGCCAGCGCCTTGGTCCGGGGCGCGACAGTGCCGGCGCGCCGAAATTCAAGATCGCCGACATCGAGGCCATCCAGCAACAGGTCAATGGCCTCAAGGCCGTGGCGCCCGTCGTCGGCAGCCCCGTAACGCTGGTCGCCGGCACGCAGAACTGGTCGTCGACGGTGAGCGGCACGAGCAACGACTATTTCATCGCCGGCAACAGGAAAATCGCCGCCGGGCGGCAGTTCACCGATGACGAGGAACGCGCCGGCAAGGCCGTCTGCGTGATCGGCAATACCGTCAGGAAGGAGCTGTTCGGCGCCGGCAATCCGGTCGGCAGCAGCATCCGCGTCAAGACCTTCGACTGCGAGGTGATCGGCCTGCTCGTCGCCAAGGGCCAGGGCGGCATGGGCCAGGACCAGGACGACGCGGTGCTGATGCCGCTGCGCACCGCGCAACGCAGGCTCACCGGCACGCTCGACATCAGCAGTGTCATGGTCTCGCTCAAGGACGGCACCGACGCGACCGTCGCCATCGCCCAACTGCGTAGCCTGCTGCGCGAACGGCGCAAGCTGGCCGAGAACGCCGACGACAATTTCAACGTGATGGACACCAAACAGATCGCCGAAACGCTCTCCGGCACCATCGGCACGATGACCGCGCTGCTCGGCGCGGTGGCCGCCGTCAGCCTGCTCGTCGGCGGCATAGGCATCATGAACATCATGCTGGTGTCGGTCACCGAGCGAACGCGGGAAATCGGCATCCGGCTGGCCATCGGCGCGCTGGAAAACGAGGTGCTCTGGCAATTCCTGATCGAAGCCGTCGTCCTCTCCGCCTGCGGCGGGCTGGTCGGCGTGGCGCTGGCTTTTGTCGCCTGCCTCGGGCTGTCGTCGCTGATGCACATTCCTTTTATGTTCAACCCGGCCATCAACCTGACGGCCTTTGGCTTCTCGGCAGCGATCGGCGTGATTTTCGGCTATGTGCCGGCGCGCCGGGCGGCGCAACTCGACCCGATTGAGGCGCTGCGGCACGAGTAGGCGGTTTCATTTTTGGCCGGTTTTTCCGGTTGACCGTAGCAAGCCCGGTTGTTCCTGCTTTTCATCGCCGGCACCAAAGGTTTTGCGTCCAGTTACGCCATTTACTTTCATTTACAGCCCTGTCACCCACCTTTACAGGCTCTCGGGGGAGTATTCGTCCTGTCGCTTGGCCCGCTTGGGCCGGCTAATTTGAACAAGAGGATGAAGAGATGAAAACTACCCCCAATACCAATACCAATATCAAACGTTTCCTGATCGCCGCCAGCGTGGCTTTGGCCATTCCGCTTTCCGCGGCGGCTTTTGGCGGTCACAGTGGTCATGCCGGCTGCGGCATGGAGGCGCATGGCGGCGCCGGCCACCACATGATGGGTGGCAACATGATGCCGCCGCATCTGCGCGCCTTGAACCTGACCGAGGCGCAGCAGGATAAAGTGTTCGAGATCATGCATGCCCAAGCGCCGGTGATGCGCGACAAGGCCAAGGCGTTGCGCAAGGCCGAAACCGATCTGCGGGCGCTGACTTCGGCGGCAGATTACAGCGAAGCCAAGGCGCGCGGTCTGGCTGACGAGGCGGCCAAGGCGATGTCGGAAATGACGCTGGCGCGGGCCAAGGCGGATCGTCAGGTGTTTGAGGTGCTGACGCCGGAGCAGCGCAAGCAACTGTCGGAAATGAAGCCGACCGAGCGAGGACCGCGCGTTCGTGGCGATGGTCCGCGCGGCGGGGCGGCGGTTGATGCTGCCAAGCCGACCGGTCGTTGATCAGGGTTTTTGAAGCATGGGGGCGGAAGGCCCCCATTTCATTTTTGGCTGTTTTTTACGGTAGACCGTAGCAAGCCTGAGTGACCATGGAGTTCATTGGCGCCGAACGGATAAGCCGAATCTGCGAGAATCGGGCATGCCCGAAAAGCTTTGCCCCGCCGTTCCGTCGCCGATGGCCTGCCGCCCCAATTGCGGCGCCTGCTGTATTGCGCCGTCGATCAGTTCGCTCAACAAGCCGGCGGGGTTGCCTTGTCAGCATCTCGATGGCGAATTTCGTTGCCTTATTTTCAATAGTCCGGAGCGCCCGGATTGCTGTGCTGGCCTGCAAGCGTCGGCCGAGATGTGCGGCTTATCCCGCGAGCATGCGCTGAATTGGCTGGCCGAACTCGAAGTTTTGACACATCCGGGATAGTAGAATGCGGCCTCCCCAACTTGGTAAAAGCACAGGCCGCACGCCATGGACCCGATTCTTCTCCTCAAAGCCCTCATCCTCGGCATCGTCGAAGGCCTGACCGAATTCCTGCCGATTTCCTCGACCGGCCACCTGATTCTGGCCGGCGATCTGCTGGATTTCAACGATGATCGCGGCAAATTGTTCGAGATCGTCATCCAGTCCGGCGCCATTCTGGCCGTCGTCTGGGAGTATCGCGAACGTCTGCTCGTCGTGGCGCGTGGCGCCTTCAGCGACAAGGCGGCACAGAAATTCATCCTCAACCTGTTCGTCGCTTTCCTGCCGCTGGCCATCCTCGGGCTGGCTTTCGGCAAGGCAATCAAGGCCAATCTGTTCAACCCGATTGCTGTAGCGACGACTTTCATTCTCGGCGCCTTCGTCATCCTGTGGGCCGAAAAGCGCAAGCACACCATTCGCGTCCAGACGGTCGAGGAAATGACCCTGCTCGATGCCCTGAAAATGGGCTTCGCCCAGGCCGTGGCGCTGATTCCCGGCACCTCGCGTTCCGGCGCGACGATCATCGGCGGCCTGCTGTTCGGCCTGTCGCGCAAGGCGGCGACCGAGTTCTCCTTCTTCCTCGCCATCCCGACGCTGGGCGCGGCAACTGTCTATCAGCTCTACAAGGAGCGTGCCCTGCTCAGCGCCGACGATATCGGCATGTGGGTGGTCGGCTTCATTTCCGCTTTCATTTCGGCCTTTCTTTGTGTTCGCTGGCTGCTGCGCTTTATTTCCAGCCACGATTTCACGCCCTTCGCGTGGTATCGCATCGTCTTCGGCATTGTCGTCCTGATGACCGCCCACTTCGGCTGGGTGCAATGGACCGCCCACTGATCATTTACCTGCACGGCTTCTGCTCGTCGCCGGCCTCGTGGAAATCGCAGTTGCTGGGCGAAGAGATGGCGCGGCGCGGCATGGCGGCGCAGTTCGTCTGCCCGCAACTGTCGTGGGTACCCGATGAAGCGGTGGCCAGTGTCAGCCGCCTGATCGAACAGGCCGCCAGGCCGGTGACATTGATCGGCAGTTCGCTGGGCGGGCATTACGCCAATCATCTGGCCGAAAAGTTTAGCCTGAACGCCGTACTGATCAACCCGGCGGTGAGCGCCAGCCTCGATTTGGAAAAGTTTGTCGGCGATCACGCCAATTTCCATACTGGGGAGCAATTTACCTTCACCAAAGCACACGCCGCCCAGTTGCTCGAGCAGGTTGCCAGGCCGACGCCGGGGCGTTACTGGCTGCTGGTCGAGGAGGGAGACGAAGTGCTGGATTACCGTCAGGCGCAGGCCTTCTACGCCGGCTGTCGGCAAACCGTCCTGCCGGGCGGCGATCACAGCTTCACGAAGTTTCCCGACTTTGTGCCGCAAATCATTGAATACGCTGGGCTATAATCCGTCGATGAACGTATTGTTTGAAGAAGATGGCGGCTTTAAGGCCGGCAGCATCATGGCCGACAACGACAGCTCGTTGCAGGTCGAAATGCCTACCGGCAAGCGCAGCAAGATCAAGGCCGCAACGGTATTGTTGCGCTTTGAAAAGCCCTCCGCGGCTGCCTTGCTTGACCAGGCCACGCCGCTGGCCGAAGAAATCGAAGCTGAATTCCTGTGGGAGTGCGTCAACGATGGCGAGTTTTCGTTTCTTGATTTTGCCCGTGATTACTACGGACACGAACCCGCGCCGATCGAAGCGACGGCGGTGCTGCTTGCCCTGCACGCCGCGCCCGTCTATTTCCACCGCAAAGGCAAGGGCCGCTTCCGTAAAGCGCCTGCCGACATTCTCGCAGCTGCTCTGGCCAGTCTTGAAAAAAAGCGTCAGCAAGCGCTCACGATGGAAGGCTGGATTGGTGAGCTGAGAGAATTCCGTCTGCCGCCGGAAATCGGCGCCATGACCGATGCCTTGCTCTACGCACCGGACCGCAACAAGCCGGAAACCAAGGCCTTCGAAACCGCCTGCGCCGAAACCGGCCTGACGGCGGCGCAAATGCTTTTCAAGTGCGGTGCCATCAAGTCGCCCTACTTTCTGCATTACCGCCGCTTTCTGCATGAACAGTTCCCCAAGGGCGTGGCCTTTCCCGCCCTTGAGGCGCCGAAATTGCCGCGTGATCTGCCGCGTGCCGACGTCCGTGCCTTCTCGATCGACGACGCCAATACCACTGAAATCGACGACGCGCTGTCCGTCGTCAAACTGCCTGGCATCGGTTCGCGCATCGGCATTCACATCGCTGCGCCGGGGCTGGCCATCGAGCACGGATCGCCGCTCGATGGTGTTGCTCGCGCCCGGCTGTCCACGGTCTATATGCCCGGCAACAAGATCACCATGCTGCCTGACGCCGTGGTGCAAAACTACACACTGGCCGGTGGGGTGGATTGCCCGGCTGTGTCGCTCTACCTGACGGTTAACGACTCGCTGGAAATCCTCAGCCACGAATCTCGGCTGGAAATGGTACATATCGCCGCCAACCTGCGCCACCACGAAATAGAACCGTGGTTCAACGCCGAAACCATCAATGGCCCGCTGCCCGACCAGCCGTTCAAGGACGAACTGGTGCACCTCTGGCACTTCGCCAACGCCTGCGAAGGCCGGCGCGGCAAGCCCTCGGCCATGCAGGGTATCAACGACTACAACTTCGAGATCGTCGGCGATCTGGCCGATCCGGATAACTGTACGGTCGGGATTTCCGAGCGCAAGCGCGGCAGTCCGCTCGACAAGCTGGTCGCCGAGTTGATGATCGTTGCCAACTCGACCTGGGGCGGCCTGCTCGCCGAGAAGAACATCGCCTGCCTGTACCGGGCGCAGACGCAGGGCAAGGTCCGGATGACCACCTCGCCATTGCCACACGAAGGCCTTGGCGTGCCGCAATACGCCTGGATGACCTCGCCGCTGCGCCGTTACTGCGATATGGTCAATCAATGGCAGCTAATTGCCTGTCTGAAGGGCGAAACACCGGCTTTCGCCCAAAAATCGGCTGAGTTGTTCGGCGCCATGCGCGATTTTGAGCTGACTTACGCCGCCTATGCCGATTTTCAGCGCCAGATGGAGCGTTACTGGTGTCTGCGCTGGATTCAACAGCATCAAATGACCGAAATCGACGCTACCGTGCGCCGCGAGCAGAGCGTCAAGCTCGATCATTTGCCCGTGCTGTTGCGTGTGCCGTCGATTCCATCTGATCTGTTGCCGGGGCAGCGCATTCGTCTCGCCGTGGAAAGCATTGATTTGCTGGCGCCGGAGCTAACCTGCCGTTTCCTCAATCTGCTTGGCGAAAGCGACGCTGCGGAAGCCGTGGAGGAAGCCGAAGAAGGAGAGGGCGCGTGAAGAAGGCGGCCAAGCTGCGAAAAGTGCCGGCGGCGAAGCAAGACCGCCGTCTGTGGATCGCGCTTGGTATTTCGCTATTGATTCATGCAGTTCTGCTCGCGCTGGAATTCAAGTTTCCCGATGCTTCCAAGGCCTTTCGTGAAAAGGCCATGGACATCATCCTGGTCAACGCCAAATCGGCGCGCAAGCCGACAGATGCTCAGGCGCTGGCGCAAGCGAATCTCGATGGTGGTGGTAATACCGACGAAAACCGTCGGGCCAAGACGCCGCTGCCGCCAACGCATCAGCAGACTGAAGGCGATTCCATCCAGCAGATGCAGCGCCGCGTTCAGGAGCTGGAGAGCGCCCAGCAAAAACTGCTGACTCAGGCCAAGAGTCTGCGCAATGTGGCTGCAGCAAAAACGGCCAGCGAGCAGCCCTCGCCGGTGCCCAGTGTCAGCGGTCTCGACCTTGCCGAATCAGCCCGCGCGATGGCGCGGCTGGAGGGCGAGATCAGCAAGACGGCGGACGAATACAGCAAGCGGCCGCGCAAGAAATTTGTCGGGGCACGCACTGAAGAATATGGCTTGGCAGCCTATCTGGATGGGTGGAAGCAGAAAATCGAACGGATCGGCACGCTGAATTATCCAGCCGAGGCACGTGGCAAGCTCTACGGTGCGGTGGTGATCTTTGTTGAACTGCGCGCCGAGGACGGTAGCCTGTATAACGCGGAGATTTCACGTTCCTCCGGTCACAAGGTGCTTGATCAGGCTGCCCTGCGCATTCTCCGAATGTCGGCCCCTTTTGGTGCCATTCCTCAGCAGGCGCTGGGTGGCGCGACCGTGCTGTCCTTTGCCCGTACCTGGTATTTCACCCAGGGCGATGCCTTGAATACAGCCACCAAATGAGCGACTTGTACTGCGTCTTCGGCAATCCGATTGCCCATTCCAGATCGCCGGCCATTCATGCCGCTTTTGCTGCCCTGACTGCGCAGGATCTTGTCTACGAAGCTCGTCTGGCACCGGTTGATGGCTTCCCGCAAGCGGTTTCAGAATTTGTTGCGGCGGGTGGCAAGGGGGCAAATGTCACTGTGCCGTTCAAGGAAGAAGCCTATCGCCTGGCGACCCGCCTGTCTGATCGCGCAGCGCGGGCCGGGGCGGTCAATACCCTGGCTTTCAACGGCTCTGAGATTTTTGGCGACAACACGGACGGCGCAGGGCTGGTTCGCGACATTACGCAAAACCTCGATTTTCCGCTGGCCGGCAAGCGCATTCTATTGCTTGGTGCCGGTGGCGCTTCGCGCGGAGTAATTGCGCCTTTGTTGGCCGAAAAACCGGCTTCGCTGTTTATTGCCAACCGCAGTGCCGACAAGGCGGTCGCGTTGGCGCAGGCATTTGCCGATGTCGCCTTGCTGGGGGCTGGGAATTTTGCAGAAATTGACGGCAAATGCTTCGATTTGGTCATTAACGCTACTTCAGCAAGCCTTTCCGGCGAAAGCCTGCCTCTGCCTGCCGGTATCTTTGCGCCGGGCAGTCTGGCTTACGACATGATGTACGGCAAAGGTGAAACGCCGTTTCTGACGCTGGCTCGGGTGCAGGGGGCGGCAACACGGGCCGATGGCCTCGGCATGCTGGTCGAGCAGGCGGCGGAAGCATTCTTTGTCTGGCGCGGCGTACGCCCGACCACTGAAGAGGTGCTGGCAGATCTGCGAGCCAAGCTGGCCGCATGAAAACCCTCGGCCGCTGGCTGAAATGGTTGTTGCTCGGGCTGGTCGGTCTGTTTCTCGTCTGGCAGTTATGGCTGCTTGGCTGGGTTTTGCTGTGGGGTTGGGTCAATCCCGGTGAAACACGCTTCATGGAAATCCGCCTGGCTGAATTGCGCCAGAAAAATCCGGGGGCGCAACTCAAGCAACAATGGGTGCCTTACGAGCGAATTTCCATCCATCTGAAGCGCGCCATCATCGCGGCCGAAGACGCCAAGTTCGTCGATCATGAAGGCTTCGACTGGGAAGGCATGCAGAAAGCGATGGAAAAGAACCAGAAGAAGGGGCGCTTTGTCGCCGGCGGTTCGACCATCAGCCAACAACTGGCGAAAAATCTCTTCCTGACACCCACCAAGTCCTATTTCCGCAAGGTGGAGGAAGCCATCATCACCTTGATGCTGGAAAATCTGTGGAGCAAAAAGCGGATTTTCGAGGTTTACCTGAACGTGATCGAGTGGGGCAACGGGGTCTTTGGTGCCGAGGCCGCTGCCCGTCATTACTACAGCGTCGGCGCAGCCCAACTGGGTCCGGAGCAGGCGGCACGTCTGGCTGGCATGGTGCCGAATCCGCGCTTTTACGAACGCAATCGCAATGCACCTGGCCTCGGGCGCAAGACTGCGATCATTCTCGGCCGAATGCCGGGCGCCGATGTTCCGTGAAATATCGCCGGAATACGGGTTTTCCTCAGTGATTTTGTAAGGGTCCGGTCATTCGCCCGGTGCTAAAATGGCCCACCATTTTGCGGCACCGCACCATGAGCGAAGAATCCCAGCTGACCGATACCGAAGACTTGCAGGAGCGCCTCGCCGAGGTGCAAACCCTGCTCGCCCGGCACAAGCTGGTCGAGGATTTGGTGCACCGGCAGGAAGGACCGCGCCACGATCTGGTTGAGGACATTGTCCACAAGCAGCATCTGAATGAGCTGCAGGCCAGACTTGAGCCGATGCACCCGGCGGATATCGCCTACGTCCTCGAAGCGCTGCCCACCGATGAACGTCTGATCGTCTGGGAACTGGTCAATCCCGAGCTCGAAGGCGAAATCCTTCTCGAAGTCTCGGATGCGGTTCGGGAAACGCTGATCGATTCGATGGAGCGGACCGAGCTGGTCGCTGCCGCCGAAACGCTGGATGCCGACGAACTGGCCGACCTTGCGCCCGACCTGCCACAGGGCGTTATCGACGATGTTTTCCGTGGTTTGACCATCGAAGAGCGCGAGCAGTTGCGCGCCGCGATGTCCTATCCTGAGGAGTCGGTCGGTTCGATCATGGATTTCGACATGGTCACCGTACGTGAGGATGTGTCGCTGGAAGTCGTTTTGCGATATCTCCGTCGTTTTGACGAACTGCCAGATCATACTGACCAGTTATTCGTTGTTGATCGCAATGAGCACCTGACCGGGGTGCTGCCCCTGAACATCCTGCTGGTCAATGAGGTCGAGGTCGAAGTTGGCAGCCTGATGCAGACCGATTTCGTCGAATTCGAGCCCGATGACCTGGCTGAAGAGGCTGCCAAGGCGTTCGAACGTTACGATCTGGTCTCGGCGCCGGTGCTTGATCCCGAGGGCAAGCTGGTTGGCCGCGTCACCGTCAATGCGGTGGTGGACTTCATCCGCGAAGAAGCTGACAGCGAGCAGCTGGCGCAGGCCGGCCTGAAAGAGGAAGAAGATATTTTCGCTTCCGTCTGGGATTCGGTGAAAAACCGCTGGGCCTGGCTGGCGGTCAATCTCGTGACTGCATTCGTCGCCTCGCGGGTGATTGGTGCTTTCGAGGACTCCATCGAAAAACTGGTTGCCCTGGCCGCCTTGATGCCGATTGTCGCGGGTATCGGTGGCAATTCCGGTAATCAGACGATCACGATGATCGTCCGTGCCATCGCCATGGGGCAAGTCCAGCCCGACGCCATGCGCCGCTTGCTGCGCAAGGAACTCGGGGTGGCGACGATCAACGGCCTGATCTGGGGCAGCTTGCTAGGCATTGCTGCCTGGTGGCTCTATGGTAGCGCCCAGCTCGGTTTCGTGATGACTTCGGCGATGACTTTGAACCTGCTGCTGGCTGCTTCGGCGGGTGTTGGCATCCCGCTGCTGCGCCAGAAATTTGGTGCCGACCCTGCGGTTGGCGGTTCGGTCATGATTACTGCGCTGACCGACTCTGGTGGATTCTTCATCTTCCTCGGATTGGCGACGCTGTTCTTGATGTAGAGATCAGGGTGTGTCGGGCGTCACCAGCTTCAATCCAACAATGCCTGCGACGATCAGGCCGATGCAGACAAAGCGCAGCACCTCACGCGATTCGTCAAAAAGGTAGATGCCGAGAATCGCCGTTCCTACGGCGCCTATGCCCGTCCACACGGCGTAGGCAGTACCCAGTGGCAGGGTCTTGAGCGACCAGCCGAGCAGGATGACGCTGGCGGCCATGCCGATTACCGTCCAGATGCTCGGCCAAAGGCGGCTGAAGCCATCGGTATATTTCATGCCGACAGCCCAGCCGATCTCACAGAGACCGGCGACGAACAGGACCAGCCAGGCGAAACCGGTGCTCACTTATTTCAGAGTGGCGAAATACGCATCAGCCGCCGCGATGGTGCCGGCGATGTCGGCATCTGAGTGGGCGGCTGACACAAAGCCGGCCTCGAAGGCCGACGGTGCAAAGTAGTGGCCAGCGTCGAGCATGGCGTGGAAGAAACGGTTGAAGGCTTCCTTGTCGCAGGCCAGCACTTCGTCGTAGGTGCCCGGGCAATTTTCGGCGAAGTAGAGACCGAACATGCCGCCAATGTTCTGGGCGGAGAAGGCGACGCCATGCTTTTTCGCGGCGGTGACCAGACCATCGCACAGGGCCTTGGTCTTGGCGGTCAGGTTTTCGTAAAAACCGGGCGCCTGAATGAGCTTTAAAGTGGCCAGGCCAGCGGCCGTGGCGATCGGGTTGCCGGACAGCGTACCAGCCTGATAGACCGGGCCGAGCGGGGCGATCTGTTCCATGATTTCGCGCTTGCCGCCAAAGGCGCCGAGCGGCATGCCGCCGCCGACCACCTTGCCGAAGGTGGACAGGTCTGGTGTGATGCCGAACAGGCCCTGCGCGCTTTTCAGGCCGACGCGGAAGCCGGTCATTACTTCATCGAAAATCAGCACCGAACCGTTTTTCGTGCACAGCTCGCGCATGGCTTTGAGGAATTCCGGTGTGGGGGCGATCAGGTTCATGTTACCAACGACTGGTTCGACGATCACTGCGGCGATCTTGTCGCCATGTTTGGCGAAAGCGTCAGCCAGTTCCTGCGGGTCGTTGTAGGTCAGCACCATGGTGTTCTCGGCAACGCCCGCCGGTACGCCGCTGGAAGAGGGGTTGCCGAAGGTCAGCAGGCCCGAACCCGCCTTCACCAGCAGGCCATCGGAGTGGCCGTGATAGCAGCCTTCGAACTTGATCAGTATGTCGCGGCCGGTATAACCACGGGCCAGACGGATGGCGCTCATCGTCGCTTCGGTGCCGGAGGAAACCAGGCGCACCATGTCCATTGACGGTACCAGTTCGCAGAGCAGGTCGGCGATGTCGACTTCCTTCTCGGTCGGTGCGCCGAAGGAAAGGCCATCGACGACCGCAGCTTGGACGGCGGCGATGACTTCAGGATGGGCGTGGCCGAGGATCATCGGACCCCATGAGCCAACATAGTCGGTGTACCACTTGCCGTCTGCATCCTGCACCTTGGGACCGACGCCCTTCTGGAAGAAACAGGGCGTGCCGCCGACCGACCGGAAGGCTCGCACCGGTGAATTGACGCCGCCGGGAATGTGGCGCTGGGCGCGTTCAAACAGTTGCTGGTTGCGAGAGGTCATAGGTGGGCTTCCTCGAAAAGACGTTGGTAGGCGGCAGCGCGCACCGTGATGTCGGGGGCGCTGAACAAATCGGTAATGACGGCGAGCAGATCGGCGCCGGCGACGATCAAAGGTGGGGCGTTGTCCAGTGTGATTCCGCCGATGGCGCAGGTTCCAGCCGCCAATTCGGCCTGGGCTCGAGCAAACAGATCGGGCGTTGCCTTCGCTGCGTCGGGCTTGGTTGGTGATGGATAGACTGCGCCAAAGGCCACGTAATCGGCGCCAGTCCGGCTGGCAGTCTCGGCAGCGGAAAAGTCGGCGTAGCACGAGGCGCCGAGAATCTTGTCCGGGCCGAGAATGGCGCGGGCGGCCACCAGATTGCCGTCATCCTTGCCGAGGTGCACGCCATCAGCCCGGACCAGTGCAGCCAGTGCCAGATCGTCGTTGATCAACAGGGTTGCTGCAAAACGGCGGGTCAGTTCGCGCAGCGCCCGGGCGCGGGCGACCTGTTCGGGCATAGCGCTTAGTTTGTCGCGGTATTGCACGATGCGGCAGCCTCCGGCCAGCGCAGCTTCGACATCGGCGAGCAAGCGGGCGCCGTCGGCGAGATCAGGCGTGATGGCATAGAGGCCACGTAGTTTATTCTTTGCCATTGGCAGCTTTTTCTGGCGTATTTTCTTCGGCAGCGTCGTCTGTGCCGCGTGCCCAGAAGAAACGGTCCGGAATGTACTGGCCCATACCGGCGCGAAAACCATTTTTAAGTGTTTGCCAGGTGTAATCCTGTGCATCACGCACGGCATCCTCGACGCTCGCTCCGCCGGCGATGCAGCCAGCGATGGCCGAGGCCAGGGTGCATCCAGATCCGTGATAGCTGCCGGGCAGGCGTTCCCACTCGTCGCGACGGACGACACCATCCGGGCCGTAGAGCGTGTTGATGACCTGCGGCGTGTTTTCGTGGGTTCCGGTGATCAGCACATACTGGGCGCCCATCTCGATCAGGCGCTGGGCGCAGATGTCGATCGAGGGCTCGCTATCGTCTTCGTCGCTTTCGGCCAGTCGCCTGGCTTCCGGTGCATTTGGCGTGAGTAGCGTGGTCTGGGGAAGCAGCATTTCACGGATCGCGGAAATGATCTCTTCGCTCGACAGGTCGTCGCCACGTCCGGATGCAAGCACCGGATCGAGAATCAGCGGGATTTCCGGGTAGTCGGAAACAATTTCGGCCACCGCCAGTACGTTTTCGACGCTGCCGAGCAGGCCAATCTTGAAGGCGACAACCGGCATGTCTTCAAGGATGGTTCTCGCCTGCTGCTCAACCAGCTCGGCTGTCAGCGGATGAAGGCTCTGTACACCAACGGTATCCTGCACGGTGACCGCAGTCAGGGCAGTCAGTGGGTGGCAACCCAGGCTGGCCAGCGTTAGCAGATCAGCCTGGATGCCGGCGCCGGATGACGGATCACTGGCTGCAAAGACAAGAACCAGCGGCGGGCTGGGGGGGGGGGTGGGGCTGACAGTCATTGATATTCGCGCCCTTGGCGGTCGCGAAGGGAATTGGGTAAGATGGAAGCGATTTTATCCGAATCTGGTAGTTGCCGAAGCCATCATCAGGATGCTGACACACCGTTTCCGCTATTGATTTGCTGGAATAGTTCCGTAGTATGATGTGCTGATAGTGATAGTGCCTCGTCAGAGGCCGAGGGGACAGGGAAATTGACTGATTTATCCAGACTGCGTGGTGTCAGGGTTATGGTCATTGACGACAGCAACACGATACGGCGCAGTGCAGAGATATTTCTCGTGCAGGCCGGGTGTCAGGTCGTCTTGG
Organism: Pseudomonadota bacterium; assembly: GCA_018262195.1. Taxonomy (GTDB): domain Bacteria; phylum Pseudomonadota; class Gammaproteobacteria; order Burkholderiales; family Rhodocyclaceae; genus Azonexus. The sequence continues at coordinate 44,330 of JAGTRS010000020.1, read as the reverse complement.
CTGAAGATGGATTTGACGCGCTGGCCAAGATTGCCGATCACCAGCCAAGTGTGATCTTCTGCGACATCATGATGCCGCGGCTCGACGGTTACCAGACCTGTTCCCTGATCAAGAAAAATCCCCGGTTCAAGGCAACACCCGTGATCATGCTTTCCTCCAAGGATGGCCTGTTCGATCGGGCGCGGGGCCGCATGGTCGGCTCAGATCAGTACCTGACCAAGCCATTTACCAAAGATAGTCTGCTGCAAACGGTAGCCGCCTTTGCGTTGCCGTCTGAAACTGAATCCAATTCGTAGTCCAGGAAGAAAAAATGCCCATCAAGAATATTCTCGTCGTTGATGATTCACCTACCGAACGGTTTTTTACGGTCGATGTTCTTACCAAGGCTGGCTATCAGGTTTCCACCGCTGAAACAGGAGAAGAAGGTATTGCCAAGGCCAAGGCCAGCAAGCCTGACCTGATCCTGATGGATGTCGTGATGCCTGGGCTGAACGGTTATCAGGCCACACGTACGCTGACCCGGGATGAAGAAACAAAGGGCATTCCAATCATCGTCTGCACCTCCAAAGGCCAAGAGACCGACAAGATCTGGGGTTTGCGTCAAGGAGCCATTGACTATCTGGTCAAGCCCTTGAATCCGGAAGAGCTATTGCAACGTATCGCCGCGCTGCCATAGCCAAATGGCCCGGAAAACCAGTCTTCGCGATTTCCAGGAGTACCTTGCGTCTCGTCTGAGCCAAGCGGCTCGTGGCAAAGGTTCGGCATCCTGGCTTGGGGTGGAAGCGGGTGGTGAGGCTTGGCTGGTTGACCTTTCCGATGGTGGAGAGATCGTTCAGGCCTCCCAGATGGCGCCGGTTCCGCTTACCCGTCCCTGGTTCGTCGGGATATCGAATATCCGCGGCAATCTGCATGCGGTCAGTGATTTTTCGTTGTTTCGGGGTGGTCCGCCGATCGTTCAGAATTCCAATGCACGATTGCTGTTGATTGGGGCGCGTTACGGTATCAATGCGGCGCTGTTGGTGTCGCGGATGCTGGGTTTGAAGAATCCTGAAGATTTCACACCTGAGTCGGCTGATGCATCCATGCCTGCCTGGGGGGCGCAGCGTTTTGCCGATACGCACGGAAAAATCTGGCACAAACTGTCGGTTCGCGAATTGCTCGCCGATCAGGATTTCATGAATATCGGGGTTTGACAGAGGGCGTTAGCCCCTAGCCCCAGTGGAGGATTTCCATGGCTTTCAGCTTCAAGTTTCCGAAAATTGGTAATGCAGGGAGAGGTGGGGCTGCTCCCATGACTGTTTCTGCAGATGCAATGCCATCTAAGATGGCATTGCCGGCATTCTTGGCCGAGCAACCAGTCATTCAGCAGATGAAAACGCTGGGTGGAATTTTCGTTGCCCTGCTGCTCCTGATTGCAGCCTTGGTCTTTCATGACAATCGGGAATCGACGCACAATACTGCCTACATTGCAGCATCGGGCGAAATGCGCATGCTCTCCCAGCGACTGGCCAAGGCTTCGTCGCTGGCGCTTCAGGGTAATGCTGTCGCCTTTAGTCAGTTGAAGGAATCACGCGATACCTTCGGCAAGCTCCTCGATCAACTGACCAATGGCGGTGAAATCGGTAACGTCAGCGTTCCTTCTTCGCCGAGTGATGTTCGTCCGCAGCTGGATACACTTGCTCAGCGCTGGGTTGCGACTGACAAAGACTCGGAAACCGTGATTGGCCAGGAAAAGAATCTCGTTGCGTTGGGTAAGAGCGTCGCGCTGATCGACAACAACAATGCCACCATGCTCGAATTGACCGAGCAGATCGCTACGCTGAAATTGCAATCCGGAGCGGCTTCGCGCGAAATTGCTGCTGCCAACCAGTTGGTCATGCTGACGCAGCGGATTGCCAAGAATGCCTCTGCGCTGCTCGTTGGTAATGAAATCAACCCTGAAGTGGCCTTCCTGCTCGGCAAGGACACCAATGCCTTCCGTGACATTCTCGGTGGCTTGACCAAGGGCGGTGCCGATGCGGACACTCGCGCCAAGCTGGACGAGTTGGACGGCGCGTTCAAGGAATATCAAGGCGCTATTGCCAGCATTCTCGGCAATATGCAGCCGCTGGTTCTTTCCAAGCAGGCCGGTTCGCGCATTTTCCGCGAGAGTGAGGATCTGCTGAAGGCGACGGACGAACTGGCACTGGCTTACCAGAGTGCCTTGTCCGAACGCGGGCTCTACATCGTGCTGCTGATTGTGCTGACGATCATTGCCATTGCGACGCTGGCACTTCTGGCCAAGATCTACCTGAACGATACGGAACGCCGCGCTGAAGCGGCCGAACTGCAGCGACATGCCGCTGACCAGACCAATCGCGATAATCAGGACGCCATTCTGCGCCTGATGAATGAACTGGGTGACCTGGCTGACGGTGACTTGACTGTAACTGCAACAGTGAGCGAGAACATCACGGGCGCCATTGCCGACTCGATCAACTACACCATTGAAGAACTTCGAGTGCTGGTCGGCCGGATCAACGACGCGGCGAACCGTGTGACGGCAGCGACAGAAATCGCCCGCTTGAACTCGGCGCAACTGCTTGATGCTGCTGAACGGCAATCGACTGAAATTCAGGAAGCCGGTCAGTCAGCACTGGAAATGGCACGTTCGATGACCGAGGTGTCTGGCAGTGCAACGCAGTCCGCCCAAGTTGCCCGACAATCGCTGACAGCCGCTGAAAAGGGTACGCAGGCTGTGCAGGACTCCATCAAGGGCATGAATGAAATTCGTAATCAGATTCAGGAAACCTCGAAGCGGATCAAGCGACTCGGCGAAAGCTCGCAGGAGATCGGTGAAATCGTGGAACTGATTTCTGACATTACTGAACAAACCAACGTTCTTGCCTTGAACGCAGCCATTCAGGCGGCTTCTGCCGGTGATGCAGGCCGAGGCTTTACAGTGGTTGCCGAGGAAGTGCAGCGACTGGCTGAACGTTCTGCCGAAGCAACGAAACAGATCGCGGCGATTGTGAAAACAATTCAGACCGATACCCAGGATGCTGTTTCGGCTATGGAACAGTCGACCCGAGGCGTGGTTGAAGGGGCGAAGCTTTCTGATGCGGCCGGTCAGGCGCTGTCCGAAATTGGTCAGGTGTCACGCGACCTTGCCGACCTGATTCAGGACATTTCGAGTTCGACGCAGAATCAGGCTGATTCTGCGACGCAGGTGGCTCGTCTGATGCAGGACATTCTCCACGTGACTGAGCAAACGACGGCTGGTACGCAGCGCACTGCCGAGGCTGTTGACGAACTGACTGCACTGGCTTCCGAACTGAAGGGTTCCGTCGCTGGCTTCAAGGTGGATTGACGGACATCGATCGCGAGAGACTATGAACGCGGCAACTGAATTTGATTTGGGCCCCCTGACTTGGGTCAAGGGCGAGATTGATCTGGCGCTGGAGCGAGCGGAGGAGGCCTTTGGCCTCCATGTCTCAGGTGCTGACGACGCGCAGCTCAAGTTTTGCCGCACCCATGTTCATCAAGTGCATGGCGCATTGGCAATTGTTGGTCTGGATGGAATAACGCAAGTCACCGAATCGCTGGAGGCTCTGCTGTCGGCCATGGAGGACGGCCGGCAGGTGTCAGATCATGCGGCGGTGGCTGCTGTGCATCAGGCATTGGCTGGCATTCGCCTCTACCTTGATGAGCTGATGGCTGGTGAACCGAATCAGCCGCTCCGCCTCCTGCCTGTCTACCTCGCTTTGGCAAAGGTTCGCGGGCTGCCAACGGCGCGGGCCAGTGATCTGTTTTTCCCTGATCTGTCGTTGCGCCCACCAAAGCGGATCAGTGCGACCAAGCACTTGGGGCAGGAAGAGTTACGCCTGCTATTGAAAGCCGAGCGAGGGCGTTACCAGAAGGGTTTGCTCTGCTGGCTGACCAAACCGGCAGAGGCAGAGTCGGGTCGCCAGATGATGCTCGATGCGCTGGCGGGGATCGAGGCCACTCAGGAAACGCCGGCTGCCCGTTCGTTCTGGTGGACTGCGCAGGCTTTTATCGAGGCCTTGAAGGATCCGGCGGTCAGCGCCGATGGTTCGGTGCGCCAGGTCAGTGCGCGCATCGACCTGCAGATTCGTCGTTTACTCGAAGGCTCGAACAGTCTTGCCGAGCGCCTGATGCGCGAAGCGCTCTATCACGTTGCTCAGGCGCCGGCTGGCTTGAGCAACGTGGTGACACAGGTTCAGTCGACCTTCGGTTTGCCATCCCAGCTTCCTAGTGCTGCAGCAACGGCCACGCTACCGCAGGATGCCGTGTTGCGGCGTCTGCGCGAGGTACTGGGCAGTACTGAAGAGCTTTGGAACAAGGTCTGCGCATCAGGTAGCCCGGCGACCCTGTCCGCCTTTGGCGAACAGGCGCGGAGCGTTGCAGCAATAACTGAAGAAATCGCACATACCGACCTGAAACGCCTTGGCCAGGGCCTGGGGGCAATTGCCAACTGGTTGACCGAAGATCCCGCTCGTTACTCTGATACGGTGGCGATGGAAGTGGCAACGGCGATTCTTCTTTTGCAGAATGCCCAAGAGAGTTTCAAGCGCCTGGGAACAGATTTCGCCCAGCAGGTCGACCTGATGGTTGCCCGGCTTTATGCATGTATTGCTGGCCGACCGGCGACCGACGAAGCGCTGCCCCTGCTCGACGAAATGACCCGGCGGGCTCAGGAAAAGCTGCTGATCAGTCAGGTTGCGCGGGAAATCCAGAACAATCTGGCGCAAGTAGAGCAATCACTCGATGCATTTTTCAGGGATCCCTCGGCTGAACACGATCTGGCGCCACTTGATGGTCCGCTGAAACAGATTGGCGGCGCCTTGGCCATGCTCGGCCACATGGGGGCTATGGCTAGCGTCAAGGATTGCGGGGAACAAATTCACCGCTTTGCCGAGCCGGGTTCAACCCATTCGCCGGAAGATTTCGAAAAGATTGCTCAGCAACTTTCCATCCTCGGCTTTTTTGTTGATGCATTGCCTAGTGGGGAAACCGACTTCGAAGCATTCGTCAGCAAGATGCAGGGTGGCCAGACGATTGATGAGGACACCGAGGACACTTTCCTTGAAACTGAGGCGGCGTCGAGTGTCGAAGCTGAACTCGCTCAGCAGGCACGCGACACCCACGCGCTGGTTGCGGCGCTGAAAGAGGCGCCGGCAGATGAGCGCCTGCAGCAGGAGCTCAAGCATAATCTTCAGGCCCTGAAACAGGATGCGGATCTCGTCGCCAATCACGAGCTGGGAGAATCCGCCAAGGCAGCGCTGGAGGCTTTGAAGACCGGCGACCTGGCAGGTGAAAATGTCGATGCCGCACTGGCCGCCCTGATGCCTCAGCAGCCTGAGGTGACAGCGCCTTCGGCCGAAACGCTGCAGCTGGCCGAATCGACGCATGAAGCAATCGACGCTGAACTGTTGTCGATCTTCCTTGAGGAAGCTAACGAAGTCCTGGCAACCATGAGCGAGCAGATTGAGTTGCTCGTTGCTGATCCGCACAATGCGGAAGCGCTGACGACGATTCGTCGTTCCACGCATACCCTCAAGGGTAGCGGTCGCATGGTTGGATTGAACGACCTTGGTGAAGCCGCCTGGGAGCTTGAGCAGACCCTGAATATCTGGTTGCGGCAGGATCAGTGGGCGACGCCCGAACTGATGCAGATGATCAACAGCGAGCACGCTTTGTTCTCAACTTGGGTTCGATATCTTGAGTCCGGCGAAGGCGTAGCGCCTGATCCATCTGCTCTCGTTGCGCTGGCCGGTCGACTGCGTGGCCTGGAGCCAGCGCCCGTCGCCGTAGCACCGGTAGAGGTTGCCCCGGAAGTTACTGAACAGATCCAATTTTCGGAACCGGAACCGGAACCGGAACCGGAACCGGAGCTCGAACTCGGGGCGTTTGAGGTCGAGCAATTTGTTGCACCCGAACCGACGATTGCCGAGGAGCAGCCTGAAGTCGTCGAGTTCGTGGCAGCGCCAGAATTTGAGCAGGCTCCGCAGGCACTTGAGCCGGAAGCTGAGGCAGGCTTCGTCGAAGTGGAGCAGTTCGATGCTGCCGAGTTGCCTGTCGTCGAGGAGTTGCCCGAAACAATAGCTCTCGTGGAGTTTCCTGAAGAGGAGTCCCCCGAGGAGTCACCCACGCTGGTGACAGAACCGGTACTTGAGTCGTCGAGCGTGCCGTCAATGGTGACGGCATCGCCAACCTTGTACGATATTTTCCGTGACGAAGCGCGTGGTTATCTTCAGACGCTGGTTGACAGCTATGCGGTGCTTGATGCCAACCCGTCCGGGCCCACTACTTTCGAAATGACTCGCGCTGCCCATACCTTGGGTGGTATTGCGGCAACCGTTGGCTTGATGCCGCTGCATCGACTGGCTCTCGCCCTTGAGCATGCCTTGTTGCGCCGGGATGGTTCAGCCCATCCGGAGAGTATCGAGGGGCTGGAAACCGTTCGGCAGAGCATCATTACCCTTGAGGGAATGTTTGACGCACTGGCGCAGCAGCGCGCGCCGGACGAGCAGCAGCAACTGATTTCCGCGCTGGATGATATCTACCATCCGGCTCCCGTTGAGGAGTCGTTGCCGCCGGCTAGCGCAGAGATTATTCAGCTGCCTGGTACGCAGACTGCTGTTGCAGAACTGGAACCGGAACCCGCCGCCGTGGCGCAGGCACCCGTTCTACCGCTGCTGACTGACGAATTCGACGAACAGCTACTGCCGATCTTCCTAGAAGAGGCGGTGGACCTGACGCGTGACCTGACGATGCAACTTCGCGCCTGGCGTGGAGACCCGGCTGCTGGCGCCGCGCCCAAGGCAATTGCCCGTTTGATGCATACCTTCAAGGGTAGTGCTCGGATGGCGGGGGCGATGAATCTCGGTGAAGTAACGCACATGCTTGAGGCGCGGGTCGAAGAGGCCATGCGTGCAGGACAGGCGACACCGGCATTCATTGATGAAATTGAAGCGGGATGCGACACGCTGGTGCAAGCGGTTGAACGCCTGCGGGCCGGACCGCAAGAGATGGCTGTTGAGGAGGTTCCCGCTGTTGCTGGTGAAACGGCAACGCCTGCTGTCGTGCAGCCGCTTCATGTCGAAGCGGAAGCGGAATCCGATGCCGGCGGCCAGCGCGCCACGTTGCGTGTTCGTGCTGACCTCATTGATCGTCTGGTTAACGAAGCGGGCGAGTTGTCCATTGCCCGAACCCGGATTGAAGGTGAAATGCGCAGCCTGAAAGGCTCGCTGCTTGAATTGACAGAAAACGTCATTCGTCTGCGCCGTCAGCTACGCGAAATTGAAATTCAGGCCGAATCCCAGATCCAGGCACACGTTGCCCATACCCCGGAAGGTGATGCCGATTTCGATCCGCTGGAACTCGACCGCTTCACACGCTTCCAGGAACTGACGCGCTTCATGGCCGAATCGGTCAATGACGTGGCGACCGTTCAGCAGAACCTCTTGAAGAATCTCGATGATGCCAATGCGGCGATTCTGGCGCAGTCGCGCCTGAATCGCAGCCTGCAGCAAGAGCTCATGGGCGTTCGCATGCTGCCGTTCTCCAGTCAGACTGAGCGTCTTTACCGTATCGTGCGGCAGACCGCCAAGGAAACCGGGAAACGGGCCAATCTGGACATCGTGGGCGGCCAGGTTGATATCGACCGCTCGGTGCTCGACAAGATGCTGGCGCCGATTGAGCACATGTTGCGCAATGCCGTGACGCACGGTATCGAAGATCGCGATCACCGCCTCGCTGCTGGCAAGCAGGAAGCCGGCGAAATCGTCGTCAAGATCGCCCAGGAAGGTAATGAAATCATTCTTTCCATGTCCGATGATGGCAAGGGTCTGGATATCGCTCGTATCCGTGCTCGCGCCGAGGCCATGGGCCTTCTCCAGCCGGGGCAGGAAGCCGACGAGGCAACGCTCTATGACTTCATCTTCCAGCCTGGTTTCTCGACCGCTCTCGAACTGACTCAACTCGCCGGTCGCGGTGTCGGTATGGACGTCGTGAAGACCGAAGTGGCCGAACTGGGCGGGCGTATCGAAATCCTGTCGCAGGCGGGGCAGGGAACGACCTTCCGACTCTACCTGCCGCTGACCCTGGCGGTGACGCAGACCTTGTTGATCCGGGCCGGCAGCCACCTGTATGCGGTGCCTTCAACGATGATCGAACAGGTCATGGAAATGAAGGAGAAGGCCCTCGCTGCTTACCGCGAACAAGGCGAAGTAACGTGGCAGGGCAATCGTTACCCCTTCCAGTACCTGCCGCATCTGCTGGGTGATACCCAGGCAGTTCCGGAATTGCATCGCCAATATTGGGTGCTGCTACTGCGTTCCGGTTCGCAGCGGGTGGCTATTCTTGTCGATGAACTCAAGGGTAACCAGGAAGTTGTCGTCAAGAATATCGGGGTGCAACTGGCCCGGGTGGTCGGCATTGCAGGCGCCACGGTGCTTGGTGACGGTAGAGTTGTGCTGATCCTGAATCCGGTGGCATTGGCCAGTCGTGCGCCGGTGGTTGGTACCCAGGCCGCAGTGGCTGCCGTGCCGGCAGCGCCTGAGCCGGTCGCAACGGCGATGGAAACCCAGCCGACGGTCATGGTTGTCGACGATTCATTGACTGTACGCAAGATCACCAGCCGTCTGCTGATGCGCGAAGGCTATCAGGTCATCCTGGCCAAGGATGGTGTCGATGCCCTGGAGCAGCTGATCGACGTGATGCCGGATGTGATCTTGTCGGACATCGAAATGCCGCGCATGGATGGCTTCGATCTGGTGCGTAACATTCGCGCCGAGGAGCGTCTGCGTTCTGTGCCGATCATCATGATCACCTCACGGACGGCCGACAAGCATCGCAACTACGCTCTGGAAATCGGTGCAAACCATTACTTGGGCAAGCCCTACGACGAAGTTGAATTGCTCAGCCTCGTCGAAGGCTATACCAAGGCGAGAAGGGCTCACTAAGCCTGCTTTTTGACGACCGCGTAACGGGCCAGGGTTTCATCCCTGGCCGTTGCGTGATCAATGATCGGTGCAGGGTAGTCGCGGCCGATCACCACCCCCAAGGCTTCCTGCTCGATGCGTCCCATCCTCCATGGCGCATGGATGTACTTGTCCGGCACTTTGGCCAGCTCCGGTACGTAGCGGCGGATGAACTTGCCTTCTGCGTCAAACTTTTCAGACTGCGTGATCGGATTGAATATCCGGAAATAGGGCTGGGCATCGCAGCCGCTTGATGAGGCCCATTGCCAGCCACCATTGTTGGCCGACAGATCGAAATCGTTGAGTTGCTCGGCAAAATACCGCTCACCGAGTCGCCAGTCGAGGCCGAGATCCTTGGTCAGGAAGGAGGCGACGACCATGCGCAGGCGGTTATGCATCCAGCCGCTGTGATTGAGCTGGCGCATGGCGGCGTCGACCAGCGGGTAACCGGTGCACCCCTCGCACCAAGCCGCGAATGCCTCGGGGCGATTGGCCCACTCAATCGCATCATATTCGGGCTTGAAAGCGTGGCCGACGACACGGGGAAAGTGGTCGAGGATCATGAAGTAGAAATCCCGCCAGATCAGTTCGCTGAGCCAAGTGTCAGCTTTCGGTTCCAGTGCCTTGTGTACCAGTTGGCGAATCGAGATCGTCCCGAAGCGCAGATGAACGGACAGGTAGGAGACGCCCTTTACGGCAGGGAAGTCGCGCAAGCTGCCATAGCGCACGATACGGCCGCCGGCAAAATCATTCCAGAGCGCCTCGGCGCCGGACATGCCCGGCTGGATGCCGAGTTTGGCCAGTTCAGTTGAGATGAAGCCAATCTCTTCCAACGTTGGAACGCCTGCCAATTCTTTGCCGGCAAATTGTCCGTTGCAAGGCCAAGTAGCGTAGTCGACTGCAGTCAGTCGTTTCAGCCAGGCATTTTTGTAGGGCGTGAAGACGGAAAAGGCTTTTCCTGCCAGAGTCAATACTTCATCGCCGTCAAAAATGGCTTGATCCTTGAAGCTGTGGAAGGCGATACCGTCAGCCTGGAGTTGTTCGGCAACTTGGGTATCTCGGTGTTTGGCTGAGGGTTCGTAGTCTCGATTGGCGAATACGGCAGACACGCCAAGTTCCTTGGCGAGGGCAGATATTTCGTCAACTGCCCGGCCATGGCGAACGATCAGCCCGCCGCCTTTTGCGCGCAAAGCCATATCCAGTTCGACCAGTGATTCCCGGATGAAATGCACCCGGCGGTCGTGGCGTGTGGGAAGCGCATCAAGAATATCGCTATCGAAAACAAAGGCGCAATAAACCTGCTGCGTCTCTGCAAGGGCCGCGCTAAGGGCGGCATGGTCATTGTCACGCAGGTCGCGACGGAACCAGACCAAGGCTTTTTCTTTGCTCATGGTTGGTTTGTACCTCCCCGGCGATTAAAATTCCAGTCATGGATAACGTCAATCTGACTGATAACTTTCTCATTGCCATGCCAACGCTGGAAGATCCGTACTTTTCCAACGCGCTGGTCTATATCTGCGAACACAATGAGAACGGTGCGCTGGGCATTATCGTCAATCGTCCGATCGACATGAATCTGGCTGGTTTGCTTGAAAAAATCGATATCAAGCTCGAGGCGACGAATCTCGCCAACCTGCCCGTTTATTTCGGTGGTCCTGTTCAGCTGGATCGTGGCTTTGTGCTCCATCGCCCAATTGGCCAATGGCAGTCCACGCTGGCCGTCAATAGCGATGTCGGCCTGACCAGTTCGCGCGATGTGCTGAATTCAGTCGGCAGTGCCGGTTTGCCGGCGGAAATCCTCGTTACCCTGGGCTACGCCGGCTGGGATGCCGGACAGCTTGAAGAGGAGCTCGCGCAGAACTCTTGGCTCACGGTGCCGGCCAAGGCCAGCATCCTGTTCGATCTGCCCCCGGAAGAGCGTCTGCCCGCCGCCATGCAGAAACTCGGGATCAGCTTTTCCCAGCTTTCCGACGTGGCTGGACACGCCTGAGGTGGGTACGGTTCTCGCCTTCGATTTCGGCGAAAAGCGCATCGGCGTCGCTACCGGTGAGACCTTGCTCTGTTCGGCACATCCATTGACCACTATTCACGCTGAGTCCAACGATGACCGTTTCGCCGCCATTGGCAAGCTGGTGGCGGAATGGCAGCCTGTGCTATTGGTTGTCGGGCTGCCCACCCATGCCGATGGAACGCCGCATGAAATGACGCGTCTGGCGACCAAGTTCGCCGAACGTCTGGCAAGACGTTTTAATCTGCCGGTTTCTTTTGCCGATGAACGCCTGACGTCAATCGATGCCGAAGCGCGATTGCGCGAAACCGGCCGCAACAGCAAAACCGCCAAGCCGCTACTCGATGCAGTGGCGGCTCAACTTATCCTTCAAACCTGGTTCGAAAGCCCGCACCATGTCATCCCTGCCCAACCCTCTGCCTGATGCCGAGACTCAGTGTCGCCAACTGGCTGACCTGATTCGTCCACATTTGCACAAGAACCCCGCGCTGGTCGGTATTTTCAGTGGTGGCGCCTGGGTCGCAGAACGACTCAAAGAGCTGCTCGGGCTCTCGGAAGACATCGGGATGATTGATGTCTCCTTTTACCGTGATGACTTCGCCGAAAAAGGCCTGCATCCGCAGTGTCGGCCGACAGTTATCCCCTTCGATGTCGAAGGTCGCCACATCATTCTGGTGGATGACGTCCTCTATACCGGTCGCACGACGCGCGCCGCCATCAACGAACTGTTCGATTACGGTCGCCCGGCAGCCGTTGAACTGGCGCTGCTCGCCGACCGCGGCGGGCGCGAACTGCCGATTGGTGCGACCTATTGTGTCTGGGGTGTGGCGTTGAGCGAAGGGGAGAATCTGGTACTTGCCCGCAACGATGCCGGTCAACTCGCCTGGAGGCTGGAAAATGCATAACCCGCAGTTGAACAAGAACGGCGAGCTCAGCCATCTGTTGTCCGTTGAAGGCCTGCCCAAGGCCATCCTGAACCAGATTCTTGATACCGCCGCCTCCTTCATGGAAGTCTCTGCACGTGAGGTCAAGAAGGTGCCGCTGTTGCGGGGTAAGAGCGTCTTTAACTTGTTTTTCGAGAACTCGACGCGGACTCGCACCACCTTCGAGATTGCAGCCAAGCGCCTGTCGGCTGACGTCATCAATCTCGACATCAACAAGTCCTCGGCCAGCAAGGGTGAGACCCTGCTCGACACCATCGACAACCTGTGTGCCATGCACGCCAACCTGTTCGTTGTGCGCCATGCTTCGAGCGGTGCGCCCTACCTCATTGCCGAGCACTTGCAGCGAGCCGGTCGCGACGACATCCACGTCGTCAATGCCGGTGACGGGCGGCATGCCCACCCGACGCAGGGCCTGCTCGACATGTACACGATCCGCCACTACAAGAAGGATTTCACGCAACTGCGTGTGGCCATTGTCGGTGACATTCTGCATTCGCGTGTCGCCCGTTCCGATATTCATGCCCTGACCACGCTCGGCGTCCCGGAAGTCCGCGCCATCGGCCCGGAAACCTTGCTGCCCAAGCATCTCGATAAGCTCGGCGTGCATGTCTTCCACGACATGAACGAAGGTTTGAAAGACGTTGATGTGGTCATCATGCTGCGTCTGCAGAACGAACGGATGACTGGCGCGCTGCTGCCTTCGGCCGGTGAATACTTCCGCCACTACGGCCTGACGCCGCAGAAGTTGGCGCTGGCCAAGCCGGATGCCATCGTGATGCATCCGGGGCCGATGAACCGGGGCGTCGAAATCCATTCGGCAGTGGCCGACGGACCGCAGGCCGTCATCCTGCCTCAGGTCACCTTCGGCATTGCTGTGCGCATGGCCGTCATGAGCATCGTTGCGGGGAACTGATATGAACATCGAAATAAAGAACGGCCGCGTCATTGACCCAAAAAACGGCATCGACCGTAGCAATACCTCGCTGTATATCGCGGATGGCAGGGTGGCCGGTATTGGCGAGGCCCCTGCCGGCTTCGCTGCCGAGCAGAGCATCGACGCAGCCGGTTGCGTTGTCTGCCCTGGCCTGATCGATCTTGGTGCCCGTCTGAACAGCATTGAGGCCGAACTGGCTGCGGCCGTGGCTGGGGGCGTGACCTCGGTGGTCGTGCCTCCGGATGCCGATCCCCCGCTGGACGAACCCGAGCTGGCAGATCGCCTCGTGCATCGTGGTGCGGAAATCGGCAGAGCTCGCGTCTTGCCGCTTGGTGCCCTGACGCTGGGCCTCAATGGTGAGCGCCTTTCCGAGCTGGCCGGCCTCAAGAAGGCCGGCTGTGTGGCTTTTTCACAGGCCAACAAGACGGTCGTCGATACTGAAGCGCTGCTGCGCGCCATGGAATACGCGGCAACCTTCGGTTTTGCCATCTGGCTGCAACCGCAGGATTACTGGCTGTCGCGCAACGGCATTGCCCATGAAGGCGAAGTGGCCAGTCGTCTTGGCCTGGCCGGGATTCCGGTGGCGGCCGAAACGATTGCCATCGGGACGATCATCCAGTTAGTGCGCGACACCGGCTGCAGGGTACACCTGACCCGCATCTCGTCGGCCGCCGGCATGGCGCTGATCCAGCGCGCCCAGCACGATCATCTGCCGATCACCTGCGACGTTGGTGTGCATCACCTGTTGCTGACCGAGAACGACATCGGCTTCTTCAATCCGCATGCCCGCTTCTGCCCGCCATTGCGTGCCCAGAGCGACCGTCTGGCCCTTTCATCGGCGGCTGCCAGCGGTCTGGCGGCGATCTGTTCCGACCACACACCGGTTGGGGCCGATGACAAGTTGCTACCCTTCGGTGAGGCCAAGCCGGGGGCCACCGGCCTTGAAGTTCTTCTGCCGCTGACCTTGAAATGGGCTGAAGCGGCGCAGATTGATTTGCCGACCGCACTGGCCCGGATTACCTCGGCGCCAGCCGAAGTGCTCGGGTTATCCAGCGGTCATTTGGCGGTCGGGGCAAGCGCCGATGTCTGTGTTTTTGATCCGGAAGCGACCTGGCAACTGACGCCGGAAGCCCTCAAGAGCCGCGGCAAGAACTCACCGTGGTTGGGCTACATGATGACCGGCCAGGTCAAGGCTACACTAGTCGGCGGGCGTCTTGTCTATCAGGCATTCGGTTAATGCACTTGGAATAATTTACCTGTTTTGCATTAGAATGAAGCGGCCTCGCCGGGCGTTCCGGCGAGGCCGTTGTCTTGTGCAGCGCGATTATTTTCCAATCTGGAGGAGCACCCGATGAAACGCTTACTAGCCCTGATTCTTGTTCTTTTGTCCAGCATCAGCCTGGCTTTTGCAGCGGTAAACCTCAACACCGCCAGCGTCGACGAACTTGACGGAATCAAGGGAATCGGCCCGAGCAAAGCCAAGGCTATTGTCGATTACCGGACCAAGAATGGTCCCTTCAAATCGGTGGATGACCTGAAAGGCGTCAAAGGTTTTGGCGAGAAAAGCGTTGCCAAACTGCGCAGCGACTTGACGGTGGGTGATGGTGCTGCCAAGGCTGTCGCGAAAAAATAAACGCAGGGAGCTTCAAGCGAAAGCGGCTGCTTCGCAGGCCGCTTTTTTCAGGAAGCCAGCCCGGCGATAGTCGTGGCGCTGGCCCCCACAACTTCCAGCACCTTGCGCCGGGAAGTCTGCCCGCTCTTCAGGCTTACTGAAGATTTAGCCAGCCCCAGCGTTTCGGCAACAAACTTGATCAGTGCCTCGTTGGCCTTGCCGTCGACCGGTGGTGCAGCGAGGCGGATTTTCAGCGCATCGCCATGCAACCCGGCGAATTCTGTCTTTTTCGCGCCGGGCTGAATGTGCAGGGTCAGCGTGATGCGGCCGTCGCCAGCAACGCGATACCAGTCGCTCACAGGAGCATCAGCACGACCTGCAGCAACAGGATGGCGACCAGCGGCGACAGGTCGATACCGGAAATGGTCGGCAGGATGCGGCGGATCGGGTCGAGGATTGGACGGGTGAGTTGGTAGGCCGGCGCCGCCAATGGCGAATAGGGATTGATCCACGACAGGACGGCCTGCAGGATCAGGGCGCCGATCAGGATATAGACCGCCAGGCGGAGCAGGGCGCGCACTGCAAACCAGAGTGCCATCAGCGCGATGCTGCCTGGGTCCGCGTTCAACGACGGGCCGGCCAGCCCGATCAGCAGCACGGACAGCAGCAGTTGTACGCCCAAGGCGGCAATCAGGCTGGCCCAGTCGAAGCCACCTGCCCCGGGAATGACCCGGCGAAGTGGCTTGACTGCCCAGTTGGTCAGCTTGACGACGAAGTCGCCAATCTGGCCGCCGAAAGAAACCCGCATCGCCTGCATCATGAAACGCAACAAAAACAGGGTACAGAAGAAGCTGGCGATGGCGTCAAGCAAAAAAGCGATGGCCTGCATCAGCTGGCTCCAAGAATCTTGCCGAGTTCCCTGCCGCGCGCTTCGGCGGCCAGGCAACCGGCCACGATACCTTCCTTGACGCCGCGTTCGGCCATGACCTGCAAGGCAGCAGCGGTCGTGCCGCCCTTAGAGGTGACGCGTTCGCGCAGTACTGAGGCCGGCTCAGTAGACTGTGCAGCCAGGGCGGCAGCTCCCTGAACGGTTTCGATGGCAAGCTGACGTCCCTGTTCCGGTGTGAGACCGAGATCAGCTGCAGCCTGCTGCAGCGCTTCGATGAACAGGAAAACATAGGCCGGTCCGCTGCCGGAAATCGCGGTGACACCGTCGATCTTCGCTTCATCTTCGATCCAGACGGTGGTGCCGACAGCCTTCAGCACGCGGTCAGCGGCGGCGCGCTGTTCGGCACTGACTTCCGGCAGGGCGCACAGACCAGTAATGCCGGCACCGATCAGTGCCGGGGTATTGGGCATGCAGCGGACGATCTGCCGATGGCCGCCCAGCCAGCGTGATAGCGCTGTCATGTCGAGGCCGGCCGCGATGCTGATGACCAGTGCCTGGCCGAGCTGGCCGGCAAAGGGGGCGACTGCCTCCTTCATCTGTTGCGGTTTGACGGCAAGAACCAGGATGTCTGGCGCTCGCGGGGCGGTGTCAGCGCTGGCGTGGCAGCGAACACCGTAGCTCTCGCTCAGTTTGCTCCGTGCTTCGGCGCCGAGATCAATCACCTCGATTTCGTCTGCCGCGAAGCCCTGCTTCACCATGCCACCGATCAGGGCGTTGGCCATGTTGCCACCGCCAAGGAAAACAATTTTCATGCGTAGTTTCTTTCACCAAAAATGGCCGTGCCAATGCGGACGATGGTTGCCCCTTCGGCAACGGCGGCTTCAAGATCGTGGGACATGCCCATGGAGAGTGTATCGAGTGGCAGGCCGGCGGCCCGGATATGTTCGTAAATTTGCCGTAGCTGGCGAAACGGCAGGCGCTGGGCGTCAATGCTGTCAGTCGGTTCGGGGATAGCCATCAGGCCACGCAGGCGGAGGCCGGGAAGTGCTGCAATTGACTTGCACAGCCCAGGCGCTTCATCCGGCGCACAGCCACTCTTGCTGGTCTCACCGGAAACATTGACCTGAATACAGACTTGCAAGGGCGCCAGGTAGGCAGGGCGCTGGGCCGAAAGGCGTTCGGCAATTTTCAGGCGCTCGATTGAATGAACCCAATCAAAGCGCTCGGCGACGGACCGGGACTTGTTGCTTTGCAGCGGCCCGATGAAATGCCATTCCAGATTGCGGCCGGTGATGGCGGCAATCTTGTCGATGCCTTCCTGCACGTAGTTCTCGCCGAAAGCGCACTGACCGGCATCGGCTGCTTCAAGAATGCACGACAGCGGCCACGTCTTGCTGACCGCGAGCAGACGTACCGTGTCCGGCGAGCGTCCAGTCGCCACGGCGGCATTGGCGATGCGGGCCCGGACAGCTTGCAGGTTGTCAGCGATTGCGCTCATAATCCTTTTGGAATTAACCACAAACCAAGTATACACGCGCTCCGAGGACGATCCGTATGGACATCACCGAACTGCTGGCCTTCAGTGTCAAGAACAAGGCTTCAGACCTTCATTTGTCGTCTGGGTTGCCGCCCATGATTCGCGTGCACGGCGACGTTCGTCGCATCAACTTGCCCGCCATGGAGCACAAGGATGTGCACGGCATGGTGTATGACATCATGAATGATGGTCAGCGCAAGATTTACGAAGAGACGCTGGAGTGCGACTTTTCTTTCGAGATTCCCAATCTGGCCCGTTTCCGGGTCAATGCCTTCAACCAGCAGCGGGGCGCTGCGGCGGTGTTCCGGACCATTCCTTCCAAGGTGCTGACGCTGGAAGAATTGAACTGCCCGAAGATTTTCAAGGAAATTTCCGAGTATCCGCGCGGTATCGTGCTGGTCACCGGGCCGACCGGCTCAGGCAAGTCCACGACTCTGGCGGCGATGGTCAATCACATCAACGAAAACGAATACGGCCACATCCTGACGGTTGAGGATCCGATCGAATTCGTTCATGAGTCGAAGAAGTGCCTCATCAACCAGCGTGAAGTCGGGCCGCATACCCTGTCGTTCTCCAACGCACTGCGTTCGGCATTGCGTGAGGATCCGGATGTGATTCTGGTCGGCGAAATGCGCGATCTGGAAACCATTCGTCTGGCGCTTACAGCTGCCGAAACAGGTCACCTGGTGTTCGGTACCCTGCACACCTCGTCCGCCGCCAAGACGGTGGACCGCGTGGTTGACGTGTTTCCGGCGGCCGAAAAGGAAATGGTTCGTTCGATGCTGTCCGAATCTTTGCGCGCCGTCATTTCACAGACGCTCCTCAAGACCAAGGATGGAGGCGGTCGGGTTGCTGCGCACGAAATCATGATCGGCACACCGGCTATCCGCAATCTGATCCGTGAGAACAAGATTGCCCAGATGTATTCGGCGATCCAGACTGGTCAGAATTTCGGCATGCAGACGCTGGATCAGAATCTGATCGATATGGTTCGGCGCAACGTGGTGTCGAGCAACGAGGCGCGCTACAAGGCAGCCAACAAGGACGCTTTCCCGGCCTGATCAGGTCGGGAATAGAACATAGAGGGGAAGGTATGGAACGCGATCAAGCAATGAAATTCATGCACGATCTTTTGCGCCTGATGTCGCAAAAGAAAGGCTCTGACCTTTTCATCACGGCCGGGTTTCCTCCTGCCATCAAGATCGACGGCAAGATCACGCCCGTTTCGAACCAGATTCTGACACCCCAGCACACAGCCGAACTGGCACGTTCGATCATGAATGATCGCCAGGCATCCGAGTTTGAATCGACCAAAGAGTGCAATTTCGCCATCTCGCCGGCCGGCATTGGCCGCTTCCGGGTCAATGCACTGGTTCAGCAGGGTCGGGTCGGTGTGGTCTGCCGGACGATCAACATGAGCATCCCGACGCTCGATGAGCTGCAGTTGCCGCCAGTCTTGAAGGATCTGGCGATGACCAAGCGCGGCCTGATCATCTTCGTCGGCGGTACCGGTACCGGCAAGACGACTTCGCTGGCGGCGCTGGTCGATTACCGCAACGAGAATTCCTACGGCCACATCATCACCATCGAAGACCCGATCGAATACGTCCACGATCACAAGAACTGCATCGTCACCCAGCGTGAAGTCGGGGTTGATACCGACGACTGGGGGCCGGCGCTGAAGAACACGCTGCGCCAGGCGCCGGACGTTATCCTGATGGGCGAAATCCGCGACCGTAACACCATGGACTACGCCATCGCCTTTGCCGAAACCGGTCACCTGGCCTTGGCTACCTTGCACGCCAACAGTGCCAACCAGGCCATCGACCGGATCATCAACTTTTTCCCGGAAGAGCGTCGCCAGCAACTGCTGATGGACCTTTCACTGAACCTGCGCGCCATGATCTCGCAGCGCCTGATTCCGAAGAAGGACGGCAAGGGCCGAATGGCGGCGATCGAAGTGCTGCTCAATTCGCCGCTGATTTCCGATCTGATCTTCAAGGGCGAGGTGCACGAGATCAAGGAAATCATGAAGAAGTCGCGCGAACTGGGCATGCAGACCTTCGACCAGGCCCTGTTCGACCTCTACGAAGCCGGCAAGATCACCTACGAAGACGCATTGCGCAATGCCGATTCGCTGAATGATCTGCGCCTGCAGATCAAGTTGCACGGCAAGGAATCCAAGGATCGCGACCTGACCACCGGTATCGGTCATCTGGATATTGTTTAGTCCTTTCAGGAGAACACTATGCGTCGTTTGCTCAAGCCTGTATTTGCCCTGATGCTTTCGTTATCTGCCGTTCTGGCACAGGCTGGGGCGCTCGACGCCATTTCCTCGGGAGACGCCAGTGCAGGCGTCAAGGAAGCGCTGGCCAAGGGGGCCGACTACGCTGTTTCATCGCTGGGCAAGAACGGTGGTTTCCTCGGCAATGACAAAGTGAAGATTCCGCTGCCAGGCTATCTGGAGAAGGCGGAGAAGGGTTTGCGCATGTTCGGTATGGGCAAGCAGGCTGACCAGTTGGTCGAAACGATGAATCATGCCGCCGAAAATGCGGTCGCCGAGGCCAAGCCCATTCTGACTGATTCGATCAAGAAGATGAGCGTTCAGGACGCCAAGGGAATTCTGACCGGTGGCGATGACAGCGTGACGCAATACTTCAAGCGCACTTCCACGGATCAGCTGACGGCCAAGTTCATGCCTATCGTCAAGAAGGAAACCAACAAGCTGCAACTGGCCGACCAGTACAACAAGTTCGCCGGCAAGGCAGCCAGTGCCGGACTGGTCGACAAGAAGGATGCCGACATTGACGGCTATGTGACGCAAAAGGCCATGGACGGACTGTTTCTGATGATCGCCGAAGAGGAAAAGAAGCTACGCGCCAACCCGGTTGGTGCGGGTAGCGATCTGCTGAAAAAGGTTTTCGGCGCCCTCTGACCTAAAGCTGGGCGCTCGGGATGTCGTAGACGGGTTCAGGAGCCCGTCAAATGAAACTGAATCGCCTTGTTTCAACCACGCAGCGCCCCTCGCAAGAGTCCATCGAGCGGGCGCGCCACGTGCCGGATGAACGTATCCGTCGCGTTGAGGCATTGGAGGGGGCAGAAAGTGACCGCCAGCGCAGCCTGCAACAGGAAATCGCCGAAATTGAACCCGGTGCAATTGGTGCATTCAATGGTGGTGAGCAAGTCTTGCAAGGCGCGCGCGAAGTTGCCGCACAGTTGGCATCGCTCGGTACGGCGGTTGATGGTCTGATCAAGCCGACGTCGTTGGCAATGAACATTCATGGGGTCGATGACAAGGCCTGAATGCCCTGCGGTTGTGCCGTATCAGAGAGCAAATTTTCACAGGCCTAGCGCTGGGTTAGAATCCCCCTCCTGATCAATGCGCCCCGCTCGTCCGGGGCGTTGTATTTCCAAGGTCCATGTCCGGTCTCAATCCCCAGCAACGCGAAGCGATCCATTATCTCGACGGCCCCCTGCTGGTGCTGGCGGGTGCGGGCTCGGGCAAGACGCGGGTGATTACCCAGAAAATCGCCTATCTGGTGCAGGACTGTGGCTTCCAGCCGCGAAACATTGCCGCCATCACCTTCACCAACAAGGCGGCCAAGGAAATGCAGGAGCGGATAGGCAAGATACTATCCAAGCCGCAGGCCGACGATCTGCAGATTTCAACCTTCCACTCGCTGGGCGTTCGAATTCTGCGTGAAGAAGCCAAAGCGCTTGGCTACAAGCCGCGTTTCTCGATCTTCGATTCGGCCGATTGTGCCGGCATCATCGGCGAAGCGGCGAAGACGGTTGATAAAGGCACCTTGCGCCACCTGCAGTCGATCATTTCCAACTGGAAGAATGGTCTGATTACGCCCGAAGCAGCACTGAACCTGGCTAAAGACGATCACCAGACGCTCGCTGCCCATGCATACCTGACCTACGAAGCAACGCTGAAAGCCTACCAGGCGGTCGATTTCGATGACCTGATTGGTTTGCCCGTCGTGCTCTTTCAGAAACACCCAGAGATTGCCGAAAAGTGGCAAAACCGTCTGCGCTACTTGCTGGTCGATGAGTATCAGGACACCAACGCCTGCCAGTACCAATTACTCAAGCTGCTGACCGGCGTTCGGGCTCAGTTCACGGCGGTGGGCGACGATGATCAGGCGATCTACGGCTGGCGCGGCGCGGATATCGACAACCTGAAAAAGCTGCCGGCTGAATTTCCGGCGCTCAAGGTCATCAAGCTGGAGCAGAACTACCGTTCGACGGTTCGCATCCTGAAGGCTGCCAACAACGTCATTGCCAACAACGAAAAGCTGTTTGACAAGAAGTTGTGGTCGGAACTCGGTCACGGCGAACAGATCACCGTAACCGCCTGTCGTGACAACGATGCCGAGGCGGAAGGCGTGATCATGAAGCTGCAGGCGCACCGCTTCCAACATCGCAGCAAGTTCAAGGATTACGCCATTCTCTACCGCTCGAACCATCAGGCGCGCGGTTTCGAGGAGTATCTGCGTGACCACCGCATTCCCTACCTGCTTTCCGGCGGCAAATCGTTTTTCGACAAGCCGGAGATCAAGGACATCACGGCCTATCTGCGCCTGTTGACCAACGAGGATGACGACCCGGCTTTCATCCGGGCGGCGACAACGCCGAAGCGAGGCATTGGCGCCGCGACACTGCAGGTGCTCGGCACCTACGCCGGTGAGCGCCACATTTCGCTGTTTCATGCAGCCTTTGAAGAGGGGTTTGCACAGCGCATTCAGCACCGCCAGCTGGAGTCCTTGCTTGAGTTCTGCAATTTCATCAACCGCCTGCAGCACCGCGCCAGCCGCGAGCCTGCGCAACAGGTGCTGCCCGACTTGCTCAAGGCGATCGATTACGAAACGTTCCTCTACGATCACGAAGAGGAACGGACGGCTCAGACGCGCTGGGGCAATGTCTGCGAATTTGCCAACTGGCTGAATAAAAAGGGTGAAGAGCAAGGCAAGACCTTGATCGACCTGACCCAGAGCATCGCGCTGATCAACATGCTGGACAAGCAGAACGACGAAGACTACGACGCCGTTCAGTTGTCGACCCTGCACGCGGCGAAGGGTCTGGAATACAAGCATGTCTTCCTGGTCGGGATCGAAGAGGGCATTCTGCCCCATCGGGAGTCCATCGATCCCGCCAAGATCGAGGAAGAACGCCGGCTGATGTACGTCGGCATCACCCGTGCCCAGTTCACACTGAATATTTCCTACTGCGAGCGCCGCAAGCAGATGCGCGAGTTCGTTCCCTGCGAACCATCGCGGTTTATCGACGAAATGGGTAAGGACGATGTCCGCTTCTCCGGCGGCAAGGATGCGGCGTTGCCCGACAAGGCAACAGGCAATGCCCGCCTCGACGCCATGAAGGCCATGCTGGCCGGAAACAAGCGCTAACCGCTTGGTCACACCGCGTTACAGCGGGTTACTTTCCTTATGACATCCGGCTGTATCTGCCTGCGTTATTCGGTACAAGGCAGCGCAATAACGCAAAGCCGGATCAGACACCGAACCAACAACATCAGGAGATTCAAAATGACCAAGCAACTCATCGCCATCGCATTTGCCGCCGCTTTTGGTATTGCCCACGCTGCCGACGTCAAGCCGGCCGCCGCAGAAGTAAAAGCTGCTGCAGCTCCGGTCGCAGCAACGGTCAAGGCCGAAGCACCGAAGTCGGCTGAAGCGGTCAAGGCCCCGGAAGCCAAGCCTGTAGTCGCTGCGCCTGAAGTAAAGAAGGAAGAAGCCAAGCCGGCCGCCAAGCCTGTCAAGAAGGCAAAGAAAGTTGCCAAGCATGCTGAACCGAAGCCAGCGCCTGAAGCCGCTAAGGCTGCAGAGCCAGCCAAGAAGTAATGACTCCTGCAGGAAGTCGGTGGCGGCCCTCCAAAAGCTGCACTGACCAAGGCGCCCACGAGGCGCCTTTTCTTCGTCCACGAAAAAGGGAGGCCGGAGCCTCCCTTGTTTTCAGACCGAAAAGTCTTACTTGACCTTGGTCAGGATGTAGTCGACGGTTGCCTTGATTTCAGCATCGGACAGGTCAGCTGCACCACCCTTGGCCGGCATGGCGTTTTTGCCACCGAGTGCGCTCTTGTAGAGTGCTTCCTTGCCGGTGGCAACGCGCGGTGCCCAGGCTGCCTTGTCGTCAACCTTCGGGGCGCCGGCGGCACCGGTGTTGTGGCAGGCGCCACAGACGGTGTTGTAAATCGTTGCGCCATCCTTCGGGCCGCTGGCGGCGGCCGGGGCTGCCTTGGCCAGTTCGAACTTGGCGACCGGCTGGATACGGACATCGGATTCGTCGGTGCCCTTGGCTGCGTCGGCGGCCGAGTTGTAAGTTCTGTTGGTGAGCGGATAGATAATGGCGATCAGAACTGCTGCGACGCCGATCGTTTTCCACATAGTGCTCTTGGAAGAGTTTTGTTCAGCCATGCCGAAGACCCCAGTGCGAATAATAAAACAGCGATTATAACGGTCTGCCGGAACTCAGCCAAAAAAAACCCCGCCAGTGGCGGGGTAGAAAATTCTCGAAAGGGGGAATTTCGAGAGGAGGGGTTCAATGCACACTTGCAGTGTATGTCCCGGTGCCTCTCTCGTCTGTCGTCCTTTCGTAGCCTTCTGTAACAGAATGTTGCCAGTGGCTGGATAGATTTTATGCTGCGTCGCAGCAATTCCATGTGAATTTTCTCCGGGGTGACCCGGTTTTATCGTTGAGTGCTTCAGCGGGTTGCCATTCGGCAAGCGCTCAGCTTTCGATCCGGCAGATTTCGACGGCGCTGTTCGGAACCTGGTAATCGGTCGCCAGCTGGCTTCGTGCCGTGTCTTCAATGGCCTCGCCTTCGCGAACGACGAAGTGACGGGCGCCGTTGTAGTCCTGCGGTATTCCGGCGCGGTCCTGGGTAATGCGATAGTGGATTTTGACGTTCATAGCTGTTCCCCTTCTATGGGTAGTTGTTATTCCTACGAGCCAAGTATAGTCAAAAAATGGTGCAGTGCAATATCGGTTTTCCACAAGTGACGATAGTCGCCTGTTGAATTAGTTGTTTTGCAGGTCGGCCAGCGTGTTGAAATTGCTGAAGGCGTCAGATTGATCCGAAAAATCGACCTCGACAGCGCCCATTTCGGCGCACCACAGGGCGACCTTGCGTCCGCCGGATTGGAGATAACGTTCGAGTTCGTCGCGCAGTGTTCTTCGGCACAAGCAGAAGACCGGGTGGATGCGTCCGCCGGCGGAGGCGATGGCAAGATTCGCCCCTTTGGATAGCAGGCCGGCGTGCAGGCGTTCGATCAAATCGAGTGGCAAATAGGGTGTATCACAGGGGGCGGTCGCCACCAATGCCGTATCGGCGGCGGTCAGGGCTGCATGCAATCCGGCCAATGGGCCGGCAAAACCGGCGATCACGTCGGCAATCAGCGGATAGCCCTGGGTGGCGTATTGTTCCTGGCTGCGGTTGGCGTTGATCAGCAGGTGAGCGACCTGCGGACCGAGTCGTTCGGCGACATGTTGGACCAGCGGCTTGCCATCGAGCAACTGCATGCCTTTGTCGACGCCACCCATGCGCCGCCCCAGCCCGCCAGCCAGAATGACACCGGTAATGGATGCCTCGGACTGGCTGGAAATGGCAGGTTTGGTGGTGTTCATCGTGCAAAGGGTAACGTGCTAGGATCAGTCATTATGTCGGAACTCGAAAAACTTGCCGAACGTCTCGGTGCCATGCTTCTTGAGCGTGGCGAGTGGCTCGCTGCGGCGGAGTCTTGTACTGGCGGGTGGCTGGCCCAATCGGTCACGGCTATCGCAGGTAGCTCTGCCTGGTTTGACCGGGGCTTCGTCACTTATTCCAACGCGGCGAAGGTGGATATGCTCGGAGTGCCCGAGACGACGCTTGATCGACATGGCGCTGTTTCGGAAGCAACGGCGAGGGCGATGGCCCAGGGAACTCTGGCGCATAGCCGGGCGGACTGGACGGTGGCAATTACCGGCATTGCCGGACCCTCCGGTGGTTCCGAAGAAAAGCCGGTTGGCACAGTCTGCTTTGCCTGGGCCGGACGTGATGCGGGGTGTGAGGCCGCTACCTGCCATTTTGCTGGAGACCGGTCGGCCGTTCGCGAACAGTCAGTCAAACATGCGCTGACCGGATTGTTGGCGCGCATTGAAGGGGCTTCGCATCTGGCTTGAGTTTGGCGGGGTATTGGCGGACAATCGACAAAATTGCAAAAACCCCCACAACGGTTTGTAAATTGACATCAATGCGCCACATTGAAATGACGGCAGAGGGCATCGAGCGGGCACTGACCGATTGGGGTTCCCACTCGACCGGGTCTGGAATTTTTGCCTTGCTGCCGGAGGCGGAAAAAGGCCATGTCTCCATGCTGCAGGACGCTTGTCGGCAGCGGGGACTAGCATTGGCCGGGGCGATTTTTCCGGCCTTGGTCGAAGACCATGGATTTACGACCAGTGGTGCGTGGTTGCTGAATTTTGACCAGATGCCGCCGTATTTCCTATTGTCGGCCATCAACGCGGAAGGCGGGTCAGCTGTACATAAGCTACTCGCAGCTGCCCGGGATTGTTTGCAGCATTGCCAATCAAGCGGACCAAAGCCAACCCTGTTCATGGTGTTTGACGGCATGATTCCCAACATTGCGAGCATTCTGGATGGCCTCTATCTGGAACTCGCGAACCGTGTCGAATACGCTGGCGTCAATGCGGGCAGCGAAACCTTCCAGCCCATGCCCTGCCTTTTCAATGAATCCGAAGTCGTGGGTGACGGGATACTTGGCCTGCTGTTGCCGGGCAGGATGGCGCCGGTGCTGGAGCATGGATTCCTGCAACCTGAACATGCCATGAGCGCGACCTCGACCGATGGCAACCGGATCGCAATGATCGATTGGCGCCCGGCTTTCGATGTTTATCAGGAAATCATCAAGGCGCAATACGGCATTGACCTGACGCGCGACAATTTCTACGAGTATGCCGTGCATTTCCCGGTGGGTATTCTGCGTGCCAATGGTGATGTCGTGGTGCGCATTCCGGTGGCGCTGGCCGAGGACGGCTCCTTGTTCTGCGTTGGGGAGATTCCCGAAAATTCGATGCTCGTGCTTCTGCAGGCGCCGGGTGCCGGGGCGAACGGTTGCATAGCCCGTTTGGCGGAAAATCTGCGCGGGGTTCAAGGCGATTTGGCGGGAACCCAGCTACTGACGTTCTATTGCGCCGGCCGGCGTATGCACCTTGGCCAGGACGCCGAGAAAGAATTGATTGAACTGCATGCTGCGACCGGGGTTGGCGAGGTGGCAGGGGCCTTGTCGCTGGGCGAGATTGGCAGCACGGTCCGTTGGGGTTATCCGATGTTTCATAACGCCACCCTGGTGTGCACGTCTTTGAAGCGCACATGAATCGCGAGCAGATTCTCAGCATTCTCTATGACCTGTCGATGACCATCGGCGGCGAGGTCGACCTCGACAGTCTGCTCAAGCGGGTTCTTCAGCGCTTGCTCTTCCACACTTCCTTCCCGGCCGGAGTGGTCCTGACTGCACAGCATCGTTCCGAGTTCGGCATGACAGCGACGCTGGAAAAAGCTGTTGGTGACTACATGTTGGTCGACCTCGGCGGTACCCGGGTGAACCTTTCAGAAGGCTTGCTGAATGGGAAGGTCGAGCTTCTGGCCGACCCCATACTTCTAAGGCCGTTTTCGCTTGATCAGACATATACGCACGCCTTGCGCCTGCCGGTCGACGAGCAGCGAACCCTCTTGTTGCTTGCCACTGGGGCGCCATCTTGCAGCTTGCCCTTGACCCAGGTTTTCCAGCCGGTGCTGGCCAATCTTGCCAAGGCAATCGTTCTTTGTCGCAATAATGACCGCCTGACCAAGGCGCTGGCGGCTGACCGCGATGATGCGCGGGCCGAGCTGGCGGTGGCGCTGGCCCAGAGCGAACGCGAACGCGCCTTCCTGGATAGTCTTTATGACGCCATTCCAGATCTTGTCTGGGTCAAGGATACGAATGGCATTTACCTGTCCTGCAATCCGATGTTCTCTCGGCTCTACAATGCCAGCGAATATGACATTGTCGGTCGCACCGACTACGATTTTGTTGACAAGGATCTGGCCGATTTTTTCCGGGAGAAAGATCGTGCTGCAGCAGCGGCCGGCGGTCCGACAATCAACGAAGAGTGGCTGACCTTTGGTGACAATGAGTACCGCGGGTTATTCGAGACCATCAAGACGCCGATGCGTGATAGCGAAGGCCATTTGATCGGTATCCTTGGTATTGCCCGGGAAATTACCGAGCGGCGTCGCGTTGAGGAGGCTCTCCGGGCTAGTGAGACAGAGCTCGACAAACATCGACAACATCTGGAAACGCTGGTTGTGGAGCGAACTCAGGCCTTGGCCCAGGCCAATGCCCAGCTCGAACAAACGATGTTTGCCATGGACCGCGTCGGCATTGGCATTCATTGGGTGGATGCTCAGGGTCGCTTTGTCTACGTGAATCAGGTTGCTGCCAGCATGCTGGGCTATAGCGTCGACGAAATGCTGAAACTGAGCGTGCCGGATATAGATCCCAATTTCACGCTGGAAGAGTTTGCCTCGGCGACCGAAAAAATCAGGCTGGCTGGCGGGGTATCCGTCGATGCGCAACATCTGCATCGAGCCGGGCATATGGTTCCGGTCAATATCAATATTTACTATCGTGCCGAAACTGATCGCGAGCCGGCGCGCTACATCACTTTTGTCAGTGATATCAGCGAACGCAAACGTGGCGAGCTGGAACTGCGGGAGGCCAAAGAGCAGGCCGAGCAGGCGACGAAGGCCAAGAGCGCTTTCCTGGCCAGCATGAGCCATGAAATCAGGACGCCGATGAATGCCATTCTCGGGTCGGCCTACCTGATGCGCCGCGGGCTGACGGATGCCGCGCTGAACGAGCCTCTGGAGCGGATTGAAGGTTCAGGCAAGCACTTGCTTTCGATCATCGACGACATTCTCGATCTGTCCAAAATCGAAGCTGGCAAGGTGGAGCTGGAAGCTGTTCCGCTGATGCTTCCGCAGTTGCTGGGCGAGGTGGCAGAGATGCTCAGGGGGCGGGCGCGGGAGAAAAATCTGGCGGTCCGGGTGGAATCGGTTGGTTTGCCGCCCAATGTACTGGGAGATCCCACGCGCTTGCGCCAGGCGCTGATCAACTACGCCAACAACGCAATCAAATTTACCGAGCAGGGATCGATTACGCTGCGGAGCCAGATAATCGAAGAGGATCGCGAAAGCGTACTGATTCGACTTGAGGTGGAAGACACCGGTATCGGAATATCCCCGGAAGCGCTTGGGCGCCTGTTTGTGCCTTTTGAACAAGCTGATCCATCGACTACCCGAAAATACGGGGGGACAGGGCTTGGTTTGGCGATTACCCGTCACCTGGCAGCTTTGATGGGCGGAGCTACCGGCGCAGAAAGCACGCCGGGCAAGGGCAGTGTTTTCTGGATTACCGCGCGCCTGAAGCGTCACCAGGCACGGGTTGCCGAAACGGGCGCCGTGCTTACTCAGGCTGCCGATGTCGAATCATCGTTGCGACAACGCCATGCCGGGCGCGTTGTCCTCCTCGCCGAGGATGATCCGATCAATCGGGAAGTCGCCCAGATGCTGGTTGAGGATGTCGGGCTGGCCATTGATGTGGCCGAGGATGGCCGCGAAGCTCTCAACAAGGTAAGCCGCAACGACTATGCGCTGGTCCTGATGGACATGCAGATGCCGCATATGGACGGCCTGGAAGCGACCCGGCGCATCCGCCAGCTCGAAAACCGGCAGAGCCTGCCTATTCTTGCCATGACAGCCAATGCCTTTGCCGAGGATCGAGAGCAATGCATGGCTGCCGGCATGAACGACTTTGTCAGCAAGCCGGTTGATCCCAATCTGTTGTACGCAGCTCTGCTGCGGTGGCTGGACTTTGCCGCCGGACGCTGAGCCAAGTGCTTGCGTCGGCGCCGTTCAGGGGCGAATCATTGCCCGACTTCGGCAGCGATTTCCTTGAACAAGGGCGCGACCAGTTTCGCAGCTTCGCCCTTGGGTAGCCGGTAGGCCAGCCAAGTCGTATTTTTTTCGCCAGGCAAGGTATAGATCGAGATGGCAAAGGGGCAGAGCACGATGTTGTGCGGGTCTACTTCCATCATCTTGCGCGACAGCTTGGCCGAACAGAATTCGACGATCTCTGCCTTGTCGAAGATCTGGCGAGTTGCACCAATGTCAGACCCGGTCCGGGCCAGCATGTCGGCGATATGCGAGGTGTAATTGATCACTAGGCCACGGTTTTCGATGGCCATGACGACTGATTCCTTGGCATCGTCGAAGCTGACGGCCAATTTTTTCTTGACCATCCATTCCTCGGCATGGGCTGTAGCGGTGGTGAGCCCAAGGCAAAGCAGAGCGATGATGCGGTACATGGCAAATCCTCTATTAGAAAACCCTGTTGTGGCTATTGTAGGCATTGCCGCGCCTAAGCGGTATCGATACGGTGGGGGCTGTACCGGAAATTTGATAGCAACCTGATGCATGTACCCCGTGGCGCCCTGCTTACTCCGGCAATGGCTCAAACAGTGCTGCGAGGTCGTCAGTACCGAACTTGACATCCACGCGATGGTCATCGGACAGAATGCCAGCGGCCAGTTCGGCCTTGCGTTCCTGCAGGGCGAGAATTTTTTCCTCGATACTGCCACTGACGATCAGCTTGTAAACGAAGACCGGCTTGTCCTGACCAAGGCGGTGGGCGCGGTCGGTGGCCTGGTTTTCGACGGCCGGGTTCCACCACGGGTCGTAGTGGATCACGGTGTCGGCGGCCGTCAGGTTGAGACCGACACCACCAGCCTTCAGACTGATCAGGAAGATCGGCACTTCGCAGTCCTGGAAGCGGCGGATCGGTACTTCGCGGTCGACGGTGTCGCCGGTCAGTGTGACGTAGGTAATCCCGGCCTTGTCGAGTTCATGTTCGATCAGTGCCAGCATGCTGGTGAATTGCGAGAAGACGAGGACGCGCCGGCCTTCGTCGACCAACTCGGGCAGCATGGCCATCAGCAGATCGAGTTTGGCCCGTTCCGTTACCTTGCGGGCGGAGTTGGCCTTGACCAGGCGAGGATCGCAGCAGACCTGACGCAGCTTGAGCAGGGCATCGAGGATGACGATCTGGCTGCGGGCAAAACCCTTGCTGGCGATTTCATCGCGTACCTTGGCATCCATCGCCGCCCGAACGGTTTCGTAGAGGTCGCGCTGGGCGCCTTCGAGTTCGACGCTGCGGATGATGATGGTCTTCGGCGGCAGTTCCTGTGCCACGTCTTCCTTCTTGCGACGCAGGATGAAGGGGCGAATGCGCCGCGCCAGCAGGCTGCGCCGGGCCATGTCGCCCTGCTTCTCGATCGGTGTCCGCCAGTGGCGGTTGAACTGCTTGCTGGTGCCGAGGAAGCCGGGGAGCAGGAAGTCGAACTGGCTCCACAACTCACCGAGATGATTTTCCAGCGGCGTACCGGTCAGGCACAGGCGATGGCGAGCGTCGATCTTGCGCACCGCCTCGGCGCTCTGACTCTGGGCGTTCTTGACCGTCTGCGCCTCATCGAGAATGAGCAGGTGGTAGCTGTGCTGCATCAGTTCGTCGGCATCGCGCCAGAGCAGCGGGTAGGTGGTCAGGATTACGTCGTGTTTGGTGATTTCACCAAATTGGGTCTTGCGTTCCGGGCCGTGCAGCGACAGTACCTTGAGGTCGGGGGCGAAACGCGCCGCCTCGTTCTTCCAGTTGAAGATCAGCGAAGTCGGCAGGATGATCAGGGCCGGTTTTTCCAGGCGACCGGCTTCCTTTTCAAGCAGCAGGTGAGCCAGGGTCTGGGCGGTCTTGCCGAGACCCATGTCGTCAGCCAGAATACCCGACAGTTCATGTTCGCGCAGGAATTGCAGCCAGGCCAGGCCTTCCTTTTGATAAGGGCGCAGATCAAGCCGGAAGCCGGCAGGGGGCGCGACATCGCCAATACCCTGGGCGTCGAGCAGGCGTTCGGCCATGGCCATGATGTCGCTCTGACCGCGGAACTGCCAGCGGCTGATGTCGGACAGTTCGGCCAGACGCGGCGCATCGAAGCGTGACAGGCGCAGCACATTGCCACCGGAGAAGCCGTCGAACAGGTCGATCAGCGTCGCGGCGAGGGGCTTGATGCGGCCGGCCGGCACGCGCAGCCGCTTGCCACGGGGGGTGTAGAGGTCGATGCCCTCGGTGTCGGGCACGCGTTCGAGTTCGGTCGCTTCCAGCCAGCGCGGGTCGGTGCGGAAAAGGTTGGCGAGCAGCGGGGCCAGCGGCAGGCGTTCGCCTTCGACGATGATGCCCATGTCGAGGTTAAACCAGCCGTTGTCGGCCTCGAACAGCTCGGCTTCCCAGCCATCAACTTCGATCACGTGGTGGCGGAAGTCCTCGGGGAATTCGATCTGCCAGCCGGCTTCCTTCAGGCGCTGGGCGTCCTGCATGAAGGGCACCCACAGCGATTCTTCGGCCAGCCCATAGATGCCTTCCGGCGGGCTGCCAAAGGTGTGCAGGGTGTGGCTGGGAATCTTTTGCAGGCCAAAACCTTCCAGTGTCTGCAGGGCCCTGGCTTCCTTTTCCGGCCGGCGTTTCAGGCGGATAGTCTCGCCTTCGGGCAGGGTGATGAATTCACTTTTTTCTTCGGGGCGGACATCGGTGTCGGCGTAGCGGAATACGACCTTGGCGACATCGAAGGAGTCGCCGCCGAAATTCTGCGGATAGTTGCGCCAGGCGCGATGGCCATGGGTATGCAGTGTTTCGAACTGGAGGATCGGTTGCAGCGGGGCATCGACCAGGCGCAGGCGGGCGCCGGCATCGTCGCCGGGCAGCGGCAGGTCGGGGGCAAGTTCGGACAATGCTTCGGCGACCAGTGCCGCTTCCTTGGCGGACAGTGGCGGCAGCGAGAACAGGCGATTGACCACACCGGGGTTGCCGGTTACCTCGAGCGGGCCGGCTTCACCTTCGGCCAGATCGACGTACCAAGGCGGATCGACGTTGATGATCATCTCGGCCGATGGTTCCGGCTTCAGATAGGGACGTTGGAAGCCCATGCCGTCGACCTGCCAGCCGATGCTGGCCGGGCGGATAGCGCTGGCGTTGAGCGGCAGGCCAAGATCGTCTTCCGGGTAAAGCCGGTGGCTGGCCGCCATGCGCTGCAGGATTTCAGCGCCGTGTGCCGGCCCGAGGCCGAACGCTCGCAATCCAGTCTCGTGGCCGCGGTCAGCCCAGATCAGGCGCAGGATGCCGAGGTCTTCCTCGGTGACGAACTGCGGCGGGGTGACCAGCGCGCGGTCGACCTTCCACCATTCTTCGGCGCTTTCCGGGAACTTGCCCTTGCGGATCTCGATGCCGAAATGACGCTTGTCGGCCGTCCATTTAAGGATGTAGAACAGCTGCTGCCGGGCGCTGGCCGGGCGGGCTTTTTTCTTGGCGACGGCAATCGAGGTACGGCGCAGGTCTTCGACCCAGGAAAGGACGCTATTGCTGACTCGTTCCTTCGGGTTGCGCTCCTCGATGGCCTTGAGCAGCATGGCCGCGACGTGTTTGCAGTGGCGGCCGACATTGCAGGTACAACGGCTGACCACCATCATTTCGCCGCTTTGTGCCTGGCTCAGGTAGGCCTGCACCGTATAAGGCATCTTGGCCGAGCCGGGGACGATGGCACTGAGCTGGCTGCCATTGATCTCAAGGTCGCGAACCAGGTCGACGTAGGGTTTTGCCTTGTTGATGTCTCGGGTGGCGAACCACTCGGCAACGTGCTCAGCAGTGAAGGTTTCGAGGGTGACTACAGCCATCGGGTCAGGCGAACAGCGCGCCGACGAGCAGGGCGAGCAACAGGGCGATGATGGCCAGCCAGCGGTTCTGCTGGTGCTGGGCGGCGATCAGTTGGGTGAGTTGAGGTTGCAGGTCGGCCTTGGTCGGATTGGACAGCGCCTGATGGACGAGGCGCGGCAGTTGTGGAATGGTGCGCGCCAGATAGGGCGCCTCCTGCTTGAAGGTCTTGATCAATCCGCGCCAGCCTATCTGTTCGCTCATCCAGCGCTCGAGGAAGGGCTTGGCGGTCTTCCAGAGGTCGAGTTCAGGGTCAAGCTGGCGGCCGAGACCCTCAATGTTGAGCAGTGTCTTCTGCAGCATGACCAGTTGCGGCTGGATCTCGACGTTGAAGCGACGCGAGGTCTGGAACAGGCGGAGCAGGATCTTGCCGAAGGAAATATCCTTTAGCGGGCGGTCGAAGATCGGTTCGCAGACGGCGCGGATGGCCGCTTCGAACTCGTCAACCCGGGTGTCTTTCGGCGCCCAGCCCGACTCGATGTGGGCTTCGGCGACGCGCTTGTAATCGCGGCGGAAGAAGGCGAGAAAGTTCTGGGCGAGGTAGTTCTTGTCCGAGTCGGTCAGTGTGCCGACGATGCCGAAATCAAGGGCGATGTAGCGGCCATCGGGGGCGACGAAGATGTTTCCCGGGTGCATGTCGGCGTGGAAGAAGCCGTCGCGGAAGACCTGCGTGAAGAAGATCTCGACCCCGGCAGCCGACAGTTTGGAGAGGTCGATACCGTCGGCGCGCAGCTTGTCGATCTGCGAGATCGGCGTGCCCTTCATGCGCTCCATCACCATTACAGTCGAGGTACAGAAATCCCAATGCACCTCGGGAACGATCAGTAGTGTCGAGTCGGTGAAATTGCGCCGGAGTTGCGAGGCATTGGCCGCTTCCCGCATCAGGTCGAGTTCGTCGCGTAGGTATTTGGCGAATTCAGCGACCACCTCGCGCGGTTTCAGGCGCTTGCCATCTGACCACAGCTTTTCAAGCAGCATGGCCAGGTTGTCCATCAGCGCCAGATCGTGCTCGATAACCGCGAGCATGTTGGGGCGGAGAATCTTGACCGCGACCTCGTGGCCGCCATCCTCGTCACGCAACTTGGCGAAGTGAACCTGGGCGATCGAGGCGGAGGCGATCGGGGTCGCGTCGAACTCGGCAAAGACTTCGCTGGCTGGGCGTCCGTAGGCTTTTTCGATTTCAGCCAGGGCAAGCGCCGAGTCGAACGGCGGGACGCGATCCTGCAGCCTGGCCAGTTCGTCGGCAATGTCGGGCGGCATCAGGTCGCGGCGGGTGGATAACACCTGGCCGAACTTGACGAAAATCGGCCCCAGTGATTCCAGGGCGAGGCGCAGGCGAACGGCGCGCGGGGTAGTCAGGTCGCGCCAGAATTGCAGGGCATTGGCGATGCGCACGAGACGGCCGCTCGGCTCGTGTTCGAGCACCATCTCGTCCAGACCGAAGCGGCTGGCAACAGAGGCGATCTTGAGCAGGCGAAGGATACGCATTTGACGGTAAACGCCGGCCGGGCCGGGCTGCAAAGCTAAACGAGCATGTTAACACGCCAACGCAAGTTGCGGCCCGGCGATTTGGGGCTTCAAGCCATGCGCTGCCAAGTGGCGAAAGTCGAGGCGAACTATCTTGCAAGTCGAGAGCCCGGATGGGATAAACTCACTTACCGACTCTGCAGGTGCCTTGTCTCGCCACCGAAGCCATTTATCGCCTCCATGAACGACCAAAAACAGCCCTCAGATATTGCGCGAGAAGCGCTAAGGCGCCTTGCTACCAGTCACTTGCAGCCGACGCCGGCCAATTATCAGGCGTGCTACAACGAGATAGCCGGCGTGCCGAATACCCTTCCTTTTCCGGAAGGCCCGTTGCGGCAACTGTCGACTCAGCTGGTGCCCCGCAATGAGCGGCAACAGCAGTCGCTGGATTTGCTCGGTTCGGCAATTGGCCGTCGTAGCTGGCAGTGTGTGAGCGAGGCGTTGAATGCATTTGCCCAAGCCGGTGTTGTGCCGCCATCCGGCGAGCAGGCTACTCAGCCGCCCTCGCTGCCCGCTGAGTTTGCCGGCAAGCTCGCCCGTCTGGTTGAAGGTGTTCTGCCGGCGCTGGGTGACGATAACTCGCGTGTTGCCGAAATGGCTGGTGGATTGCTGCTGCTGCTCAAGCAGCCGACGGTCGAACTTACTCTTGTTCAGGAGCTTCTGGCCAGTCTGGCTTACCAGGTGTGCGCCGCGGCCGAAGAGCAGGTAGAGATCAAAGGGGCCTTGCTCAAGCTCCTGCATATGATCATCGAGAATATTGGCGAGCTGAGTGTTGATGACAGCTGGCTCAAGGGGCAGATTGATGGCCTTCTGGCTGCTGTTGCCCCGCCCTTGACCCTGCGCCATCTCGACGAGATGGAGCGTCGCTTGCGCGATGTCATGGAAAGGCAGGGGCGTGCCAAGTCTCGTTCTGTCGAGGCGCAGGCTGAAATGCGCCATATGCTGGCCGAGTTCATTGAGCGACTGGCGACCATGAACCGCTCGAGCAGTGAGTTCGAGGGGCGCATCGAGGAAAGCGCTCGCCAGATCGAGAAGGTCTCAAGCGTCGATGATTTGCGGCCTTTGCTGGATGATGTGATCAATGCAACACATGCGATGGCCGAAGAAACCGCGCTATCACGCGAGCAATTGAAAACGTTGCAAGACAAGGTGTTGATCACCGAGTCGGAGCTGATGCAGTTGCATCAGGAACTGGATAACGCCAGCGCGCTGGCCCGCCACGACCCATTGACCGATGCCCTGAACCGCAAGGGTCTGGATGAGGCCTTGGCGCGTGAGGTTTCATGCATGCGGCGCAAGGACCTACCACTGTCGATCAGCCTGCTCGATATCGATAATTTCAAGAAACTCAATGACCGGCTTGGCCATGATGCCGGCGATGGCGCCTTGATCCATCTGGCTGACGTTACCCGGAGCAACCTGCGGCCGAGCGATACGCTGGCTCGTTACGGCGGCGAGGAGTTCGTTGTCCTGATGCCGGATACGACACTTGAGCAGGGTATCGAGGCGATGACCCGCTTGCAGCGCGAGCTTACCAAGGCGATCTACCTGAGCGGGAATGAAAAGATTTTGATTACCTTCAGTGCAGGCGTGGCCCAGTTGAAGCCGGAAGAAAGCGGTACCGACGCGATCCGGCGGGCTGACCAGGCCATGTACCTGGCCAAGCGAGCCGGCAAGAACCGGGTGATGGGTGGCTGAGCGCTTTAATGTCACTGGCCTCCCAGATTCAAGGCTTTCCGCCGGTCGCCGATAGCCGCGCCCGGATTCTCATCCTCGGCAGCATGCCGGGCGAGCCATCCTTGCGGGCCGGGCAGTACTACGCCAATGAGCGGAATGCCTTCTGGCGAATTATCGGGGATCTGATCGGTGCAGGGCCGGCCCTTCCTTATGCCCAGCGACTGGAGAAGCTGCAGGCGGCCGGCGTGGCTTTGTGGGACGTGATCTTCACTTGCGAGCGCTACGGCAGTCTGGACTCCGATATCGTTAATAGCTCGGTCTGCGTCAATGACTTTCCAGCATTTTTTGCGGCTCATCCCAGTATCAGAAACGTCTATTTCAATGGCGGCACGGCCGAGGCCAGCTTTCGTCGTCATGTGCTTCCGGGGCTGGGCGGCAAAGGCCTCCACTTCGCCCGCTTGCCATCGACCAGTCCGGCCCATGCGGCGCGCAGTTATCCGGAGAAACTCGCTGCCTGGTCGGTAATTACGAAGCAGAACCCGGGCATCGGCAGCGTATAATCGCCGTTTTGGATTTTTCCGCTGCAAATCAATGGCCCAAGACGTTAAAACCCAGCTGACCGCCCTGTTGCAACAGGCGCTGGCCAGCGTTGCACCTGCTGCAACCGATACCCCCATTCAACTCGAGCGCCCGCGTGATCCGACGCATGGCGATTTCGCCACCAACCTGGCCATGCAACTGGCCAAGGCGCTGAAAAAGAACCCGCGTGAGATTGCCAACCAGCTGCTGGCCGAATTGCCGCCCTCGAAGCTGGTGACCAAGGCCGAAGTGGCCGGGGCGGGCTTCATCAATTTCACGCTCGATGCCGGGATCAAGACCAATGTCGTCAAGGCGGTGCTGGCCGAGGGCGAGAATTTTGGCCGTTCGACGCAGGGGGCCTGGCAAAAGGTGCAGGTCGAATTTGTGTCGGCCAACCCGACCGGTCCGTTGCATGTCGGCCATGGTCGCGGTGCCGCTTACGGCGCTTCCTTGTCCAGTCTGCTGACTTTCGCCGGCTGGGATGTGACCCGCGAGTATTACGTCAATGATGCCGGTCGGCAGATGGACATTCTGGCCGTATCGACCTGGCTGCGCTATCTCGATCAACACGGCGTCAGCGTGCCTTTCCCGCCCAATGGCTATCAGGGTTCATACGTGCGTGACATGGCCGCCCAGATGACCGCTGCACATGGTGACAAATATGTGCGTGCAGTGGATGCCGTATTGGCCGGTACGCCTGGCCAGCCGGGCGCTGATCGTGCTGACGACGAAGCCAAGGCGCAGCGCGAACAGCATCTTGACGCGCTGATCGCCAATGCCAAGGCGTTGCTCGGCCCCGATTGGGCCTACGTGCACCAGCATGCCTTGTCCGAGCAGTTGGCCGACGGCCGCGACGATCTGGAAGAGTTCGGCGTCCATTTCGACGTCTGGTTCTCCGAGCAGGCGCTGTTCGATACCGGCCTAGTAGCCCGTTGCGTCGATCTGCTCGAAAAGAACGGCCACCTGTACGTGCAGAACGGCGCCCGCTGGTTCAAGTCGACGACTTTCGGCGATGAGAAGGACCGCGTCGTCCAGCGCGAGAACGGCCTCTACACCTATTTCGCCTCCGATATCGCCTATCACCTGAACAAGTTCGAGCGTGGCTTCGACAAGGTCATCAACATCTGGGGCGCCGATCACCACGGCTATATTTCCCGCGTAAACGGGGCGATCACTGCCCTGGGGCTGGATGCCGGCAAGCTGCAGGTGGCGCTGGTCCAGTTCGCCGTGCTTTATCGCAATGGCCAGAAGGCTTCGATGTCTACGCGTTCCGGCGAGTTTGTCACCCTGCGCGAACTGCGCGGTGAAGTCGGCAACGATGCCTGCCGTTTCTTCTATGCGCTGCGTAAGTCCGACCAGCACCTCGATTTCGACCTCGATCTGGCCAAGAGCCAGACCAACGAGAACCCGGTCTATTACATCCAGTACGCCCATGCCCGCGTCTGCTCGGTGATCAACCAGTGGGGCGGCGATCTGGCCACCCTGGCCGATGCAAATCTGGCGCTGCTCGACAATCCGCGCGAATTGGCCATTGCCAGCAAGCTGGCGGAATTCCGCGACGTCATCGATGGCGCTGCACGCGAGTTGGCACCGCACCTGATTGCCTTCTACCTGAAGGATCTGGCCGGCGAGTTCCACGGTTGGTACAACGCCGAACGCATGCTGGTTGACGATGCCGCCCTGCGTGATGCCCGTGTCGCGCTGGCTGCTGCTGTCCGCCAGACCATCCGTAACGGAATGACGATTCTCGGTGTCAGCTGCCCGGACTCCATGTAAGGAAATTTGATGAGTCGCGATATGAAATCCCGCAAGAGCGCCCCGGCGAAAAAGAAGTCCGGGGGCGGTACGCTGATCGGCATGTTCATCGGCCTGGTGCTTGGAGTCGGGATTGCGGCCGGGGTGGTCTGGTACATGAACAAGTCACCCCTGCCCTTCGTCGAACGAGCGCAGCCTCCGGCCAAGGTCGAAGGCGCCAACGGGCAGCCGGGCCAGCCTTTGGCCTTGCCGGGCAAGCCGGGCGATCCGATTCCCGAGAAGCGCTTCCAGTTCTACGACATCCTGCCGGGCAAGGCGGATGCGGTGCCGGACAAGACCCCGAAACCGGATGCCAAGAAGGAAGAGCCGAAAAAAGACGACAAGAAGGAAGAATCCAAGGAATCGAAGACACCGCTCTTCCTGCAGGCTGGCTCGTTCAGCACGGCGCAGGATGCTGACAACCAAAAGGCCAAGCTCGCGTTTATGGGTATAGAGGCTGTTGTCCAGCAGGTGATGATTCAGGACAAGACCTTCTATCGCGTTCGGGTTGGCCCCTACACGAAGATCGATGAATTGAACAAAGTGCGTGCCGAGCTTGCCAAATCAGGCATTGAAGCTCAACTGTCCAAATAGGAGTAGCGAATGAAGGTTTCACGTCGCAGTTTTGTCAGCACCGTTTTTGCGTTCGGCGCGGCCCTTGCCGTGGCAATGCCGTCCTTTGCCCAGAATGCGCCCTACACGCCGATCACGCCGCCCCAGCCGACGGAGGATGCCGCGAAGATCGAAGTGCTTGAGTTTTTCAGCTACGGTTGCCCGCACTGTGCCGATTTCAATCCGCTGCTGACCGCCTGGGTGGCCAAGCAACAGGGCGATGTCGTCGTCAAGAAAGTGCCGATCACCTTCGGTCGCGCTGCCTGGGCGAACATTGCCAAGCTTTATTACGCGCTGGAAATCACTGGCGATCTGCATCGCCTTGAGACTGATATCTTCCGGGCGATCCACACGGAGCGCCAGAACCTGTTCGAGGAAAAGGCTTTGACCGAATGGGTTGTCAAGAAAGGTGTCGATGCGAAGAAATTCGGCGAAACCTTCAACTCTTTCGGTGTCATGAGCAAGGTCAAACGCGGCGACCAGATGGCCCAGGCCTACAAGATCACCGGGGTGCCGGCACTGGCGGTTGAAGGCAAGTTCCTGGTCGGCGGCAAGGATTTCAACGAAACCCTGGCCATCGCCGACAGCCTGATTGCCAAGGCACGCAGTGAAAAGTCGGGCAAGGGCAGTGGCAAGAAATAATTGACACTCAAGGTCTTCATCACGGGCGCCTCGTCGGGTATCGGCGAGGCGCTTGCCGTTTACTACGCGGCAAAAGGTGCGACGCTCGGTCTGGTGGCTCGTCGGGCCGGGTTTCTCGACGGGCTGAATCAACGCCTCGGCGGCTGCCATGCCTGCTACGCCCTTGATGTCGCCGATGCGCCCGCCTTGCACGCAGCCGCTGCGGATTTCCTGGCCCGCTTCGGGGCGCCGGACATCATCATCGCCAATGCCGGAGTTTCGGCCGGTACGCTGACCGAATACGAGGAAGACCTGGCGGTCTTCCGGCGCGTCATGGACACCAACGTCTTCGGCATGGCGGCGACCTTTGCGCCCTTCATTCCGGCAATGAAAGCTGCCGGCGGCAAGAAAAGGCTGGTTGGCATCGCTTCGGTGGCCGGAATTCGCGGCCTGCCAGGGGCGGAAGCCTATTCAGCTTCGAAGGCGGCGGCGATCACCTATCTGGAAAGCCTGCGTCTCGAAATGCGACCGTACGGCATCAAGGTGGTGACCATCGCGCCGGGCTATATCGAAACGCCGATGACGGCGGTCAATCCTTACCAAATGCCGTTCTTGCTGCCGGTCGACAAAGCAGCCGAACTTTTTGCCGCTACCATTGAGCGCGGTACGACCTATGCCGTGATCCCCTGGCAGATGGGCGTCGTGGCCAAAGTACTGCGTCTGTTGCCCAACTGGCTCTATGACCGTCTATTCACCAGCGCACCGAGAAAACCTCGCGGCTTGTTAAAATAGCCCGATGCTCGAACTCAAAATCAATGGCGAATCTCGCCAGTTTTCCGCAGCGCTGACCGTGGCCGGGCTGATCGAACAGCTTGGTTATGCCGGCAAGCGCATCGCCGTCGAACGTAACGGCGAAATCGTCCCCAAGAGCCAGCATGCCACCACGGCGCTGGCGACAGGCGATCAACTTGAAATCGTCGTCGCCGTCGGCGGCGGTTAAGGAGCTAACTCCATGCATCAACTGACTATCGCCGGCAAGGCGTACCGCTCCCGTTTGCTGGTCGGCACCGGCAAGTACAAGGACTTCGCTGAAACACGGGCTGCTATCGACGCCTCCGGTGCCGAGATTGTCACCGTCGCCATCCGCCGCACCAACATTGGCCAGGATGCCACCCAGCCCAACCTGCTGGATGCCATTCCGCCGTCAAAATTCACCATCCTGCCCAACACGGCTGGCTGTTACACCGCTGATGATGCGGTGCGCACGCTGCGTCTGGCGCGCGAACTGCTCGATGGTCATCCTCTGTGCAAGCTGGAGGTGCTTGGCGATCCGACCAACCTGTTCCCGAACATGCCGGAAACCCTGAAGGCCGCCGAAACGCTGGTCAAGGAAGGTTTTCAGGTCATGGTCTACTGTGCCGACGATCCGATTCAGGCCAAGATGCTGGAAGAGATCGGTTGTGTGGCGGTCATGCCGCTCGCCTCGCTGATCGGCTCCGGTATGGGCATCGTCAATCCCTGGAATCTGCGTTTGATCATCGACAATGCCAAGGTGCCGATCATCGTCGATGCCGGCGTTGGTACAGCCTCCGATGCAGCGATTGCGATGGAACTGGGCTGCGACGGCGTTCTTATGAATACTGCCATCGCCCACGCCAAGAACCCGGTACTGATGGCCAGCGCCATGAAGAAGGGTGTTGAAGCAGGCCGCGAGGCTTTCCTGGCGGGCCGCATGGCCCGCAAATACTACTCGGCCGACCCTTCGTCGCCGACCTCTGGATTAATCGGCTCATGAGCAACACACCCCTGATTCAACCGGCCAACGTTGGCGAAGGCGTCTACGAAGAAGGCCGTGAAGGCTATGGCCACATTAAAAGCTACGTGCGCCGCGCCGGCCGCATGTCGTCTGCCCAGGAAAACTACTACGCCGAGATGATGCCGAAGATCGGCTTGGTCTATGTGCCGCAGCCGATCGATCTGGCCGCCTTCTTTGGCCGGAATAATCCGAAAGTGCTCGAAATCGGCACCGGCATGGGTGAAACAACGGCCAAGATCGCCGATGCCAACCGCGACATCGACTACCTCGGCGTCGAGGTGCATGTGCCGGGTGTTGGTGCGCTGTGCAAGCAGATCGCCGAACGCGAGCTGACCAACCTGCGCATCTGCCAGCACGATGCGGTGGAAGTGGTGCGCGACATGTTGCCGGAAGGCTCGCTCGATGGCGTCCATGTCTTCTTCCCCGATCCATGGCACAAGGCCCGCCACAACAAGCGCCGGCTGATCCAGTCGCCGTTTGTTGCGCTGCTGGCCTCACGACTGAAACCGGGTGGCTATTTCCATTGCGCCACCGACTGGGAAGAGTACGCCCACCAGATGCTGGAAGTGCTCTCCGGCGAGCCGACGCTGGTCAATTCGTCGGAAGGCTTCGCCCCCCGACCGGACTACCGTCCGCTGACCAAATTCGAAAACCGTGGCCTGCGCCTCGGCCATGGCGTCTGGGACGTGATTTTCAAGAAGCGCTGAACAGCGCCTGCAAGGAATACAACACATGTGGTTCAAGAATCTCCAGCTTTATCGTCTGCCGACGCCGTGGAATATCGACCTCGCCAAATTTGACGAACAACTCTCCCGCGGGCCGTTCGTGAAGTGCCCCAGCAACCAGCCAATGAGCCGTGGCTGGGTATCGCCGCGCCGTGATGGCGCACTGGTCTATTCGCTCGGCCAGCAGTGGATGATCGCGTTGAGTGTAGAGCAACGCTTGCTGCCGTCTTCCGTGGTCAATGAAGAGGTCAAGGAGCGCGCTGAACTGATGGAAGCCCAGCAGGGCTATGCCCCCGGCCGCAAGCAGTTGAAGGAGTTGCGCGAGCGCGTGACCGAAGAACTGATGCCGCGCGCTTTCACCCGCCGCCGCACCACCTACGTCTGGATCGATCCGAAAAACGGCTGGTTCTGTGTCGATGCCGGCAGCCCGGCCAAGGCCGAGGAGGTGATCGAACACCTGCGTCATTGCCTCGATGAGTTCCCGCTGACCATGCTGCACACCCAGGTTTCGCCGCAAGCGGCGATGGCTGACTGGCTGGCCGGCGGCGAGGCCCCGGCTGGTTTTACCATTGATCGTGATTGTGAACTGAAGGCGGCGGGCGAGGAAAAAGCGGCGGTTCGTTATGTCCGTCACCCGCTGGGCGATGAAATCAGCGGCGAGATCAAGGCCCATCTGGCCA
The DNA here is from genome assembly GCA_018262195.1 of Pseudomonadota bacterium. Taxonomy (GTDB): domain Bacteria; phylum Pseudomonadota; class Gammaproteobacteria; order Burkholderiales; family Rhodocyclaceae; genus Azonexus. The sequence continues at coordinate 1,522 of JAGTRS010000020.1, read as the reverse complement.
GCGGCAAGATGCCGACCAAGCTGGCGCTGACCTGGGATGACCGCATTTCCTTCGTGCTCGGCGAAAAGCTGGAAGTGAAGCGCCTCGCCTTCCTCGATATTCTCAAGGAAGAAGCCGAGAAAAGCGCTGAACACGCCGATGAGCAGTTCGATGCCGATTTCGCACTGATGACCGGTGAACTGTCGCGCTTCCTGCCGCAACTGGTTGAAGCCCTCGGCGGCGAAGTCGTCGAAGCGAAGTGAAAACCGGCGACGCCTGTCCTTGTGGCAGCGGCAGGCGTTACGCCGATTGCTGCGGCCGCCTGCACGCCGGGGCGGATATTGCCCAAACGGCCGAAGCTCTGATGCGTTCGCGCTACAGCGCCTATGTGCAGAAGCTGGACGATTACCTGCTGGCCAGCTGGCATCCATCGACCCGGCCGATCAATCTCGATCTGGCTGAAGATGACGGCACGAAATGGCTCGGGCTGGAGGTGAAACGCCACCAGCCAACGGATGAAAACCACGCCACCGTCGAATTCGTCGCTCGCTACCGGATTGACGGACGCGGCCACCGCCTCCACGAAATAAGCCGCTTCGTCCGCGAAGACGGCCGCTGGTTCTATGTTGATGGCGACATCATTGCCTGACCGGGCGTGCGCGCCCACCCTCTGAAGAAACGAACACCCCATGATCATCCTCAAGAACGTCACCCTGCGCCGCAGCTCGAAAGTGCTGCTCGACAAGGCCTCCGTCACCATCAATCCCGGTGAGAAGGTCGGCCTGGTCGGCCGCAACGGTGCCGGCAAGTCCACGCTGTTCGCGCTGCTCAACGGCACGTTGCATGAGGATGGCGGCGATTATTCGATTCCCAAACAGTGGCAGATGGGCCAGGTTGCCCAGGACATGCCGGAAACCGCGCAGAGCGCGACCGATTTCGTCATCGATGGCGACACCAAGCTGCTCGCCGCCCGCAACGAGGTGCACGATGCAGAAGCCAGTGACGACGGGATGCGCATGGCCGAGGCCTACATGGCGCTCAACGACGCCGGCGAGCATGACGCCGAAGCCCGCGCCCAGTCGCTGATCCTCGGCCTCGGCTTCAAGGTTTCCGAACTGCACAATCCGGTCGACAGCTTCTCCGGCGGCTGGCGCATGCGTTTGCAACTGGCCCGCGCCCTGATGTGCCCGTCCGACATCCTGCTGCTCGACGAACCGACCAACCACCTCGACTTGGACGCCCTCGTCTGGCTCGAAGCCTGGCTCAAGCGCTACCAGGGCACGCTGGTCATGATCAGCCATGACCGCGAATTCCTCGACGCCATCACCGGCGTCACGCTGCACATCGACAACGCCAAATTGGTCCGTTACGGCGGCAACTACAGCAAGTTCGAAGACATGCGTGCCGAGCAGATGCTCCTCCAGCAGGCAACGATGGCCAAGCAGGCCGAGAAGATCGCCCACCTGCAATCCTTCATCAACCGCTTCAAGGCCAAGGCCAGCAAGGCCAAGCAGGCGCAGAGCCGGGTCAAGGCGCTGGACCG
>JAGTRS010000051.1 GCA_018262195.1 Pseudomonadota bacterium | reverse complement strand
CGCTTTTTCCTTATCGCCCACAACGAGCTGATAAGGCAGCCGGTTCAAGCTATGTTCCCGGATTTTATAGGTAATTTTCTCGTTACGCAAATCCGACTCGGCCCGGAAGCCCGCCGAGTGTAGCTTTTGCGCGACCTCGGTAGCGTAATCGGCCTGTTTTTCAGAGATGTTCAGCACCATGACCTGCACTGGCGCCAGCCACAACGGCAGCGCGCCAGAAAAGTTCTCGATCAGGATGCCAATGAAACGCTCCAGCGAACCGAGAATGGCCCGGTGCAACATAACCGGCACCTTGCGCGTATCGTCCGCACCGACATACTCGGCGCCGAGACGGCCCGGCATCGAGAAGTCGACCTGCATGGTGCCACACTGCCAGGAACGGCCGATGGCATCCCTGATGTGGAATTCGATTTTCGGGCCGTAGAATGCACCCTCGCCCGGCAACTCCGTCCACTCCAGACCAGAAGCACGAAGCCCCTGACGCAGGGCGTCCTCGGCCTTATCCCAGACCTCGTTTGAACCGACCCGGCTATCCGGGCGCAAGGCCAGCTTGACAGCAACATCGTTGAAACCGAAATCGGCATACACCTTCTTGACCAAGGCATTGAAAGCCGTGACTTCGGATTCAATCTGGTCTTCGGTACAGAAGATATGGCCATCATCCTGCACGAATCCACGAACGCGCATCAGGCCATGCAAGGCGCCAGCCGGTTCGTTGCGGTGACAGGAACCAAACTCACCGTAGCGCAGCGGCAATTCGCGATAGGAGCGCAGGCCGGCATTGAAGACCTGGACATGGCCGGGACAGTTCATTGGCTTGACCGCATAGTCGCGGTTTTCCGATGAGGTCGTGAACATGTTGTCCTTGTAGTGCTCCCAGTGCCCCGACTTTTCCCACAAGGCCTTGTCGAGAATCTGCGGACAACGCACTTCCTGATAGCCATTGTTGCGGTAGACGGCGCGCATGTAACTTTCGATTTCCTGCCAGATCGCCCAACCCTTGGGGTGCCAGAAAACCAGGCCAGGAGCCTCATCCTGCATGTGAAACAGGTCAAACTGCTTGCCGAGGCGACGATGATCGCGTTTCTCAGCCTCTTCCAGCATGTGCAGATAGGCATCGAGATCTTCCTTCTTGGCCCAAGCCGTGCCGTAGATACGCTGCAGCATCTCGTTCTTTGAATCGCCACGCCAGTAGGCACCAGCCACCTTCATCAGCTTGAAGACCTTAAGCTTGGCCGTGGTCGGCACATGCGGGCCGCGACAGAGATCGATGAAATCACCTTCGCGGTAGAGCGAAACCTGCTGGCCAGCCGGAATTGCGCCGATCAGCTCAGCCTTGTATTTCTCGCCAAGATCAAGGAAGAACTTCACCGCGTCGTCGCGCGCCCAGACTTCACGGGTAACCGGAATATCCCTCTTGGCCAGCTCTGCCATGCGCTTTTCGATGGCCACCAGGTCTTCCGGCGTAAACGGGCGCTTGTAGGCAAAATCGTAATAAAAGCCGTTTTCGATGACCGGGCCGATGGTGACCTGCGCCTCAGGGAACAATTCCTTGACGGCATAGGCCAGCAGGTGGGCGGTCGAGTGACGGATCAGCTCCAGCCCGTCAGGATCACGCTCGGTGATAATGGCCAGATCGACATTCCTGTCGATCAGATAAGAGGTATCGACGAGATTGCCATCAACTTTGCCGCCCAATGCGGCACGGGCCAGGCCAGCACCAATGCTGGCTGCCACTTCGGCAATTGTTACCGACTGTTCAAATGAGCGGATGGAACCATCAGGCAGTTTGATATCAGGCATGGCAAATCTCTAGGCGAAAAAAAAGTGCGGGGTGAGCCGCACTTTTTTGGTCAAACGAAGGCTGACTCGATTAGCGTTTCTGAACTGCGGTGCAAGTTCGGAAATTCATCAATTCAGCTCCGTCAGGAATTTTGGTAGGCGGTATTGGAATCGAACCAACGACCTCCACGATGTCAACGTGGCGCTCTAACCAACTGAGCTAACCGCCTAAGGAAGCGCGCATTATATAGACGTAGAAGCCGATGTCAACAGCCCTTCGCGAATTTTTTCGAAGCACAGTAAACTCTCCTCAACACGCAATGGAGTCACACATGAACGAAGGTTGGATAATCCTAGGCATATGCCTGATCGTAGTCATCGGCGGCGCCCTGCCTCTGATCCGGCCGCGCAACGATGTACCCCCACCGCCCCCCAAGGAAACCCTGCGCGACTGGCGCAGCGAAAAATAAGGACATCTCGTGGAATCACGCATCACCGAACTCGAAATCAAGATCAGTTACACCGAAGACCTGGTCGACGAACTAAATCGCATGGTTTATCGTCAGCAACTGCAAATCGACCTGCTGGCCGCGGAAATCCGCGCCTTGCGTGAACAGCAACAAAACGCACCGCAATCGGAGCAAGCGTTCAGCTTGCGCGACGAGATTCCTCCACATTATTGACATGTCACCCCCGCCACTGGTTACCATTTTCTATCACGCCGATTGTCTGGATGGTTTCGGGGCGGCCTATGCTGCCTGGCGCCTCTTTGGTGATGCCGCAATTTATCGCCCGATGCATCATGGTGAGCGATGGGAGATGGCCGACATTGCCGGGCACAGCGTTTTCATTCTGGATTTCTCTTTTCCTCCTGACGTTCTGGAAAAGATGGCGACCCTGGCGAAATCGGTGATTCAAATCGACCACCACGCCTCGGCGCTACATGCATGGGCTGGCCGATTAACAGCAAGCAAAAATAGCCAGCAGTGCCACCAGCACCCGACACTCCCCTTGCTCGTCATTTTCGATCTGGAAAAATCCGGCGCCCGCCTCGCCTGGGAGCATTTTCACCCGGACACCCCGCCTCCTCTGGCCATCCTGCACATTGAGGAGCAGGACATGTGGCGTTTCGTGCTTCCAGGCACCCGCCCATTCTGTCGTGCCTTGCGCCTGCTACCTTTCGATCTGCACATCTGGCACCAGTTGGTCATCGACACAGCGGATGACACCACGCAGCGCTACGGAGAACTCATTCTCCAGGGGACTGCCATCGAACAGTTTTTCCAGCGGGAAATTGAGCGGCTGGCCCAAAGCAATTTGCGTACGGCAGTCAGGACTCGCGGCGAACCAGTCGATTCCCTGCAGGCGCAGCGTCACGGCCAAGAAATTGTGACCGATGGCGATTCGGCCTGGCTGGCTATTCGTGGTGTCGCCATCAATTCGAATGCCCTGTTTGCCTCTGAACTGGGCAATTCGCTGGCCGAACAGAGCGGCACCTACGGACTGATCTGGCATTTCTCTGGCGATGGAGAAATCAAGGCATCGTTACGCTCAAAAGGCAAAACGCTCGATGTTTCGCTCATCGCCACCCGTTACGGCGGCGGCGGACATCCAAATGCAGCGGGTTTTCGGATGCCAGCCAAGCAATTTTTCAGCGAAGTGCTGATGATCACATCCGACTCAGACTGAAGAACACCCCTGGTTTTATCCACCGACCTCGCAGTGACCAAGCCGGAAACCTGCTCAATACGGCCGGGTTGATGGCCAAACCGGTCAGCGCCCCGAATATTGCCAAACCGGCCCATCCGGAGCCGCCGCCTCCGTGGTGGGCACATCCCCGATGGTCTTAACCACGGATAGGCAGGCGTTGCCAGCAAGGAGAGCGAGACAGCGACTGCCGAAATGAGTTTGCACATGATTACCTCCGAACATCATCGAACCAACCGGCTCCAATTTCAGTATAGGCAGATCGACTGAAATATAGATGCAACATAATGATGCGATAATGCGAATGAACGAATAGCGGATCATTATGTCTGTTGTACGTCGGGCAAGGGATCGTTTTGATCCAACCCGAAAAGTCATTTTGCCGCGTGGCATTTTGACGATGGCGCAAAAAAGCGCAATTTATTGAAAGTGTAAAAGCAATATGCAAGATCTAAGAGACAAAGCCTTGAAGCTTTGCGCGGACCACGGAATTACCGTTCAGCCCTACGCGGGTGGATGGTGGCTGGTGAGTGAAAAGATCAACCGCGTCGTCGGTGAGTTGGCTGGCCTGAGCGCCTCCGACATCACACCACTGCCGGTGATGGCTCGATAAAAGCCAAAGAAGTCGTCAGGAACGAAGCCGGGGAAACCCGGCTTTTTATTGCCAAAATTTCACCCGAAAACCATGAAGAGAACGCTGCCTCCCCAGTTCGGGATTAGTGCTTGACTGCCTTAACCGGATTGGTAGCAGCCAGATACTGCAACCGCCTGATGGTAAAGGTCGTCATGTCATCGACCAGAATCTCAATCTCAGGTGGCGGACATTCTTCATGGCAACGCCGGTCGCCGAACCCGCTAGGGGGACCAGAGTCGACCTTTCTCCTATCTGCCTGTGCTCTACGGTCATTCATGATCGACCCCCTTTGGGGTGTGAAGGCGAATTCTCAAAATAGACGCTGAATCCCGAACATTCAAGTTCAGCCGCCGCGAACGACAGGACAGGCCAACGGCCGCCGCTCCACCTCATTCAGCAAAAGGTCGGCATATACTCCTCGGACGCTTGTGTTGCCTTGCAAGCAAAGTGTTGATGCTGATACCACTGAGCCCCCCCCAGAACGGAGTGGCTTCTGACTTCCGAGTCAAATCGCCCCCCTGGGAGATCATCGACTTACCATCGATACAGGGACTCAACTCCGCCCCCCAAAGTTGCTGCAGCATGCGGCATAATGGCAGCATGCTAGCGCTTTCATCTGTGAATCATGACGCTCGGCCACTTCCGATGTGGTTGATGGTCTTTATTTGTTTCTTGGCCGTATTAACCAAACCGGTCGAAGCAGAACCTTTGCAGATTGCCATCAGCGTTCCCGGACCCCATGCAGCGTCTTATTACCCTGTCGAATTGATCTCCAAAATTGGAGCTGACAAGGCCGAAGGAGCCGAGGTCAGGGTTGCCTTTTCTCCGGGGGGGCCTGCGGCAATTGATGAAATGCTGCTCAACAATGCCGATTTCGCAGTTGTCGGCCTGCCTGCAGCCATGTCGGTTCGCCTGAAAGACAAGCGGGTTGTCGCGCTGGCGGCAATCAACGATCTGCCACTTTATGCGCTCCTGGTTCGCCAGGAACTAAAAGGCCAGGTAAAAAACATTGCTGATCTCAAGGGAAGAACGATAGGTCTGCACAGCAGTTCAACCGCCAACAAAAGCACTTCGCAACAGGTATTGGAATTGATGTTTCGCCGTGGCGGCGTTTCACCAGGCAGCTACCGGGTCGTGGCAATTGGGCGGCGCTGGGAATCGGAATCCCTGATGTTGAAATCCGGTGCGGTCGATGCCGTGATTGGTGACGAACCGCATGCGACACACATGGCCGCGAACAAGATTGCTTTTCCTCTGGTTCATTTAGGCGATCCCCAAACTGTGCGCCAATTTGCCGGAGCGGGATTCCTCAGGGGGGCCCTTATTGGCCGTACGGACAAGCTGGAAAAGGAGACTCTCAAGGCTGAAACGATGATTCGCATCATCAAGCGAACCTTGGCCTGGATCGCTTCCCATACGCCTGAAGAATTCGTCAATGCACTCGGCATTTCCGACCCGGATGAGCAGCAGAAGCTGATCGCTGTCCTCAAGAAGTATCCTCGCCAGTACAGCAAGGACGCTGCATTTTCAAACAAGCAACTGCGAGAGACAGAAATATTTTTCATTGACTCTCAAGCAGGAAACCCCTCCGCCGAAAATTTCCGCATCGAGGCAATGATCGACGCTCGCTGGGTGGGCAAGAAGGACTGATCGAGCGGGATCATGCTACGTACCCTGAACTCCCAACTAGCACTTCGTCTGATCGGCATATTGCTGCTCATCCTGCTCTGCCTCACCCTACAGGGCATCTGGATGAAGGAACTGGTTAACGACAAGGCCAGGGAAACCCAACTGGCGAACGCCCGCGACCATTATTCATCTGTGCTCGCCGACCTGGACCGACGCTGGGGGCGCGAGGCCTTCAATTTGAAGACCCGACTCGAGGCACAGGAAATCCTGGCAAATATTGAACACCGGAAGGAAAAACTGATGGTGTACCTGATCTCCCAGGGCAACAGCATCGAATTTCCATCTTTAAGAATCGAAACGACTCACGGTGAATTGATCGCGTCCTACGATTACTCAAATCACATCGACACCAGCGTCAAATTTTTGCCGGGCCAAACAAATACATGGGTTCAAAACCCTAAGGACGGAAGCCTTTACCTGGTGATTCGCCAATTTATCTGGCTAGGCAAGGAAAACGGGTATCTGGTCCTGTTCAAGCCGATGGACCATGCAATGCTCACCCACATTACTTATCCCGGCACCCGCCTCAGCTTGTGGTGGAAAGGGAAGGCAGTCGCCTCCTCAGATGGTGAAGATGGTCTTCGCAAAACAGCCGCAACATTCTCCAAGCCAGAGTCAGGAAATGCCAGTGCATATCTAACCTGGTCGGGACCGGAAAGTGAAATCTCGCCGAAATTGCTAATCGAGCCTCTGGCGAGCGAATTGATTGGCATTGGAAGCGTCGCGCGCCCGGTCATGCTGACTTTCTTTATCCTCCTAATCGCCATACTGATTGGATTCTCCGGAATCTGGCTCAGCGCTTCACGGCAACTTGATGCCCTCCTTCAGGTCGAAAAACGTTACAGCGCTCTAAACACCATTGATGACCCGATCATCGATGGGCTCCGCACAGCTCAGACCGGCCCGATCGAAAGCGCCCGTTCGCTGGCCGCTTCATTAGAACGAAGAATCCGTTCGGCCAATCCGGAAATGGTCGAACGGCTGGATGCCGAAGCCCCAGAGTAGCCTGATCCCGGCGGCCACCGGAGACCCCACCTCAGCTATCGATTCAAACTCGGCCTGATTCCTGCTTTATCTCTCTGACATTCACCACTCGTTGTGCTCGAGCGTTTGCGGTTGTTTATCCACCAGACAATTGTGGTTGGGATCGGCCGCCAACAGCAGATCGCGTTCTCCCAACAAGAATGATTGCAGACAAGAAAATGCGCCCCAAAATTTACGGCATCGGCTTGGCAGTGATGCTCACCAGCCTGGCAATCTGCTCCGCCCATGCATCACCCGAACCCCATCAAAAACTCACGCTGGCGCAACAGAAAGCCAAACTGGTGGAAACCCTGATCAATACGCCGGCCATGAAGGGGGCGCGAGAGGGGAAGAATCCCGAAGTAGCCGCTTGGCTTGCGCAAAGTCAGAACTTGCTAGTCCAGGCAAATTCTGCGATCAGTGCAGCTCGCCCGGAAGAAGCAATCGATCAACTGGATGAGGCCTTGCGCAATCTGTCAAAAGCCAGCAGCCAACTGACTGCCGACGGAAGCGGTGGCATCGGTACACAGAAAAAACAATTTGACGAGCATAACCTTCAGATCGAAAGCTATCGCCGCACGCTTCAGGAAATGACGAACACACCGCAAACGGCTGCCGCTGCTCGCCAGTTAATCATCCGGATCGATGCCATGACAGCCGATGGTCGAAAACTGTTTGATAGTGGCCGGCATGAGGAAGCCAACAAGCGGATGGCCGCAGCCTACAAACTTGCCGTCGAGGAAATCTCGCGGCTACGCGATGGCCAGGAAGTAGTCATGCGTCTGCAGTTCAATTCGCCTCGCGAAGAATTCGATTATGAACAGAAACGTTATTACTCGAATGAAATCCTCGTTGGCATGCTGATCCGCGAAGAGCGTGCAACGGGCGAGGCCCGCAAGCAGGTCGATGCCTATCTCCAGGGGGCAAGCACAATAAAGTCGGAAGCCTCGGCAAAGGCCAATGCCAGCGACTACGCGACAGCCATCAAGGACATGGAAAAAGCCAATCAACAGCTGAACCGGGCACTACAAATGATGGGCGTGCCGGTTTTCTGACGGGCCAGCGAGCAACGAGTGCCCGCTGGCTCACACCGGAGTGCTATTTCGGCGCTGAACGGAGATGGGCCACGCCGCCGAAGCTGCCGACCCACAGATCCCCTTTTGCCGATGACCCCATGGCGAAGACGTTGTTGGCGAACAAGCCGTCGGCCGTCGTCATGGCCTTGGCGAATTTCCCCGTCTCGGGCAAATAGGTGGTCAGGCCATTGTTGGTGCCGATCCACAGCTTGCCGGCAGCATCGGTATGCAGCATGAAAACGTGGTTACCCGGCAGGCCTTCAGCCGTCGTGAAATTGGTCCACCGCTTGCCGTCGAAGCGCGACAACCCACCGCCCCAGGTACCCGCCCAGACGGTACCCTGCTTATCCACCTCAAGTGACACCACATAGTTCGGGTTATAGGCAACATCTACCCCCTGCAAACCCATTTCCTGTTTCTGCTTGGCATGATGAGTAGACTGCTTGCCGGGATCGTTCTTGAAGGCAATCGCATCCTTGACCTTGGCGTACGGCGCCCCAAGGCCCTTGGCGTGATTCCAGTTTTCCCACTTGTTGTTGGCAAAGCGAGCCATGCCCCCTTCGGTTGCCAACCAGATATCGCCATTCCTGCCCTCGGCCAGACCGTAGATCCAGTCGTTCGGCACGCCGCCCTTGGTATTCTCTACGGTATAGAGATCCCATTTGCTTCGGTCGTCCAGATTACCGCCGCGAATGCGATTGACGCCGGACCATGTGGCGATCCAGATGTCGCCATTCGAGGCGGTGATGACGTCATAGACGAATGCATCGCCCAGTCCTTCCGGAATGTTGTAGTTCTTCCACTTGCCCGTTTTCTCGTCGAGCAAGGACAAGCCGCCGCCATAAGTACCCACGGCCAGCATCCCCTTGACCCGGCCAACGTAGAACATGCCGTTGGACAGCAGGCCATTGCGGGCGTCGAAAAGCTTGAAACTGTCGTCCTTGGTGTCGTAGCGGACAACGCCGCCGGAGGTTCCGACCCAGACAACCGTGCCGTCGAGGTAGATCGACTTCACGTTCTTGTTGCCGACGCGGAAATGCGTGAACTTGGCCGCCGGATCGACGGTCACCTTGCCTTCTCGCTCGACTGGCTGCTGAGGAATGGCCGGATGCTGGGCTGAACCGTTCATCGGAGGATGTACCGGCGCCGCCGTGTTGGTGTTGGGTCCTGCCACCACCGCACCTGCCTGGAGGAGGATGGCGACGCTAGCGGCAATCGGGCCGAGCTTTCTCAGCACTGGGAAAATGTTCATTACTTGCCTTTCTGCTGCATGATCATTGCGGGGCCACACGTACCACGCCGCGTTTCGTACCGGCCCAGATATCGCCGCCGGGAGCAACCGTCACCGCGTAAACGTGCGAATCGAAAAGGCCATCCGCCTTGCCAAGCGTCTTCCAGGTCTTGCCGTCATAGCGCGACAATCCCTTGTCCGTTCCAAACCAGAACACGCCCTTTTCGTCCTGCACCATGGAATAAACGATGTTGCCGGCCAGGCCATCCTGGGTTGTCAGATTGGTCCAGCGCTTGCCGTCGTAACGCGAAACACCGCCGCCCCAGGTTCCGGCCCAGACCACCCCATCCGGCGCGGCATGAATGGAAAACACATAGTTCGGGTTATACGAGGAAAGTCCTTCCACCTGGGTGGTCAGGTCATGTCGCGAACGCGTGCCGAGACCGGTATTGGCACTCGCCTGCAGATTGTTGACGTTCTCGGCGCCCAGCCCATCCTTGTGTGTCCAGGAACGCCAGCGCTTGCCGTCATACATGGTCACGCCCCCCTCAGTACCGAACCAGACACGTCCGTCCTGGTCGACCGACAGGCCGTAAACCCACTCGTTGATCAGCTCCTTGACGTAGGTCTTCATCTTGCCGGTCTTGACGTTGAAGTGGTTCACTCCGGCCCAGGTACCGATCCACAGATTTCCCGCCTTGTCGTTAGCGAAAGAGTAGATCCAGTAATCTGCCAGGCCGTGCATCGGAAAATAGGTTTTCCACTTGCCATCCTTGTAGCGCGACGCCCCGCCTGCGTTGGTCCCGAACCACTTGTAACCCTCGCTGTCGATGCCAATGGCGAAGACGTATTCATTGGCAAGCCCTTGCTGGCGGGTAAAGGTGTTGCGCGGCTTGTTCGTTTTCAGATCGATCTCATGCGCCCCGACGGAGGTGCCTACCCACAGCGCATTTCCTGCCTTTTCGACCGTCAGCGCCCGGACGTAAACATTGTCACCGACCTCAAAGGAGTCGACGACGCGTACGCCTGTCTTCTCTGCAGCCAATACAGGCGGGAATGCGCTGTGTGCCAGAACAAAAGCAGCACACAATATTTGTTTCAATTTCATCGTAGTGTTCTCACATAAGCCAGTACATCGAGAATCTGTGCATCCTGCAGTATCCCGAAGAACGGCGGCATGATTTTCTTTCCGGATTTCACAGACTGCAGGAGCACCATGTCCGGCTGCTCAAGCCGCTCGCCCATCCGGAATTTTGGCGCGTCCGGCATGACTCCCTCACCACGACCACCATGGCAAGCGGCGCAATGCATGTTGTAAAGCTGTTGCCCCTGGACAATATTTGCCGCAGAGGCGATTCCCGAAACTCCCGATCCCAGTACTGCGAGCAGCATCATTCGACTCATTTTTCCCATCACGGCCTCCTGACCAGATTGCGGCTCATTACAATCGCCGCTGTTTTTTCTTGCCTTTGCCGGGATCCAAGCTTCTGATGCGGTTCGCCTGCGCCTGGTACTGCTCGGACAGCCCTCGATCAACCGGCAGGCCAAATGCGTTACCGCTGGAATAAGCAGCGGCAAGTACATCGATCGCCGGCAGGTAGTCATTTTCGGCAGCCCGCTTGACCCAGCGCAGCGCGTCCGGCGTATTGCGCTCAGCATCCGTAAAGCCGAGCTCGCCTTTCAGATAGCCCTGCGCAATGGCATTGATCGCCAGGAGATGGCCCGATTCGGCAGCCTTCAATATCCACACACGGCCAGCCAGCAAGTCCTTCTTGGTTCCCTCGCCGGAAACAGTCATCACGCCGAGTCCGAACATGCCATCCAGATCGCCTTGATTCGCGGACTTCCGGTACAACGCGATTGCATCGTCATCAAAATCGGTACGATCGAGAATCTCGGCCAGCAATGCCTGCGCTTTCGCGTGTCCCTCAAGGGAAGCCTGCCGCAGCGGCGACATCGCACCAACAATATCGCCATTGCGATAACTCTTCAGGCCAGCCTGATAATCGTCCTCCGGCGCCGCAACGAGGCGGCCGGAAAAGAGTGCAATTCCCAAAACAAGACACAAGGCCCGTGGGAAGATCATTGGCAACTCCTGTTTCTGAACATCGCTTTATTCGACACCGTTGGCTTCCATTTCTTCCAGCTTGCGGTAAAGGCTGGAAAGTCCAATATCAAGTTTCTGAGCGGCAAGACGACGATCACCACCTGCATCACGCAAGGCCAGCGTGATGATTTCAGACTCCAGTCGGCGTAATTGCTCGCGCAGCCCGACATTAGAAGCAATTTCGATGCCTGTGCTTTCGCGCTTATGGACCGAACGCGCAATGTCAGGTGGCAGGTCGGCCAAGGTGATCCGTTCGCCATCGGCCAGGATGTGGGCACGATTAATCACATTTTCCAGCTCGCGCACATTGCCCGGCCAGGCAAACTCAACCAGAATTTCCTCCGCGATCGGATCAAGTTCAAGCGCCTTCTTGCCATGCCCTGCCGCCAGGTTTTGCAACACGAAATGGATCAGGCGGGCGATATCGTCCTTGCGATCACGCAAGGGCGGAATATGGATATGAAACATGGCGAGGCGGAAATAAAGATCCTCCCGGAAGCGTCCTTCCTTGATCATTTCTACAAGATTCCGGTTGGTCGCCGCCACGATACGGACATCGACCCGACGTACCTGCTCCCCCCCCAGCGGGCGCACTTCCTTGTCCTCAATGACATGCAACAACTTGGTCTGCATGTGCAGGGGCAATTCACCGATCTCATCGAGAAAGAGTGTGCCGCGATCGGCCTGGGTGAATAAGCCCTTGCGCGCCCGGTCCGCCCCGGTAAAGGCCCCTTTGGCATGCCCAAAGAATTCACTCTCGAGAAGATTCTCCGGAATGGCGGCGCAATTCACAGGAATGAACGGGAATTCGCTGCGCGGACTCATTTCGTGAATATTGCGTGCCGTGACGCCCTTGCCGGTCCCGCTCTCACCAGTAATCAACACCGTACTGTCGGTAACGGCCACCTTGGAAACCAGCCTCTCCATCTCGTTCATCGAACGCGAGCCGAAATGAAAGACGCCACGCTCCCGGGCCACCATCTGCCGCAGCGCCTGGTTTTCCGCTTTCAGGCCGCGCATGGAACCGATCTGTTCGATACGATGCAGCAGTTCCTCGTTCCGAATTGGCTTGACCATGTAGTCGGTCGCCCCCGCCCGCAACGCCTCGACCGCTGTTTCCATCGAGGCAAAGGCGGTCACCATCACAAACTGCGTGTCGATACCGCTACCCCGGAAACTGCGCACCAGTTCCACACCGTTGCCATCGGGCATCATGATGTCGCACAAGGCAACATCGACGTCACCGCGCACCAGCTTGGCCGAGGCTTCCTTGACGCCAGAGGCCGTATCGACCGAATGGCCAGCCTTGGTCAGGGCCGAGGCCAGAATCTGGCGGATTGCCGCCTCGTCATCAATTACCAGTACATGCATCGCTCAGCCTCATCCTCTTGTTTTCCTAACGACAGTCCGCCCCAAGAACCGGAACCGGCAGCCTTATTTCCACCTCGGTCCCAACGCCCTCTTCCGATTTGATCTCGATCCTCCCACCCGCTCTCATGATCAACGAGCGGCACACCGACAACCCCAGGCCACTGCCCCTGCCCTGGCCCTTGGTGGTAAAGCGCTCCTCGAATACATGCGGCAAGACCTCCTTGGAAATACCCGAACCGTCATCGATCACCTTGGCTGTCACCCACTGCTCGCAACAACTCGTCACCAGGCGAATTTGTGGCAACCGCCCTTCGATGCTGCCAAGTGCATCTGCTGCATTGATAAGCAAGTTCATCGCCACCTGCACCATGTGATCAGCAACCAGGACAACAGCAGGCAAATTGCTATCCAATTCGAGCGATACGTCCACCCGGCGGAAACGCCGGTCAAATTTCACAAAGTTGGCGGTGCTCCGCAAAAGGCTATTGAGATCAGTCAGCTCAGCCTCCTGCGACTGCGGTACCGAAAACTCGCTGATCTGCCGGGTGATATGCATGACCCGCGTTGCCTGCTCCAGAATCATGTTGGGGTGGCAATGCTCCCCATAGCGCGAACAGCCTGAATCCTGGCACTCGTTGTTCATCGCTTGCGCGACGCCGACAATGGCCGACAAGGGGTTATTGATTTCATGCGCGACCGCAGCGGCGAGCGAACCGACCGCTGCCATTTTTTCCTTGTGAAAACTCTGCTGCCGGGTCAATTCCAGTTCGCTTTCCCGCCTGGCGAGCTCGTCCTGCATTGAGTTGACTGCATCCATCAACAAGCCCAACTCATCCCGCCGCGAATGGGCCAGCTTTGAGCTGGGTTCACCGCGCAGAACGCGCGTCGCATGGCGGCGGACGCGTTCGATATCGACCGACAAGCCCCGGAAAAACACCTTGAACACGATGGCAACAAGAATCAGTGCAAATCCGCCAAAAGCCAGCCACTCGGTAGTCAGGCGCTGAAACGAATTGTGATACTGCTCGGCGAAAAGACTTTTCTTGGCCGAAACGTCAGCCGTCACCCTGTCCAGGGAAAGCACCATCCGGTGCATGGCAGCGCGCAGGTCGGCAATGCTTGCTCGCGAAGGCTCATCAACCAGTTCTTTGACCATGCGCTCCAGCGTGAGCCGCGACTCGATCAACTCTGGATAAGCCGTCTGCAGGCGCGACAAACCCGGCAACAGCGCCTCGACTTCAAGCGCCAGCATTTTCCCGGACGCCTCCACGTCAGGCGCAAAATAGTTTTCATTAACCGAAATGACAGCGCGGGAAACGGCGTAATTCAAGCCGACCAGGTACTCCTCACGCGCGTTGATGCTCTGCAGCAATGCAACGGACTCAAGCATCGTCTTTCGCTCGAAGGCGACAACCAGCGTAATGATCGAAAAGTAAACAGCCAGCAGGAACGTGAAAAGCCACCCCTTCCCTCTTAGAGAGTTGAGTAGCGGCAAGCGTCCGCTCTGCTGCTTTTCATTTCCTATCGGAATATTTTCCGCCACGTTCTCGACCTTCCACGAATTACGGCCTGATTCTTGCTCAAAATATTCAACACCCAGATTGGACTGCTCCAGCCATCAATAGCTTCAGTTCAACCTTCAACCAACGATAGAAACAACGCCATCGAACCGAATATGTGGGCACGTACCTTTATCTTCGCACTGCTTGTCACGCTCTCGCACACCGCCACCGCAGATTCACTGGCCGATGCGATCAAGGCTATTGAAGCCGGCCAATCGAAGCAAGCTGCACAACTGCTGACGCCGCTCGCCATCTCCGGAAACAGTACCGCCCAGTTCCGTCTTGGCATTCTCTACTATATGGGACAGGGCGTTCCCGAAGATGAGAAACAGGCAATCTTTTACTGGAAGAAAGCAGCCAGCCAGGGTTCTGCCGACGCAATGTTTCATCTGGGTTCCGCCTATCTTTTCGGTAATCAAGCCGCAAGAACCGTACCCGACCCGGACCGCGAGGCGGCCACCTGGTACTTTCAGGCGGCCAGTGCCGGACATGCCGATGCCCAGTACCATCTGGGACTGCTTTTTCTGGCGGGCAAAGGCGTAATCGATAGCCGAACCGAAGCCGCACGCTGGATGCGCAAGGCCGCTGGACAAGGACACCCCGAAGCCAAGAAAGCACTCGGCATCATCGAATCAGGAAAATAGAGCGATCAGCTTTTGATCTGCTGATCAATCGAGGTGCGAATATCGCCTGAATCCCAGTTCCGCTCGCCAATCCATACTTCGCTGACACGCCCCTGGCGATTGATCAGGAAGCTTGTCGGAAAGGCACCTACGCCAAAGCCCGGGGCAGTTACCCTGCCCCCCGGGTCGAGCAGAATAGTAAAGTCCAGCTGAGTCTGCCTTACAAACTCGCGGACGAGATTGGCATCTTCATCGACCGAAACAGCGAAAACGCCCAAGCCACGGGCTTCGTAGTCCCAGTACAAACGATTGAGCGAAGCCATTTCCGCACGACAGGGAGGGCACCAGGTGGCCCAGAAATTCATCAGGCAGGGTCCTGACGTACCGTCAACTCGATAGGCCTTCCCGTCAAGCAAGTGCAATTCGAGTGCTGGCAATGGCATTCCCGAATGAAGCCCCGGACTCCGATCGGACTTATTGCATGCCGGCAGAATGGATGGCAGCAACAACAGTTGCCAAAAGAATCGGCGACGGAACTCAACGGCTTCGTCAGAAGGATTTTTTGACCGAAACAGCGCCACGTACCTGCCCAATGTTGTATTCAAGCGCCTTGTCATTCGGATATTCGGTCGCCAGCAAGGCTCGCACGCCTTCAGAGAGTTGATTGCTCGGCCCGTGGCAAAGCAGGCACGGCTGGGTTACAGGCAGTGATTTCATGTAACGAAAAACCCGCCCGGCCGGCTCGTCAATGATTTCGTGATACTCCAGAGTGTCCGGCTTCTCACCTTTGGTTATACGGTTCTCAAAATCAAGAAGAACCCGCTGCTCCCAAACATCCGGCTCGCCAAGCGCTCGGTTGCGCGGACGCAGGGCAACCCGGGTCACACGCATGCCGGTTTGCCGGGAAATATTGGAAGTAATTTCAGGCACGCTGTACTTGCAGACCGTTATCGCGCGGACCGGGCCAGTCCGCTCCAGTTCCCTGACCAATTCACCGCGCACCTGATTAACGATCTGATTGGCCACCGCCCGACTTTCGTCAACCAGTGCTTTGGATCCGGTCTGTGCCTGCACAGTCGGCACAAGGGCAGAAAAAAACAGCACTAGCTGAACTGCACATTTCGCAAACATGTCATTCACCTCGGACTCACCAGCAGGTAAGACCCTGAATAACAAACCGCAATATTTACACAGGGCTACTGCACAATTGAACTGATAATGATTCTAACATCGCCGCCCCCAACCAAAATCGGGGTCGACAACCCTTCGAGATCGCCAGCCCTGGCCAAGGCATCCCCGCTCTTCGAAATCCTGGCACCCACAACGACCTGACCAACCGTCGACAACTTGAACTGTGGCGACATCGCCATGCTGTCATCAAGTGTAAATTTCAGCGGCATTTCGCCCGCCTTGGCCCGCAGCATGGCGACCGGCATCTTCGGACCATTGACCGCACGGGCAAAGACAAACAATGTGTCGCCAGGCTTGATCTCGGCCCGCAGTTTCGGATCCAGCTCGACCGTACCGCTGAGCTTGGCAATGACCGCCGGTACATCGCCAATGGCTTTGCTGTTGTCGCTAGCCTGCTTCCCGGAGATCGCCATCCGGTTCTCGGCATCGCGAATGCTGCCCTGAATGCTGGCCGCTGTTGCAGACTCTTCCGGGAGCAAGGCGAGTACCTTCTGCCACTCACGAATTGCCTGATCGTAATTCTGATGATCAAAAGCGATCGTACCGGACAGGGCGAGCGCCTTTACGTTCCGCGGATCGATTTCCAGAGCGCGTTTCACCAGCTTTTCGGGTTCGCCAGACAGGCGCTTGCCTTGCGACATGGCGATGATATCGGCGAAATCGGCGAAGTTCTGGGCGTCCGGCGGAAGCAGCGTGACCGCCCGCCCGAACGCTGCCGAAGATTCCGGATAACGTCCAAGCACCGCATAGGAGCGGGCGAGCATCAGCCAGCCGGCGCCATCGTTCGGGTTTTCCTGCAGGCGCAACGACAGCCGCTCGACCATTGCCGTGATCTGCTCGGGGGACAAGGCATGCTGACCATCCTTGCCGGCTGCAACCTTCTTCCCGGGAACCACGGTTTCCGGCGTACCCAGTGTCCAGTACAAGGCACCGATGACTATCGGAAAGGCCATGCCCAGGGCGATAGCCAACTTGACTTTACGGCCGCCACTGCTCGCTGTCGCCGGTACATCGGTGGTGTAATCCAGCGCCCGACGCTCAAGCTCTTCGCGCGACTGACGGCCTCCTTGTTCGCTGATGCGACCTTCCTTGATATCCCGATCAAGTTCCGCAAGCTGCTCCCGCAGGACGACCAGATTGAGCTCGCGCTGCCCGCTCCCGATTTCGCGATCCATCGGCTGACGCTTGAGCAGGGGGTAAAGCAGTGCAACAAGAACACCGAGCAGCAACAGGCCGCCGACTATCAGAAACACACTCATGGGACTCTCTCGAATTAACCTTGGAGCAGGCGGGCTGCAGCCGAGCGTTGCACATCGTCCAACGGTACCTCGATCTGCTCGCGGCGGCGCCGGAGGAAGTAGAACAGCCCGCCAAGACCACCGAAGAACAACATGAACGGTCCTCCCCAGAGCAACCAGGTTGTTGTTTTCAGGGGGGGACGATAAAGCACGAAGTCACCGTAGCGCTCGACCATGTAATCGATGACTTCCTTTTCCGATTTTCCTTGGCGCAACATGTCACGCACCTGGTTTTTCAGATCCATGGCCAGATCGGCATGGGAATCCGCCAGATTCTGATTCTGACAGACCAGGCAACGGAGAACTTCAGACAGGGACTGGACCTTTGCCTCAAGGGCCGGATCTTCGCCGACCCGCTGTGCTTCCCCTGCGAAGGAAAAGGCACAACCCAGAATCAGCAGGGCTGCAGCTATCAATTTACGCACCGTTCAGCTCCTTCACTAACGGAATGATCTTCTGGCTCACGACAGTCTGTGTCAGGGGGCCAATATGTTTCATGCGAACCACGCCGGCCTTGTCGATGACAAAGGTTTCCGGCACGCCGTAAACGCCATAGTCGATGCCGACCTTGCCCTCGCGGTCCCAGATGGAAAAGCGATAGGGGTCACCATGCTCGGCCAGCCAGGACTTGGCAGGCTCGCGTTCATCCTTGTAATCAAGGCCGATGATCGGCGCGACGTTATGTCTCGCCAGCTCCAACAGCACGGGATGTTCCTGGCGGCACGAGACGCACCAAGAGGCCCAAACATTCAGCAGCCAAACCTGGCCCTGCATGTCGGCCGGAGAAAAATTCATCTCCGCCTGGTGCAACTGGCTGAGCGTGAATTTCGGGGCCGCTTTGCCAATGAACGGCGACGGCACCTCACGCGGATTGAGGCGCAGGCCGACGGCCAGGAAGCCGACCAGAACGAAGAAGAGAATCAGCGGCAAGAGGAATCTACGCATGCTCTGCCTGCCTCATGCCTTGGCCGACGAGTATGCAGCCTCGCCCGCCTTTGCCCTGGCTGTGATGCGGTAGCGGCGATCGGCCGCTGCCAGGCCGCCGCCCAGCGCCATCAGCAGGCACCCCCACCAGATCCAGTCGACCAGCGGCTTGTGCTGGACGCGGACCACCCAGGTATCCATGTCGATCGGCTCACCGAGCGAGACGTACAGGTCACGGAACAGACCGGTATCGATTGCCGCTTCAGTCATCGGCATGCGCTGGGCGGTGTAGATCCGTTTTTCAGGTTCCATGACGCGGTCGATGCGGCCGCCGCGACTGACCTCGATGTGTGCCCGGGCGGCAATGTAGTTCGGTCCCTTGACCTCATTGATTCCCCGGAAGGCGAACACATAGCCACCGACGCTTGTCGTGTCACCGATGCTCATCTTGACGTCGCTATTGGTCTCATAAGCCTTGACCATGGTCACGCCGAGAATGAACACCCCGACACCGATATGCGCCACGACCATGCCCCACTGTGCCAGGGTCATTCCGGCCAGACGGGACAGCCCAGCCCCATTCAAGGAGCCGGCGCGCGCCAGAAGAACGAACAGGCTGGCCAGAATCGCCCAGACACCAAGAAAAACGCCGAGGGCAGCCAGCAGCGACCAACTCCCCATCGCCATCGGCACGGCGAGGGCTGCTACCAGCGAGACAATCAGACCCGCCCACAGCGACCGCGGAAAATCGCTGCGAGAAGCCGCCTTCCAGCGAGCAAAAGGCGCCAGCCCCATCAGCAGCACCATCGGCGCCATCAGCGGCACGAAAATGCTTTCGAAGTATGGCGGGCCAACCGAAATCTTGCCCAGATCGAGCGCATCGAGAAAGAGCGGGTACAGCGTACCGATCAGCACCGCTGCGCCAGCCACCGTCAGCAGCACGTTATTCAGCAGTAGCAGCGACTCCCGGGAAAATATCTGGAAGGCGCCGCCCAGCCCGACCTTCGGCGCCCGCCAGGCAAACAGCAGCAGCGAAGCACCAACAACAACGGCCAGGAAGATGAGGACAAAGATGCCCCGCTTTGGATCGGTAGCGAAGGCATGGACCGAGGTCAGCACACCCGAACGAACGAGGAAGGTACCAAGCAGCGACAGCGAGAAGGCCATGATCGCCAGCATCACCGTCCAGTTCTTGAAACAGCCGCGCTTTTCGGTCACCGCCAGCGAATGGATCAGCGCCGTGCCAACCAGCCAGGGCATGAACGAGGCATTCTCAACCGGATCCCAGAACCACCAGCCGCCCCAGCCCAGTTCGTAATACGCCCACCACGAACCCAGAGCAATGCCGAGCGTCAGAAATACCCAGGCCACCGTCGTCCACGGACGCGACCAGCGCGCCCAGGCCGCATCGAGTTTGCCTGAGATCAGGGCAGCGATGGAGAAGGCAAAGGCCACCGAAAAACCGACATAGCCCATGTACAGCATGGGCGGATGGAAAGCCATGCCCGGATCCTGTAACAGCGGATTGAGGTCGCGCCCCTCGCCAACCGCGGGTAACAGGCGCTCGAAGGGATTCGAGGCAAACAGCAGAAAGGCGAGAAAGCCGATGCTGATCAAGCCCATCACTGAAAGCACGGTGGTGACCATTTCATCCGGCAGGCGACGACTGAAAATGGCGACGCTCACAGTCCAGACGGTAAGGATCAGAACCCAGAGCAGCATCGAACCTTCGTGCCCCCCCCAAACCGCCGCCACCTTGTAAAAATTCGGCAACAGGGTATTGGAATGCTCGGCAACGTAACGAACCGAAAAGTCATTGCTCAGAAATGACTGAAGCAGGCATGCGAAGGAAAAGGACACGGCGGCGAACTGGGCAAAGGCTGCCGGACGGGCCAGCGCCATCAAACGGCTATTGCGCCGCAATACCCCGCCCAGGGGAAACACGCCGAGAACGACGGCAACGAACAAGGCAACGATCAAGGCGAGGTGCCCCAGCTCTGGAATCATGAATCTGCTCCACTTGGAATTATTCCAATTGAAGCAAGATCAGTTCCAAGCGCGGAGTGCTTCCAAATATTGTGTGCAAAGCCACATCTGGCCGAGCTCTTCGGCGGACACTCAATTGCCAGCTAGCGTTCGGGACACCGCCCCGTACCAGAGATGGGAAAAATTCCTTAAATCGGGAATAACCCATCCAGCCAGCTCACTCGGTGCTTCTGCTTTCAGCTCGAAGCTGGCGCTTGAGGCGAGCGATGGTGGTCTTTTGATTGCGGGCAACGATGATCGGTTCAATCGCCATGATCAGCGCGGTAACGCCGAAGGAGCCCCAGACGTAAAATCCGTAGCCGCCCATGGCGAGGAAGTCGGAAAAGCTGTTCCAGTAAATCACTTGGCTTCTCCTTCCA
>JAGTRS010000019.1 GCA_018262195.1 Pseudomonadota bacterium | reverse complement strand
CAAAGGCATCGCCGCCGCGTCGCTCGGGGCCATTCTGGAATCCCGCGGCATCAAAGTCACCCACCTCAAGCTTGACCCCTACATCAACGTCGACCCCGGCACGATGAGTCCTTTCCAGCACGGAGAGGTTTTCGTCACCGAGGATGGCGCCGAGACCGATCTCGATCTCGGGCACTACGAGCGCTTCACGAGCGCCAAAATGGGCAAGCGCAATAACTTCACGACGGGCCAGATCTACGACACGGTGCTCAAGAAAGAGCGTCGCGGCGAGTATCTCGGCAAGACCGTCCAGGTCATTCCGCACATCACCGACGAGATCAAGTTCAAGGTCAAGGCCGGGGCCGAAGGTGCCGACGTGGCCATCGTCGAAGTCGGCGGCACGGTTGGCGACATCGAGTCCTTGCCGTTCCTGGAAGCCATCCGCCAGATGGGGATCGAGGAAGGTCGCAACAATGTCTGCTACATGCACCTCACGTT
This sequence comes from Pseudomonadota bacterium, assembly GCA_018262195.1. Classification (GTDB taxonomy): domain Bacteria; phylum Pseudomonadota; class Gammaproteobacteria; order Burkholderiales; family Rhodocyclaceae; genus Azonexus. Next base: position 64,602 of record JAGTRS010000019.1, on the reverse strand, counting down.
GTTGCCGTACATCCCGACCGCCGGCGAATTGAAGACCAAGCCGACCCAGCATTCCGTCAAGGAGCTGCGCGAGATCGGTATCCAGCCGGACATCCTGCTTTGCCGTGCCGACCGGTCGATTCCGGTCGAAGAGCGGCGCAAGATTGCGCTGTTCTGTAACGTCATGCCGGAAGCCGTCATCGAGTGTCTCGATGCCGATTCGATCTACAAGATTCCGGGCATGCTGCATGAACAGATGCTCGACGAAATCGTCTGCCACAAGCTCAACATCCTGGCCAAGGCTGCAGATCTGTCAGTCTGGGAAAACCTGATCGTCGCGCTGGAACATCCGCTGCATCAGGTCAAGATTGCCTTTGTCGGCAAATATGTCGATCTGACCGAGTCCTACAAGTCGCTGATTGAGGCGATCAAGCATGCGGGCATCCATACCCGTAGCGAAGTCGATATCGTTTATCTCGATTCCGAAGATATCGAGAAGAACGGCACGGCAGTGCTCGAAGATCTCGACGCCATCCTCGTACCGGGCGGCTTCGGTCGCCGCGGTACGGAAGGCAAGATTGCCGCCATCCGCTATGCCCGTGAGAACAAGGTGCCTTACCTTGGCATTTGTCTCGGGATGCAGCTTGCCGTGGTCGAGTTCGCCCGCGATGTGGCCGACATGCCCGAGGCGCACTCCACCGAGTTCGTTCAGGACACGCCATACCCGGTCATTGGTTTGATTACCGAGTGGCTCGATGCCTCCGGCAAGGTTGAAAAGCGCAGTGAAGATTCCGACATTGGCGGCACGATGCGCCTTGGTGGCCAGGTCTGCAAGCTGGCGGAAGGTTCGCTGGCTCGTCAGATTTACGGTGCTGCGGAGATCACCGAGCGTCATCGTCACCGCTATGAAGTCAATAACACCCTGTTGGCCAAGCTCGAAGACAAGGGTTTGATCGTGGCCGGCCGTGCGCCGGGTACCGATCTGTGCGAAATGATCGAGTTGCCGTCGGACGTTCATCCTTGGTTCGTCGGTTGCCAGTTCCATCCCGAATTCACGTCCAATCCGCGTCAGGGTCATCCGCTGTTCACATCCTATGTGAAGGCAGCGCTGGCCAATCAACAGGTCAAGGCTAAATGAAGCTCTGCGGTTTCGAGGCTGGTCTTGACCAGCCTTTTTTCCTGATTGCGGGCCCGTGCACGGCAGAGTCGGAGCAGCTGTGTCTCGATGTGGCAGGCCATATGAAGGAAGTTTGCGCTCGGCTCGGCATTCCCTACATTTTCAAGGCTTCCTACGACAAGGCCAATCGCAGCTCCGGCAAATCGGTACGCGGTCTGGGGCTTGACGAAGGTCTGCGTATTTTCTCCGAGGTCCAGCGCCAGATCGGTGTGCCGGTTTTGACCGATGTACATACCGTGGAAGACATTCCGGCGGTGGCTGCCGTCGTCGATGTCCTGCAAACACCGGCATTCCTGTGCCGCCAGACTGATTTCATTCATGCGGTTGCCACCTGCGGCAAGCCGGTGAATATCAAAAAGGGCCAGTTCCTGGCGCCGGGCGACATGAAGAACGTCGTCGACAAGGCGCGCGAAGTGAATAATGGCGCGGACAACATCATGGTCTGCGAGCGTGGCGCTTCTTTCGGCTACAACAACCTCGTCTCCGACATGCGCAGCCTTGCCATCATGCGCGAAACTGGTTGCCCGGTCGTGTTCGATGCGACGCATTCCGTGCAATTGCCGGGCGGGCAGGGCACAACGTCGGGTGGGCAACGTGAGTTTGTGCCGGTATTGGCACGCGCAGCCGTGGCCGTCGGCATTTCGGGCTTGTTCATGGAAACCCATCCCTGTCCGGAAAAGGCATGGTCGGATGGGCCCAACAGCTGGCCGCTGGAACGCATGGAAAGCCTGCTGGCAACACTGGTTGCGCTCGACAGGGCGGTCAAGGCAGCGGGTTTCGAGGAATTGAAGTAATGCCCAAGGGCTACGTCATCACCGATGTCACCATCCATGATGCCGAGCCCATGGTTCGTTACCGCGAATTGTCCACGGCGGCGGTCGCTCAGTATGGTGGCCGTTTTCTGGTGCGTGGCGGTTCGTGTGAAATTCTGGAGGGTGATGGAAGCCTGCCTGAGCGACTGATCGTTGTTGAATTCGACACGGTCGAGCAGGCTAAATGCTTTTATCATTCGCCGGAGTACAAGGCAGCGCGAAAATTCCGGGAGGGAGCGGCTGACATGAAAATGTTGCTGGTTTCCGGTGTTAATAATCAAGTTTAAGTAGTTAATTTAACCTTCTGATAATAAGGAAGAAGTATGAGTTCAATCGTTGATGTTGTAGCCCGTGAAATTCTCGATTCCCGTGGTAATCCCACGGTCGAAGCGGACGTTCTGCTCGAGTCCGGTGTCATGGGCCGGGCGGCAGTTCCTTCTGGTGCCTCTACCGGTTCGCGCGAAGCCATTGAGCTGCGCGATGGTGACAAGGGTCGTTACCTTGGCAAGGGTGTCCTGCAGGCTGTCGAGAACGTCAACACCGAGATTTCCGAGGCCATCATCGGTCTTGATGCTCAGGAACAGGCTTTCATCGATCAGACCATGATCGATCTCGACGGTACCGACAACAAGTCCCGCCTCGGCGCCAACGCCATCCTCGCCGTTTCCATGGCAGTGGCCAAGGCTGCAGCGGAAGAGTCCGGCCTGCCGCTTTACCGCTACTTCGGCGGCATGAGCCCGATGCAGATGCCGGTGCCGATGATGAACATCATCAACGGTGGCGAGCATGCCAACAACAGCCTGGATATCCAGGAATTCATGGTCATGCCGGTCGGTGCTACTTCTTTCCGCGAAGCCCTGCGTTGCGGCGCTGAAATTTTCCATGCGCTGAAGAAGCTGCTGGACAAGAAGGGCCACTCGACCGCCGTCGGCGACGAAGGCGGTTTCGCCCCGAACCTTGGCAGCCACGCCGAAGCACTGCAGATCATCATGCAGGCGATCGAAGCTGCCGGCTACGTTCCGGGCCAGGATGTCCTGCTGGCCCTGGATTGCGCTGCTTCCGAGTTCTACAAGGATGGCAAGTACAAGTTGTCCGGTGAAGGTCTGGAATTGACCTCTGCCCAGTTCGTCGATTACCTGGCCAATCTGGCCGACCAGTTCCCGATCGTCTCGATCGAGGACGGCATGTCCGAAGCCGACTGGGATGGCTGGAAGCTGCTCACCGACCGCCTCGGCGACAAGGTCCAGATTGTCGGCGACGACGTCTTCGTGACCAACACCAAGATCTTCAAGGAAGGTATCAAGAAGGGTATCGGCAACTCGATCCTCATCAAGATCAATCAGATCGGTACGCTGTCGGAAACCTTCGCTGCCGTCGAAATGGCCAAGCGCGCCGGTTATACGGCGGTGATCTCGCACCGTTCGGGTGAAACCGAAGACAGCACCATCGCCGATATCGCTGTCGGCCTGAATGCCGGCCAGATCAAGACCGGTTCGCTGTCCCGTTCGGATCGTATCGCCAAGTACAACCAGCTCATCCGTATCGAGGAAGATCTGGGCGATACCGCCTCCTACCCGGGCCGTGAAACCTTCTACAACCTGCGTTAATCAGGCATGCGCTGGCTGACGGTCGGCCTTCTCGCGGCCATCGGCTTGCTCCAGTTTCCGCTTTGGGTGGGAAAAGGGGGCTGGCTGAAGGTTTGGGAATACGACCGTCAATTGCAGCAACAGAAGGAAGTCACCAAGAAGCTGGAAATCAGGAATGCGGGTCTTGATGCCGAGGTCCGCGACCTGAAACAGGGTTATGACGCCATCGAAGAACGTGCCCGTTTTGAATTGGGCATGGTGAAACAGGACGAAACCTTCGTGCAGATTCCGGAAAAGGTTCCCGGAAAATAATTCACGAAATCCCGTCGACCGCAGTAGTCACCGGCATTTGCCTCCGTTAGAATCGTTCTCAGTAATGCCCCATGCAGAGCGCTGAAGGAGAACAATATGCTGCTCAAGGTTGGCGAAAAGGCTCCAACGTTTTCGTTACCGGATGCCGATATGGCGACGATTGATCTGGCGAAATATCAGGGGCAGAAACACATCGTTATTTTCTTTTATCCGAAGGATGGAACCCCCTGTTGTACCAAGGAGGTGACCGATTTTTCGGATCACGAGGATGAATTTCTCCGTCAGGACTGCGTGCTGTTTGGGGTTAGTCGGGACGACTGCCTGAAACACGCGGAATTTCGCGACAAGGAGGGAATCGGCATCGAATTGCTGTCGGACGAGGAAGGAACCGTCTGCAAGCAATACGGTGTGTGGCAGGCCAAAGAGGTGGATGGCCACAAGAAGTTCGGCGTTTGCCGTTCCACCTTCATCATCGATCGCAAGGGCATCATTCGCCACGCGCTCTACAACGTCAATTACAAGGGCCACGCACTGGAAGTGCTGCGCCTGGTCAAGGAACTCAATTCATGAACATGCAGGTTGCCAAAAATTCCGTCATCACGCTCGATTATCACGTCACCGATCCGGATGGCGAAGTGGTCGACGAAGGCCGCGAGCCGCTGGTTTACCTGCATGGCGGCTACGACGACATTTTCCCGAAAATCGAGGAAGCGCTGCAAGGCAAGAAAATCGGTGAGTCGGTGAAGGTCAAGTTGCAGCCGGACGAGGCATTCGGCGATTACGATGCGCAGATGGTGCAGATCGAGCCGCGCAAGGATTTCCCCAAGGAACTCGAAGTCGGCATGCAGTTCGAAGGCGGTCCGGAAGATGGTGGCGAGGATGATTTCGTGATCTACCGCGTGACCGACATCGCCGACGACAAGGTGGTTCTGGATGGCAACCATCCGCTGGCCGGCATGGCACTGGTGTTTACCTGCACGGTGACGGCAATTCGCCCGGCCAGTGCTGAAGAGGTTGAACACGGCCACGTGCATGGCGGGGACGAAGAAGAGGACTGCCACTGATTAGTGGCTGCTCGATATCGTTGAAATGCCCGCTTTGGCGGGCATTTTTTATGGTTGTTTGACCGGCCAGGAATGAACTTCGAAGCGGATCAGGCTTGGCGTATCGGTGTCGATGACGCCACGTGTCCAGCCCATGATTGGGTAGCCGAAGGTTTCGACGCGTGTGAAATTGCCCAGCGTGTGGCCTTGTTTGTCACGCAGTGGATGGTCTATCCGGCTGGTGTGGGAATCGCCGTGGACCGCGATGACTTGCCCGCTGAATTGGGCGGTTTCTTGGCGTAGCTGATCGAGAAAATCGCGGTAGCCATGGTGGCCCAGGCCTTGGTTGAAATGCTTGAAACCCGGGTTGGCCTGGAACAGCAGGACGATGCCGGCCAGTTTTTCGCGTTTGGCGAGAATGAAGTTTTCTTTCAGCCAGTCGAGGACGATCGGGTTGCGAGCCTGAAATTCCGGATTCGGCTCGCTGGTCATACCCCAGTTGTTGTTTCCACCGGGCAGGTTTAGCGTGACGAACAGGACCGGGCCGAGGCGGAATCGGGAGTGTTCCGGATAGTGGCCGGGCTGGCGTTCAAGGCTTAGCTTTTTCCGGCCCAACGAGGAGGCATCGCGCCAGAACAGGCTGCGCAACTTGGTCAGACGCTCAAGCGGGTTGTAGGCCCCATTCGAGATTCGATCACAGTCAGTCCATTCATTGTCGCCCGGTACAAAAACAAAGGGTACGCGGGATGCGTCGAAAAGCTGGTGGCGATCGTTGAAGAGACGGTCGTCACAGCGATCCTTGCCGGCCTTGAAGTCGCCGATGTGAGCAACGAACTCGACATGGCTGTCGGCGATAGCGTCGAGCATCTTCGGCAGTTCGGCGCGTTCGTGGTCGGAATAGGGCGTGTCGCCGATGAGGGCGAAGCGCCAGACCTCGGCGTGGGCTTGCGTCATGGCGCCGACGAGCAGCAGCGCCCATTTCAATTTTGGCCAAAATTTCCGGTTGACCGTCAAAGGCGGCTTTTTGCCGTTCAACGGAGCAATCCCTTCAGCGCGTAGAGGGCATCGAGCGCTTCGCGCGGGGTCAGGGCGTCCGGATCGATGCTGGCGAGCTGGCCGAGGACGGGATGTGGTTCGGGCTCGGCCGGTTCCGGCGCGCTCTGGGCGAAGAGGTCGGGTTGGAGCGGATCGACGGTGGCCCGTTGCTCGAATTCGCGCAACTGTTTGCGGGCGGCGCGGACGACGGCGGTCGGGATGCCGGCCAGTGCGGCAACCTGGATTCCGTAGCTCTGGTTGGCCGGGCCTTCCTCGACGGCGTGCATGAAGACGATGCGGTCGTTGTGTTCGACGGCGCCAAGGTGGACGTTGGCCAGTTCGGTGTATTCGTGCGACAGCCGGGTCATCTCGAAGTAGTGCGTGGCAAACAGCGTCAGGCAGCGGTTCTTGTCGATGAGATGGCGCAGGATCGCGAAGGCTAGCGCCATGCCATCGAAGGTCGAGGTGCCGCGGCCGATTTCGTCCATCAGCACGAGGCTGTTGGCCGTGGCGTGGTGCAGAATGGCGGCGGCTTCGGTCATCTCGACCATGAAGGTCGAGCGGCCGGAAGCCAGATCGTCGGAAGCGCCGATGCGGGTGAAGATGCGGTCGAGCGGGCCGAGTATGCAGCGGTCGGCCGGCGTGTAGCAACCGATGTGGGCGAGCAGGGCGATCAGCGCGACCTGCCGCATGTAGGTCGATTTACCGCCCATGTTCGGGCCGGTGATGAGCAGCAGGCGGCGGTTTTCAGCGAGCAGGCAATCGTTGGCGATGAAGGTTTCGGCATTGTTGGCCAGTTCGCCTTCAACTACCGGGTGACGGCCGCCTTCCACGGTCAAGCCGATTTCTGCGGCAAATTCAGGTTTGCACCAGTTCCGTTTGAGGGCGGTTTCGGCGAAGCCAGCCAGCAGGTCGAGATGGGCTACAGCGCGGGCGATGATTTGCAGGGTCGGAATGACCGGTTGCAGTTCGTCGAGAATGGCCTCGTAGAGCAGCTTTTCGCGGGCCAGCGCGCGCTCCTGCGCGGACAGCGCCTTGTCCTCGAAAGCCTTGAGTTCCGGCGTGATGTAGCGTTCGGCGTTCTTGAGCGTCTGCCGGCGACGATAGTCTTCCGGAATCTTGTCGGTGTTGGCGTGCGTGACCTCGATGTAGAAGCCATGCACCTTGTTGTACTCGACCTTGAGGCTGGTAATGCCTGTGCGCTCGCGTTCGCGGGCTTCCATGTCGACCAGGTAGGCGCCGCAGTTGTCGTTGAGCGAGCGGTATTCGTCGAGATCGGCGTCAAAGCCCGGGGCGATCACGCCGCCGTCGCGAATCTGTGCCGCCGGTTCGGTCGCGATGGCGCGGATCAGCAGGTCGAGCGCTGCTTGCGGCGTGTCGAGGTCGGCAAATAGTTGGGCAATCAGTGGCGAAACGGTGCCGGCCAACGGTGCGCGCAGGCCTTCAAGGCGGGCCAGCGATTCGCGCAGGCTGGCCAGGTCGCGGGGGCGGGCATTGCGCAAGGCAATACGGCCGGCAATACGCTCGATGTCGGCAATGCCGCGCAGGCCGCGACGGATTTCGCCGGCAATGCGCCCGTAATCGTCGAGCAGGAACTCCACCGCCCCGTGACGAGCGGCCGGTTCCGCGCGGTCGCGCACAGGATGGTGCAGCGTGTGGCGCAACAGGCGCGAACCCATGCTCGTCACGCAGTTGTCGAGCAGCGAAAACAGCGTTGGCGACGCTTGGCCGCGCAGGGTTTCCGTCAATTCAAGATTGCGTCGGGTAGCCAGATCGAGGCCGAGGTAGGCGCCTTCGATTTCCACCGTCAATCCGCGCAAATGGCTCAGTTTCCCGGCCTGCGTCGCCTGTGCGTACTGGAGCAGGGCGCCCGCAGCGGCAACGGCGGGTTTCAGTCCTTCGGCGCCATAACCCGCCAGCGAGGCGACTTCGAACTGCTCGCAGAGCAGGCGGCGCGCCGAGTCGAATTCGAAATACCAGTCCGGCTGGCGCGTACGCGCGACGTCGAGGCCGAAATTGGGCGTCCAGCTTTCCGGGTAGAGGATCTCGGCCGGGCGGATGCGCTCCAGCGTGGCCGGAATCTGCTCGACCGGCACTTCGAGTAGCACGAATTCGCCGCTCGCCAGGTTGAGCCGCGCCAGGCCGGCAGTATTCCGGTGGGTGGTCACAGCCAGAAGCCAGATATCCTGCTTGTCGTCGATCAACGCAGCGTCGGTCAGCGTGCCCGGCGTAACGATGCGCGACACGGCGCGCTCAACCGGACCCTTGCTGGTGGCCGGGTCGCCGATCTGCTCGCAGATGACCGCCGATTCACCCAGCTTGACCAGGCGGGCGAGGTAGGGCTCCAGCGAATGGAAGGGGATGCCGCACATCTTGATCGGCACGCCAGCCGATTGGCCGCGCGTGGTCAGCGTGATGTCGAGCAGGCGCGCCGCCTTTTCGGCATCTTCATGAAAAAGCTCGTAGAAATCGCCCATCCGGTAAAACAACAGCGTATTCGGATGATTGGCCTTGAGCGCCATGTACTGGCGCATCATCGGGGTGTGTTTCGAGAGATCGGGCGCGGCGTCTTTAACCATATTGTTTGTCGTTTTTGTTGCCGGGCGGGCTTATTGACGGATTTCCCGGATATTTTCAGGCGGAGCGAATTCGCCGGTGCTGCGGAAGGGGTTGATGTCGAGGCCGCCACGCCGGGTATAGCGGGCATGCACGGCCAGCGATTCGGGGGCGCAATGCTTGAGGATATCGGTGAATATCCGCTCGACACATTGTTCGTGGAATTCGTTGTGGTTGCGGAAGGAAACGATGTAGCGCAGCAGCCCGGCCCGGTAGATGGGTTGGCCGCGATAGCGGATGACCACCATGGCCCAGTCGGGCTGGCCGGTGACCAGGCAATTGGATTTGAGCAGGTGGGAGAACAGCGTCTCCTCGACCAACCCGGCACCTTGCGCGCTCAACAAGGCCGGCGCAGGCTGATAGCAGTCGCAGGCAACATCCAGGTCGTCGAGCAACACTCCGGTCGGCGTCGAAATCAAGGCCTGAGGCCGCATTGAAAGCGGTTCAAGCATCACGGCGACCGGCTTTCCGGCGGCTGCCGAAAGATCCTCGGTCATTGTGGCAGCAACCGTTTCGGTATCTGAAAAGGTAGTCTGATTGAATGAGTTCAGATACAGCTTGAACGATTTCGATTCGATGAGATTCGGGCTGTCGAACGGAACGCGGAAGGTCCCCACGGCAACCACCGGCTTGCCCTTGGGATTCAGCCAGGACAACTCATAGGCGTTCCACAGGTCTTCGCCGACAAATGGAAGCGCGTCGCCAATTCCCATTTCCTGGCGCTTGATCTGGCGGGGAATCGGAAATAGCAGTTCGGGCGCGTAATGGCACTGGTATTCCGTTGCCTTGCCCAGAGGAGAGGCGGAACTCGGATCGGTCATCGATTTGGAGGAACTCATAGGGGCGCAATTTTACCGCATGGCGTCAGGTGGATTCTGAAACACGGTTGGCGAAAGGATGATTTTGCGTCCGCGGTGCTTGACTCCCGTCTTCGCTCGTCAATGGCACCATCGATTTCATGCCCAAAGGCCAATTTCTAGTTGCAGCAAGCCTCTTCGAGCCACTCGCCATGCTATTATCCGGTTCGTTGCAGACCAGCTAGCGCGGTCAACGCAGCATGGAGTGGTAGTTCAGTTGGTTAGAATACCGGCCTGTCACGCCGGGGGTCGCGGGTTCGAGTCCCGTCCACTCCGCCAGAATTTGAAAAGCCGTGGAAACTCCACGGCTTTTTTCATGGCGAACCCGAAATTGCGGCTGGCAAAGTCGGTGAAACAATTCGAAACAGATGGTTTCGGATTTGTTTGGGCGGTGTTGTTAGGCTTGTCACGACCCAATCATCTGCATCGTGACTTCTTAATTGGCCCCCTCTATGAAATCCCTCGTTAAAGCATCAATCCGCTGGAATACTCGGTATTTGCTGTCAATTGGCTTGATGGCAGCCGCGATGTCTTTTGGTTTTTCCAGTAGCGTTCTGGCCGGCCCTATAGCTGATCGTTTCAGTGATCGTGGCCTGGAGCGAAATTCGGAATCGGTGCCTGATAGTACAGAACGGCCTCCCTCGGGCGATCCGTCGGATACCTTTGAGGAGCAGGGAGGAGGGCGGTCCACGTCATGCGCCGATTGGTCCCGCAAAGTCAAACGACTTGAAAGATTCTCAAGGGGCAGGCATCAAGGGCCTAAACCTGAAGTTCGCGATTTGGCCTACGGCCCTGCACCTCTGGAAAAAATGGATATCTTCCTTGCCCGCACAGGAACTGCTCCTGCACCGGTCGTTGTCATGGTGCATGGCGGCGGTTGGTGCGTTGGCGACAAAGGTGCTGCGAGCGTAACGAACAACAAGGTTCTGCGCTGGACGCATCGTGGTTTTGTCTTTGTTTCCCTCAACTATCCGATGGTGTCGGATGGCAGCGCTGCCATTGCGCAGGCCGGGCATGTGGCGAAAGCGGTGGCGTTCATCCAGAAGAATGCGGCACAGTGGGGTGCGGACGGTCAGCGGCTTGTCCTCATGGGGCATTCGGCTGGGGCGCACCTGGTTTCCCTGGTCAACGCTGACGACGCCATCCGCAATACCTATGGCGTGCAACCGTTGTTGGGTGTCATTTCGCTCGATGCAGGTGCAATCGATGTCGTGGCGCAGATGCCCAACGTCTATCCCTTCCTGAAAGAACGATACCTTGAGGCATTTGGACACTCGCAAGAGGCATGGAAAGAGGCGTCGCCTTACCATCAACTCGGCAGCACCGCATCGCCATGGCTGGGTGTCTGTTCGACCACGCGAAAAGACAATCCCTGCGGGCAGGCCAGGGCTTATGTGCAGAAGAGTCTGCACCTTGGAGTGCGGGCTGATTTGCTAGCGGTGCCCATGAGCCATGGTGCCATCAACAACGAACTGGGTTTACCCGGAGACTACACGCGACGGGTTGAGGATTTCATGGCGTCGCTGGACACATCGGTGGCGCAGCGTCTGCGTCTAGAGTAAGCAGAGGAACTGGAACCGTAGAGGGGTCGCGCCGATTAACGGATGCGCTCTTTCATGGCACGCTGGGCTTCGCGCTTCGAATCCTTTTCCAGTTCATCGGCGCGCTTGTCGTGTTGTTTCTTGCCCTTGGCCAGACCGATTTCCAGCTTGATCCGTCCGCGCACGAAGTGAAGGTCGAGCGGGACCAGGGTATATCCGGCACGTTCGACCTTGCCGATCAGCTTGCCAATCTCGTTGGCGTGCAAGAGCAGTTTTCGGGTGCGAATCGGGTCGTGCTTGTCGTGGGTGGATGCGGTCGCCAACGGGCTGATATGCATCCCGATCAAGTAGATCTCGCCGCTCTTGATGATGACGTAGGATTCCTTGATGTTCATGCGGCCAGCACGAATAGCCTTGACCTCCCAACCCTGGAGGACGATGCCAGCCTCGTATTTTTCTTCGACGAAGTAGTCGTGAAAGGCTTTTTTGTTGACCGTAATGCTCATGCTGCCGGGTGTTCCTTTAAAATTGGAATTCTACAGGAAACAGGAATATTGCCGCTGCATGGCTCTCGTTGAAAAGACCGTCTTGATCGAACAATCCGCCGAACGCATGTTCGAACTGGTGGACCGTTGCGAGGATTACCCTGCATTCCTGCCATGGTGCAGCAACACTGAAGTCAAGTTTCGTGACGCCACGAAAACGGTGGCAACGCTGCACATCAATTACCACTCGGTGAAATCCTGCTTCACGACGGAGAACGACAAGGAGTTTCCCCGTTTGATGAAGATCCGACTGGTGGACGGACCGTTTCGCCGCCTGGAGGGCTCATGGCATTTCAAGTCGCTGGCTGAGAACGCCTGCAAAATTGAGTTCCAGTTGCATTACGAGTTTTCCAGCAGGTTATTCGAAAAGGTGATCGGGCCCGTGTTCAGTCATATCGCCAACACCTTTGTCGATGCCTTCGTGCGCAGGGCTGCGCAGGTTTATGGAGTCAGCCATGGCTGAAACATTGAATGTCGAAGTTTGTTACGCCCTTTCCGGAAAACAGGAACTCGTGCGCTTGAAGTTGCCGACGGGTTCGACGTTGCAACAGGCACTGGATGCCTCGGGATTGCTCGCCAAGTATCCGGAAATCGACCCGAAGAAGAACAAGTTCGGTATCTATGCCAAGCTGTCAAAGGTGGATACGGTATTGCGCGATCAGGATCGTGTCGAGATCTATCGGCCGCTGATTGCCGATCCCAAAGAGGTGCGCAAGCAGCGTGCGGCAGAGGGAAAAGTGATGAAAAAAGGCGCCGGGGAAACCGACGCCGAAGGGTGAATCCGACTGCTGCCTATTTGCAGGAGTCGGCCATGAATTTTCTCGCGCGTTCCATTTCCATTTCGCGCTGGGTAGTATCCATCAGCTTTCGCTCACCTTTTTCATCAAGTGTGCTGAGCGGTCGATTGGCCTCGAGCGCAGCCAGATTCCGTCGGGCTCGCTCGCAGTTGTCGCGCTTTTCACTTTCCGCTGCTTGCTCCTTGGTCTGCTTTTCCGCTTTTTCCTTGGCTTCCTGCTGCCGCTTCTTGAAATCGAGGTCCTTGTCAGCCGTAGTCTTCGGTAACTCCGGGGCTTTGGCGCCGTCGGCCGTCTTTTCGGGAAGGTTTTCGGACACCACGGCCGGCTTTACGCCGCCAATGGAGCGTCGCCCCTTGACGGAGGCCGGAGGCGGCACGTCCGATACGACCGTCTGGCCATTACTGTCCTTCCATTGGAAGGTTTCAGCCTGACTGGAGGCGGCTGTTACGGTCAACAGGAAAAACAGGGCAAAATTGAAAGCGGGTTTTGAGGTCATCTGGGATTCCTTGTCTTTTCTGTATAATACGATTTTGTGACCTTGGATTAAAGGCTAAAGGCCATGCGACTGCTGCAAAAAGCCCTGACTTTTGACGACGTACTGCTCGTCCCCGCTCATTCCCAGATTCTTCCCCGTGACGTTAGCCTGGCCACACGGCTGACGCGGAATATAACCCTGAACCTTCCCTTGTTGTCTGCCGCCATGGATACCGTGACGGAAGGCCGGTTGGCGATTGCCATGGCTCAGGAGGGGGGTATCGGGATTATTCACAAGAACCTGACTTCCAAGGCGCAGGCTGCCGAAGTGGCCAAGGTCAAGCGTTTCGAATCCGGCATCCTCAAGGATCCGATCACTGTCAATGCATCGATGACAGTGCGTGATGTCCTCGAAATTACCCGTCAGTACAAGATTTCCGGCCTGCCGGTTCTGGATCGCGCAGGCAAGATCGTCGGTATCGTGACCAATCGTGACTTGCGGTTTGAGACCAATCTGGACCAGCAGGTCAAGTCCATCATGACGCCACGCAAGCGCCTGGTGACGGTGAAGGAAGGCGCCAGTGTCGAGGATGCGAAAGAACTGATCCGCAAGCACCGTCTGGAGCGCGTTCTGGTTATCGATGATGAATGGCATCTGCGCGGCCTGATCACCGTCAAGGACATTCTCAAATCTACCGAACATCCGCTGGCCAACAAGGATTCTTCCGGCCGTCTGCGCGCTGGTGCGGCCGTTGGCGTGGGTGCAGGGACGGAAGAGCGCGTCGAGTTGCTGGCCGAGGCTGGTGTCGATGTCATCGTGGTCGATACGGCACATGGCCATTCCCAAGGCGTTCTGGACCGCGTTAACTGGGTCAAGAAGAACTTCCCGCAGATCGAAGTGATTGGCGGCAACATCGCGACGGCTGACGCGGCCCGTGCGCTGGTCGATATGGGCGCCGATGGCGTCAAGGTCGGCATTGGTCCGGGGTCGATCTGTACTACCCGTATCGTCGCCGGTGTTGGCGTGCCGCAGATCACCGCCATCCAGAATGTCTCCGACTGCCTGAAGGGAACTGGTGTACCGATGATCGCCGACGGCGGCATCCGTTATTCGGGCGATATCGCCAAGGCCATCGCGGCCGGCGCTGATACCGTCATGCTGGGCGGCCTGTTCGCCGGTACTGAAGAGGCGCCGGGTGAGGTCGAGTTGTTCCAGGGGCGTTCCTACAAATCGTATCGCGGCATGGGTTCGCTCGGCGCGATGCAGGCTGGTTCGTCCGATCGCTACTTTCAGGAAGCGACCTCCAATGTCGACAAGTTCGTGCCGGAAGGGATCGAGGGTCGCGTCCCGTACAAGGGTTCGGTTCTGGCCGTCATTCATCAACTGATGGGTGGCCTGCGCTCTTCGATGGGTTACCTCGGCAGCCCGACGATTGCGCACATGCACGACAACGCCTGTTTCGTCGAAATTACCTCGGCTGGTATTCGTGAGTCTCACGTTCACGACGTGCAGATCACCAAGGAAGCACCCAACTACCACGTCGACTGATCTGATCAGTATCCTCGAGGGCGGCTCCGGTAGCCGCCCTTTTTATTCAAGGCTCTGCAAAATGTCCCACCAGAAAATCCTCATCCTCGATTTCGGTTCTCAGGTTACCCAGCTGATTGCCCGCCGCGTTCGTGAAGCCAAGGTCTTCTGCGAAATTCATCCTTACGACGTTTCCGATGAATTCATCCGAAACTATGGCGCCAAGGGCATCATCCTCTCGGGTGGTCCTAGTTCCGTAACCGAAGGCGATACTCCGCGGGCTCCGGCCGTGGTGTTTGAGCTGGGCGTTCCGGTGCTGGGCATTTGTTACGGCATGCAGACCATGGCCCAGCAACTGGGTGGCAAGGTGATGACGGCCGAGGCGGCTGGCAAGGCGCGTGAATTCGGGTATTCCGAAGTCCGTGCCCATGGCCACACGGCGTTGCTCAAGGATATTGCCGATTTCACGACTGCCGAAGGGCACGGCATGCTCAAGGTCTGGATGAGCCACGGTGATTCGGTCATGGAGTTGCCTCCCGGCTTCAAGACCATGGCCTCCACCCCGTCGTGTCCGATAGCAGCCATGGCCGATGAGGCGCGTGGCTTCTATGCGGTCCAGTTCCACCCGGAAGTCACGCATACCCTGCAGGGGCGCGCCATTCTTGAGCGCTTCGTCCATGGCATCTGCGGTTGCGGTACGGACTGGGTGATGGGTGACTACATTGCCGAAGCGGTGGCCGCCATTCGCGCCCAGGTCGGCAGCGACGATGTCATTCTTGGGCTGTCGGGCGGGGTCGATTCCAGCGTGGCCGCTGCGCTGATTCATCGCGCCATCGGCGACCAGCTTACTTGCGTTTTCGTCGATCATGGTTTGCTCCGCCTGAACGAAGGCGACATGGTCATGGACATGTTTGCGCGGAATCTCGGCGTCAAGGTCATTCGCGTCGATGCAGTGGGCGATTTCATGGGCAAGTTGGCCGGCGTTTCCGATCCGGAGCAGAAGCGGAAGATCATCGGCAAGGAATTTGTCGAGGTGTTCCAGGCTGAATCGAAGAAGCTGACGGCCGCCAAGTGGCTGGCCCAAGGAACGATCTACCCTGACGTGATCGAGTCGGCTGGCAAGAACAAAAAGGGCGCGCACACGATCAAGAGCCACCACAATGTCGGCGGCTTACCGGAAGACATGCATCTCAAGCTGCTTGAGCCACTACGCGAACTGTTCAAGGACGAAGTTCGCGAACTGGGTGTGGCATTGGGATTGCCTCGTGAAATGGTTTATCGCCACCCCTTCCCGGGGCCTGGACTCGGCGTGCGCATTCTGGGTGAGGTCAAGCGCGAATCAGCAAGTCTCCTGCAGCGCGCGGACGCGATCTTCATTGACGAACTGCGCGCCACCGTGGCGACCGAACGTGACGTAGCCGCAGGTGCGTGCTCCGAAGCAGATGTCGGCAAGACCTGGTATGACCTGACCAGCCAGGCATTCGCGGTATTTTTGCCGGTCAAGAGCGTGGGTGTGATGGGGGATGGGCGCACTTACGAGAACGTCGTGGCCCTTCGTGCTGTGGTGACGAGCGATTTCATGACTGCCCACTGGGCGCATCTGCCCTACGAACTGCTGGGTCGCGTTTCCAATCGCATCATCAACGAAGTACGGGGCCTGAATAGGGTTGTCTACGACGTTTCGGGCAAGCCGCCTGCGACGATCGAGTGGGAGTGATTTGCTTGTGGTGGTGTAGCCAGCCCTAATATTTGTCAGCTTCCAAAGAAAAAAGCCCTGATCAATCAGGGCTTTTTGTTTGTGGAGTGGCTGATAGCAAATGTTCAGTCATGTGCCCAATCGAATTTGGCTAATTGAATTCAACGCCAACGAATGCTTCGTCAATTATTTGACGAGGCTCCGAATGATTGCTACGTCCCGGTCTGCTGTGGCCTTTTCTCCAACAGGAGGGGCTTTCTCGATTTTTCGAATGTGTGGTGCCGGGCTGCTTTGGGGCTTTGCCATCGCCACCTTTTCTTCGCGGACCTCCTTGAGTTGTTGTTCTCGCGGGGCGGTGACCATTGGCGGCGGGGAGGTTTGCTCTGCCAAGTTGGTGCGATTAGCAGAAGCGTCGTTCGCGGCCTCAATATTCTGAGGGATTTGGGCGGGTTTTAGCTCGTCTATGACTGCGCCTTTGGTCTCGGGCTGAATGACAGCGATTTCAGTTTTTTCCTTTGCCAAAACGGGAGGAGGAAGGCCCGACGATGCTGAGATATCGTCTGTTTTTCGGCCAACCAGATTCTGGATCGACGTCCAGCCAATAAAGGCGATTGTCGCTACCGATACGGCCAGTGCAATTACCTTCCAATTGTTACTGCCCTGGTTGGATTGATGGGTTTTTTCGTAGTTTGGATCGAGGTCTTTCAGGATGCTCATGGATGTGCCATCAAGATTTGTACAGGTTATGCAATTGGCAGGCTTCTTTATATTTAGGCCAAAATTATACAATCAACCTAAAAAATGTATGATATCTAACTTTAGATTGTATTAGAATAATACGTTGCCATGTCCGCGGGGGCGTGGGTTCTTCGCGGTATTTGGGAACTGGCTGTGGTTTTCGTTAGCGTATTTGCCTATTTCTTGTTGATTGCGGCGCTCGTGTCGCTAGTGATTTTCCCCGTATTGCGGGGTCGGATAGCTAGTGCAGCAACAAACTTTTTCCAGGGTGGGCTTGCGCGCATCGTCGGTAGCGGGGCGCTCGCATCGGAAGGGATACTACTGGCGTCTCGTGGCGTCTCGAGTCGGCTTTATCGCACCAGATCATTCATTTCGCGCAATCCGTTGATCGCTCTTGGGGCTTTGTTGTTGTTGCTCCTGCCGAGCGTGCTGGCTTTTGTGATTCATAGACCAGCGGTATTCGATTTTTCGGAAATCAACGCTACCGGAGATAGGCAGATTGCGGTTTTGTTGAATGGAGAGCAGCTTGTGCCGCCTCCGACCTTGCCCCCGGAAATGTTTACGACCAAGGAAGTGGAGATGCTCCGGCCGGATGCGGTGTATGCCAGTCGCAACTGGGCTCTGTTGCAGCCGGATTTCGTTCAACGCTTGTTGGTGGTCTTCAAGTTGATGAAGGAGCGTCACGGCTATGAGATGGTTTTGATCGAGGGGTACCGCAGTCCGGAGCGGCAAGCCCAGTTATTCGCCCAGGGGCCTCACGTTACTCAAGCAGGCGCCAACATGAGTTATCACCAGCATGGATTGGCGGCTGATTCGGCATTCCTGCGTAACGGTCAGGTCGTGATCTCGGAAAAAGATCCGTGGGCGATGAGGGGCTATCAGTTGTACGGCGAGATCGCCGAGCAGGTCGGGTTCGCTTGGGGTGGGCGCTGGAAAATGCTGGACTATGGGCACGTTGAATTAAGAATGCCCGGCACGCTGGCGCGTGCACGCTAATCAGATGAATCCGAGTGTTCGGAATATAACGAGGGTGAAATGACGAAGCCATTTATTTTGTTGGGCGATAAAACGGATCATGGTGGTGTTGTCATATCTGCTTCGGAGGCTACGGATTGCAATGGAAAGGGAATTGCACGAGTAGGGGATCAGGTGACCTGTCCGCGAAAAGGTCACGGCAGCGTCACTACGATTGTGACTGGCGATGCTACTGCCGTTATCGACGGCCGCCCCGCAGCCAGGCATGGAGATAAGACCGCCTGCGGTGCAACGCTGATTGCCAGTCAATCTCTCACCACTGACTAGGCCGCAAATATTTTAGATGTGGCCTAGTTTATTCAAGATTGTCGGCGGGAGTTTGGTCGCTGTCGCCGTACTGTGGGCACTGGTCCTCGGTTGGTGGCAATCCAACGATTACGAGCCAACTCGCCTTGAGTTGGCGATGTATCTCGGGGCTTTGCCGCTGGCCATTGTTGGCGGTTACTTTTTGTTGAAGGGCTTTATCGAGCACCTGAAAACGCCTGTCGAAGCTGAAAAGCCAAAGGATCAAGCGCTTGCCGATCTGGATCCTCTGGCTTTGGCTGCGGCCAAAACGTCTGCGGCGGAGCGAGAGTTTTCGATTCGGTTGGTGAGCGCCCATGTCGTTACGGCGACGGGCATGGATACGGAGTCGCTTCTCGCTGCGATCAAGGATGGTACGCGCCCAGCCCCCAGCCAATTGTTTACGGACGCCGATGGGTTTCCGGTATTTCTTGCTCGCGTCGAAGACCTGGATGACAGTGCAATTCTCGAGGAGTTTGATGGGGATAAGCGAATTACTGAGCAGCTGGAGGCGCGAGAATATCTCAAGCGCGCGATGGCCCTCCTGTCCAAGGTTACAGATCAGGCCACCGAAACGCTTTCGCGCAATTTGAACGAAGCGAAAGCACGCCTGATGCTCAACATCGTGTTACTGATCCCGAGTACTTGGTCTTCTCTGGATCTCCCCGCGCTCAAGGCCTGGCTGAAGAAACGCTACTGGTCGGATTTGCAGGATGATCGATTGTCCATCGAAATCGTGACCGTCAGCCATGAGTCCGTTGCCTTGAGGCGGCTAGACGAAATTATCCTGGACGCCAATCGCGATGCGGATAGCCATGCCATGACCCTTGTCCTGGGGGCGATGTCATCGATTGATGCAAATGCGATCGACGCGCTCGATGCAAGTGGTCGACTTTTCTCCGCCAAGCGACAGGAACAGTGCATCCCTGGGGAGGGGGCGGTCGCCTTGTTGTTGGCAAACTCTGTGATTCTCGCTGCCGATGCGCAGGAGCAGGCAAGCATTCTGGGTCGCGTCGCACTAGCTGCTCGGGATAAGCCTTTGGACGGCGGCGGGCGTATCCGGGGGAAGACAATAGAGCAGTTGATCTCCGGATTGCTGGACGTGACAGGCATCGAATGCGCCACGATCAAGAGCGTTGTCGCAGACGCGGACCACCGGGCCGCTTGCCTGACGGAAATCCTGGATGGACTGGGTCAGCCATTTGAACATCTGGACCCTATTGAAGACTGCGTTACCGTGGGTTCAGCTTGCGGAGCCATGTCGCCTTTTGGCGGACTGGTTGCACTGGCCTGCGGGCACGCCAAAGCATTGGCAGAAGATGCCCACGTTCTGGTGATCAGTAATCAGCACCCGACCGAGCGTGGAGTACTGCTCGTTTCGCCTCCCTCCGCGCAAAAACCCAAAAACGACTCTGCCCACACCTGATCAGAATTAGCCGCCAATGTCCCAAATTCGAAATATTCTTACCGACTCGCGATTTCTTTCTTTTGTTGGCGTCGCTGCAATTGCCGCGTTCTTTTTCCTTGGCGCCAGTACGCTAAAAATCGCGCTGGTCTGGGCTGCGATTGCCAGTGGTGTCATTCTGGCTATCTGGTTGGGGGTTTGGCTCTATCGGAAGCGGAAAGCGCAGAAGGCGGGTGAGGAAATCAGCTCGATGCTTGAGCAGCAGGGCGAAAAAGCACTCAAAAAAGCAGCGCCTGATGCTACAGCAGAAATCCAGGCCTTGCGCCAGCGAATGCAGGACGCCGTCAAGACCATAAAGACATCCAAGTTGGGCCAGATGTCCGGCGCAGAAGCGCTTTACGAACTTCCGTGGTACATGACCATCGGGAATCCTGCTGCCGGAAAGAGTACCGCCATCGTCAATTCGGGTCTCAAATTTCCCTTTGATGATGGCGGAACGGCGATCATCAAGGGGATTGGCGGTACCCGAAACTGCGACTGGTTTTTCACCACGGAAGGCATTTTGCTCGATACCGCGGGGCGTTATTCGATTCACGAGGAAGATCGTGAGGAATGGCTGGGATTCCTTCGTTTGCTCAAGAAGCACCGCCCCAGAGCGCCGATTAACGGCATCATTGTCACTGTCAGTATCGGCGAATTGATCGGCAATGCGCCTGGATTTGCGATCAGTCTTGCGAAAAGCCTGAGGCAGAGGGTTCAGGAACTGACCGAAAAACTTGAGGTCTTTGCGCCGGTCTACGTCCTGTTTACCAAGGTGGACCTGATCCCCGGCTTTCACGAGTTTTTTGTCGATCTGGACTGGAATGAGCGGGATCGAGTCTGGGGGGCGACGATCCCCTACGAGCAGGCGGCAGGAAATGATCTGATTGCCTTGTTCGATCAGCACTTTGACGATCTCTACGAGGGCCTGCGTGCCCTTAGTGTCGCCCAGATATCCCGTCAGCAAGGGGAAAATACGCCGCCGGGACTGTTGACCTTCCCTTCCGAATTTGCCGCCATCAAGCCTGCACTGAGGGCGTTTATCGCAACGCTGTTCGAGGACAATCCGTTTCAGTTCAAACCGGTTTTCCGTGGCTTTTACGTGACCTCAGCCATTCAGACCAACGAGGTTACGCCAGTCGCAAATGATCGAATTTTGCGCAAGTTTGCCTTGCAGGGTGGTGGCAATGGTCAGGTGCATACCACCTTGAGCCATGGCTATTTCCTCAAGGAGCTCTTTTCTAAGGTCGTTTTCCCGGACCGCAATCTGGTTCGGCAGCACACCACCAAGCGAAAGGCACGCGCTCGCCAGTTTGCCGTTCTGGGCGCGTTGTGTCTTCTCGGCCTGGGATTGGGTGGATGGAGTTGGTCCTATTTCAACAATCGCAGCCTGCTCGCCAATGTCGAGCAGGACGTGGCCAAGGCAATCAAGATTCAGGAAGGACGCATTGATCTGCAATCACGCCTGGAGGCGCTTGAAATCATTCAGGACAGGCTGGCGCAGCTGGAGAAGTTCAACGAGGATCATCCGGTTTCAATCGGGCTCGGTTTGTATCAGGGCGGACGGATGGCCGATGTGTTGCGCAGGGAGTACTTCTCCGGGGTGAGCAATGTGATGCTGGTCCCCGTCAAGGATAACCTTGAGGCCTTCCTCCACGAAGTGAATGCCCAGGGCGATCGATTGAAGGCGAAGGGGGATGGCACCGTCAAGGCCGCAACACAGGGCGGTGGTCAATACAAGGCTGCCTCACCAACGGATGTGGAAGATGGCTACAACGCCCTGAAAACCTATCTGATGCTTTCCAGCCACGATCATGTTGACGTCGGTCACCTGTCGGATCAGATCACGCGTTTTTGGCGGTCCTGGCTGGAATCGAACCGGGGCAGCATGCCGCGTGAGCAGATGATTCGTGTTGCCGGGCAGGTTTTGACCTTCCATCTGGAGCATGCCAATCATCCCGAGTGGCCGACGATTGCAAACAATGTGGTTTTGGTCGATGAGGTTCGCGACAAGTTGCGGCAGGTCGTCCGAGGCATGCCTGCTGCAGAGCGGGTGTATGCCGAAATCAAGGCGAGGGCATCTACCCGGTTTGCGCCGCTGACGGTGGCCAATATCGTCGGTCCTGAGAATGTGCAATTGGTGGCCGGTAGCCATGTCGTTTCCGGGGCGTTTACGGTCGAAGCCTGGCGTGAATACGTACAGAATGCGATCAAGGATGCGGCGACCAATGAGCAGAATAATGCGGATTGGGTATTGCAGACGTCGACGAAGGACGATCTGACGCTTGAAGGAAGTCCGGAACAGATACAGAAATCGCTGATTGCGATGTACAAGCGCGATTACACGGAGGAGTGGAAGCAATTCGTGCAGGGTATCGGTATTGCCTCGTTCGAATCTTTCCCGGATGCCGTTGCAGCGATGGATCGACTGGGTGATCCCCAGATGTCGCCAGTGGGAACCCTGATCAAGGTGACGTTCGACCAGACAGCCTGGGACAATCCAGCCATGGCCAATCTCGGACTGGAGCGCGCCCAGAAGGGGTTTGTCGAGTGGTTCAAGCGCTCCGTGCTGCAGATGGCGCCCAGTCGCGTCCAGCTTGACGTGAACGTTTCGGCCAAGCAGGCCGAAATCCCGATGGGACCGATCGGCAAGGAGTTTGCCGGGTTTGGTCGCCTGGTTATTCCTCGCGACAAGGGCGAACCCTTGGTTGACACCTATCTGAAGCAGATTTCCAAGTTGCGGACGCGCTTGAATCAGCTGAAGAATCAGGGCGATCCTGGCCCCGGCGCACTCAAGTTGATGCGTGAGACGCTGGAAGGAAATACGTCGGAGCTGGCCGAGACATTGCGATTTGTCGATGAGCAGATGCTGACGGGGTTGCCCGACAATCAGCGTGCCGTACTTCGGCCCTTGCTGGTTCGCCCGCTGCTCCAGACTTATGCCTCGATCATCAAGCCGGCATCTGCCGAACTGAACAAGACCTGGGATGCCCAGGTGTATGAGCCGTTTAACCGCAAGCTGGCAATCAAGTATCCCTTTGCCGGCAAATCGAATATCGAGGCGTCGCCAGCGGAAATTGCGCAAATGTTCGGGCCGGAAGGCGCCATTTCAAAGTTCGTCGAAACCGCGATGGGCCCCTTGGTCGTGCGTCGGGGCAACACCATTGCGCCGCGGACCTGGGGTGATCTGGGACTGACCCTGCAGGCGGAATTCATGAACGATTTCGCCAACTGGGTTTCGCCGCTTGAAGGTGGTGCTGCCAACGATTCCGGTGGTGGCGGCGGGGGGGGGGGCGGTGGGCAGGCGCAGACCGTTTTCATGATCCGGCCGCAGCCTTCGCCTGGAACCACTGGCTACGTGATCGAAATCGACGGGCAGAAGCTGAGCTATCGCAATGGCGTCGCGCAATGGGCAAACTTTGTCTGGCCGAATCCGACCAATGCGCCCGGTGCGAAAATCACGGCGACCACGTTTGAAGGCAAGGTGGTCGAGGTGATCAACATTCCGGGACGCTTCGGCCTGGAAAAAATGATCAACTCGGCCAGGCGGACCCGGCAGGCGGACGAGTCGTTCCGCATGGTCTGGGGAAGCGACGGCGTCGAGGTCGGTGTCGATCTGAAGGTGGTCAGCAGCGCGCAAGTTCAGGCCAGCGGCGGCGGCAATAACGGAGCCGGGAATGCTCGGCGCGGATTGGCCGGGGTCGTTCTGCCGCCTGCGGTCGTCGCGGGCGCGGCGAGCAAGGGCCAGCTCGTTGCACCTGATGCGCCGGATAACGGGCAAGGCAAGGTGGCGGGAGGCGCACAATGAGTCAGAGCCTTCCTTCCGTTGCAACCTGCTTTGGCAAGATTCCGTCGCGCGGCGATTTCGTCAAGGGGGCCGGTCAGCATCAGTTGATCAGCGTTCTTGATCGTTGGGTGTCGCAGGGAATGGAGCGCCTGTCCGACGATCCGCGCTGGAAGACCGCCTATGATGCGGCGGCGCCGGTGGATTTCGCCTTTCTGGGCGCGCGCAGTCGTTTGTCTGTCGTCGGGCACCTGCGCCCCAGTGTCGATTCGTCGGGGCGCCGTTTCCCATTCATCGCTGCAGCGACCATCGAGCGCGAAGATGCGCTGATGTTCCGTTGTGCGCCGGTCGGGCTGGGGCATTCGTTCGGCTCCCTGGCGCGGCTGTCCGAGGCGGCCATTGTCGGCGCCGAGATCAACGACATATTGAGCGAGTTTGATTCGGTGAATTGTGCCGAGGATTTCGAGTTGGCAACGCAAACCGATCCCTTGGGCAATTTCGTGCGGCGCAACACCCTGAGTTCGCTTGCCGATCTGCTGGGCAACGCGCAGCCTGACGGGGTGCGGCGGATCATTCTGGCCATCGGTTTGTTGATGCGCCCCATTCTAGGGCAGGCCAGCGTATCCATCGACAAGGAAATCGTTCTGCCGCTTCCGGCCGACGAACGTAACCGCAACCTGGTGGCAGGTTTGTGGCTGTACCTCATGACAGCGTTTCTGCGCAGAACGAATGTCGAACTGCAGGCGATCTTCGAGCGCCGTTCGGAAAATCCGCGAATGATTGTCGGATTCAACGGCTCGTCGCCGCAGACCCTGATTGCCAGCCTCTTGCCCGAATCGATGAGCGAGCGGCTGATTGTATTGACCGATCCGGAATGGATTGAGGACCAGGCCGAACTGGCCAGCGACTACGGGGTGGCCAAGCTGTCTTCATATTTGGCCCAACCGGGCATTTCGCTTGAACAGGCAATCAATACTTTCCGCGAAGTTTTCCTCGGCGAATGAACATGAAAATCCGTATTTTGATATTGGCAGTGTGTTCGGCTTTTCAGCTGGGCCTGGGGGTTGGTCAGGCATGGGCGCAGGAGAGGTCCGGCGAAGAGGGCGGCAAGGTGGTGATCGCCGGCACGGTGCCGGATGAGGCGAGCAAAGTGGCCATCCTCGAGAAGCTGCGCAGTGTTTATGGCGCAGGCAATGTGGTCGACAAACTCGAGGTCGGCGGTGTGGTTCCGCCGCCCAACTGGTCGGAAAACATGACCAAAATTCTGAACGACAACCTCAAGCAGGTGCATAAGGGTCAAATGCAGGTCAACGGGACGCGCATCGCCCTGAAGGGGAATGTGGCCAACGAAGCTCAACGGCAGCAGGTAGTCAGCCAGATGGCGACGTCGCTGAATCCGACCTATTCGATCGATAACGGGCTGGTGGCGCCGGTGGTGGAGGCGCAGGGCGTTCTCGACAAGACCTTGGCGAACCGGGTTGTCGAATTCGAGAGCGGTTCCGCCAACCTGACGCCGCTAGGCCGAGCGGTACTGGATGAAATGTATGGCGCCATCAAGCAGATCGGGACGCCCAAGGTCATGCTGCTCGGGCATACCGACAGCCAAGGTGGCCGTGCCGGGAATATTGCGCTGAGTTTGGCGCGGGCAAATACGGTTCGGAGCTATCTTGTGAGCAAGGGGATTCCTGCGGAAACCTTGACCACCTCGGGGCTTGGCCCCGATCAGCCGGTGGCGACGAACGAGACGATTGAAGGCCGGGCCAAGAACCGGCGAATCGAGTTCAAATTGATCCAGTAAGAAAAAACCCCGCACAGGATGCGGGGTTTTTTTCGGGATAGAGCGTTGCTACTCGTTGTTGGGGGTGACGCCGAGCAATTCCTCTACCCGTAGCAGGGCGCCGTCATCCTTGACGACGGTCCGCAGCCATTCGTGCAGCGACATGCTGCCCCATTTGGCTGCTTTTTCAGCCAGGTAGGCAACCGGGCTGTGCGGTTCGGTACGCCGGAAAAAAGTCGCGATTTCCTGCAGTTGTTGAATGGCCTGTTCGCGATTGCGGACCGGTCCGCCAAAGCTGACCGTTCCGGCTGCGTTGTCGGTGAAGCCTTGGTTGGCGGGGGAACCGTCTGGCATGGTGGTTTCTCCGGAAGATGCGGCGCCGCTAGCGGTTTGCACACTGGCGTGTTTTTGCAGAAAACGTTTGGCATCGTCGAGGGCATCGAGCGATGGACCGAAGGAGGGCGCAAATTCGCCCATTCGCGCGTCCAGGATTGCTTGTGCCGCCGTCATGGCTTCCTTCAGGCGTTCGGCTGCTTGCAGGCTTTCATCGAAGAATTTGCGCGGCGTATCGAGCGTGGCGGCTTCGAAGCGCTCCAGTGTGACCGGTGTGTTGCGCGCGATTTCTTCCACCATGCCCGGGTTACGTTCCATGTTCTTTGCGGCAGAGCGGGCCGATTCGTGGTCGGTCAGCGAATACTGCCCTTTGCCGGAACGGGTGAGCGGAATTTCCCGTATCAGCCGGGATGTCTGGTTGGCCAGCCAGTCAAGGACGCCCGTTCGCTGTTCGATATCGCCATCGTCCGGCAGCGGATGGAGCTCATCCCAAAGGCTTTCGCTCAATTGCCCCAGCAAGGTGTAGCCATCGGCCAATCCGGGCCATCCGTCAATCTTGCAGCGGGCCTCGGTCAGCCAGGCGACAAGGCGAAGATCCTTCGACTTGTTGGCCAGTGTATTTTGGCAAATCCGGACAACGGCCTGCCAATCGGCTTCCTTGATGTCCGTGACCCATTCCCCTTGCGAAATCGTCGGGTCGTCGAAGCGACGCGCCTCCTGAATTTCGTCGAATTCGGGCGAAAAAATCAAATCTTCGCCGCCTGGCCCCGCGTTTGACGAAAGCGGCTGTAGCAGATATGCGATATCCATGATTGTTAGCGATTGCGGAAAGGTCGTTAGTTTAAACGTATGGCGTATGAATTTTTCATTCTTCCGTCTGAATTATCCAATTCGATATCCTGGCAACGATGCAAAGTTTACGGATTTCAATTTTGGCCATTTTTTCCGGTTGACCGTGAGATTCATGCTGCTGGCCCAGGAAAGCAGGGTTCGAGTGATCTACGTCGTTTATCCATGATTTGTATGAAATTGAAATCAACATGGTATTGGCGACGACTATTGGTGAAAAATTAACGATGGCCGGTATGAAAATTGTTTCATGCAATATGGGTCATGCCTTAAAATTACATGCTATTTGGATCGTTTTCGGGTCCGTTCTTGCTTATCCGGTTTAAGGCTTTTTGAACAACTATGCTCCCTGTCTTCCAATCCGACACGCGTCTCTATGAACTCATCTGGCGCGGGGAAGGCGGACCTTCGATTTCGGTCGAAGCGTGGTGGGGCAGGGAGGTTCTCTCATCCGGGTTCGAGTTTTGTGTCGATTTGCTGTCCACCGATGCTCATCTCGAACTGAAGCAGTTTCTTGGCCGATCGGCCACGCTGAAAACCCGCCTTTCCGACGGTTCCGAAGCCCTGCGCTCCGGGCTGGTTCGCACGGCCGCAAAAGTCGGCAGTGACGGCGGATTTGCCCGCTATCGCATTACCCTCGTGCCCTGGGTCTGGCTGCTCGGTCGCGGTCGCCACAACCGTGTTTTCCAGGACAAAACCGTCATTGAGATCGTTGAAGCCGTTTTTGGCGACTATGCCGACGTCGCGGCCTGGCAATGGGGCGAGGAAGTTTCCGGTTTTCTGGCTGACACCCGACCGCGCAGCTATTGCGTGCAATACGGAGAATCCGACTACACCTTCGTTTCCCGCCTGCTGGCCGAAGAAGGCATCGGCTGGTGCGTCGAAGAAGACGATGAGGCGCCGGCCGGGCACCGTCTGCGCCTCTTCTCGGACAGCCAGCGCTTTCCGGAAGACATCCTCTCCCAATCCGCCAATGGCGGACGCGGACTGCGCTATCACCGCGCCGACTCGCAGGAAGCGCAGGACGCCATCCTCGCCTTCGGCGAACAGCGGCGCATCGCCAGCAGCGTATTGAGCGCGATCAGCTACGACTACAAAGCCAAGCAATCCGTCACCCTCAATGTTCCCGGCGCCGAATCCATCGGCGGCGAACACGCCCCGGTCCTCGAAAGCTACGATGACCCCGGCGTCTACGCCTGGGCCAACGCCGGCGAAGCCGAACGCTACGGCCGCCTTGCCATGGAAGCACGCGAAACCCGCCAACGCACCTGGCTGGCCCGCAGCACCGTGCGCAGCCTGCGTCCCGGCACCTACTTCGACCTCATCGGCCTACCCGTCGATCCACAGCAACCCGCCTTCGAACACAAATACCTGGCGGCCGACATCACCCACGTCGGCATCAACAACCTCAGTGGCGAACAAATCGCCGCCATCGCCCAGCGCCTCGCCGAACTCACCGCGCCAGCCGACACCCACCTGACCGGCGGTGAGCCCATCCACCCGGTATCCGCCCCCGAGCACCTCGACCCCGAACTCCTCAAGCTCGCCGTCGAGCGCGGCTACGGCAACCGCTTCGACGCCCACCACGCCCTCAAACCCTGGCGGCCACAACTCCAGGACCGTAGCGGCGCCCGCATCAACCCCCGGCCCACCGCACCCGGCCCGATGACCGCCCTCGTCGTCGGCCCCGAAGGCCGTACTACCCCCAACGGCCCGGACGAACTCTGGTGCGACGCCCTCGGCCGAATCAAGATCCGCTTCCACTGGCAACAAGCCGAAGCCCCGGACGACCGCGACTCTTGCTGGATCCGCGTCATGAGCCGGCAAGCCGGCCCCGGCATGGGCTGGCAATGGCTACCGCGCATCGGGCAGGAAGTCCTCATCGACTTCCTCGGTGGCGACATCGACCGCCCCTACCTCCTCGGCACCCTCTACAACGGCCAGGGGGAGGGCGGTACCCTCGCCACCCCGGGCGGACAAGACCCCAGCGACAGCAGCGAACCCAACACCCTGTTCGATCCCGCCACCGACCACCGCCCCAGCGGCCAGGGAAACACCGCCAGCGGCAACAGCCCTGCCTGGCACGGCGGGGCTGCCCAAAGCCATGGCCATCCCGCCGCGCTCACCGGCTTCAAGAGCAAGGAATTCGGCAGCACCGGCTACAACCAGCTCGCCCTCGACGACACCGACCAGCAACAACGCCTGCAACTCGGCACCACACAGCACGGCACCCAACTCAACCTCGGCCACCTCATCCACCAGGCCGACAACTATCGCGGCTCCTTCCGCGGCACGGGTGTCGAACTCCGCACCGACGCCTGGGGCGCCCTGCGCGCCAAACAAGGCCTCGTCATGAGCACCTGGCCCCACCCCGACACCCGGCAAGGCGCCGGCGACATGGCCCCCGCCATGGCACTGCTCAAACAAGCCGACACCCTCGCCAACACCCTCAACCAGGCCGCCAGCACCCACCAGACCGTTCAATTCGCCGGCCACAAAGGCAGCCAGGGCCAGGCCAAAAGCAAGATCGACGACAAAGCCGCCCCGATCAAAGCCCTGCACACCGTCAGTAGCGGCATGGTCGACAGCAAGGACCAGAACACCGCCCAAAGCGACGCCCAACAAAAGAACACCGCCGCCGGCCAGGACAAACAACCCCACCTCACCGACCCCGTCATCCTCCAGTCCGGCAAAAGCGGCATCGCCCAGATCGCCGGACAAAACCTCCAATTCGCCAACGGCGAAGTCCTCGTCCTGGAAAGCGGCGAAGACACCAACCTCGCCATCGCCGGCAAAACCCGCATCCACACCGGCCAGGCCATCGGCCTCGTCGCCGGCGCCATCGAACCGGGCGAGGGCAACACCGGCATCAAACTCATCGCTGCCAAAAACGACATCGACCTGCAAGCGCAAAGCGACGAGATGAAGTTCATGGCCAAGAAAGACCTCAAACTCGTCTCCGCCACCCAGTACATCGACTTCGCGGCGGCGAAGAAGATTCACCTGGCCGTATCGGGCGGGGCGAGCATCACGATTGATGGCGGCATTACCGTGCAGTGCCCGGGGACGATTACGGTGCAGGCGAGTAAGAAGTCGTTTAGTGGTCCGGCTAGCCAGAACTATGCATTGCCAAGATTTCCGAGCAATCCATTTGAGACCACGCCACCAAAATTCGATTTCAAGCTAACAGATATGCCGGGACCGGATGGGGCTACTTTAAGTGATACGCCATGGCGCATGGTCTTGGCTAATGATGAAGCTGAAGCAATTCAGTCTGGTGGAACTTATATGGAAGGGCTAAGCGATTCAGAAGGAAAGCTAATACTTTCTTCTACTCAGGAAAAACAGCTTGGAGAAGCCTATAGCTCCGGCAAGGGGGTTTGGGTCTTGTTCGAGGGGCAGGTTAAACAACTGGAGGTAACTAAAGAACGAGAGGGTTGGACGGACCAACAGAAACTTGAGCATGCGCTCGATTCGATGGGATTTGCGGATAGCTTCGGTGTAGCGGCGGATACCGATTCCAGCATGTTTGCTGCTCCGTTGGCTCGGAGCGAATTGGGCAATTCTGTGAATGCAATATTCGGCAATTTTAAGAAAGGTGTGTAATGGCTAAGCCCCGCTCAACAGTTCATCAGGTACTTGGAGCCGATGGCAAGCCTTACACCGCAACTGGTTGCTTCAATCCATGGATAGGCAATGGTCCTGACGTGTTCGCCATGCCGCGAGAAGGGAATAAAGCAGTTCCCCTCCTGTCTGGAAAAGACTATTACGCGGATTTGATCACCAGTGTGGATGCAGCTCAAAGCGAAGTACTCATTCTTGGCTGGCAGGTTTCATGGGATGCATTGTTGGCCCCTGGTGTGCGTTTATATGATCTGCTGTACCGGAATGCCAAGCGAGGGGTGAAGTTTTACGTCATGCCTTGGGATGACACCAATCCAGTTCAAACTTACGATGACCAGACTCGAATAGTTTTTGAGGATATAAACAAGCGTTTGGGACTATCTGGCAATAAAAAGGCCGTCTACGTATTGCTGTCGGGGTCGTTTGCTGGAAGCAATACAAATTACTTCAGCCATCACCAAAAATGTGTCGTCGTGGACCGCAAGATCGGCTACATGGGTGGGATCGATTTGTCGTATGGGCGTTACGATAGCGCAACTTACACGCTCAAACCCGATGCTGATGGAAGAGCCGTAATGAACCGATACAATCCTTGCATCGCCTGGATCAAGGCGCTGAAGGAGAGTGACGTAGTTGATCCGGATTTGATGTCCGGGGCATTAGACAATACAAGACCGAGCACGATGCAGACTATTGGCAGCGGTTTGGCAGGTGTTTCTGTTCCTTTACCACAATCAGGCGATGATCGCAGTTCGGCAGAAATGACGTCTGACAAGGCGTTCAACGGTGGCTGGCAAGCGCCCTACCAAGATAACGCAGCATGGCGAAACTCGCATAGTACGGACGCCAACACGCTGGATCTGACTACGCTGGATGAGCGCATGCAGCCTCGTATGCCATGGCAAGATGTCCATTGCCGAATCGAAGGCCCGGTCGTTTCCGACATGGTGCGCAATTTCGTCGTGCGCTGGAATATCGGCAGCAAGATCAAGCTGGCCTTGCCGGAAAGCCCAGCTACTTATCCAAAGAGCGGATCGGCACGTATCCAGTTTCTGCGCAGTGCGCCGGCTGCAATGCGGCTCAAGGAATATGCCGCAGCCGGCAAGGAAGCCTTTGCAGCACCACCAGCCGGAACGGATGACGGTATCCAGCGAGCGATGATTCGCCTAATCGAAAACGCCGCGCACTTTGTCTATATCGAAAGCCAGTTTTTTGTGTCGGAATTCGGGAAAAAAAATAGTCCGAGAGACCTTAGCCCTGTCGGAGAGTATATTCGGAACAGTTCAAAAGGCATCGGTAAAGGCACGGTTGCCATTGTTCGCCAAGCAGATGACCTGAGCGGTGCGGCGCTCGACCAGACCCCGCAAAACGGCGTGTGCGGGGCACTCATCGCGCGGATTCAACAAGCCATCTTTGATGCCTCGAAACCACGCTTTCACGTCTACATCACCTTGCCGGTTCACCCGGAAGGCGACTTGATGAAGCACGCCATCGCGGCACAGGTGTACTGGACCATGCAAAGCATTGCCGGTGGCAGCCACAGCCTCCTGAACGGCATTCGCCGGGCACTCCGGGCCAAGGAACTCAAGGACAAGAAACAGCCCTACGAATCGGTGCTGAAAGATCCAGCCAACAAGGAATACGAAAAGATTCCCGTCGAAGCCTGTGATCGCTACGTTACGCTACTCAACCTGCGCAACTGGGCCAAGATCGGGCAAAACGTCGTGACCGAGCAAATCTACATTCACAGCAAACTGATGGTCGTCGACGACCGCTTCGCCCTGTTGGGCAGCGCCAACGTCAACGACCGCAGCCTGTTGGGCGAGCGAGATTCCGAGATAGCCGTGTTGGTGATCGACACCGATACCAGCCAGTGCGATGTCGGCACGGGAAGCAAGAAACCGGTACGCACCTTCGCCCGCGATTTGCGTATGGGTATCTGGAAAAAAATATTCGGCATCACCGGCAACGTGCGGCCGGCCAGCCATTTGAAGCAGGCAATCGAACAACCGGCCAACCCGGCCAGTTGGCAAGCCATTCAGAAACAGGCCAAGGTCAATGCCGAAGCTTATGAAAAGGCGTTTCCGTTTGTCCCGAAGAATTGGTCGGGAGCCAAAGATGATGATGGCGAGCCTATTCCCTGTAGTGTTTTGCCCTCGTGGGTTGGGGGAGGGCTATCCGCCCCCATGCCCAGCCAACCGGAATTCTGGAAGAGGCCACAATTCAAGGCGGATGGCGTCGCCGGATTGGAGAGCATCAAGGGTTTCATCACGGCACTGCCGATCCATTGGGCGAAAAACGAGAATCTGGACTTCAAGTTGCCGACCGCCATTCTGGTTCAGAACGACCCGCGACCGGGTGGTGTCCTAAGTCCGGTCCCCTCGGCTGCAGTGGCTTCAGCCGACAACGTAAATAAGGGAGTGGGCAATGCGGCGTAACGCTATGGCGTTGTTGGCGGCACTCATCTGTGGGAGCGCGGGCTGCGCGGAAAC
Organism: Pseudomonadota bacterium; assembly: GCA_018262195.1. GTDB lineage: Bacteria > Pseudomonadota > Gammaproteobacteria > Burkholderiales > Rhodocyclaceae > Azonexus. The sequence continues at coordinate 32,246 of JAGTRS010000019.1, read as the reverse complement.
GGTTCCTTCCGAGTGGCCAAAGGAATGCGTTGGGCGCTTACAGCTGGCGTTGCCGGGCGAGGCGGATCAGGGTGCGATTTTGGGGCGCGAACGTTTCAGGGATTCTGTTCAATATGGAAGGCCAGATACCCGCTTTCCAGATGGTGAAACAGCTGACTGGACTGCGTTATCGCTAGGTCGGGTTACCCATCCTCTAATGAAAGAAGAAAAGCTTGAAGCGTTAGTTGCGCTTAAAAAAATCAAAGAAAACGTTACTAAGACGTACAAAACCGAGGAAAAAATCAACGTTCAAACTTGGCCTGTTGGAAAGCAGGAGGGCATGGGGTGGATTGCACCAAACCGTCGGATTACGCTGAATATTTTTGCTCACGACGCACTTTTTTCGTGGTCACAGACCTCGAATGACGCCGCTGAATTTGCTGAAGTTGAACGAAACGCAAAAAACATCGTTTCCGGCCTACGTCCCCGCCAGCTTTTTGATGTCCCATCCGAACCGGGCCTTTGTCTGCCCTACGTTTTTATTCCGGATAACGGGCAGGAAAAACACGCCATCGCGATGACCTACCGTCTCAAGGAGCATCCGGACATTACGGTTAACCTCAAGAGTAAGACAGCCGAGCCGACACCGAAACCGGGAGGGGATATCCGTCCAGATTCCGTCACGAATGATTTTCGGACAGATACTTTTTGGGGAACTGTAACAGCACCAGGTAACCTTCGATCAGCTCGAAGTATCTGGCATGCTCCGGCAAAGCGACAAACGCAGTTGGCCGGTCGCTCCGCCATGGAAACGTTCCTTGCTGTTGTTCGCCTTGATGAAAAAAACGAGGATTTCATCTACCACACTGTTTCACGAGGTAACCCCGACACTCCGGAGGCTGCACCCGATGTTCGTTTGGTGGTCGAACAAAAACGAGAAAACGCGATCAAGCGCGGTATCACGCCCTTAACGCAAGACGAGGTATTGAAACTTGCGCGACAGATTGCCGCAAGCGTAAGTCAGCGCACGAACCGATAGTTGCGTCCTGCTCATAGGGCGTGAGACGCAGTTTTGGTGGGCGATAGCCAATGCGCAACTGGGCCAAGATCGGGCAAAACGTCGTGACCGAGCGAATCTACATTCACAGCAAACTGATGGTGGTTGATGACCGCTTCGCACTCCTGGGCAGCGCCAACGTCAATGACCGCAGCCTGTTGGGTGAGAGGGATTCCGAAATCGCCGTGCTGGTGATTGACACCGATACCAGCCAATGCGATGTGGGGACGGGAAGCCACAAGCCGGTACGTACCTTTGCCCGTGATTTGCGCATGGGCGTCTGGAAAAAGATTTTTGGCATTACCGGCAATGTTCGCGCGGCCAGCCATTTAAAACAGGCCATCGAACAACCGGCCAGCCCGGCGAGTTGGCAGGCAATTCAGAAGCAGGCTAAAGCCAATGCCGAGGCTTATGAAAGGGCGTTTCCGTTTGTGCCGAGGAATTGGTCGGGGATCAAGGATAAAAAAGACAATCCTATTCCCTGTAGCGTTCTACCGACATGGATTGGGGGGAAGCTGTCTGCTCCGATGCCCAGCCAGCCGGAGTTTTGGCAAAAGCCACAATTCAAGCCGGATGGTGTGCCAGGCCTGAATGGCATCAAAGGGTTTATTACGGCGTTGCCGATCCATTGGGCAGAAAAAGAGAATCTCGATTTCAAGTTGCCGACCCCTATTCTGGTTCGGAACGATGCGCCATCGGGCGATGTGCTGAAACAGACGCCAACGGCGGCGATTGCTTCGGCAGACAAGGTAAGCGAAGGAGTGGGCGATGCTGCGTAACGGTATGGCGTTATTGGCAGCGCTCATTTGTGGGAGCGCTGGCAGCGCGGAAAACGTTCCTGCCGAATGGCCGAAGGATTGTGTCGGGCGCTTGCAACTGGCTTTGCCTGGAGGGGCGGATCAGGGGGCTTTTCTGGGTAATGAACAGTTCAAGCTCCGATATGGCCAGCCAGATTATCTTTTTCCGGATGGTGACAAAGCTAGTTGGACTGCGTTATCAGTGGGTGACATCACTCACCCGCTAACTAAATCCGAGAAAGCCGAAGCTGTTGAGGCGCTGAAAAAAATAAAACTCAGGGTAATCAAAAGCCACAAGACCGAAGAAAAAATCAACGTTCAGACTTGGTCTGTTGGAAAACAGGAGGGCATGGGTTGGGTTGCACCAAACCGCCGGATTACGCTGAATATTTTTGCTGGCAACACGCTTTTCTCATGGTCACAGACCTCGAACGACGCCATTCAATTTGCCGAAGTTGAACGGAATGCCAAAAACATCGTAGACGGCTTGCGTTCCCGCCAACTGTTCGATGTTCCCTCCGAGCCGGGCCTTTGTCTTCCCTACGTATTCATTCCGGACAACGGGCAGGAAAAACACGCCATCGCAATGACCTATCGTCTCAAGGAGCATCCGGATATTACGGTTAACCTGAAGAGCGAAACTGCCGAGCCGACACCAAAACCGGGTGGAGATATCCGACCCGATGCAGTAACCAATGAGTTTCGAACCGACCTATATTGGGGCTCAAAAGTCACGCCAAGTCGCGTCATATCGGCAAGAAGCATATTACATGCCCCCGCGAAGAGGCCCATCCAGTTGGCCGGTCGTTCAGGCTTAGAAACGTTCCTTGCCGTTGTCCGGAAAAATGCCACCGAAGAGGACTATATCTATCTCGCAGTTGCCCGAGGTAATCCAGATGCCCCGGAATCTGCGCCAGACATTCGTTTTTTTGTCGAACAACACAGAGAAAACGCCATCAAGCGAGGGATCCAGCCTTTGACGCAAGAAGAGGTTCTGAAGCTTGCTCGGCAAATCGCGGCGAGTGTGTCATCGCGACCGTTGAAATAGCGCCAGCTTGTGAACGAAAAATTGTCGTAGGGAATTGCGATTTCAATTTTCGCCAAAATTTCCGGTTGACCGTAGAACTCCCGAAATTCCCAGTCTGAGCCACCGCGAAACCCGCCAACGCACCTGTCTGGCCCGCAGCACAGTGCGCAGCCTACGTCCCGGCACCTAAGCGGCGAACAAATCGGCGTCATCGCCCGGCACCTTGCCGGTCGACAACCACCTGTCTGGCAGCAAATTAAGCTTAATGTCATTGCTTGGGGCATGGCCGGACTTGGCGGTTTTGAACGGTTGAACCTGATTCGGCGCGACCAGCGGCAGCACGGCATGGGGCGACTCAAGACCAACCAAGTGCAATCTCACGGTCAACCGAAAAAAATATCCAAAAATTGAAATCTGGCTTGACCCTGACGGTGGGTTACGAGGTCTGCTTGATCCGGATAGATTTTGATTGCATTTCTGTAATCATGGTCCAGCATGGGCGTGATTTCATCTTTTCTGAAGTAACGCTGAGAGGCCTGTTGGGCTGGAGAGAAGCTTGCTGCCGATGTCGGAGGAGGTGGAGCCTCTCACGACATTTGGAGGGCAATCTCTTGGACTGACTTAGCCAGATAGAGTGGGTAATGTTTGCCTCATGGCATCCTAGTCTAATTTTCTTCCGAGTATTTATATAAGCTATTCAGAAAATTATTCTGCTCCAACTTTTGGTTGTAGATGCACTCGTAATAAACCACATCGTAGTCGAAATATCTTGGGTTTTTGCTATTTGCTTCAAGCTGCCATTTTGCATAGATATTTTTCGATAGACTACAAAACCTCTCGCTGGCCTTTGCCGTTGTCTCATATTTCTTTAATAGAGAGCGGTCTGAATGGTTCTTGGGGATTGCCACTAGTAATTTCTGGACTAATTGTCTGTTTTTTATTTCCAGGTCTGTGGATAGGCCGTTGTAGCATTCGACACCACTAAATGCGCCACCTAAGTGCTTGATGCATTCTGGGTCTGTTTCTGCAAATGATGGGCAGGATATCGAAAGTGTAACGATGAATAAATAAATGCAATTATGATTAATGCGTTGCATCATAAACTCCGGTCTTGAAAAGCTTTGCTTCTGATGCGCGCCGACCTTTATTTCCGCCGCCAGTACGATATTTTTCAATTTCGTCGGGTACTAGGTTGTATTCGCCTTCGTTGACTTTGTCAATTAGCTTTGAGGCTCCGGTGGCGCCTGTGTTGAATGCAATTGATACCAGAGCGTCGTATTCATATTGAAATAGTGGTACTTTCGTCTTGTTGTTGATTGCGTTTTCAGCGATTTTTAAGTCATTTTTTAGCAGTTCTTGGGCTTTTTCCTTGGTTATTTTGTCGCCAACCTTTAACTTGTCTTCGGTGGTAACCAAATGGCCGCATCCAACTGTTGGTAACTTTCGACTATCGTTGTAGACAGTTAAGATAAAACCGTCTGTTACTTGTTGCTTTGCAAAATTTTTCCCATTTTCTACCCCGTTTTCCCATATTCCAAGAAACGATAGTAGTTTTTCAGAAACACGCCATGGTTTTGCTAATCGATCTGTGTTTCCAGGTTTCTTCGAATTTGGTGTTGTATTAGTCGGCCCAGTGGCGACGGGGGTTTTGTCTGATTCTGGCTGTGATGAAGCTTCGCTTTTTGAATCGCCCATTATATTTTTAGACCTGTTTTAGATGTCCAAGGTATATTTCAATCGTTTCGACGTTGCCGGTAAAAAAGCGTTTCGTGTAACCAGCAGCATCTGTTTCGCCGCGAAATATATTTCCATTTGGAAATTTCGCTGTGTAGTAGGTGTTTGCCAAAGGAGCGCCATTGCCGTCTGACAGCAAATATTGTTCGTCATATTGTTTTCCTGCGCTTTCGATCAAGGTATTGGTTGTCATGTCGACCTTCCCCTCCGGCAACCCCTCCAAATTAGCCGGGCTACTCCCTGGCCCGGTAAACGCCTGCCCGCTCCCCTTGACCGAGAACGTTCCAGGGCAGGCGAAGGTGATGTTTGAGCCCTCCAGCGTGACGGATGACTGCCCGCCCTGGAGCACGATTTTCTCCTTGGCCAGGATATGGATCTCGTCATTCGAACTCGTCACCGTGATCGACTGATCGGCAAGGATTTCCAGCGCGTCGGTATTCGCCTGGATGGTGTGGGTTCCGGCCTCGGCGATGCTCTTGATGCCGCCACTGTGGCTGAACCAGCTGGCACCCTTGCCGACGGCCGTGGCCAGCGTATGCGCGCTGGCCAGATGCAGATCCTGCTGCACCGTCGCATGCAGGTGCTGACCGGCGTAAAGCAGCGTACTGGCCGGGGAAGTCAGGCCGATATCGGACGGTGCCTCCATGAACAAGACCGGTTTCGCAAAACGCTCCGTCGGTTCACCGGCCTCCCGGCTGCCCGGTTGAGCCTTCTTCGCGGTCTGCCCGCCGACCGAGCCGTCGAATTTCCCGTCCTGTTTCGGGTCGACCGTCGAGATCAAATCCTTGAGGGCGGTATTGGCCTTCAAAGGCAAGGCCTGTTGCTGGCCTGCCGCATCGGACAGCGCCTTGGCCGTTTCCTCGGCGGCCTTCAACTGGCTCACCGCCTCGGCCACGTCCATCTGTGTGCTCTGGCCGTTGGGCCGGGCCGTCGCTGAAATCAGGATGCCTTCGCCGGCGCGTACCGCCAGCCAGGCATCGGTTCTCAACTCAAAACCGCTGCCGCGCCAACTGCCGCGCGTCGCTGAATCGGGCGCCTGATGAATCAGATGACCCAGCCCCAACTGGCTGGCGTTCTCCGACGTCGCCAGACGGCTGCGCAACTGCCCCGGCGCATCATCCACCACCCACTGATTGAACCCCGCCTCATGGTTGTGACTCATCCAGCCCGAGAGCACCCCGGGATGATTGGCCGATGCCTCATGGCCGGCCGAGAAGGGTGGCAGATCAGCCCCGTTGTAGCTCTGGCCGACGATGACCGGACGGTCGATATCGCCATCCAGAAAATCGATCAGGACTTCCGTCCCGATCCGCGGCAGGAAATGACTCCCCCAATTCGGTCCGGCCTGCCATTCGGCCACCCGGACCCAGGTACCGGACTGATCGTTGCCCGGGGCATTGCCCGACTTGCCCGTGTTTCGGCCGGCCGGACCGGATTCGGCAAGACCACCGGCGGCGGGGGATTCGCCGCGTTGCCAGGGAAACTGGATCTTGATGCGATGGTCGCGCTCGGTCGTCAGCACGCTATCGGGCAAACCGACCACCAAGGCCACCTGCGGCCGGGCCGGCGGCTTGGGGAGCAGATGCGGTACCTGCGGCAAGGCGGCTGGCTGGGCCAGGCAATGGTTGAAATAGGTGCCGGATTCAACATCCGTGCTGCCCAGCAACTCGGCCGCCTGGGCCCCCAGATTGTTGGCGCCATGATGCTCGACCGAGACGATGCTGAAGCGCGTATCGTCACCCACATAGGCCGTGTGCTGGCTTAGCGTGACAACGGTGCCTTCGGCCAGCTGGCGAACCGTACTTTCACCCCGAAAACGCCGATACGCGCCCTCATGGGCGGCCAGCGCCAGATCGGTGCGCAGGCGGGCAGCCTCATCGTTCTCGAAACGATAAGGGCGCGCCGCATCGTGGACTTCCAGACGCGGCACCGCCGGTGCCTGGCGGGAACTGCTGGCCTCGGCCCCGGTGGCGACCAGGGTCTTGTAGTCCCAGCCGGCGAGAGATAGCGCATTGGGTTGAACCGCATGAACCTCATGCCAGGCCTGAACCGTGTCGGTGGCTTCGGTCGCGTTGTTGCGGTGAAAGCGCAAGGTCGGCTGGGCGCCGGCCGGGAGTTCGGCCTGGGCATCGAAGACGATGAACTGATGCCGGGCATGCTGGGCATTGTCACCGGCTGAAGCCGACTGGTCGTGTTCGAAACGGAAGGACAAACCTTCCTCGGCGAGCAGGCGCCGAATGAAATCGAGATCGGTTTCGCGGTACTGGGTGGCGATGCTGTAAGTGCGCAAAGGCTGGGTGACGCTGTTCTTCCAGTTGGCCTCCGGATAGTCCGTGAGAATCTGGCCGATGATGTCGACCACCGTCTTGTTCTGGAACAGATAACAGTCGCGACGCTGCCCGAGAAAGGCGAGAAAGGATTCGACGATGAGCCGATAGCGCGCCAGTCCCCCGTCGGCGCCGAGTTGCATGGCCTGGGTGACATAGCCATGCCAGCTGCGCTTGCTGCCGTCGGCCTGGAGGAGGCGCAGGGTGACCTCTTCGCCGATCAGCGGCTTGAGATCGAAGTAGGCATTGGTCGATACGCAGTCGATTTCAAAGCGAAAGGATTCGGACACCCCTTCACGACCCTGAAAACGTTCGACCATCAGGGCCGCATCGGCCAGCGGCGTCTTGATCTCCAGCAGGCGGGCATGCTGGGTGAAAAGGGAGTCGAGGAGGGATTGCAGCATAGGGGGCAGCCGCTCAGGGCAGGGTGATGGTCAGGGTGGGGGCTCGGGGCGCGAGCTGCACGATGTTTTTGAACGGCGACAGGGTTTGATCGACCGTTCTTGCGGCATGCCAGTCGAGGCCGACATAGGCAAGCAAACCAAGGAAGGCGAGGATGGATGCCATGATCCACAGCGGGATGTCGCGGTTGATGGCGTTCGAGATACTGTCTGGCGCGGCCCAGTGCGGCGCGAACGGCGCGGCCTTGCCCTTGATGTGCGCGATCTGTTCTCCGAGTTGCTGGGTGAGGTACTTGAGTTTCTCCGGCCCTTCGAGCAAATAACGACCCTTGAAGCCCAGGAGAAGGCACATGTGGAAGACTTCCAGCGCGTTGATTCGACCCGCTGCGCCGTTGCGCGCGGTTTCCAGGCGGTCAAAGAAATGCTCGCCGGCCAGTTGGTCGCCAAACAGGATCAGTTGCAGCGGTCGCCGTTCCCAGGCATCGCGAATGTTCATGCGCGAAGACAGGACGGATTCGTCGATGGCCGCGCAAAAGGCGTATTTCGCGTCATAAATGTCTTCTGCTGCGAAGTGATGCTTTCGCGCGGCCTTCTCGAACTGGTCGAGAAACTTCTGAATGTTGGCCGAGAACTCTTCCGGGTTCTTGGGCGTGCTCCGGTTCTTGAGCAGGATGAGCATGTAGAAACCGTCGTACAACAAGTCGACCAGGCTTTTTGCCGGGCGGTCGAGGGCCGATTCCTCGGTAATGTGGCTGGGGGCAACGGAAAACAGGCTGGGTGCGGTACTCATGGCGTGACGGCAATCAATTCAAGTGAGAGATCCCGGTAGCTTTCCGGGGCGTAAATCATGATGGACTGGGCTTTCAGCATGCGTTCATAAAGCGGGCCATGCGCATCCAGCGCAAAATAGGAGGCGCCGGGACGCACCGGAATGGCGGCAGGTACTTGCGATGCGTGCGTCAGGCGAACGCCGGACATGGCGGAGAGGACGAGTTTTTCGACATCGTCCGGCGCACCGATCTTGAGGCGAAGCGGGACAGACTCGATGATCTCGGACTGCTGGTGTGCCGCCGTAATCGACAGGTAGAAGGCCGTGTCGCTGTTGATCTTCTCGGAATCAAGGTGGCCGGCATAAAAGGCCGGCTTCGGCTGGCTGAGCGAAATGGCGAAAAACCGGGTCGAGATCACCGTATCCAGAAGGTCGCGCAGTATCTGTTCGAGGCGCTGAAAACCGGGGCCAGGGGACAGATGGTCGTAGCTCGGCAGATCGTTGAGCGAGTAGCTTTTTGAGAACGTCATCAGTCCGCCGGCCAGGCGCAGCAGCTCGTGGAAAAGGCGTTCCGGCGAGTTTTCCGGATTGCGGAAAAAATGGGTGAGTGCAGCGCATGCGCTACTCGCCGTGTGCAGCAACCAGAACGAAGCAATGTCGCCGGAGCGAAACTCGATCACGTTCTTCGATGGCTCCCGGTGGAAACCGTAGAGCGCATCGACCTTGGCCAGGAGCGCGTCGATCTGGCGGCGCAACAGGGCAAGGATGGGCGGTGCGGCGCGCAGGCTGATTGATGGCGGGACGAAGTTGCCATCGATTTCGTAACCGTTGCTCGAGGTGCGGCGAATGCGAACGATCGGCAAGGTCAGAAACTGGTCGCGATTGTCGTTGGCCGATTTGAGATAGGCGATCTGGCTCAGCGTGGCAATGTCCGCCTCGGCTGCATCGGTAAAAAGGTCGGTGCTCGGCCTGGGGACAATGAGAAATCGGGCCTGGCTGGACTCGGTCTGCGAGTCGACACAGTTGCCGCCATGCGGGTTCAGGTGGTTAAGCGCCAGAAAGAATTCCGTGGCCCCATCCTCGCTGACCGCCGAGTCGAGCGGCAGCGGGGAGGGGAGTTGATCGGTGTCCGGCGCGCTGAAATAGTCCCCGTTCGGAAAAACGGCAGCGACCCGGTTGAAGCGCAGGATGCCGTTCTTGAGCGAATCGACATCGATGTCAAGGTCGCGAATTCCCCAGGCAAAAGGATTGGCCAGCAGTTGGGAGCGCCGAATCATGGCGTCTGCATGGAAATCCTGCTGCTGGAAATGCTGTGGGCGCAAAAAGAGGCCTTCGCCCCAGAGTGTCTTGGCAGTGTTCATCAAATGGGCTGGTTTACGAGTTGCATTGAATGCCGACGAGCGAGCGGAAAGCCTCGGGGCTGATGTCTTCGATCAGCGATCCCTTGGTTGCGTTGAAGGCGCAGGCGTGGGCGCCGATGGTGATGCCATTGTCGAAAGAAAGTTTGTTGTCGAAGGCGAGCTTCCAGCGGGTCTGATACGGCGCACGGAACATGCCGACGACACCGATGGCCGTTGCGTCTCCGGGAACCTTCAGGTTGATGTCATAGGCCTTGCCCGGCAGCAGGACTATTTCCTTGGAAGACACCAGTTCCTCCCCCAGCGCTTCCTTCTCGGCCTCGCCGGTCGTGATCTGCTGGTAAGTCATGTCCTTGTATTTGTCGGTCGCCCTGAGCACGTAAATTTTTGTCACCAATGAAAGCGATTTGCCCGATGTCGTGAGATTCAACTGGTTTCCAGCGTAGATCTTGATATTCAGGTCCCGGGTGATCTTGCTTGGATCCTGGTTTTCTTTCTTGGTCACGCCCGTGGCTTCCAGCACCAAGCCAACGGCTGTTCCTGCCAGCTGAACTGCAGATAGTTGTGCGCACCCGCTTAATAGCGCGGTGAATAATGACAATAAAAACAACGGTTTGTTGTTCTTATTTTTATTGTTAAATTTCCTGAATGTCATTAAATATCAACTTTGTTGACCTGTATCAACACATACAAAAAACAAACATTGATTTACATGTCTATGTTGATAAATTCGAAGGCGTTAATGTACTATCGCCCATTCGTCATGGCAAATCAAATAGCATTATGTATGCTGTTTGGCATAGTAGAGGATAGTTGATGTTGTCGTATAAATCGCGTTCATTGCTCCTGATGCTCTGTGTTTCGGCAGTGCTTTCCGGATGCGCAACGAAAAATGTTCCGTTATCTCAAGAAGAGTTTTCTTCACTAATGACCCAATCCAGCGTAAACGTCGATTCGCTGGTCGATAAGGGTAAGCAGGATGAAGCTGTCAAGATTCTGAACGATCTTGCAGCCAAGAATCCGGGGCGAAAAGAGCCCTGGTTGAAGATGGCAAAGGTCCACTTTGGCGCCGAAAACTATGCACAGGCCATCGTGGCCGCCGAGGAAGTGATTCAGCGCGATGCGACCGACCGCCAGGCGAAGACGATTCGCGCTGTTTCCGGCCTGCGTGTGGCGGCGAAGTCCCTGAACGACCTCAAGAACGATGTCGAACTGAAGGGCGATGCGCGTCCAGATGCATTGGGTTTGGCCAAGGTCATGCGCGAAACCCTCGGTGAGGAAGTGTTGGTTCCGCCGGTAATTGACGACCCCAAGAAAAAGAAGCCTGCGCCGGTGTATCGGCCCAAGCCTGCGGCTGCGCCGGCAACTGGCGCGCAGCCGGTTTCGGGAGGTGCTCCTTCCTCGGGCGGTGGCGGAAACCCGTTCGGTGCCTTGAAGTAATTTTTCTTATTTATTCGGAAACATCGGTAATCAGCGGATGTTCCTGACAAGTTTTTGATTTCTCACCCGGAGGTTTTTGTGGCGAAAAAGGAAAGTGTGCAGAAGCGTCTGCAAAAAGTGCGCCCCCCGCGCGTTCAATTGACTTATGACGTTGAGATCGGCGATGCCATCGAGGTCAAGGAGCTTCCCTTTGTGGTTGGCGTTCTCGGCGATTTCGCCGCGCAATCGAAGCTGGATCAGGGCAAGGTTCGTGACCGCAAATTCGTCAATGTCGATATGGACAACTTCGATGACGTAATGGAAGGCATGGCGCCGCGCACAGCCTATCGTGTCAAGAATCGCCTGTCCGAAGAGGGTGGCGAACTCGGCATCGATCTCGAATTCAAGAAGTTCGAAGACTTCCGTCCCGAGTCTGTCGTGCAGCAGGTCGAACCACTGCGCAAGCTGCTGGAAGCCCGCTCCAAGCTGGCCGACCTTCGCAACAAGCTGGCCGGAAACGAAAAGCTCGAAGATCTGCTGAACGACGTGTTGAATAGCACCGAGCAATTGAACAGCCTGGGCAGTGTCAAGGCTGAAGGAGACAAGCAATGAGCGCGCAGGCTGCCGTCGCCAACAGTGCAGGCTTCCAGGAGTCGTCCGGGCTGCTTGACCAGATCATCGCGGAAAGCAAGGTCGCCCAATCCGAACAGGAAAAGCATCGGGCTCGCGACATCATCAGCGAACTCGTCAATCAGGTGCTCGAGGGCGAGGTGGTCGTTTCCGAAAACCTGGCTGCGTCGCTCGACGCACGGGTTGCCGAACTGGATCGCCTGATTTCCGAGCAGCTCAGTGAAGTCATGCATGCGCCGGAGTTCCAGGCTCTGGAAAGCGCCTGGACAGGTCTTCACTATCTCTGCAAGCAGACCTCGACCGGGCAACAACTGAAAATCAAGCTGCTGAATGCTTCCAAGCGTGATCTGGTCAAGGATTTCAAGACGGCCATCGATTTCGACCAAAGCGCACTCTTCAAGAAGGTTTATGAGGAAGAGTTCGGTACCTTCGGTGGCGCGCCATTCGGTACTTTGATTGGCCAGTTCGAATTGGGACGCCAGGCGGAAGATATGTTTTTCGTTGAGCAGATGTCGCACATCGCAGCGGCCGCCCACGCACCTTTCATTTCAGCGGCGTCCCCGCAATTGTTCGGTCTCGAGTCCTACACTGACCTAGGTAAGCCACGCGATATGGCAAAGATATTCGACACTGTCGAATACGCCAAGTGGAAGTCCTTCCGCGAATCCGAAGATGCACGTTATGTTGGTCTGGCTCTGCCACGATTCCTTGGTCGCCTCCCTTACAACCCGATCGACGGTGAAGTCACCGAGGGCTTCAATTTCGTTGAGGATGTGGACGGCACCGATCACGGCAAATACCTCTGGTGCAATGCCGCATTCGCCCTTGCGAGCCGTCTGACCGCAGCCTTCGAAAATTATGGCTGGTGTGCGGCGATTCGTGGTGTTGAAGGCGGTGGCCTTGTCGAGGATCTGCCGACCCATACCTTCCGCACCGACGATGGGGAAGTAGCGCTCAAGTGCCCGACAGAAATTGCAATTACTGATCGTCGCGAAAAGGAATTGAGCGATCTCGGCTTTATCCCGTTGGTTCATTGCAAGAATACCGATTACGCGGCTTTCTTCGGTGCCCAGTCGACGCAAAAGCCGAAAAAATATGATCTGGATTCGGCCAATGCCAACGCTTCGTTGTCGGCTCAGCTTCAGTACATGTTCGCCGTTTCCCGCATTGCGCATTACATGAAGGCGATGATGCGCGACAAGATCGGCAGTTTTGCTAGCGCGGCCAATGTCCAGACTTATCTACAAAACTGGATAAGCCAATATGTTACGGCAGACGATACGGCATCGCAGGAAAGTAAAGCGCAGTACCCGCTACGGGAAGCCATGGTTGAAGTCAGCGAAGTGCCAGGGCGTCCTGGTGTATATCGCGCAGTATCGTTTATCCGGCCGCACTTCCAACTTGACGAACTTTCGGTCTCTCTGCGTCTGGTCGCCGAGTTGCCACAGTCCAGTAACGGTTGATACTTTTTAACTCAAGGAGAACGCACGAAATGAAAGATATATACGTCAATTTTAAAGGTGTAATCAAAGGCGAGTCGCGTGATAAGACGCATCCGGGGACGGTTGAGGTTTTCAACTGGACACATACGATGCGCCAGCCGAAATCAGCCACTGCCTCATCGTCGGGTGGGCATACTGCGGAGCGGGTTGAGCACGGCGAAATGATTTTCACCAAGGATATTGACAGCGCCTCCCCGAAGCTTTCGCTGGCCTGTTCGTCGGGGGCAGTAATCAATGACGTCGAGATCTTTTTCTATCGTGCTTTTGGTGGAAAAAACAGCGTTAGCTCCACCGGAAATGCCAGACATTGCTATTTGAAGATTGAGCTGAAGAACGCCATAGTAGGATCGGTTTCGCAGTCAGTGCTTGAAGAAGGTATTCCCAAAGAAGTCTTCTCGTTGAAGTATTCAGCTGTCAAGTGGACCTATAAGGAACTGACCAACGATGGCACGGCACAAGGTGCCATTGATGGTGCGTGGAATCTTGCGACAAACCAAGCAAGCCTAACCTGATCGTCGGTTTTATGAAAAATACGGCGGAAACTTGTTTCCGCCGTTTTTATGATCAAAGGTTTTGAACCATCTCTCTTCGACAAGCTTTTTGACGACCTGCCGGTCGGCGCGGCCAGGCGTCGCCTGTCGCTGGATCAGCTAAAGGACTCGGTTGCCCGTGATCTGGAAGCCTTGCTGAATACGCGAGGGGGGCTGGATGAGTCATTTGAAAGTGACTTTCCGCTTGCGTTGCGCTCGGTTGCAGGTTTTGGTCTTTCTAATTTTGCCGGGCTGAGTTTGGCGAATATTCATGATCAGCGTCGCATCTGTTCATCCATCGCATCAGCCATTGCAGCCCATGAACCCCGTCTACGCGAGGTTCGCGTTGATCTCGAGTTGAATAGAAAGGCGGTGAATGCCCTGTATTTTTCAATCAAAGCCGTGCTTGTCGTTCGACCTGCACAGGAACCCGTCAGTTTTGATGCACTCCTGCAGCCAACCAGTCTGCAGTATTCCGTGACGCGGCAGCGAATGCGCCTGGGGGGCTAGATGGAAGATCTTCTTCCTTATTACGAGCGGGAATTGGCGTTTTTGCGCCAGCATTCTCGTGAGTTCGCCGAGCGTTACCCGAAACTCGCTGGCCAGTTGTTATTGTCCGGCGAAGGCTGTGACGACCCGCATGTCGAGCGGATGATCCAGTCCTTTGCCATGCTCACGGCGCGGGTTTCGAAGAAGCTCGAAGACAGCTATCCGCAATTCACCGAAGCGTTGCTCAACGTGTTGTACCCGCATTATCTGCGGCCATTCCCGAGTTGTTCCATCGCCCATTTCGACCATGGGGCAGGGGAGTTGTCGGCGATGCCGGTCATCCCGCGCGGCACCGAACTGCAATCGCGGCCGATCAAGGGCGCTGTCTGCAAGTTCAGGACGGCATGGGATCTGGAACTGCCGCCGGTGACCTTGGCGGATATCGAGTTCGATCCGATCGCCAGTGCGCCGAGCGAGGTTCGCTTGCCGGTTGGGGCCAACGCCGTGCTGTCGATGTCGATCACGCTGCGTGGTGCCAGCGTCGAGGCGGGCTTGGGCAAGCTCAAGCGCCTGCGCGTCTATATCGATGCCGAGCCTTCGGTGGCCGCTGCGCTGCGGGATGCGATCTTCCTGCGCACCCTGAAAATTTACGCTGCCGGGGCGGATGGCCGCTGGCGCATCGCCGAGAAGAACGTGATCGGCGAGGTCGGTTTTGGCGAGGATGAAGCGCTGATCGACATGCCGGCGACCGCACACGGCGCCTATCGTTATCTGACGGAATATTTCTGTTTTCCGGAAAAATTCAATTTCTTCGACATCAACATTGGCGCCTTGCCGCCGTCGCTGTTGGGCGAAGGGCGAGTCGTACTGCATGTCGCGCTGGGCGACTTGCGCGCCGACAGCGACATGTCGCGCCTGCTGCAAACGCTGACCAACCAGAATCTGCGCCTGGGCTGCGTCCCGGTCGTGAATCTGTTTGCGCAGCGCGGCGACCCCATCCGCATTACCAACCGCGACGTCAATTACCCGGTGGTGGCCGATTCGCGGCGGGCCTACGCCTACGATATCTATGCCATCGATTCCGTGCGGCGGGTCAGGCAGACGCCGCAAGGCGAGTCGATTACCGAGTTTCGTCCGTTTTTCTCACTGCGCCACGGTGAAACGCCCGAACGAAACGGCTATTACTGGTACGCGCAGCGCGATCCGATCCTGGCCGAAACCAGCCCGGGCTACGAAACCTCGCTTTCCATCGTCGATGCGGACTTCGATCCGGTGCAACCCAAGACCGATGTGCTGAGTCTGAAACTGACCTGCACCAACCGCGATCTGCCGACCCTCATGTCGGTCGGCTTGCCGTCCGGCGACCTGTTTCTCGAGGGGGGATCGAGCGTGCGCTCGATCAAGCTGTTGCGCAAGCCGAGCCAGCCCAGCCGTTTCGATCATCGCCGGGATGGCCAATGGCGCATCATTTCGCACCTGTCGCTCAATCATCTGTCGCTGAGTGGCAGTGGGCTGGGGGCTTTCCAGGAAATGCTGGCCTTGTACGACCTGCCGCGCAGCGCTACCAATCGGCGCCAGATCGAAGGCCTGGGCGAGCTGACAGTGGCGGACAAGACCGTGTGGATGTCCGGCAAGCCGTTTGCCTGCTTCGTGCGCGGTATCGAGGTTCGCCTCACCCTGGACGAAACCAGCTTCGCCGGTAGCGGGCTTGATGTCTTCGTGCGGTGTATCGACCGCTTTCTCGGGCTGTATGTGAGCCTGAACAGCTTTGTCCAGTTGGTGGTCTTGTCTCAACGGACCGGAGAGGAATTGATCCGATGCGCACCCCGCAACGGCGACTCGATCCTGCTCTGAGCGAGCACACCCTGCAGGCGCCGGAACGCTACGAGTTCTTCCAGCTCGTGCGCCTGTACGAACTGATGTTCCGTCAGGCCGGCAGTGGCAGCGAGGTGGTCAGCGAAAAGGTGCGTTTTCGCAATTCGCTGCGCCTTGGCTTTGCGCCCAGCCAGGTCGATGCGATCCGGCCGCATTTCGGCAAGGACGAGGAGGGGCTCGATACCGGCGAGCTGGAGCAGGTCGATATCACGCCCAGCTTCATGGGCATGCTCGGCGTCAATGGCACCTTGCCGATTCATTACACCGAGCAGGTCATCGCTCAGGCCCGCTTCAAGCGCGACGATTCCGGACAGGCCTTCCTCGATCTGTTCACCAACCGTGCGGTCGGGCATTTTTACCGCGCCTGGAAAAAATACCGGCTGGCCATTCACTACGAAACGGATCGCCAGAACCGCTTCCTGCCGATCATCCTGGCACTTGGCGGCGTCGGCTTCGAGCCGCTGCGTCAGCGCCTGGGCAGCGCGCCGGGCGCCATCGATGACGAGTCCATCGCCTACTTTACCGGCTTGCTGCGCCAGCGCCCGGTATCGGCCGAATCCCTGCAACGCGTCCTTGCCGGCTATTTCGGCGAAACCGTGGTGGTCGAGCAGTTTGTCGGCCACTGGTACGTCGTTCCGCGCGAACAGCGCACGACCCTGGGCGGCAGGAACGCCGCGCTGGGCGTCAATGCCCTGGCCGGGGAGCGCATCTGGCAACGCAACCTGCGCTTGCGCATCCATATTGGTCCGCTGCGCCATGCCCGTTATCTGGCTTTTTTGCCCAAAGGCGAACTGGCCGCCGCCCTGGAAAAAATGCTGTCGCTGGCGACCGGCGCCCAGTTCGAATACGAAATCCGTCCCATCCTGCGCGCCGCCGATGTCAAGCCGGCTGCTCTCGGCCAGGGTGGCCGGCTCGGCTACGACACCTTCATGCTGACCGTCCCGGAAAGCCGCGATCGCGCGGACGCCAGCTATCTCACCCAATTCATCCACTAAATCGAACCTGCAATGAGCACCTCTCTGAAGACCCTGATCAGCAAACTCAACACAACCTGCCGCCAGGCGGCCGAACGCGCCGCCAGCCTGTGCATGTCGCGCGGCAATTACGAGGTGGATCTTGAGCATTTGCTGATGGCCATTCTTGAGAATCCGGGCGCCGACCTGCTGGTCATCGCCAAGCGCTGCGGCATCAGCCCGACCGGTCTGGAGCGCGAGTTGAGCCAGGAGATCGACCGCTTCAAGACCGGCAACACCCGGACGCCGGTGTTTTCCACGCACATCCTCAAGCTGCTCGAACAGGCCTGGCTGATCGCCTCGCTCGACGCCCGCCTGCCGCGCATCCGCTCCGGTCACCTGCTGCTCGCGCTGCTCACCGAACCGGACCTGGCGCAGCTTGCCACGCGCGGCGCCAAGCTGCTGGCCAAGGTGCGGCTCGACGAGCTCAAACACAATTTCGACAAGATGACCGAGGGCTCGGCCGAAGCGGCCGAGGTGCTGGGTCTGGGCGAGGACAAGGCGGCCGACGGCGGCGAGGGCGAGGAGATCGCCGCGCCGCAGGGCGGCAAGACGCCGGCGCTCGACCAATTCACCACCAACCTGACGCAGCGCGCCCGTGACGGCAAGGTCGATCCGGTGATCGGCCGCGACGCCGAAATCCGCCAGGCCATCGACATCCTGATGCGTCGCCGCCAGAACAACCCGATCCTGACTGGCGAGGCTGGCGTCGGCAAGACTGCCGTGGTCGAAGGGCTGGCCCTGCGCATCGCGCAGGATGACGTGCCGCCGCCGCTCATCGGGGTCGAGCTGCATACGCTGGACATGGGCCTGCTGCAGGCCGGGGCGAGCGTCAAGGGCGAGTTCGAGAACCGCCTGAAAAACGTCATCGACGAGGTCAAGAAGAGCCCGAAGCCGATCATCCTGTTCATCGACGAAGCCCACACCATGATCGGCGCCGGCGGCCAGTCCGGCCAGAACGACGCCGCCAACCTGCTCAAGCCGGCTCTGGCCCGCGGCGAGTTGCGCACGGTCGCGGCGACGACCTGGGCCGAGTACAAGAAGTATTTCGAGAAGGACGCCGCGCTGGCGCGCCGCTTCCAGGTCATCAAGGTTGAGGAGCCGAGCGAGACGCTGGCCTCGGCCATGTTGCGCGGCATGGTGCCGCTCATGGAAAAGCATTTCGGCATCCGCGTCATGGACGAGGCGGTGACCGAGGCCGTGCGCTTGTCGCATCGCTACATCAGCGGCCGCCAGCTGCCGGACAAGGCGATCAGCGTGCTCGACACGGCTTGCGCCAAGGTGGCGCTGGGCCAAAGCGCGACGCCGGCGCTGATCGACGAGGCCGACAAGCGCCTGCTCCGCGAGCAGGCCGAACTGGCCGCGCTCGAACGCGAGGCGGCGAGCGGCGCCTGGCACGACACGCGGATCAAGGAACTCAAGGCGCAGATCGCTGCCATCGAATCCGACCTCGCCATCTTCAAGACGCGCTTCGAAGAAGAGAAAACGCTGGTCAGCCGCATTCTGGAACTGCGCGGCGAGCTGGAAAACGGCAATTCAACGGTCAACCCGGAAAAAGCGCCAAAATCGAAATCCCGCAAGAAGGCCGCCGATGCGCCGGCCGGCGACAGTGAGCTCGACAAGGCGCTGGGCCGCCTGCGCGATCTGCAGGGCGAATCGCCCATGGTGCCGCTGCAGGTCGATGGCCATGTCGTCGCCGAAATCGTTGCCGCGTGGACCGGCATTCCGCTCGGCAAGATGGTCAAGGACGAAATCAACACCGTTCTCAACCTCAAGCCCCTGTTGAAGGAGCGCGTCATCGGCCAGGACCATGCCCTGGAAGCCGTCGCCCAGCGCGTGCGCACGGCACGCGCCAACCTGGAAGATCCGAACAAGCCGAAGGGCGTGTTCATGTTCGTCGGCCCGTCCGGCGTCGGCAAGACCGAGACGGCGCTGGCCCTGGCCGACATCCTGTACGGCGGCGAGCGCAAGCTGGTCACCATCAACATGAGCGAATACCAGGAAGCGCACAGCGTCTCCGGCCTCAAGGGCTCGCCGCCGGGCTATGTCGGCTATGGCGAGGGCGGGGTGCTGACCGAGGCGGTGCGCCGCAATCCGTACAGCGTGGTGCTCCTCGACGAAGTCGAAAAGGCCCACCCGGACGTCCTCGAACTCTTCTTCCAGGTCTTCGACAAGGGCGTGCTCGATGACGCCGAAGGCCGCGAAATCGACTTCCGCAACACGCTGATCATCCTCACCAGCAACGTCGGCTCGCGCGAAATCATGCAGTCCTGCCTGAACAAGGCGCCGGAAGAGCTGCCCGAAGCCGATGCCCTGGCCGATGCGCTGCGCCCGATGCTGTTCAAGTCCTTCAAGCCGGCCTTCCTCGGCCGCATGAAGGTGGTGCCGTACTACCCCATTTCCGACGACGTGCTGGTCGCCATCATCACCCTCAAGCTCACTCGCATCCGCGACCGCGTGGCGGCCAACCACAAGGCCGAGTTCGTGTGGGACGACAAGCTGGTCGACGCCGTGCTGGCCCGGTGCACCGAGGTCGATTCCGGCGCCCGCAACGTCGACCACATCCTCAACGGCACGTTGCTGCCCGAAATCGCCGAGGCCGTGCTCGCCCGCATGGCGGAAGGCGCCGCCATCGAGCGCATCAAGGTCACCGCCGGCAAGAACGGCGAATTCAAGTACGCCATCAAATAGGTCATCGATACCCGCGTTTTACAGGAGCGAAACATGTTCAACCTGAGCTATCAGCCATTCGCCAACGCCTATCGTCGCTTCGAGCGCATGGACAAGGACAGCCTGCTCGCCGAACTCGGCTGGCCGGACGGCCAGCGCGCCTGCACCAGCGCGCTGATCACCAGCCTGGCGCTGCTCGCGGCCGGCGCACCGCTCAACGGTAACGCCCGCATCGAAGCCGGCGCGCTAACCGGGCGCCGCGCCTTCACCGGCGCCAATCACCTGGCCGACTGGCTGGTCGCCCATTTTGGTGCGCCGCAGGGCATCCCGCTCGATGGCGGTCCGGGCGAAGTCGCCTACCAACTCTACGGCCAGCGCGGCATCGTCGCCTTCATGCAGGGCAGCGGCCCGCAGGGCGGCCTGATCGGTCTGCTCGACGGGGCCAATGCTGCGCCGCTGTGCTGTGCCGCCGAAATCCACCATCCCCTGGAAGTTCGTTTCTGGGCGCTGAATTAACCCGTTTCACTCCGGCCAAAATGCCATGATCAGCTCGAATCTGAACAATCTGCTCGACCAACTGCTCGGCGCCGGCTGGCGCCAGACCGACCGCCTTCTGACCCTGACCACGCCGGCCGGCCCGGATGCCCTGCTGGCCGAAAGCGTGCGCATCGACGAAGCCCTCGGTCCGGTCACCGAGCACGCCGGCTACCGCATCGAACTCACCGCGCTCTCGGCCAACGCCGACCAGTCGCTAAGCGAACTGCTCGGCCAGCCGGCGCGCCTCGACCTGCAAACCGCCGCCTCGCGCATCGTTCGCCGCCCGTTCCACGGCCACATCACACAGATTTCCCGGGAAGGCGCCAACGGCGGCTTTGCCCGCTACCGCCTGATCATCGAACCCTGGCTCGCCTTCCTTGGCCACAACCAGGACAACTACCTGTTCCAGGACAAGACCGTCGTCGAGATCGTCGACGAACTGCTCGGCGACTGGGCTGGGCAGGGCAAGCTCGTCCCCGCCTGGGAATGGCGCCTCGCCGACCCGGCCATCTACCCCAAGCGCGGCATGACCGTGCAATACCTCGAAAGCGACCTTGCCTTCTTGAAGCGCCTGCTCGCCGAAGAAGGCCTCTTCTGCTGGTTCGAACACGCCCTTGAAGAAGGCGAGACACTAGGCAAGCACACCCTCGTCATCGCCGACAGCAACCAGGCCTTCACCGCCAACGCGCAGAACCGTATCCGCTTCACCCAGGCCGGCGCCACGCTCGCCGAGGACAGCTTCGACCAATGGCTTGGCCAGCGCCACATCGACACCGCCGAGACCAACGCCACCAGCTGGGACTACCGCAGCCTTTCCGTGCGCGCCCAGGGTAGCGCCAGCGCCATCGATTCCGGCAACCTGCCCAAGACCGTCGCCTGGCACGACCCCGGCCAGTACGCCTGGCAAAACACCGCCCACGGCGAGCGTATGCTCGGCAACCAGCGCCAGGCCATCGACGCCCGCATGAAACAATTCCACGGCGCCGGCACCGTGCGCAGCGTCGCCCCCGGCACCACCTTCACCCTGGCCGACCACCCCGAACACGACCGCGACGACGCCGAGAAACGCCAGTTCCTCATCACCGCCGCCACGCATCGCGCCCGCAACAATCTCGGCGCCGACGTTCCCGGTTCCGACAACGATCCCACGGTCAACCGGAAAAAAAGCCCAAAATCGAAATCCGCCGAAGCGGAAGAGGGTAGCGACAAAGACAACGACAGCGACGTCTTCTACCGCGTCGAACTCAGCGCCATCCGGTCCGCCATCCCCTGGCGTCCGCTCATGGCTGACGCCCACGGTCGCAACCTCCACCCCCGGCCCACCATCCGCGGCAACCTCACCGCTGTCGTCGTCGGCAGTGGCGAACCCACCCACACTGACCGCGACCTGCGCGTCCGCGTCCAGTTCCCCTGGCAACGCGGCGCCGATGCCGCCAGCCGCAGCGCCCACCCCACCGGTGCCGACAACGCCCCGGCCAAACACAGCCTCGGCGTCTGGCTGCGCGTCATGACCCCCGTCGCCGGCGCCAACTGGGGCGGCCACCTCGTCCCCCGGCCCGGGCAGGAAGTCCTCGTCGCCTTCCAGAACGGCAACATCGACCGCCCCGTCGTCGTCGGCGCCGTCTACAACGGCCAGGGCCAGACCGACGCCCAGGGCAACCAGATCGGCAGCGGCACCCAAAGCGCCAGCGCCAACGCCCCGGCCTTCTTTGCCGGCAAGGAAGATGCGCAACACACCCACAGTGCCAGCCTCTCCGGCCTCAAGAGCCAACAACTCTCGACCAGCCAAAGCGGGCAGGGCGGCTACAACCAGCTCGTCTTCGACGACACCCCCGGCCAGGCCCGCATCGAACTCGGCACCACCCAATACCGCAGCCACCTGCAACTCGGCCACCTCAAACAACAAACCGACAACGCCCGCCAGGCTGACCGCGGCCACGGCGGCGAACTCGCCACCCAGGCCAGCCTCGCGCTACGCGCCGGCAACGGCCTTCTCATCAGCACCGACGGCCGCGCCAACGCCAGCGGCCACCACCTCGACAGCCGCGAAGCCATCGCCCAGACCGACGACGCCCAGGCCCTCGCCCAAAGCCTCGCCGAACTCGCCCAAAAGCAGAACGCCAACCTCAACGGCGACCCGCAAGCCGACAAGCTCCCCGCCATCGATGGCCTCGCCCACGCCAGCAAAGTCCTCGCTGCAACCACCAGCCAAGGCCAGGGCAGCAACGAAGGCGGCGGCGACATCAAAGCCACCCTCGGCGGCACCGGCACCGTCGCCGCCTGGTCCGAACCCCGCCTGCAACTCAGCGCCCCGGCCGGCATCGCCCAGGTCACCCCGGCCGACCACATCCTCGTCGCTGGCAAAAACCTCGCCATTACCACCGGGCACGACACCAACCTCATCGCCCAAGGCAACCACAGCCTCGCCGTCAAGGACGGCATCGCCATCTTCACCGCTGGCAAAGCCAACAACAAAAACAAACCCAACCAGGAAACCGGCATCCACCTGCACGCCGCCAGCGGCAAAGTCAGCCTGCAAAGCCAAAGCGGCAAAACCACCGCCGCCGCCGACAAGAAAGTGACCATCGCCAGCACCACCGGCAAACTCACCGCCAGCGCCAAACAAAAAATCCTCGCCACCGCCCAAGGCGCCTACCTCAAGATCGAAGGCGGCAACATCGAAGTCCACGCCCCGAACAAGGTGGAGTTCAAGGCGAGTCAGAAGAATTGGACGGGGCCGGCGAGTGCGAGCGCCGAAGGAGCGGAATTACCCAAGGCGGGCAAGTTAGAGCGCTATAACGAAGCGTTCAAGGTTCGCAATGAAGAAACCGGGGAGATTCTTGCGGGCGTGCACTATCGGATAGAAGGACCGGAAGGCATCTTGGCGAGCGGGATCACCGATGCCGAGGGCAAGACCGTTCGCGTCCACACCGGCAAGCCGACCGAAATCAAGTTGATCATCGTCGATTAATCTCAAGGAAGATGTGACATGAGCGTTGCGACCAGCGCACCCACTCCGGCAGCCACAACGCTGACCGACCCCAAACAGGATACCTACATCGATGCTTTGCAGTCATTGGGTGAAGGTGTTCTGCTGTATCGACCTGAAGACAATAGCTTCCTCGCACTATATGACGAAGAGTGGTTCAGTATCCGAGCAGATGCGCTCAGCAACGTTACCCCGATTGAAGCCCTGCAAGAGGCCAATGCGACAGCGACAGAAAAAGCTGTCGCCCTGCGTGACCTTCAGAAAAAGCAGGGGGTAAGCAAAGCCGAACTGGAAAAAGCTGAAAGAGAACTGGCGACAGCGCTCAATGATGTGGCCGCGAAGGCTGAAGAGGCCAAGAAAAAAATCGAGCCCATCAAGACCCTGAGCAACGATCCAAACCAGTTCTACGAGCTTGTTCCATTGACGATGAAACGTGTCGTCAAATCCAAAGGGGGGCATGAAAGCCGCCGGCTGATCACGCCCATTTACGTGAAAGCCGACAAGCTCAAAAGCGTGCTGGCGGACAAGCGCGTTTATCTCGTTGAGGGGGACGCTGAGCGCAAAAAGCAGCCAAAGGAGAAAATCCTCAACGGGACATCGCTCAATACCGACGAGATTAAACGCCGAATTGCCGACAAAGTTCAGGACAAGGCCAAGTTTGCCAAGAAATGGAAGCTGGCTCCGAAGGATGCGGATGTTTACAGCGGCATCCTCTTCGATTGGGCCAAAACGATGGGCGCCGACACCAAGGCATTTCTTGAAAGAACGCAAGAAGAATTAGTTAAGCAAATCCTGCCGGCGTCATTAAGTCACGACAAAAACAATCCCTATCGGAGTATCGACCTCGCAGCCGAGGCTCAACTGATGCGCTGGGCAGGCGGAGCGGGATTGGAACTGAACTTCAGCCCCTTCCAGGGTTCTCTTTTCGACAAGCGCGACAAGGATTGGAAGGATCGTGCCAAACGCGCCGCCAAAACAGCACGCTTTGGCATCAAGGCCAACGCAGAAGCTTCGTTCGCCGTCGGTGAGGCCAAGGTCGAAACCATCGCTTACATGCCGCATTACAGCGGTTGGGAAATGTCACCGGAAGTGCTCGGCCAACCGTTCAACTTCGGTTACTTCAGGGCGCAGGGCGATTTGCTGCTCTATGGCCTCGCTGGGGCCAGCATTGCACTCGAAGCAGACCTCGGGATAATGCTCACCGGCGACAAGCAAGGCGTCAAAGGAACACCTAAGGGCCAAAAAGGCGCCAAAGTTAAGGCTGGAGCCAAGGGTAGCGTCGAACTGTTTGCCGGGATCAAGGAAGGCGTTCAGCTATCCGGCGCGTTGCAATGGCTCAATCCGGAAGGCGTGCTGGGAACCGGTAAACCCAAAAAACTGAAGCCCAACCAGGCGATTGCCGAATTTGCCGACATCGCCAAAGTTAGCTTGGGGGCCGAGGCTATCGAAGGTCTGGCGGCCAAGCTGGGGTTCGAGTGCGCCTTCCGGAACGGCAGCTTCCGTATCGCAGCGGATGCCAATCTGTGCCTTGGTCTGGGTGGAGGCGGTAAGGTTGCGGGCGATGTCGGTGTCGCTACCATCGGTGACTTCTTCATGTGCGTCTGCCATATGTTGAAGCAGGGCGACTACAAGAAGATGATGGCTGTAATGGAGGAAGATACTTTCAAGACCTTCAATAAGATTCTGTTTCTGGTGGAGGCCGAGGGGTATGAATTGAAGTCGTTTGCAACCACTACATTGGATCGAATTGAGCAAGGTTATAAAGATGCGATCAATGATGCCAAGCGCAAAGGCCGCGAGTTTCTGCAACAACTCGAACAACGCTTGAGTTCACAATGGGGCTGGTTCGCCTACATGCCTCCGGAAGGCCGCAGCACCTTGATGCTGGCGATCAACGACGCCCGCATGAGCGCGCCGGGGGATCGGGATGTGCAACTAGCAGCCGCCTTCTGCGCCAACGAACTCCTGTGCACCACGCAAACGAATCGCCATCTTGACAAGACCCTTGAGCGCTTCACTTACGACATGGGCAGCAAAAGCGACAAGGCATCGGCTCGCTTGGCGCTGGCCTCGATGTTCAACGATACGGTCTTCGATGGCGCCTTGGAGAAAACTGAAAGTCGGCTGGCAGGGGTGGTCGAGCCGATGATTGGGCAACCCTTTTTGCGCAACGACGAGCCTAGTTTCTTTGCGGCGACCTTTCCGCTGAATGGGGCGATTTACACAGCCTGATGCTCAGTCAAGCTGCTTGATCGGGGTTGGAGCATTGATGACGCAGCGGACGGCTTTGCTGGGTAGGCTGGAATAGCCCAAGATGGGTTCTTCCATAATTGGTGGAGGCCGCATTTTAGTTGTGCGCGGTGTTTCTTTTGTCCGCATCATCACTAAATTTGCTGCCTCTGCGGGAACTCCCGAGGAACCCCGCATGACCTTTTCCGTTCCAGTTTCAGGCCCTTGGGGGTTCTTCTCAGGCGAATGCTTGTAGTAATCCGGGGCATACCAGTCATTGACCCATTCTGTTTTACCTTCGCTCATGCCGTACAGTCCGGCCGGATTCGGGGGGTAGCTACCGATATCTGGAGGCAAATCAGTTTCGAAAAGACTTTTTTCACTCCAGGGTTTTTTGGCTGGAAAGTTCCGACCACGCTCGATCTTGCCGGTGTCGGTGGCGAAAAGCACACGTTGCCCCCTAGAACGTGCCGCATATTCCCATTGCGCCTCGGTCGGCAAATCGAAAGGCAGGTGCGTTTGCTGGCCGAGCCACTGGCAAAAGGCTTTTGCACCGTACCAGTTCGGACTAGCAGCTTTACGAGGCCCCCGTTGGTCGGCATAGCGCTCTTCGCTATTGATCCGCGCTTCGCCGACAGCATCGGTAAAGACATCGAAATCCTCGTAGGTGGCCTGATAAGGCATCATGGAAAAACTATCAAGCGTAACCTTGTGGAGTGGTTTGGAGTCGCGCTCGGTATCACAAACACGGCGGGGGCCACACCAATCCCCCATCTCGAAGCTGCCCCCCTCCAGAAAAACCATGTGCTTGAGCGTGCGTTCGACCAGTGCGTCGACGCGGGCCTTCATGGCCTCGTCCTGTGTGGCAGGCGCTTGGGCGCAAGCGCCAAGAGAAAGGGGAAGCAGAATCAGGGCAAGGCGAAATCTCAATGGCATGGTATTTCTGAAAGAATTCGAAAACGCCATTATGCCGTATGTTTTTGGCATGCCGCCTCGCGCATCGTTCGTCGCCCGTTCCACGGCCACATCACGCAGATTTCCCGGGAAGGCGCCAACGGCGGCTTTGCCCGCTACCGCCTGATCATCGAACCCTGGCTCGCCTTCCTCGGTCACAACCAGGACAACTACCTCTTCCAGGACAAGACCGTCGTCGAGATCGTCGACGAACTCCTCGGCGACTGGGCCGGGCAGGGCAAGCTCGTCCCCGCCTGGGAATGGCGCCTCGCCGACCCGGCCGCCTACACCAAGCGCGGCATGACCGTGCAATACCTCGAAAGCGACCTTGCCTTCTTGAAGCGCCTGCTCGCCGAAGAAGGCGATACTCTGGGTAAGCGCACCTTGGGCATCGCTGACAGCAACCAGGCCTTCACCGGCGGGCGAAATTGACCGAGTTGCCATGAATAGGGATTTGGGTGGTTGGTACGACACAGTGACCGCTACACATCAAGGATGAACCGACACGGGGCTATGTCGCCGTGGCCAACAACACGATGCAATACGCCTTGCAACGCGACATGGATCAGGATCATCCGCTCTTTGCGTCGGCGGATGGCGGGTTCTACTCGTCGGTGGCGTAATTTGAAGAAGCCCCGGTTTGTGCCGGGGCTTCGTTTTTGTTACTGCTTCGGCGGTGTTGTGTTGATGACGCACCGTAGGGTGGGGGAGTTATACGTGTTGGCTGGCACATCCTCGTCACGGAGGTTCTTTGTAAGGGGAATAGGCGCTCTGGATTTTCGCCAAATGTTGGTGCCGATGATCTGCCCGTTTGAGACGTACCAACTGCGAATGACTTTTTCTGTTCCGGAGGTTGGTCCAGCGGGGTCTCGTGCCGTAGATTTTTCATATGAATCTTCGGCATACCAGTCATTCATCCACTCCCAAGTCATGTAGGCCATGTCATATAGCCCGAGTGGGTTAGGGGGAAATAGGCCGACCGCGTATCGTTTCCCCAGTGTCTTGACGTACTGTTCGGAAATTTTCTCTGCTTGAGTTGAGGATGGTGCATTCCGCCCCTTGTCCCAATTCCCATCATCCGTCGCTGTCGCAAAGAATTGACCGCGACTTCGCGCCGCGTATTCCCATTGTGCTTCGGTCGGAAGATCGAAAGGATAGCCTGTGATTTGAGCCAGCCATAAGCAATAATCCTTCGCCTCCTGCCAGTAGGAACCAGCGGGAATCAAGGGGTGGCGACCTTCTCCGTCATCCTCCATCCCCGTCCGTTTACGGCCGGTGGCATCGGTGAATACGTCGAACTCGGCATAAGTCACTTTGTATTTGCCGATCCAGAAATCGCTCAACGTGATTTCCTTGACGACCTTGTCATCCATGTTGGCGGTGAGTGCGGCGCCAATACCGGCGATCTTGGCAAAGTCGCCGCGCATGAAGGAACCGCCACGTACGTAGACGATGTCAGCCAGGGTTTTTTTCTTGAGCTTGGCGATGCGTTCCTCGGTGCTGCCTTTCTCGAGCTCAAGCAAGGCGGCAGTCAGTGCGGGCGGTTGCTTCGGGATTGGCAATTTCTGGATCTGGTCGCGAGGCATGTGCTCATTCAAGACCTTGGGATTGGCTGGCGGCTTGACTCGCTTGAGCTTGGGCGATTCCGCATGTGTCAATGCCGAGAAATCAGGGCTTGCCTGAGCAATTGAATTGAATACGGCGAGCGTTGCGCAGATGAATACTTCGACAGCAAGGTGTTTGGGTTGAAGCATGGCTTTCTCTATTGGCGAACTTATACCAAACGAATTTTACCTTGGTGAACTGGCTCGCTAGTTGGAAAATGTTGATTGCATGTGCTATCTGCCCTTAATCCCACAAACTGTCGCCTGGCACGACCCCGGCCAATACGCCTGGCAAAACACCGCGCACGGCGAACGCATGCTCGGCAACCAGCGCCAGGCCATCGACGCCTGCATGAAACAATTCCACGGCGCCGGCACCGTGCGCAGCGTTGCCCCCGGTACCACCTTCACCCTGGCCGAGCACCCCGAACACGACAGCGACGACGCCGAGCAGCGCAACTTCCTTTTCACAGCTGCCATTCTCGGCACGCAGAACGACTCCGCCGACGATTTCACGGTCAACCGGAAAAAAAGCCCAAAATTGAAATGTTCTTGGGCGCCTTTTCCAGTTTTTCGCGTCCCCCCGAAAATCAGCCCGCGCGCCGATTGTGATTGCCTCTTGCTCAGGCGAGAATGTCTTTCCTTGCCCCATGGCCCTCTGCCCGCTAGATGAACCGCCGCCATTTCCTGTATTGCTCCTTGTTCTCTCTCCTGGGTTGCGGGCGGGATGCGGTGGTTTTTCGGAATACGCAGCTGAAGGAGGCGGGGTTTGGGCGGCGGTTGGTGTTGGCCGATCATCATGGGCTGTTGCGGTCGCTCGATGATTTTCGCGGCAAGGCGATTGTCGTGTTCTTCGGCTATACGTCCTGTCCGGATATTTGTCCGACCATGCTGGCGCGGTTGGCGTCGGTGATGACGGCGCTGGGTGCGGATGCGTCGCGGGTGCAGGTGTTGTTCGTTTCGGTCGATCCCGAGCGCGACAGCGCGGCGCGGCTGGCGGAGTTCGTGCCGTGGTTTCATCCGTCTTTCCTTGGGCTGCGCGGGGATGCGGCGCAAACCAGGGCAGCCATCGAGGAATTCCGGGTAGTCGCCACGCGCAAGCCGGTGGAGGGGGAAATGGGCTACGTGATCGACCATTCGGCCGGCGCCTATGTTTTTGGCCCGGACGGCCGTTTGCGGCTTTACGCGCAGGAGACGGCCTCGGTCGAGGATATTGTCGCGGATCTACGGGCCTTGCTGAACGGCGCATGAGGCGAGAGCGCCCGGCGGCGCTATACTTGCCGACCTTCCGATTCACATTTTGCGCAAGGTTTTATGCTTTCCATCTTTTTTCGTCGGCATGATTGCGTCTCGCTGGAGGCGGCTTGCTGATGAGTGACGAGTTTTCGGCCGGCTTGAGCGACGAGTTTTTCATGCGTGAGGCGATGTCGCTGGCGCGCGCTGCCGAGTGTCTGGGCGAGGTGCCGGTGGGCGCGGTCGTCGTGCAGAACGGCGTGATCGTCGGGCGCGGCTTCAATTCGCCGATTGGCGAAAGTGACCCGACGGCGCATGCCGAAATTGCGGCCTTGCGCGATGCGGCGCGGGTACTCGGCAATTACCGCCTGCCGGGCTGTGAGCTTTTCGTGACGCTGGAGCCCTGTGCCATGTGTGCCGGTGCCATCATGCATGCGCGGATCAGCCGCGTCATTTACGGTGCTCGCGATCCGAAGACCGGGGTGCATGGCAGCGTCGTCGATTTGTTCGGCGTCGAGCGCCTGAACCATCACGCAACGGTCGAAGGCGGCGTGCTGGCCGATGAATGCAGCACCTTGTTGTCCGAGTTTTTCGCCAGCCGGCGCAAGAAAGCCTCATGAAGCTGCTGATTTCCGTCGCGCGCCAGATGATGACCGTGTTCGATGATCAGGGCGAGGTTTTGCGTGAGTACGGCGTGTCGACGGCGAAAGCCGGTGTTGGCGAGGTCTCGGGCAGTTACCAGACGCCGCGTGGGCAGCACCTTATCCGCGCCAAGATCGGTGCCGGCCAGCCGGAAAACACGGTGTTCGTCCGCCGTCGGCCGACGGGCGAAATCTGGACGCCGGAACTGGGCGAAGCCTTTCCTGGCCGGGACTGGATCCTGACGCGCATCCTCTGGCTGTCCGGCCGCGAGCCGGGCTGCAACCGCCTGGGCTGCGTCGATACCATGCGGCGCTACATCTACATCCACGGCAGCCCGGATACGGCCGAAATGGGCGCGCCGGGCTCGCATGGCTGCGTGCGCATGCGCAACGCCGACATCGTCGAACTCTTCGACCTCGTGCCCTGTTACACGGAAGTCGAGATTACCGAGGATTGAAGCAGACGGCCGTCCGGCCCGAAGCTTTGCTCATGGGCGTTGACGGCGCCATCGGCGCCTTGCCAGACCAGCGTCGAGGCCCGCGTGCCGTAGTTTTCCGATTTGACGAAAATGGCCGAGAGAAGCCGCTCCCATTCGATGGAGACCCCGGTATTCGGCAGGTTTTCATCGGGGACGATCTCGCGGTCGCCGAGCAGTTCGAAAAACGCGGTTTCATCCGGCAGCCTGGGCAAGGCTTCGGCAAAGCGCGCACGCGCTGCAACCAGTTTGGGCCACGGGCTGTCGAGCAGATGATTGGACAAGCCGTAGACGCCCGGCGGCAAGGCGCGCGGCTGACCATCCCGGTTCGAGCAATAAACGAGTGATTCGCCATCGCCCAGCAGCAGGTTGAAGCCGGAATACTGGGCGCCTTCGACGGTGGCGGCAAAGTCGAGTGCAGACGTGCTTCCGGTCAGGAAACCTCGTGTCAAAGCGCCGCGGGATCGAGCGCCTTTCGCCATGCCGGGTTCGCGAACATTGGTCACGGCGGCAAAGCGGCCGGATTCGGCCATGCCGAGCCAGGTGCCGCCAGCTTCCAGATCAACTCCCCCGATAACCTCCGGGGCGTCGGGCCATCGCGCCAGCGCCGCGGTCGGGCGGGCGTGGAACTCGTCGCGATTCGCCGCCACGACCAGCGGGTATTCCGGATGAACCCGCCAGCCGACGACGATCAGGCACATTTCAATTTTGGCCTTTTTTACGGGTTGACCGCTGAAGCCTCGACCGCAGGCCCATTCAGCGAGCCCAGGCGCACATTGCCGGCAAAATTGCTCTGGACGACGGCCAGCGCTTCGTAACCGCCCTTCGGCGACGGGGCCGAGGTCATCACCATGCCGCAGGATTGGTCCGGGTTGTCCGGTGAATGCAGGACGTCGCCCGCCTTCAGCGCCTGCTGGCTGTTCAGTCGGAAGAGATGGCGCTTGACCTTGCCGAGGTACTGCGTCCGCGCCACGATTTCCTGGCCGGGGTAGCAACCCTTGTGGAAGCTGACGCCGCCGATCTTTTCGAAATCGGCCATCTGCGGCACGAACTCTTCCTTGGTGGCGAGCGTGACGAGCGGGAAGGCCGACCGGATATCGAGCCAGCGCCAGGCGGGAATACCCACCGGCTTGGCCTTGACGGTCAGTTTTTGCCAGAGCGAGGACATGGCGGATTCAGGCGCGACAATCATGAACCGACCGGCATCCAGGCGGACGACGGTGGTGTCATTCGAGACGGCCGTGGTCATCGCGTCGTCGGGGCAGGGCAGGCCGGCATCGGCCAGCACTTCCGGCGCCTGGGGACCGGACAGGCCGAGCATGACCGTGCTGTCGGTTTGCGCCGCCAGTTTGACCTTGGCCCGCAGGATGAACATCTGCAGGC
The DNA here is from genome assembly GCA_018262195.1 of Pseudomonadota bacterium. Lineage (GTDB taxonomy): Bacteria > Pseudomonadota > Gammaproteobacteria > Burkholderiales > Rhodocyclaceae > Azonexus. Next base: position 623 of record JAGTRS010000019.1, on the reverse strand, counting down.
GTTTTTGCGTGGCTTCCTGAAGATCGGCTGCCAGCATCAGGGAATAGCGCTCGCCCTGGCGCCAGACGACAAAACTCGCCTGCATGCGACCTTTGGCCGTGCACCAACCCGAGTGTTGCGCCTGGTTTTCGCCAAGATGGTTGATGTCGCTGGTGAATTGGCTGTGCAGGAAGGATTTTGCTTCCTCGCCGGTCACTTCGATCAGGCCGAGGTGGGTCAGGGGGGCGACCACGGTCTGGCTGCTCGCCGCCTGCAATTCGCTGCCTGCGTCACCAAAATGCAAAAGTTCGTTCGAACCGGAATCGAAAATGCCTTCGGCGGATTCCAGAAAGCTGCGCCAATGGGGATTCATGAGGGCTCCTGAGGGGGTTTCGGATATTATATCGCTCGTTATAACTTGCTCGTTCCACACGGGCAAGACCCGCTTGCTACCGTCGAGTTCCCGTGCGCATCCTTCTCAAGAGTTTTCTCGCTGTCGTCCTGCTGTTGAGCGCGCTTGGCGCAGGGCTGTGGTGGTGGTCGAACCAGCCGCTGCCACTGCGGAATTCGCCGCTCGATTTTCGGGTCACGGCGGGTAGCAGCCTGCGTGCAGCCGTCAGCCAGATGCGCGAGGCCGGCATCGA
>JAGTRS010000082.1 GCA_018262195.1 Pseudomonadota bacterium | reverse complement strand
CACACCTATCGGCTGTAAATTGTTAAAGATCAATCGATTAGCAGTACGTTCCGCAGTTTGCGTGACGTGCTGCGTTTCGAGAAGGTGCGCATTCTACAGAGCCAAAACAATCCGTCAACCGTTTCGGCAAAATAATTTTAAATAATTGTGACGCGGGCGAATTTCCGCTTGCCGACCTGGGCCACAACAGTCGCGCCAACAGGGACGCTCACCCTTTTATCGGCCACGCGTTCGCCGTCTATCCGCACACCGCCGCCAGCGATCTGGCGGATGGCATCTGATGTGCTGGGCACCAGCCCGGCCAGTTTCAACAGTTGCGGCACCAGCAGCGCCCCCTCTACGCCGGGCAGACTGATTTCCGGCATCTCGTCCGGCTGCAACCCCTTCTGGAAGCGCGCCTCGAACTCGGCCAGCGCCTGAGCCGCTGCGTTCGCGCTGTGAAAGCGCGTGACGATCTCCTGCGCGAAGCCGACCTTAATGTTCCGCGGATTGGCACCCTCAGCCACCTGCCGCTTCCAGCCTTCGATGGTTGCGAGCGGCTCGAACGACAGCAACTGGATGTAGCGCCACATCAAATCGTCGGAGATCGACATCAGCTTGCCGAAAATTTCCTGCGGCGGTTCATTGATGCCGATGTAGTTGCCGAGCGACTTCGACATCTTGTTGATGCCATCCGTGCCCTCCAGCAGCGGCATGGTCAGGATACACTGCGGCGCCTGACCATGATGCTTTTGCAGTTCGCGCCCCATCAAAAGGTTGAATTTCTGGTCGGTCCCGCCCAGTTCGACGTCCGCTTTCAGTTCGACCGAGTCGTAACCCTGGATCAGTGGATAGAGGAACTCATGGATCGCGATCGGCTGCTGGCTGCTATAGCGCTTGTGGAAGTCGTCGCGCTCGAGCATGCGCGCCACGGTATGGGTCGCCGCCAGCCGGATCATGCCGGCCGAGCCCAGCTTTTCCATCCATTCCGAATTGAAGCGCACCTCGGTCAAAGCCGGGTCGAGGATCTTGAACACCTGTTCCTGATAGGTCTTGGCGTTTTCAGCCACTGCCTCAGGGGTCAGCGGCGGACGGGTGGTGTTCTTGCCGGTGGGGTCACCGATCATGCCGGTGAAGTCGCCCACCAGAAAGATGACATGATGTCCCAGCGCCTGGAACTGCCGCAGTTTGTTCAGCAGCACCGTATGCCCCAAATGCAGATCCGGCGCCGTCGGGTCGAATCCAGCCTTGATCCGCAACGGCCGGCCCGTTTTCAGTTTTTCTACCAGTTCGGCCTCCACCAACAGTTCGTCGGCTCCACGCTTCATTTCCTGTAAGGCGTCCTGCATCAAATTCCTCTCTGAAACGGGTCAAGTTTGCTCAAAACCGGCCGTTAAATTCGAACACCCCGCAATCCAACTTACAGCAAGCTGCTGTTTGGATTGGGAAAATCCTTGGGGAGCCATTTGTGGTAGACTCCCAGCTCGATTACGGAAGGGAAACGGTCCATGCCGCTCACCAAACTGAGAATCTTAACCGATCGCCTGACCGGAGCGGAACGCCGCTTCAGCTTGCGCACTCTGGTTGCACTCTCCAGCCTGCCGCTTTTTGGCGTTGTTGCTGCCTTCGGCTTCGCGCCGGACACCAACACGCTCGACATTACCCCTGAAACCGTTACCGAAGCCATTGCCCTTCCGGCGCTGGCCAGCGCAAGCACTGACGGCACATTTGAACGTGAAAGCGTGATTCAGTCCGGCGACACCCTGTCCAGCGCGCTGTCGCGTCTGAAGATCGACGATCTGGAAATCCAGCGCTTGCTGGCCACCGATGCTGTGCGCCAGTTGGCGTCCAGCATCCGTGCGGGCAAACGCATTCAGGCGACCACCACACTGGATGGCCAGTTGCAGACCATCCAGTTCGAGCGCAGTGATGCTCCTGCGCTGACGGTGCGCCGCCAGGGCGAAAGCTTTGTCGCCGAAGAAAGCAGCGAACTGCTGGAAACCCGGGTGGTGATGCGTTCCGGCCGCATCCTGTCTTCGCTATATGGGGCTACCGACAGCGCCGGTATTCCCGACAAAATTGCCGACCAGATGGCCGAAACCTTCTCGACCAGCCTGGATTTCCGCGAAGACCTGCGCCGCGGCGACACCTTCTCGGTCATCTACACCGTCAATTATCGTAATGGCGAACCGATTGCTGCCGGCAAGCTGCTTGCCGCCGAATTCGTCAATGCCGGCAAACCCTTCCGTGCCGTCCTGTTTCGCGATCCGTTCGGCCGCGAAGACTATTACACGCCAGAAGGCGAATCGCTGAAAAAAGGGTTCCTGCGCTCACCGCTCGAATTCTCCCGCGTCACTTCCAGTTTCAGCAACTCACGTAAGCATCCCGTATACGGCTTCCACCGCGCCCACACCGGCGTCGACTTTGGTGCGCCTACCGGTACCCGGGTCAAGGCCACCGGTGATGCCACCGTTGCTTTCGCCGGACGCAAGGGCGGCTACGGCAACCTCGTCATCCTGCGGCATCAAAACGGATATGAAACCTACTATGCCCACCTGAGCGCGTTTGCCTCCGGCATCCGCCCCGGCCGCGCAGTCAGTCAGGGCCAGGTCGTCGCCTATGTCGGCTCGACCGGCGCCTCCACCGGTCCGCATCTGCACTATGAAGTCCGTATCGCCGGACGGCCGCAGAATCCCATGGCAATCAAGCTGCCTGGCTCGCCCCCGCTGGCCGCGGCACAACGCACACGCTTCCTGCAGCAGACCGCCGACTGGTCCGACAAACTGGCCATGCTGCGCGGCACCAACCTCGCCGCGCTCGATTGAGTGCAGTTTCCACGCATGAGACCGAACACTACGTCGGCCTCATGTCCGGCACCAGCCTGGATGGTGTCGATGCTGTCCTTGCCGAAATAGACCCCGCGGGCCGGATTCGGCTCATCCACACCCAATACCTGCCTTACGCCGACAGCCTGCGTGCGCAACTATTGGGGCTGCACACACCGCAGCCTGACGAAATTCATCTTGCCGCCATCGCTGCCAA
>JAGTRS010000064.1 GCA_018262195.1 Pseudomonadota bacterium | reverse complement strand
GTAACCAACGATGGTGACCTTCTTGCCCTTGATGAGGGAGAGATCGGCGTCCTTGTCGTAATAAACTTTCATGAAATCCTCTTTATAGACAGATAGTTAGACTTTAAGAATACGATCGCCACGACCGATGCCACAGACACCGGTACGGACGGTTTCGAGAATCAGGCCGGCATCGAGCGCGGCGATGAACGAGTCGAGCTTGGAGCTTGCGCCGGTCAACTCGATCACATAGGTCGATTCCGTGACGTCAATGATGCGACCACGGAAAATATCGGCCATGCGCTTCATCTCTTCGCGGTCCTTGCCGGTGGCGCGAACCTTGATCAACATCAGTTCGCGCTCGACGTGAGCAGCCTCGGAGAGATCAACCACCTTGACCACATCAATCAGCTTGTTGAGCTGCTTGGTGATCTGTTCGAGAACCTCGTCGGAACCCCTGGTCAGGATGGTCATCCGGGACAACGAGGGATCTTCCGTCGGAGCCACGGTGAGCGTATCAATGTTATAGCCACGGGCAGAGAACAGCCCAGCCACGCGAGAAAGTGCACCCGATTCGTTTTCGATCAGGATGGAAATGATGTGTCGCATATTCTTTTCCTCCCCCGCTTACAGATCTTCAGCGAGGATCATTTCGGTCAGGCCCTTGCCTGCCGCGACCATCGGGAACACGTTAGCACCCGGATCGATGATGAAGTCCATGAAGACCAGATCGTTCTTGTACTCGGTGAACGCCTTGCGCAGCGCAGGCTCGACATCCTCCGGCTTCTCTATCCGCATGCCGACGTGGCCATAGGCTTCCGCGAGCTTCACGAAATCAGGCAAGGAAGTCACATAGGACTGGGAATAGCGCTTGGAATAGAACATCTCCTGCCACTGACGAACCATGCCCAGCATGCCGTTGTTCAGATTGATGATCTTGACCGGCAGTTCGTACTGCTTGCAGGTCGACATTTCCTGAATACACATCTGGATTGAGCCTTCGCCGGTCACACAAGCCACTTGCGCTCCGGGATTGGCGAGCAGGACGCCCATGCCGTAGGGCAGACCAACACCCATGGTGCCCAGACCGCCGGAATTGATCCAGCGACGCGGCTTGTTGAACTTGTAGTACTGCGCGGCAAACATCTGGTGCTGTCCGACATCGGAAGTGATGAAGGCATCGCCCCCGGTCACTTCGTACAATTTTTCGATGACGTATTGCGGCATGATGTGCTCAGACTGCTTGTAGCGCAAGGAGTCACGGCCTCGCCATTCCTCGATCTGCTTCCACCAGTCCGCCACTTCCGGATCGGTTTTGAATCCACCGTCGAGCAACTTGAGGATTTCGTCCAACACATCGGACACATTGCCCACGATGGGCACGTCGACCTTGACCCGCTTGGAAATCGACGAGGGATCAATATCGACATGAATAACCCGACGCTTCTCGCTGCTGAAGTGATCTGGGTTACCAATGACGCGGTCGTCGAAACGTGCACCAATTGCCAAAATAACATCGGCATAGTGCATCGCGTTATTGGCTTCGAAGGTGCCATGCATGCCCAACATGCCAACGAACTGACGATCGGTGGCGGGATATCCCCCCAAGCCCATCAGCGTGTTGGTGACCGGGAAGTTCAGCTTGCGCGCCAGTTGGGTCAACTTTTCTGCCGCATCCGAAAGGATCACCCCACCACCCGTGTAGATGATCGGGCGCTTGGCTTCCTGCAAAATCTGCACGGCTTTCTTGATCTGCCCGAGATGCCCCTTGACCACAGGGTTATATGACCGCATGTGGACAGTCTTCGGATAATCAAACTCGCACATCTGAGCCGTGATGTCTTTCGGAATATCAACAACGACCGGCCCAGGCCGCCCCGTGGAGGCAATATGGAATGCCTTCTTGATCGTCAAGGCCAAATCCTTGACGTCTTTGACGAGAAAATTATGCTTGACGCACGGACGGGTAATACCGACGGCATCGCACTCCTGGAAAGCATCCTGGCCGATATACTGGGTCGGCACCTGACCGGTGATGACCACCATCGGGATTGAGTCCATGTAAGCGGTGGCAATGCCCGTCACGGTATTGGTCACACCAGGGCCCGAGGTCACCAGCGCGACACCAACCCGCTGCGAGGAACGCGAGAATGCCTTCTTGCAGGCACCTGATTACAATTTCTGCACCGCTGATCATCATTCTTGAGCCCAAAAAAGCTGTTGCCTAAAAGGGCGTAACCTTAATCGACCGCCCCTTTTCGGTCAAGGTTTCCCGGTATTCCCCTATACTGCTCAAGGCTTTTTTGGAAGAGACGACCCTGGCATCACCCCAACAACTTTCCAGCTTTCTAGAGTCTGTCGAGCGTCGAGCCTTCAAACAGGCGATATTTGCCGTCCGCGATGAAGAGGCAGCGCTAGACATCGTTCAGGATGCCATGCTCAAGCTCGCCGAAAAATATGGCGACCGCCCCGACGAAGAGTATCCAATGCTCTTCCAGCGCATTCTGCAGAACACGATCCGCGACTATTACCGGCGCAGCAAGGTACGCTCGATGTGGACAACGCTGCTTTCGGCATTCACTCCAGATGACGATGAAGACCACGACCCGCTCGAAACACTTGCAGCCGACGAAGATGAAGCCGGCCCTAGAACTCCGGAAAGCAAGCTACAACAGGCACAGACGCTGAACCTCATCGAAGACGAAATAAAAAAGCTGCCGACGCGTCAACGGGAAGCCTTCCTCATGCGTTATTGGGAAGACATGGACGTAGCCGAGACCGCGGCTGCGATGGGCTGCTCAGAAGGCAGTGTCAAAACCCATTGCTCGCGTGCCACCCACACGCTTGCAGCCGCCCTGTCGGCAAAAGGCATAAAGCTATGAACGAAGAACGTTACGCATATCGCGTTCGGCAAGCACTGAACTACGGACTGAAAGATATCCCGCCGGCCGCGTCCCGTAGGCTGGAAGCCGCTCGCCATTTGGCAATGGCCCATCAAAAGGAAGCCGCTCCCCAGATGGCGGTAGCCGGATTCGGCTCGCATGTTTTCCGGACCGGTTCTCACGTTCCCTATCTGAAGCAGATTCTTGCCGTGTTGGCATTGCTGCTTGGTATGTGGATATCTTTCTACTGGCACAGCGTCCAGTACGTCACCGAATTGGAAGAAGTAGATAGCGCCCTGCTGACTGACGATTTGCCTCCCGATGCTTTTCTGGATAATGACTTCTTCGAATGGCTTGTAGACGACTCCTCGGAGGACTGATTCTCAGTCTTGCCCTTAGTTATTCTTTCGCTGCCGAACCCCCAACGACGGCTATCATTGGCACGCCTCCGCAACCAGGCTGGGGCCAGTTGAACGGACAACAAAAAAACATTCTCGCGCCACTTGCAAAAGACTGGGACGGGATGGAGAACATCCGCAAGAAAAAGTGGCTAGGCATCGCTGAGCGCTTCCCGACCATGAAGCAGGACGAGCAACAGCGGATGCAGGACCGCATGCGCGAATGGGCAGACCTCTCACCGACTGAGCGCTCAAAGGTCCGCGATACCTACAAAGACTTCAAGCAACTCCCCCCCGAACAGAAACAGGTAATCAAGCAAAAGTGGGAGGCGTATTCAAATTTGCCCCCCGATGAAAAACAGCGAATTCGTGAAACCGGCAAATCATCGAAGCTGCTTGCCACTCCGTCAGCCTCGGCGGCCGTTTCGAGTTCAAACGTAACCCATGCAACTGATGCAGCATCCGGGAGCGGAGCATCTGCACAGCCCTCGGTGCCGGGCGGAACCTCTCAATAATGACGAATCAATTTCCAGGCATTCGGCGGCGCCTGGTCAGCATGCTCTATGAAGGACTAGTTGTCTTTTCAATATTGCTGATCGGCTTCCTGATGCCGCAGATAGTTCTCTCCGGGTTTGGCTGGACAGTCACCCCAAGAGCCCTGTGGATTCACATTCTGCTTCTACTGATGATCTACTTCGTCTGGTGCTGGCTCAATGGCGGCCAGACGCTACCCATGAAGACATGGAAGCTCCGCATCATCAATGCAGATGGATCGCCATTGCGTCCTTTGCAGGCAGTATTGCGTTACCTGATCGCATGGCCGAGCATTGTGCTGCTTGGAATTGGTATCTTCTGGGCCATGTTCGACAAGGATAAGCAATTTCTACACGACAGACTTGCTGGAACAAGGATTGTTGTCGCTAGCTGATCAGCGACGCTCGACCCACCAGAGCATGCCGGTCGCAATAAGCAGAAATATTGCTGAAGGCGCTGTCGCGCTGATAATCGGCGACCACGAATTGATGGCCCCCAGATTCGACGACAGGCCGTTCAAGGCGTAAAACAGAATACCCAGCATCACACCGGCGAATATTTTCAGACTGACGCCGCCGACCCGGTTATGCGAGTAGCCGAAGGGCAATGCCAGCGCCACCATGACGAGTGTTGCCAACGGGTAAACCACTTTCTTCCAGAGGGCTATTTCGTAGCGCTCGGTCTTCTGCTTGTTCTCGGTCAAATGCTTTGTGTAGTTCAGAAGCCCGAAAAGCGACATGCGTTCAGGAGAAACCATCAGTGCCGCAAGAAGCGTCGGCGTCACAGTGGACCGCCACTCACCTGTTGGCGAGCTTTCGACACGAGAACTATCTCCCTCAAGCACCGTTTTCACCACCCCTCTCAAACGCCAGAGATCAGGCTCTTCGAAATCGGCCGCTTCAGCATCGGTCACCGACTCAAGCAGATTCCGGGGGCTGAAATGATAGATGCGAACCCCCTCAAGAGGCTCATCAGGAGCGGCTTTCCGGATATTGATGAAACTGCGCCCATCCTTGACCCACAAACCGCTGTCGAAACCACTTTGCGCAATCACTGTGCTTAGCGCCTTGGCTCGTATTTCCTTCCCCAGGCGTTCGCTGAATGGAACCACTGCCTCACCGATCAGAAAGGTGAGCAAGGCCAACAGTAAGGCAGCACGAAACAAGGTCATCAGCAGATCACCAGTTGCCAAGCCGGAGGCCCGGAGGACGGTAATTTCGGAATGACGCGCCAAGGTGGACAGTGCATAAAGCGTACCGATCAAGGTCGCAATCGGTATCAGCTCATAGATCAAGCCCGGCATGCTCAGCGCGACAAATAGTGCCGCATGAACAAGGCTATAACCGGCCTTGCCGACCGTACGCAGTTCGTCAATGAAATTAAAAAAGGCGAATAGCGCCAAAAAGGCTGCCAGAACAAGAAATACCGAAGCGAATGTCTCGCGGATCAGGTAGCGCTGATACAGATTCAATTGAGAAATCACACGCCCCACCTCTGCCATGGCATGCGAACCGCGACTCGCTTATAAAAAAGCAAAAGCAGTGGCAACAGCATCAACACATGTGCAGCCCAAAGGCCGACCCAGAAGGACATCTTGCCCTGCGCAACCCAGGCCTGACTGACCGATAAAAGATTGTTGTAAATGGCGTAAACCAGAATGGCAATCAGCATATTGGCAGAACGACCAGCCCGTGGATTGACATACGAAAGCGGGATTGCCAGCAAGCAGAGGACAAGCGCAGACACAGGCAAACCGATCCGCCACAGCAATTCCCCCCTGGCCTGATTGCTATCCTCAAGCACCAGTCGAGTAATCGGCATGCCTTTTGGCGACAGATCGGAGGGCGATGGTTCCCCATCCTCGACCCGCGCCCGATAGCGCTCAAATTCCATTACCTTGAAGGCTGGACTCCCCGGCTCAACTTCATAACGGCGCCCGCGCTCAAGAACAACGAAGCGATCGCCATTTCCTGAAGCCTCCTGATAGCCGGAGTCGGACATGATGACCCCCAGCTTGCCCTCTTGGTAAGACGCGACGAAGACGTTACCGACATGGCTGCCATCCCCTTCTATGCCTTCAACAAAAAATACGCGCTGCCCTTTCTTGACCTCCCGGAAGGCACCTGGAGAAACTTGGGAAAGTTCGCTTCTGGCTGATAACTTTTCGCGGTATTCCGCGGAGCTTGAGTTGGCCCAAGGCGCCAGGAAACCGGAAACGACTGCAATCGCAATAACAATCGGTGCAGCAAATCGCAAAACGGGGGAAACCCAACCTGTCAGCGGCAAGCCGGAAGAAAACCAGACCACCATCTCCGAATCCCGATAACCCCGCGACAAACTCAGCAGAACCGAGACGAACAGTGTCAATGAAAGAAGCACCGGCATGAAATTCAGTGCCGAGAAGCCCAGCAGTGAGGCCACCGCTTCGGGCGCGATTCGACCGCCGGCTGCTTCCTTGAGCAGGCGAATCAGATTGGTGGAGGTCAGAATAGCCAGCAGCGCAACGCTGATGCCGGCAGCTGCCTGGGCAAATTCGCGCCGGGCGGCGCGCTCGAATATCATGCTTTGACGAAACCGAAAAAATACGAGGATAATCCCTCAAATACTGATATTTCCTTGATCAGGAGCAGCTTGTGGAATTTAGCATAAAAAGCGGTAGCCCGGAAAAACAGCGTAGCGCCTGCGTCGTTGTGGGGATTTTCGAATCAAGGAAAATGACACTTCCCGCCGAACTTCTCGACAAGGCATCCGGGGGTTACATTTCCGACATCATTCGGCGCGGCGACATGGAAGGCAAGGCCGGCAGCACCTTGTTGCTGCATAGCGTGCCTTCCACGCTCTGCGACCGCATTCTGCTTGTCGGACTGGGCAAGGAAAAGGAATTCCGGGAAAAGGAATTCGCCAGCGCCATCCGGACGGCAGTCAAGGTATTGAACGAAACCGGCGCCTTTGATGCGTCGATTTTCCTGACCGAGCTACCGGTCAAAAAACGCAGTATCGCCTGGCGAGTCCGCCAAACCGCCATGATCGCACTGGATGCCACCTACAAGTTCGACCAGTTCAAGAGCAAGAAGGAAGAAATTCGCCGGCCGTTGCGCAAACTGACCATCAGCGTCGAGCGGCGCAACGAACTGGCCCCGGCCGAGGAAGCTCTGGCGCAAGGCCTCGCCATTGCCGAAGGCATGGCCATGGCCAAAACACTGGGTAACCTGCCCCCCAATATCTGCCACCCAACCTATCTGGCCGAGCAGGCACAGGCCATGGCCGACGAATTCAAGCTGGGCTGCGAAATCCTTGATCGCGCCGACATGGAAAAGCTCGGCATGCACTCCCTGCTTTCAGTGGCCCGCGGATCACACCAGCCCCCGAAACTGATCGTACTGACCTACAAGGGCAGTCGAGCTAGTGAAAAGCCTGTTGTGCTGGTGGGCAAAGGGGTCACTTTCGACACCGGCGGAATTTCATTGAAACCCGGCGCCGAAATGGACGAGATGAAATACGACATGTGTGGTGCCGCCAGTGTGCTGGGTACCATGCAGGCGGTGGCGCGAATGGCGCTGCCGATCAACCTGACGGTTATCGTACCGGCCACGGAGAACATGCCAGGCGGCAATGCCACCCGCCCCGGTGATATCGTCACTTCCATGTCGGGCCAGACCATCGAAATCCTCAATACCGATGCTGAAGGCCGCCTGATCCTTTGCGACGCCCTGACTTATGCCGAACGCTTTGAGCCCGATACCGTGATTGACGTGGCCACCCTGACCGGCGCCTGCGTCGTCGCGCTGGGCAGCATTGCGACAGGCCTGTTCGCCAACAAAGACGCCCTGGCCCGCGATCTGCTCGACGCCGGTGAAGACGCCAACGACCGCGGCTGGCACATGCCCCTGTGGGATGACTACCAGGAGTTGCTGAAGAGCCCCTTTGCCGACATGGCCAACATCGGCGGCCGCTGGGGTGGCGCCATCTCCGCTGCCTGTTTCCTGTCACGCTTCACCAAGAAATTCGACTGGGCCCACCTCGACATCGCCGGCACCGCCTGGAAATCCGGCGCCGACAAGGGAGCCACCGGTCGGCCGGTACCCATGCTCGCGTACTACCTGCTGCAGCGCGCAGGCAAGCTCAATTGACCGAGGTATTTTTCTACCACGGCGCGTCCGACAAGATCGCCGCCGCCTGCGCCCTGCTCAGCGGTGCCTATGCCAAGAAAAAACCGGTACTGGTGTACGCCCTTGAACAAGAAGTTGCCGGCAGCGTCGACCGTATGCTCTGGACCCATGCGGCACTCAGCTTCGTGCCGCACTGCCGGGCAGATTCGCCACTGGCGGCGGAAACTCCGATCCTGATCACCGACACGCTCGAAACAATCTCGCAGGATGAGCGCCTGATGAACCTGAGCCGCGAGATTCCACCTGGGTTTTCACGCTTTCAGAGCCTGATCGAGGTGGTTGGGCAGGACGAAAGCGACCGCCTTGCTGCCAGAGACCGTGTGAAGTTCTACAAGGATCGCGGCTACGAAGTACGCTACTTCGACCTCAGCGACCGTTAAGGAAACCCCGTGCCCAGCCCCATCCTCGCCCGCGCCGACGCGCTGATGCACCGCAAACGCGAGAGCGACAACGAGTTTGACGACCTCCCGGTGCTAACCGATGCCATCGACGAGGACGATATCCCGGTTTTGCTGGATGCTGAAACTACGGCAACCTCAGAGAATCCAGCCATTGAGGAACCAGAGTTGGCAGCTCCCTCTGAAACCATCGATGAGCCCGAGAGAGAGGCGCCGGAGACGGAGCTGACACCACCAGTTCGAATGATCGATCCCGCGCTGCGCGACCAATTGATTCGCGAACTGGCTCACCGTGTCGAACAACGATTGAACGCCGAATTGCCCGGCATCATCGAAGCGACCGTCCGCGATTTCCTGGCCGAGCAGGCCATGATTGACGCCCTGCCTTCGCACAACTGAGATCGCGCCGATACCGGTGCTGCGCTCCGGTATAATCATGGGTTTTCCCCTTTTCCGACAAGCCCATGGAACTCGCCAAAGCCTTTGAACCAGCCGATATTGAACGCCGCTGGTACCCCGAGTGGGAAGCCCAGAATTACTTCGCAGCCGGCGTAGATAGCAGCAAGGCACCTGAAGAAAATTTCTGCATCCTGCTGCCGCCGCCCAATGTGACCGGCACGCTGCACATGGGCCACGGCTTCAACCAGACGCTGATGGACGCGCTGACCCGCTACTACCGGATGCGCGGTCACAACACGCTGTGGCAGCCAGGCACCGACCACGCCGGCATCGCGACGCAGATCGTCGTCGAACGCCAGCTGGACGCCCAGGGCATTTCGCGCCACGACCTCGGCCGCGAGAAGTTCCTGGAAAAGGTCTGGGAATGGAAGGAGTACTCCGGCAACACCATCACCAAGCAGATGCGCCGCATGGGTACCAGCCCGGACTGGAAGCGCGAGCGCTTCACGATGGATGCCGGGTTGAACAAGGTCGTTACCGAAACCTTCGTCCGTCTGTTCAAGGAAGGCCTGATCTACCGCGGCAAGCGTCTGGTGAACTGGGATCCGAAGCTGCATACTGCCGTTTCCGACCTCGAAGTCGTCCAGGAAGAAGAAGACGGCTTCATGTGGCACATCCGCTATCCGCTGGCCGACGGCTCGGATAGCCTGGTCGTCGCCACGACGCGTCCGGAAACCATGCTCGGCGACACCGCCGTGATGGTTCATCCGGAAGACGAGCGCTACAAGCACATGATCGGCAAGATGGTGAAGTTGCCGCTGACCGATAGAGAGATCCCGATCATCGCCGACAGTTACGTCGATCTCGAATTCGGCACCGGCTGCGTCAAGGTCACGCCGGCGCATGACTTCAACGACTACGCGGTCGGCCAGCGCCACGGCCTGCCGATGATTTCCATCCTTACGCTGGATGCGAAGATCAACGAAAACGCGCCAGAAAAATACCGCGGCCTGGACCGCTTCGACGCGCGCAAGGCCGTCGTCGCCGACCTCGAAGCCCTCGGCATTCTGGAAAAGACCGACAAGCACAAGCTCAAGGTGCCGCGCGGCGACCGGACCAATGTCGTCATCGAGCCGATGCTTACCGACCAATGGTTTGTCGCGATGTCCAAGCCGGGTGACGACGGCAAGTCGATCACCGAGAAGGCGCTCGACGTCGTCCATTCCGGCGAAATCAAGTTCTATCCGGAAAACTGGGTCAACACCTACAACCAGTGGCTGAACAACATCCAGGACTGGTGTATTTCCCGCCAGCTGTGGTGGGGCCACCAGATTCCGGCTTGGTACGGTGACAACGGCCAGGTGTTTGTTGCCCACAACGAAGCCGAAGCCAAGGCCGAAGCTGCAAAGGCCGGCTACACCGGCGCTCTGAGCCGCGACGAGGACGTTCTCGACACCTGGTTCTCATCCGCCCTGTGGCCGTTTTCGACGCTGGACTGGACTGGCGACAAGGCGGCCGATGCCGCCAACCCGCTGCTCAAGCAGTACCTGCCCTCCTCCGTGCTGGTCACCGGCTTCGACATCATCTTCTTCTGGGTCGCCCGCATGGTCATGATGACCAAGCAGATCACCGGCCAGATCCCGTTCAAGCACGT
>JAGTRS010000081.1 GCA_018262195.1 Pseudomonadota bacterium | reverse complement strand
GTGGTTCGCGCGTGGGAGGCTCTGCGTGTCGTGGCCGGCGGCGATGAAAACAGTTCCTCATGCGCTTGTCGCCCGTTCAATGCAGACCGATCGGGGCTGGTGCTCGGTGAAGGCGGATCGGCGTTAGTTCTCGAGGACTGGGATCATGCAGTTGCGCGTGGCGCACGTATCCATTGCGAGATGGTCGGCTATGGCACGAGTTGTGATCATAGCCACATTGTGCGTCCGGAAATGGGTGGGCAAGTGCGCGCGCTGAAAGCTGCGCTGGCCGATGCGAGTCTGGCACCGGATGAGATTGACTACATCAACGCTCATGGTACGGCGACGATCGAAGGAGACCCGATCGAGATTGCAGCACTGAGATCCGTTTTCGGAGAGCGTGCAGCCCGGTTGCCGGTGAGTGCCACGAAATCGATGCATGGTCATCAACTCGGTGCGGCGGGCGCCATAGAAGCCATCGTTACCATACTCGCCCTTCGTGAGAAGGCGATTCCGCCAACGGCAAATCTCGAGAACATTGATCCGGCCTGTAAGGGTGTCGATCACGTCACGACCGGGCGCCATAATCAGCGGCTAACGTCCGCCTTATCCAACTCCTTCGCCTTTGGAGGCAGCAACGCGGTGCTTGCTTTTCGCGCCGTTGCCTGAACAAACTACGGAAATATTTTCATGTCTGAAGAACTCCTAGAGCTAGCTCCCGAGGCCTTGCTGCCAGAAGTGGCAGAACTTATTGTTTCAGCGCTGAATCTTGACATCGGCCCTGAACAGATCGAGCCCGATGCACCTCTGTTTGGCGAAGGCCTCGGCCTTGATTCAATTGACGTTTTGGAGATTGCACTTGTGATTTCCAAACGCTATGGCTTCCAGCTGCGCTCGGACAGTGAGGACAACATCCGCATATTCACATCGTTGCGCACCCTGGTTACCTATATCGCTGCGCACCGGACGAGATGAACCGGGTTTCACCGTTAGCGATCATGCGTGGTGTCGGGGTCGCCTTTCTGTTGGTCGCATGGGCTGTGTTGGCACATTTTAATAGCGCGGGAAGCGGTGTCTCCGATGTGGGCTTGGCATTGGCTGTGGCGCCCTTGCTTGCGGTGGTGGTCATTTTGCTCTGGCGAGTTGGCAACTTGATCTGGATGGTTGTTGGCGGCCTTGGGGTAATCTGCTTGCTTGCATGGTTCTGGGCGGGCCTGCGTCAGAACGTGGCGCTTATGTATTTCATTCAGCATCTCGGCACAAACCTCGCCCTTGGGGCTCTTTTTGGTCGTACCCTTAACAAAGGACGCACGCCCTTGGTTACCCAGTTCGCGCTGTTCGCACACAATGGTGCGATTCCGCCATCAGTAGAACGCTATACCAGACAGGTCACCATCGCTTGGACAGCATTCTTTCTCGGTAACGCGAGTGCCTCGGTATTGCTTTACTTTTTTGCATCGCACGCGACTTGGTCGGTTTTTGCGAATCTGCTGACCTTTCCTCTGGTCTTGCTGATGTTCGCGGTGGAACAATATTTCCGACACCGTGTACTGCCACCCGCTGATCGCACCGGGGTTGCCGATACCATTCGCGGCTATCGTGGAGCGATGCGCCATCGCGCCAATACGCTCGCCAAGCACCCATGAATGCATTCCCTCTGGTTGGGCACGGCAGCCTTGATGACATCTTTGCGTGGTTGCCAGAAGGCTCCATCAGGGTTCGTAGGTTTCTTGCTGACGCAAATGCCTTGGCGGCGCAACTTCCCGCCGAGCGTTACCTGTTGAATGTCTGCCAGGATCGCTACCGTTTTGCCGTTGGGTTCGCGGCCGGCCTGTTGGCCGGAAAGACGAGCTTGCAACCTGCATCCCAGTCAGCGGAAACGCTTCGTCGTATTCAGCATGACTTTCCTGACCTGGTGTGTTTATGCGACAGCGAATTTGACGGTCTTAACCTGCCACGATTTGATTTTCCGGTCCTATCTGCCGCCGACCCGGCAGAGGTGACCAAGGTCCCGGAAATTCCGGCCGACCACATTGCTGCATGCCTGTTCACGTCTGGTTCGACGGGAACGCCAATGCCACATTTTAAAACCTGGGGTGGCCTGGTTCACAGCGGTTGGGCCGGCGCCGAACGCTTGAATCTGCTTGAACACCCGCACGCTATCGTCGGAACGGTTCCCGTTCAGCATGCCTTCGGATTCGAGTCCACCTTCCTGCTGGCATTGCATGGACAATGCGCGTTCTGGTCGGGAAAGCCGTTTTACCCGCAGGACATTGTTACGGCACTTGAACGCGTACCACGCCCGCGTCTCCTGGTTACGACACCGTTCCACCTCTCGACCTTGCTGGCCAGCGGGCTGGTATTGCCGGCCATTGATTTGTTGCTTTCTGCCACGGCGCCACTGTCCATGAAGCTCGCCAGCGAGGCCGAAAATCGCTTTGGAGTGCCGCTCCATGAAATTTACGGAAGTACCGAAACCGGCCAGATCGCCAGCCGGCGTACGACGGCCAGCCAAGCCTGGCAATTGCTGCCTGACATACGGCTGGAACAGGAAACCGGGCAGACCTTCGCTTCCGGCGGCCATGTCGAGAGCAAGTTAGAACTGTCCGACATCATCGAGATTCTTGCCGACGGACGTTTCCTTTTGCATGGACGCTGTGCCGACCTCGTCAATGTTGCCGGCAAGCGCTCGTCGCTCGCTTACCTCAACCACCAGATTGCCGCCATTTCCGGGGTGATCGATGCCGCCTTCTTCCTGCCAGAAGAAACCGTCCCGGATGGCATTACGCGCTTGTGTGCCTTCGTTGTCGCTCCCGAATTGAATCCACAAACGCTTCTTGCCAAATTACGCGAGCGCCTTGATCCGGTTTTTCTGCCACGGCCGCTGATCTTTCTCGATCAACTCCCGAGAAACAGTACCGGCAAGTTGCCGATCAGCAGCTTGCAAGCCCTCTACGCCGAACAGGTCGAGCATGCCGGGCGTTGAGTGCACCTGGAGGGCACCATCCGATCATCCGGCACTCACTGGACATTTCCCCGGGCGCCCGATCATGCCTGGCGTTGTCCTGCTCGATCAGGCCATCCTGT
>JAGTRS010000080.1 GCA_018262195.1 Pseudomonadota bacterium | reverse complement strand
CATCGATCGCTCCCAGAAGGAAGATATCGATGCGGTCTACGAAAGCCTGCTGTGCGGATCGCGCAATCACTTGCGTAGTTTTGCGCAGAATATCGTGGCGCTGACCGAACACGCTTATGTAGCCCAGGTGCTTGACCAAACCGAGGTCGATGAAATACTCGCAAGCCCGATGGAGAAGTGCGGCAAGCAAGCGCTTCCCGCCAGGAATGCATGCAAGGGTAAGTGCCTCGGCTGGACGAAGTGAAACCCTGCCGCTGTGCGATCCTCTTGTAGGGCAGCCGCGGCGGTTCTGATTGGGGGATTCGAGGAAGTTCGCAAGGCGTGGCTGCGGCAGTCGTTCAGGTGACGCACCCATGATCGGCTCTGCACCATCCCAAGTTTTTAGGCCAGACCTGGCCCGGGTTTTCGATTCGGGTTATTTTTCCAGGTTGGCAAGGGCGCTTGGTTTGGCAATGCCAAAACCTTGCATGTAATCGATGCCCAGTTTGTTTAATGTCTGCAGCGTTTCCGCGTTCTCTACAAACTCCGCGATGGTTTTTCTTCCCATGACATGTCCGATGTGGTTGATGGATTCAACCATGGCGTAGTTCGCGGCATCCGAGTGAATGTCCTTGACGAACATCCCATCAATTTTCAGGAAATCAACCGGGAGATTCTTGAGGTAGGCATAGGATGAAAAGCCACTTCCGAAATCGTCCAGGGCGAAATTGCAGCCATGGTCTTTGAGTTTCCGGATAAAGCTTTGCGCTTTGGCAAGATTGGAAATGGCCTCGGTTTCGGTTATTTCAAAGCAGATTTTTTCTGGAGGAATCGCGTATTCCTTGAGCATGCATTCAATGTGGCGCAGACAGGTTTCATCGCCCAATGAGTGCCCGGAGAGGTTGATCGCGCCGAGTTCCAATGCATTCAGGTGGGCCGGATGCTCCGCCAGCCAGCGGAAATATTCGCTGATCACCCATCGATCGATGGTGGCAATGAGGTTATAGCGTTCGGCAGCGGGCAAGAATGAGCCAGGGGGAATGAGGTTGCCCGACTCATCCATCATCCTGATCAGGATTTCGTAATGGCTGCTGAGGTCGGCAAGGTGCGTGTTATGCACGATGGGCTGGTAATAGAGCACCATGCGCTGCTCTTCCAGCGCCTTGGTGATGCGGGGCGTCCATTCCATCTGGCCATGCCGGGCGAGCAATTCCTGGTCTTTCTCGTCATGCACGTAAATGCGGCCGCGGCCTGCTTCCTTGGCCATATAGCAGGCGGCATCCGCACGGCTGCCGACCTCGATCATCGATCCGCTTTGGTGGTTGATGCCGACCATGCCAATGCTGATGCCGATGCCAAAGGTTTTTTCCTCCCAGGAAAACCGGAAGTGATTCGTCATCTCCTGAATCTTGTTGGCGACCAGTAAGGCCTGCTGGCTGGAGCAATCCTGCAGGAGAAGTCCGAATTCGTCGCCACCGATCCGGGCCAGGGTGTCGCCGTGGCGCACCAGGTCCGAGAGTTTTGCTGTGTATTGTTTCAGCAGTTCGTCACCGGCAATGTGTCCGCAGGTGTCGTTGATGACCTTGAACTGATCGAGGTCCATGTAGAGCAGGCTGTGTTCCTTGTCCGCCATCTCGGCGTCACGGATGGCCTGCTTCACCTTGATTTCGAAATCACGGCGGTTGAACAGGCCGGTCAACACGTCATGCGTGGCTTGATGGGAAAGCTGCTGCGTCAGCTCATGGGTTTGGCTCACATCGTGGAAGACGAAAACGATGCCTGAGGTGTGGCCGTCATGGCTGCGGATAGGGGCTGCGTTGGGCTCGATGAAAATAGCGTGCCCATCCTGTTTGGTGAAGATGAGGGTGTTGAATTGGCTGGGTAAACGCCCTTCCTCAAGACAGTATTCCACCAGGCCTGTCGCAGGTTTGCGGTTTTCTTCAATAAGCAGGGTGCCCAGATCGGATAGGCGTCGTCGCTTCGCCTCACTCAATGGAGTGTCGAAAAGGCGTTCCGCAATGGGATTCAGGTACTCGATCCGGCCCTCGATGTCGGTCGTGATAACGGCATCGCCAATGGAGGAGAGCGTGACCTGGGCTTTTTCTTTTTCGGCGTAAAGATTCTGGTTGGCGACTTCCAGCTGTTCAATCAGGCTGTTGTTGTCGATCGCTGTCGCAATCTGGCCTGCCAGCAGGGTCAGCAAATCGAGATCGTGCCTGTCGAATTCGCGGCCCCCGGTTTTGTTGATCCCGGCAATCCCGCCAAGAAAATTGTTGCGGCCAATCAGCGGGACAAGAATGACGCTGCCCACTTCTTTTTCCCACTGGTTGCGTTCTTTTTCATCGAGTTCGTCAAGAACGCCTTGCCACCAGGGGCGACGCTGTTTCCATACCCAACCGCAGATACCCAGATTGATGTCCAGGCTTTCTCCAACGATTTCGTCTGCGTTGACGCCGTATCCAGCGCGGTAAGTGTATTGGGTGCCGTCCTCATCCATGACGGGAATCAGGACCGTTTCAGCCTGAATCAGCCCCTGGGCAAAGGTGGCCACCATTTGAAAAATACTTTCAAGGTCAAACCGCTCGCGAACTGCAGTGACGACTTCCTTGAACAGGGCAATCTGTTGATTGCGCAGGAAAAGCTCGTCTTCCAGCGCATCAATTCTGGCTTGGGGTGGGGGGGGCGAAATATCAGTCACGGGCGCTATTTAATATCTTGTTTTTGCAAAAGCCGAGGAATGGCTGATGAACGGCTGTTCTGGTGATTACTTGAGCGCCTGGGTTGGGATAAACGTTGCTGTTTTTTGCCGGTGCCTTCGTTCGGAGGTGAATTCTGCAGGGGGCAGCTTCAATCATCCGAGTCGAAGCGCAGCCGGCAATAGGTCTCGCGGGTCAGGGTCACGAACACCACGGCCCCCACGGCACTGATGGCCAGCCACAGGAAGGCGGCATGGTAGGCGGCGGCATCGTAGATGCGGGCGCCTTCGATCAGGGCGCCCTGCCAGTTGCGGTCGAGGATCCAGCCCATGGCGCTTTGCTGGATGGCGGCGAAGCCGAGCACGGCCATGTTGACGACGCCGCCGACGGTGCC
>JAGTRS010000018.1 GCA_018262195.1 Pseudomonadota bacterium | reverse complement strand
GATCTTCGGCCAGAGCATGCCCGGGGTGTCGTAGAGGGTCAGGCGGTTGCTGATGTCGATGCGTTGCTGGCTCTTGGTGACGGCCGGCTGGTCGCCGACAGCTGCCACCTTTTTCTTGACCAGCGCGTTCATCAGCGTCGATTTGCCGACGTTGGGGATACCCATGATCATCAGGCGCAGCGGCTTGACGGCGTCGTTGCGGTGCGGCGCCAGCTTCTGGGCCAGACCGGGGATGCGCGCCACGTCGCTGGCTTTCTTGCAGGAAATGGCGACGGCCTTGACGTTCGGCTGGGCATCAAAAAAAGCCAGCCAGGCCTTCGTTGCTTCGGGGTCGGCCAAGTCGGCCTTGTTGAGCAGCTTGAGGCACGGGCGCTGACGGAAGACGCGCAGCTCGTGGATCATCGGATTGCTGCTCGCCTGCGGCAGGCGGGCGTCGAGGACTTCGACGACGACGTCGGCCACAGCCAGCGTTTCGCCGGCTTTCTTGCGGGCCTGGGTCATGTGCCCCGGGAACCATTGGATGGACATTTTTTATCTTTCTATTTTCAACCGCCGGTCACCGGCGGGAAGAAGGCGATTTCGTCGCCATCTTGGATGGCTGCATCAAGCTTGGCCATGTCCTGATTGACGGCGCAGCGCAGATTTTTGGCGGTGGCCAGCTTGTCGCGCCCTTGCCCGACCAGCCAGTCACGCAAGCCGCCGACGGTAGCCACGCCGGCTGGCAACTCAACAGTTTCGCCAGGTAGGCCAAGGGCCTCCTTGAGGCCGGCGAAGTAGAGAATTTTGACGCTCACGACAGCAGCTCCGCGAAGGATACAAAGCGCACCGTGTCGCCGACGGCGATGGTGTTGCCCGGCGGGTTGAGCACCAGCCCGTCGCTCCAGCACAGCGAGGTGACGACGGCCGAGCCCTGATTTTTGTACAACTCGACGGCACCATCGTCGTTGAGCCAGCCGCGCAGAAATTCGAGGCGGGCGCCATCGGCCCTGCCCCACACCGAGGCAGATGGCAAATTCAGGACGCGCGGCGAAACGCTGGCCGCCCCCTGCAAACGCAGGATGAACGGGCGAACCATGGTCAGGAAGGTGACGAAGGCGGCAACCGGATTACCCGGCAGGCCGAGGAACCAGGCCTTGCCATCGGTTTTGCGGATTTCACCGAAGGCCAGCGGCTTGCCGGGTTTGATGGCGATCTTCCACATGTCGAGCCGGCCTTCGGCTTCGACGGCCGGCTTGACGTGGTCTTCCTCGCCGACCGAAACGCCGCCACTGGTCAGGACCAGATCGTTGTCGGCCGCGGCACGGCGCAGGGCGTCGCGGGTGGCTTCGAGCGTATCTGCAACAGCGCCGAGGTCACGGACTTCGCAGCCCATGCCTTCGAGCAGGGCGCGCAGGGCGTAGCGGTTGGAATTGTAGATGGCGCCCGGCGGCAGCGGCTCGCCGGGCTGGACGAGTTCATCACCGGTGAAGAAGACGCCGACGCGAACGCGGCGATAGACCGGCAATTCGGGCAGGCCGGCCGAGGCGGCCAGGGCGATTTCCTGCGGACGCAATTTGACGCCGGCCTTGAGGATTTCGGCACCGACCGAGATGTCTTCGCCGGCCCGGCGGATGTTTTCGCCATCGCGCGGCACGTGGTTGATGACCACGCCATTTTCACCGTGCTCGCAGCGTTCCTGCATGATCACGGCGTCGGCGCCGGCCGGGATCGGGGCGCCGGTGAAGATGCGGGCTGCCGTGCCCGGTTGCAGCGTGGTACCGACCGTGCCGGCCGGAATGCGCTGGCTGACCGGCAGGCAGATGCCGGCGGCGGTGATGTCGGCGACACGCACGGCGTAACCGTCCATGGCCGAGTTGTCGAGCGGCGGCACGGCGACGGTGGATTGCTGGGAAGCGGCGAGAATGCGGCCGGCGGCGGCGGTAATCGGCAGCGAGCGGATTTCCTCGACCGGCTGGGCGGCGGCCAGCAGCTTTTCCAGGGCTTGTTCAAAACTCAGCATGGGCGGGCCTGCAAATTAAGGTGGTTCATGACGAAATCGGCCATCGCGGCGTAGTCGTTGAGCGGCAGCGTCGGCAGGCCGGTTTCGATGGCAGCGTCGGTGGCCACGGCAACGATGTCCTTGCGCTCGGGGAAGAGTGGCGGCTTGCCGTTTTCAGGGCGGTAGACTTCGAGCTTGGGCACCGGTTCCTGCTTGAAACCTTCGATCAGCACGAGGTCACAGGGCGACAGGTGGCCGATCAGTTCGTCTAGTGTCGGCTCAACCTCGTCGCGCCGCTCGTGCATCAACGCCCAGCGGTCGCCACAGGAGAGCAACACCTCCGTGGCACCGGCTTCGCGGTGACGGTAGGAGTCCTTGCCCGGGCGGTCGATGTCGAAACCATGATGGGCGTGCTTGATCACCGACACCTTGAGGCCACGCGCCGTCAGTTGGGGGATGAGCTTTTCCAGCAAGGTGGTCTTGCCGGAGCCGGAATAACCGGCGATACCGAAAACTTTCATGGGCGGATTTTACTCGCTCAGGCCACGAAAACCGGGGCGAAACCGCCGCCCGGCGTCCGGAAATTGGTGGTTTGCCCCTGGTACAGGCGGGCGGCGACGAGCTGGATGCGGCCGGCGTAGACGTAGCAGCGGATGTCGGCCTTCATGGTCGTTTCGACACCATCGACCGGCACGACATGCTCGGACGGCGGTGCAATTTCCTGGGCGATGTAGCCGCCGTGCAGGATTTCCTCGAAAACGCGCTTGGTCAGCTTGTCGCCGCGATAGGCGGCGCGGCTGCCGAAACCGGCCGGCGGCTTGAAGAACCAGCGCTTGCGCTCGGCCCAGAATTGCTCAGCCTGCTCCGGCGAGACCATCACGGTTTTCGGGATACCGGCGAGCAGCGTCTGGCGGGTGGCCTCGGCGACGCCCATAGCCTGCAACGCCGCTTCGTCGGAGAGCTGCATCAGATTGCGCTTGTCGGCGTACAGGGCGTGGGCACGCGGATGCGGCGTGATAACAACACCACCTGATTCGAAAACTGCGCGAATTTTCCCGTTGACCGTGGCATCGAGGGCAAAGTCGGTCAGGCGGTTGTAGATCAGGTCGATGGGCTGGCCGGCATGCAGAAGCTGCTGGCCGTCGCTCTCGAATTCGCCCGGATCGGACACCACGGCAGCGATGCCGTGCTGCTCGAACAATTCCTTGAAGAGCGCGAATTCGGGGGCGAGAAACTGCTCGGCCGGGTTTTCATCGACGATGGCGATGCGGCGCAGCGGTGCATCGCCGCGTTCCAGGCGCCATTCCTCGCGGAACATGGCAACGTATTCGTCACGAATCCGCGCCGCCTCCTCCACCTTGCCGTGCGAGGCGAGCAGGTAGGCGTTAAGCAGACCACCGCCAGCGTTGGTGTTGATCTCGATGAGCTTGGGGCCGGTTTCGGTCAAGTGAAAATCGTAGCCCATGAAAACGCCACGCGACTTCACCGGCAGGCGGGCAATTTCCGGCGCCTGGGCGAGCGCGTGCGCCTGGTAGTCCGGCATGGCGATGACCGATTCGATGGCCGTGATGATGTCGGCCATGGCCTGCATCGGCCCGGCGTCGATGGTGATGTCGGCGCTGGAGAAGAATTGCGGCTGCTGCGCGCGCATTTGCTCGAAGATGGTTTTCATCCGCGTTACCGGTTGGCGAAGAAATCGAGGACGACCTGCAGTTCGCGGGTTCGTTTCATTGGCGGCAGACTTTGCCAGACGCGGCGGCCGTAGGGCTTTGATATGAGTCGTGGATCGCACATCATGAGCACGCCCTTGTCGTTCTCGTCGCGAATCAGCCGGCCGGCGCCCTGCTTGACGTTGATAACGGCGCGCGGCAACTGGTATTCCATGAAGGCGTTGCGGCCATCCTTCTTCATCTGCTCGATGCGCGCCGAGAGCACCGGGTCGTCGGGCGGCGCGAAGGGGATCTTGTCGATGACGACAAGCGACAGCGCCTCGCCGCGCACATCGACGCCTTCCCAGAAGCTCTGGCTGCCGACCAGGATGGAATTGCCGTGGTGGCGAAAACGTTGCAGCAGATCGTTCTTGCTGCCCTCGCCCTGAACGAGCAGCGGCATGTCGATATTCTCGTCTTCGAGCTTTGCCTTGAGCAGCTCATGCGTGCGGCGCATGGCGCGCAGGCTGGTGCACAGGAAGAATGCCCCGCCGTTGGCCGCCTTGACGGCCGGCCAGGCAGCCTCGACGACGGCGTCGGTGTAGTTCCAGGCGTTGGGGTCGGGCATGCCGAGCGGCGCGTATAGGATGGCCTGCTTGTCGTAATCGAAAGGACTGTGCCAGCAGGCGGAATCCGGCTCGCCGAGGCCGAGTTCGGCGCAGTAGTGGTGGAACTTGCCCTGCACGGCCAAGGTGGCTGACGTAAAAATCCACGCCCGCGGATGGCCGCCCATCTGCTTGCGGAAAATTTCGGCAACATTGAGCGGCGTTGCATTGAGCTGCAGCGAATGGGTGAAAGCTTCGGCCCAGCGCACGTAGCCGGGCGTCGGGTTCTGCCACTGGCCGAGGTGCTGGACGAGTTCGGTGGCGCGTTGCCAGCACTTCTCGAGGCCTTCGGCACGTTCGGCCTGAGTTTCGAGCAATGCCGCGAAGGCGACAACCTCGGCTTCGAGGGCCTTGAGGGCGGCTTCAAAATCGGGCTTTTCTTCCAGTTGACCGTAGGAGAAGCGGCCGCTGTCGACACCGACGGCCAGGCGCAGGTCCTTGGCAGCCTTTTCGACTTTCTTGCTGGTTTCCGGCAGCGCCAGGCAGTCGCGGGCGTTGGTCAGTGCTTCGGCGCGCACGTCGCGGGCCAGATCGAGCACCTGCGCCGTCGAAATGCTGTCGCCGAAGAACAGCGTCGCCACTTCCGGCAACTGGTGGGCTTCGTCGAAGATGACCGTGTTGCAGGCCGGGAGCAGTTCGGCCATGCCTTCGTCGCGGAGCATGACGTCGGCGAAGAACAGGTGGTGATTGACGACAACCAGATCGGCCGCCATCGCCTCGCGCCGGGCGAGCATGACGAAGCATTCCTTGTAGTCCGGACACTCCTGGCCGAGGCAGTTGTCGCGCGTCGAGGTGGCATGGCCCCACACCGGCGAGTTCTCGGAAACCTCGATGCACTCGGCCTTGTCGCCGCTCTGGGTGGTCTTGGCGAAGACCGAGATGCGGCGGGCGTCGGCGGCGTCCTCGCGGGTCAGGAAACGACCATCGGCGATGGCGTGTTGCAGGTGGTAGGGGCAGACGTAGTTGGCCCGGCCCTTGAGCAGCGCAGTCTTGACCGGCGCCTTCAGGGCGTCGCGGACCATCGGCAAATCCTTGTTGAACAGCTGGTCCTGCAAGGTTTTGGTGCCGGTCGACACGATGACCTTGCCGCCCGATTGCAGCGCCGGGACGAGGTAGGCGAAAGTCTTGCCCGTGCCGGTGCCGGCCTCGGCGATGAAGACCGAACAGCCTTTGATGGCGGCGGCGATGCGCTCGGCCATGTCGAGCTGCTGTTCGCGAATGCGATAGCCGCTGATGGCCCGGGCGAGCGGGCCTTCGGGAGAGAATATTTCCGGGAGGGAGGACAAGGAGGAAGGCCTTAAAAATCAGGGCCGGATTTTATCAGATGCCGATGAAAGCCCCTTTCATTCCGCATTGCAAAATCACCAGCCAAGCTGTGAAAGTTACAGGGCACAAGGCTTTATGTTGCTTTTCAGGAACTCAAAGATCTATTTTGTTGCTGCGCAGCATTATTCCCATGAGCACCGATTTTGTTGTGCTAAATTCAAGTCATAACAAAAACAGGTGGAGACAAGCAGCATGTCGGTAGCCGACATGTGGCGTTCGGCACCTGCCGTGATCGCGCTTGTTCGGCTTCCGACCTTCACCTTTGCAGTTCGAAGGATTCAGCAAGGAAAATGGCCATGAGTAGCCTGATCAAAACCAACGCCAGCGGTGAACTGGGCGTTCAAGTACTTCCCCTTCCCCTGACGCAAAGCACGACACAATCAACGCCGCGCAAAAATCGCTGGCCAGCCCGTCTTGACGTGCTACAGAGCGCTACCGGTTTCGCCCTCGCCGTATTCCTGATGGCGCACATGTTCTTCGTGTCCACCATCCTGATCAGCCACCAGGCTTTTTACAGCGTCGCCCGCTTTTTCGAGGGTGCCTATTTCCTCGGCAAACCCTACCCCATCCTGGTTTCCGGTGTCGTCGCTGTAATCCTTGCACTGTTCATCGGCCACGCCGCTCTGGCAATGCGCAAATTCCCGGCTGGTTACCGCCAATTCAGCGCCTTCCGGCTGCACAAGAACCGTTTTCAACATGGCGATACCTCGCTATGGTGGATTCAGGTATTGACCGGGTTTGCGCTGTTCTTCATGACCACCGTTCACCTCTACGACATGCTGACCCAGCCGGCGCTGATCGGCCCCTTTGAATCAGCCGACCGGGTGTGGACCGGCAACATGTGGCCGCTCTATCTCGGGCTGCTCTTCGCAGTTGAACTGCATGGCGGAATCGGGCTTTACCGACTGGCAATCAAGTGGGGTTGGCTGGAAGGCCACAATCCGCGGCAGAGCCGTCGTCGCCTGGCCATCGTCCGCCATTCGATCAGCGCCTTTTTCATTACCCTTGGGCTGGTCACACTGCTGGCCTATGTCGATCTCGGCCGCGCCCATGCCGACCACGCCGGAGAACGCTACACGCCGCCCCAGAGCCTTTCTTCCATAGACAGGCACTGACATGGAAACCATCCATACCGACGTGCTCGTCATCGGCGGCGGGCTGGCCGGGCTACGTGCGGCCCTGGCGGCTCGCAAGCGCGGCAATTCGGTGCTGATTCTCAGCCTGGTGCCGCCCAAGCGTTCGCACTCGGCTGCGGCCCAGGGCGGCATGCAGGCCAGCCTCGGCAATACGACCAAAGGCGCCGGCGACAACGAGGATGTGCATTTCCAAGACACGGTGCGGGGCAGCGACTGGGGCAACGACCAGGATGTCGCCCGCATGTTCGTCCACACCGCGCCCAAAGCCGTGCGCGAACTGGCCGGCTGGGGCGTGCCCTGGAACCGGGTTCAGGCCGGTGACCGCGAGGCGATCATCGATAACCAGCGGGTTACGCTCAGTGAGCCGGAAGAGGCTCATGGCCTGATTACCGCCCGCGACTTTGGCGGCACCAAGAAATGGCGTACCTGCTACGTGTCAGACGGCACCGGCCACGCCATGCTCTACGCCGTCAGCGACCAGACCATTGCCGAAGGCATTCCAGTCCACGAACGCATGGAAGCCGTTTCGCTGATCCATGACGGCCTGCGCTGCTATGGTGCCATCGTCCGCAACCTGATCGACGGCAAGCTGGTCGCCTACATTGCCCGCGCCACCTGCATCGCCACCGGCGGCTTTGGTCGCATCTACCAGTCGACGACCAATGCCGTGATCAACGAAGGCATTGGCGCTGCCATAGCGCTGGAAACCGGTGTCGTGCCGCTCGGCAATATGGAAGCAGTGCAGTTTCATCCGACGGCCATCTTCCCGGCCGGCATCCTGGTTACCGAAGGCTGCCGCGGCGATGGCGGTTTGCTACGCGATGTCGACGGCCACCGCTTCATGCCCGACTACGAGCCGGAAAAGAAAGAACTGGCCTCACGTGACGTCGTTTCGCGACGGATGGAAGCGCACATTCGTTCCGGCAAGGGAGCAAAGAACCGTTTCGGCGAACACCTGTGGCTGGACATCACCCAGCTCGGCGCCCAGCACATCGATCGCAAGCTGCGCGAAGTGAAGGAAATCTGCCACTACTTCCTGGGCATTGACCCGACCAAGCAGTGGATTCCCGTCCGTCCGGCCCAGCACTACTCGATGGGCGGCATTCGAACCAATGCGCACGGCGCCGCCTATGGCCTGAGCGGGCTTTTTGCCTGTGGTGAAGCCGCCTGCTGGGATCTGCACGGCTTCAACCGCCTGGGTGGCAACTCAGTGGCCGAAACCGTGGTTTCAGGGATGATCGTCGGCGAGGCAATTGCCGACTTCTGCACCTCATCAGCCGGTGACATGTCCCTTTCGACGGCCCTGTTGCGCGAATGCGCCGACAAGGCACGGGCCGAATTCTCGGCGATTACCGACAACCATGGCCCGGAAAATCCGGCCGCCCTGCTCGCTGCGATGCAAGCGATCATGACCGACAAGGTTGGCATCGTTCGTCACGGCGACCAGTTGGCCGAAGCCGTCAAGGAACTCACGGAACTCGCTGCGCGCAGCCGGCAGGTCGGCCTGCGCACTCACCGGCCCGGCGCCAACCCGGAACTGACACTCGCCTGGCGTCTGCAGAAGATGCTCAAGCTGGCCATCTGCGTGGCCCACGGCGCCCGCCAGCGCACCGAAAGCCGCGGCGCCCACTTCCGCGAGGATTACCCGCAGCGCAACGACGCCGAATGGCTTAAGCGCACGCTGGCCTACTGGACCGATCCCAAGCAGGTGGTTCCCTCGCTGCACTATGAAGCGCTCGATATCCGTCGCATGGAACTGCCACCCGGCTGGCGCGGCTACGGCGCCCGCGATGCCATCGAACATCCGGAAACGGCCCGTCGTATGGACCAGATCGAAACAATCAAGGCCCAGTTCGCCAACGCCGATCGCCACAGCGTGCAGCACGCCCTGATGCCTTTCCGCCACCTGCTCCCCGCCCACCTGCGCGGCGACAATGCCCGCCCGGGAGAACCCGTATGATCCCCCTGCTCCGCCGCAGAAAGCCGGATGGCCAGCCACGCCGCCTGACCCTCGAAATCCTCCGCCACAACCCGGCCGATCCGGCCAGCGTGCCGCACCTGCAAGCCTATGAAATAGAGGAAGCCGAGGGCATGACGCTGTTCATCGCACTCAACGAAATCCGCGCCCTGCAGGACCCGTCGCTGATGTTCGACTTCGTCTGTCGGGCCGGCATCTGCGGCAGTTGCGCCATGCTGGTCAACGGCCGCCCTGGCCTGGCCTGCCGCACCTTGACCCGCGATCTCGGCGAGCGGATAACGCTGGCGCCGCTGCCCGTCTTCGAACTGATCGGCGACCTGTCAGTCAATACCGGCAAGTGGATGCGCGGCACCAGCGAACGCCTGCAGACCTGGATCCACAACAACACGCCAACCGACATTGACGCCATCGAAACAAGGATGGAGCCACTCACCGCCGAAGCCATCTACGAGCTCGACCGCTGCATCGAGTGCGGCTGCTGCATCGCCGGCTGCGGCACGGTGCAGATGCGAGAGAGCTTCGTCGGCGCCGTCGGCCTCAACAAGATCGCCCGCTTCCGACTCGACCCGCGCGACACGCGCAATGACGAGGATTTCTACGAACTGGTCGGCGACGACGATGGCGTCTTCGGCTGCATGTCGCTGGTCGGCTGCCACGACGTCTGCCCCAAGCAGTTGCCGCTGCAAACGCAGATCGCTTTTCTACGGCGCAAGATGGCGGTGGTCGGGCTAATCTAAAGCCCCCGGGATTTAGCCGGGGGGCCTTGTCGCAGCCCCGATCATCATTTGGTGACAAAGTCTATTTTGTGTTTGTCATCAACGACATTCAGGTAATAAGCACCGTCCTGGCTCTTTATAATGTTGGCGCACCATTTTTCATGGACGCGCTTCCAGTCGATGTCGATGCAGTATTTGCCTTCGTCATTGACCATCCAGGTGCCAGCCTGGGTGGCCCCCTGAGTACCGATTGCATTCCCATACAGCTTGTTATTGCTATTGGCGATCAAGGTACCATCGGTCTTGTTGGTCCAGCGACGCTCGCTCCCGGCTTGCGAGATGTGCGTCACCTTGGCTCCCGGTAGAAACGACAACAATTCGTCCCGGGTCATTTTTCTGCTGCCATCTTGGGCAAGAACATTCGTCGCAACAAGGCAGGCGAAAACAGCAATGGAAATTTTTGACATGGCGTCTCCCTTCAAGAATGCATGGCGGATACAAGCACGTATGCCCGGCTCACGCGCTGGAGCGCAATAATTCAACCAGCAATCCCATTTGATCCGCCGTCATGAGATATGGACCTTACGCTTACTCCTCAGGCAAAAACCCATACATTCATCATAGACGTTGATCGTCGATACAACAGGGCTTAACGATCATAAAAAGTCGTTAAGAAAAACCGCGCCTCCCTAGCTCCTTTTCGCTAGCCGGCGCACCGTCGCCGACATGGCGATGCTCCCTTGGCTGGCAAAGGCCTCCAGATTGGTTTCGATGTCATCCGGGCTGTACAGGTAATTCACCATCAATCCGAATGACTGCCGGAAACCCTTGGCCGAACTATCGCCGAGGTAATTGATGCGCTCGACCCGCGCGCCGTTGCCCAGATGGAAGCGCGACACGGGATCGAATGGTGGCCCGGCCTCGCCGCCTCCTTGCTTGGCGCTGGCCAGATATCGGGCGCCAAGGCGGCTCAGCGGGTCGCGCAGGGAGCGAGCGAGTTTCTTGTCCGCCGCCCAGGTTCCTGTCGACAACTCTTCCTGCGACAACTCGATGCCGGCCTCTGCCAAAGCTTGCGGATTCTTGCGCAGCCAGGCGGCCATGGCTGGCATTGGCGACAGGGTGGCGAAATTAGCCAGTTTCGAAAAATCGCGCTTCAGATCATCGATCACGCGCTTCAATAGGAAATTGCCGAAGGAGACGCCGCGCAAACCCACCTGAGTGTTCGAGATCGAATAGAAAATCGCCGTATCGGCCTTGCGGTGGTCGAAAACCGGGGCATGCTCGTCGAGCAGCGCCTGGACGTTGTCGGCCAGATGGTCGGTCAACGCCACCTCGACGAAAATCAGCGGCTCAGCTGGCATGCGCGGGTGGAAGAAGGCATACAGGCGGCGATCGGAATCGACCCGATTCTTCAGATCGGTCCATGAACGGATTTCGTGCACCGCCTCATACTCGATCAGTTTCTCCAGCAAGGCAGCCGGCGAATTCCAGGTAATGCGCTGCAACTCGAGGAAACCGACGTCGAACCAGGCCGAGAGCCGCGACTCCAGTTCACGGTCCAGTACCGCCAATTCACGGTCATCCTCAAGATAGCGCAGCAGGTCGGCGCGCAGATCGACGAGAAATTTCACACCCTGCGGAATGGCATTGAATTGGGTGAGGATGCGGATGCGCGAAGAGCGCATGGCGACACGCATGGCCGCTTCCGCCTTCCACTGGTCAGAGGTGCCAATCGCCTTCTGGTAGGCGGCATGCGCCGTCGCCACTTTTGCGGGATCTGGCCCGAACTCCAGCGCGATCAGCTTGAGGAAGCGGTGGCGCCCCTCGTCGTTGAGCCCAAGATAAGTTTCGGCCAGGCGTGCCGCCCGCGCACGGGCTGAAACCTCGCCCCCCTGCCCTTCGGCGCATTCGCGCAACTGGGCGCGCAACTGCTCGACACCTCGTGCTGTCAGCCCAACTCGCTCCGAACCGGAACCGATAATCGAGCGCAATTTATCGACCAAGCCTTTCGCAACCATCTCTCACCTCCTGAATCTATTGTGCCCCAGAGAAAACCCTGATGACTCGGCGAACCAGCAGATTTTCAGCCGCCCGCCGGATTTGGCCCCTTTATTGCATACACCTCGCTAGCCGCGAGAAAGAGGCTGGTTTTTGTCGGAACACTGACAAGCCAGGCGCTGAGTTTTTCGGCGGAATCAAACCACGACCAGAGAACGAGATGCCCGACAAAGTCACTGCCTGCCGCTATTTCACCAGTTACAGCGGCGCCAAGCTACCGCTCAAGCTCGTCGGAGAGCTCGACGAGAACGACATGCGCAATCGCAACACCTATTTCCGGGGCAGCTTCGATGCTGCAGGACAGCTGATCGTCTGCGAAAAAATGGTCTACGGCGAAACCGAATTCCGCCACGAATACAGCTACCACCCGGATGGCCGCATCGCCCGTGCGACGATCGACGACGGCGGTGATGAACCGGCCATCATCGACTACCCGGCCTGAGCCCAGCAGTTTTCTGCAACAAACCTCATCAGGAGAACAAGCATGTCCGTCGCACCCATCAAGGCATTTGCCGATAAAGCCAAGGCTGACGCTGCCCTCGGCGAAGCCCTCAAGGCCTGCCAGAAAATCAAGGAATTGCGCGCCCTCGCGTTGGAGCACGGTTTCACCATCGAGGAAAACTCGCTCTACCCGCCAAACGAGCCGCAATTCACCGAAGACCAGCTCTCTGAACGACTGATCAAGGCACTACTGCGCGTCTAAAGTGCAAGCAGCACTTCCGGACAAGGCCAGGCGTTCCTGGCCTTTTTTTGGTCGAGAATTTCGTCGCTTTCGCCTGAGTGTGGTCAGACAAGACCGCCTTGACGATCGCATGTTCAGGCAACCCGCAGACAAGGCCGGGGGGCACCAAGCAATCGTTCCTGCCTGCCCCTCATCCCGCCCCCATTCATTGAATAAGTATATGGTTTTGACTGAGGAGAAATCGCATTTCCGGTGAGGAAGCTCAACCCGAAAAATCAGGAAAACCCATTTTTCCTGCAGCCGCGTGCCAGCGCATTTCGCCGCTGGCGAACCAGTAGTCGCCGAGGAGGTCTAGGGCACCGGCCACTTCGGAGGGGCTGTAGCTCATCAGGCTGACGCGCTTGATCCGACAAGACAGCGCTGCGCCCGAAGGAAAGCCAGTCAATCGCCGTTTCACATATTCTACAGGCCACTCATCGGCATAGAGCCCGACGGTGACATGCGGCACATAGCTTCCGAACAATCGATGACTGCCATCCACAGCCAGACATTTCCGCAGTGCTGTGATGTTGCCTCCCCTGTCAACGACGCTCAGGAATGGCGCCGAAGAGAAACTGGAAAGCCCTCCCAGTTCAATTTCGAAATCCGACAGACCAGCCAGGCGCAGGGCACCGCATTGCTTCTGCAAATACTCGGCGCCAAAGTCATCAGGATTTCGTTGCACTTCGGCGGGAAATCCGCATAGATCGAGCGTGATATGAGATTGGCGACGATAGTCATCGAGTAATAGGCCGGCCATATGCTGCCCGGCCATGGCGACCCGATCACGAACTGCAGGAAGATCGACGTCAAGTGCCCAGAAAACAAAGGGTGACCGCCCCAGGTGCCATTCCGGAAAATCGCGGCGCACATTGCGCAGCGTGCTTGAACCCTCGATCAGGCAGATCTCTTCATCCGCATCAGCCATCGCTGCTTCCGCCAGTTAAAGGCCGAATTATCGGGAAATTTTGATCTGGCAGGAGAGTTAAGTTTGTATTGAAGAAAGCTGGTTGCCCAGCTTTCTTCATTGGTCGCCATTCGCGGCAGCGGAAAGCAGCTGAATCGCGAATCTGCCTAGCCGTTACAACGCCCCTGCCTCCAGGCCAGACTCAAAACGCCCAATACCATCAAGGCCAGAGTGGCCGGCTCAGGAACTGCATTTTTATCGATAACGGAGAGCATTTCGTTGGCCAGCAACGCGTGCATCTGTGTATTCGGATGAATGCCATCCCAATAGAAATACTTGCCGGGATCTGTGCATGCCGCATTGCCGAGACAGCTATCCCCGACGTTGTTCAGCCCATAAGCGGCCGGGTTATTGAGCACCTGCCCGCTAAAACCAAAAACATCCACTGCCAGCAGATCAATTGAAAAAAGCGACTCCATCTGAGCAATCAGCGTGGCCAAACCCATGTTGTAAGCCTGAGTACGAGCTCTCATCACGTCTGCATTCAGCGAGGCGTTGTTGTTTGGGGTTCGCCCCAGGTCAGGGGAATTCGGAATGAGGATATTGGTGGCACCCTGGTTGATCAGCGCGCCAATAATCAGTCCCAGATTGGCCAGGGAATCCCTCAGGTCAACATTCGGGTCATTGATGTCATTGCCACCGCCGTAGATTACAAACAAGGCATTGGGGTCGGCAAGCGCATGGCTCATGGCGTACATGCCGTACTGCGTGAGCAGCCCCGGTGGCGCCATGCCTGTATCGATCTTGGCGCCGCCGAAAGCGTAGTTATTGCCCCCTGACAGCGCTGCTGTATTGCTTACCCCGAGCGAAGCCGCCAGGTAGTCCGTGTAATTGCCACCATTAGTGAAGCGTCCATCGACATAGCCCAGCGCTGCCGAGGGTTGTGCTCCGCCGGTGGCTGCCGAAATATTCCCCACGTCCGACAGGCTGTCGCCAAATACATACAAGTCGCTGATCGAATAACCGGTAGCGGTTCGATAAATACTTGCATTCGCCGGTGCAGCAAAAGCCATGACCAACGAAGTGGCAACTGCCATGGCTGCAAGACGGCCGAATCGGTGCTTCATATACAACTCCCCAAATGTTTGCATGAGAGACACCGAATCCTGATCCGCGTCTCAATTTTTCGAAATCGCCAATTTTAAACGCGAATATTCTTATTGCATATTCAGGCTTGAAGGCACGAATTGGGAATATTCATCTCACTAACGCTTTAAAACGCCATCCCGTGAGGCTTGAATCAATCGAAACAATGGGCGAAAGCTTGCAAAAACGCCCTGACCATAAACGACGATCGACACACCACATCCAATTGGCATTCATCTTGCGTAAGACTGAGCACACCATAGCCACCCGGCCAAGGTGATTGATCGATAAAGGAGCTACATTGAAAAAAGTCATCACACTCAGCCTGATCGCCGCCGCTACCGGCTTTAGCAATCTTGCAGTCAGCGCAGCCGAGTTTGGCAGCGCATCAGAAGCCAAGGCCATGCTCGAAAAAACCATTTCCGCGGTGAAGGCCGACAAATCGGCAGCGCTGACCCAGATCGCCAAAGGTGAAAATGGCTTCCGGGATCGTGACCTATACCCCTTCTGTGGCGGGCCAGACGGGAATTTCACCGCTCATCCGACCCTTAACGGAAAAAGCATGAAAGGCCTCGTGAATGCCTCCGGCGAACCGGTTGGCGCCAAGCTCTATGAAGCCGCAAAGGATGGCGCCATCGCCGAGGTTTCTTACAAGTGGCCACGCCCGGGCGCCACCGAGCCGGTACAAAAGATCAGCTACGTCACCAGAATTGGTGACCAGGTCTGCGCCGTCGGCTACTATAAATAAGCCTTAATTTTCGTTCCGTCTTCCTAGTTAACCGAGGAAACAAAAGAACGAAAACGAAAAAAATACAGTGGCTCGCTTCATTTTTGACGAGCCACTGTCGTTTTTTGACAACGTCATTTTACAAGAAGAGAGATGAGGCCCGCATTTACAAGGGCTTTGACTGTCTGAAAATGGCGACATCAAGTAGTCACCAAAACAAAAAAGGCCGGGTTTCCCCGGCCTTCTTCATCTTTCCCTGCTTGCCAGAAGCAATCAGGCCTTCTTGTGCGTCGCCAGACGCGTCCAGGTATCGACCACCGTATCCGGGTTCAGCGAGATGCTGTCGATACCCTGATCCATCAGCCATTCAGCCAGATCGGGGTGGTCGGACGGGCCCTGGCCGCAGATACCGATGTACTTGCCAGCCTTGTTGGCGGCCGCGATTGCCATGGCCAGCAGCATCTTGACGGCCGGATCGCGTTCGTCGAACAGGTTGGCAACCAGCCCGGAGTCGCGGTCGAGGCCGAGGGTGAGCTGGGTCAGGTCGTTGGAACCGATCGAGAAGCCGTCGAAGACCTTGAGGAAGTCATCGGCCAACAGCGCGTTGGACGGAATTTCGCACATCATGATCAGCTTCAGGTCGTTTTCGCCCTGCTTCAGGCCATGATCGGCCAGCAGTTCGACGACGGCCTTGCCTTCGCCAACGGTACGGACGAACGGCACCATCAGTTGCACGTTGGTCAGGCCCATCTCTTCACGGACACGCTTCATGGCGCGGCATTCCATTTCGAAGCAGTCTTCGAAGGTGTGCGCGATGTAGCGGGAAGCGCCGCGGAAGCCGAGCATCGGGTTTTCTTCTTCCGGCTCGTACAGTTCGCCGCCGAGCAGCTTGCGGTATTCGTTGGACTTGAAGTCGGA
This sequence comes from Pseudomonadota bacterium, assembly GCA_018262195.1. Lineage (GTDB taxonomy): Bacteria > Pseudomonadota > Gammaproteobacteria > Burkholderiales > Rhodocyclaceae > Azonexus. Next base: position 84,375 of record JAGTRS010000018.1, on the reverse strand, counting down.
CAGACGGACGATGACCGGATTCGGCCAGAAAGCAGCAGCAATCGTCGAAACACCTTCAACCAGCTTCTCAACGAAGAAATCCTTCGGCGAAGCATAGCCACGGGCGCGGCGCTTGATTTCCTCGCGCTTCGAGGCCGGCAGACGCTCGACATCGAGGATGGCCTTCGGGTGGATACCGATCACGTTGTTGATGATGAATTCAACACGGGCCAGACCGACGCCGGAGTTCGGCAACTGGGCAAATTCGAAGGCCAGTTCCGGGTTACCGACGTTCATCATGACCTTGACCGGGACGTCCGGCATGGCCGAGATATCGCGGGTGGTCACTTCGTAATCGAGGCTGCCGCGATAGACGTGGCCGGTATCGCCTTCGGTGCAGGAGACAGTGACAATATCGCCTTCGGTCAGGGTATCGGTAGCATCACCGCAACCAACGATGGCCGGAATGCCCAGTTCGCGGGCGATGATCGCCGCGTGGCAGGTGCGGCCGCCACGGTTGGTAACGATGGCGGAAGCGCGCTTCATCACCGGTTCCCAGTTCGGGTCGGTCATATCGGCGACGAGCACGTCACCCGGCTTGACCTGATCCATTTCCTTCGGATCCTTGACGATGCGAACCGGGCCGACACCAATCTTCTGGCCAATGGCGCGGCCGGAAGCCAGCACCTTGGAGAAGGACTTCAGCTTGAACTTTTCCTGCTTGCCGGCAGCAGCTTGCGACTGCACGGTTTCCGGACGGGCCTGGAGGATGTACAGCTTGCCGTCGACGCCATCCTTGCCCCACTCGATGTCCATCGGACGACCGTAGTGCTTTTCGATGATCATCGCGTAGCGGGCCAGCTCCATGACTTCTTCGTCGTTGATCGAGAACTGGTGACGCTGGGCTTCCGGCACATCTTCGGTGATCGTGGACTTGCCGGCGACCTTTTCGGCGGCAAAGGTCATCTTGATCATCTTGGAGCCGAGGTTGCGACGCACGACAGCCTTCTTGCCGGCGGCCAGCATCGGCTTGTGCACGTAGAACTCGTCCGGATTTACGGCACCCTGCACCACCGTTTCACCCAGACCGTAGCTGGAGGTGACGAAGACGGCGTCGCGGAAGCCAGATTCGGTGTCGAGCGTGAACATCACGCCAGCGGAACCCTTGTCGGAGCGGACCATGCGCTGGATACCGGCGGACAGGGCGACATCAGCGTGCAGGAAGCCCTTGTGGACGCGGTAGGAAATGGCGCGGTCGTTATACAGGGAAGCGAAGACTTCCTTGATCGCGTGCATGATGTTTTCCAGGCCGACGATGTTCAGGAAGGTTTCCTGCTGACCGGCAAAGGAAGCATCCGGCAAGTCTTCGGCGGTAGCGGAAGAGCGCACGGCGAAGGACATGTCGGCGGTGGAATCGGCCACCAGGCGCTGATACTGCTCGGTGATGGCGATGGTCAGGTCCATCGGGAACGGGGTGTCGATCACCCACTGGCGAATCTCGGCACCGGCCTTGACCAGGGCGTTCACATCTTCAACATCCAGCGCATCGAGGACGGCATTGATCTTGGCGTCGAGGCCGGACTGGGCCAGAAAGACACGGTAGGCGTGGGCCGTGGTGGCAAAACCACCCGGGACGCGGACGCCGGTATCGGCCAGCTGGCTGATCATTTCACCAAGCGATGAATTCTTGCCGCCGACTTGTTCGACGTCATTCATGCGCAGTTTTTCAAAGGGGATTACCAAGGCTTCCATTGCTGTTTCCTTTCGGGATGGAATGTAAAAGTTAAGAATCAGGAACTGGAGAAATCGGTAGAGAGACGGCGCTCGGCCGTTTCGCGACGCGCCACGGAACGCAGCGTCTGGGCCAGCGTTTCGCGGACGAAATCGATATGGGTTTCAGCCGCCGACCGCGCGGCCTGCGGCTTGCGCTCGCGCACGGCGGTATGGATGGCGGCGTGCTGGCTCATCAGCAGGCGGCTGGCGGCCGGCACAGTCTTCAGTTCGCCAAGGTTGAGGCGAATGTTGTCGTGCATCAGGCGCAGCAAGGCCGATGACAAGTGGCCAAGCAACACGTTATGTGCGGCGTCGCCAATGGCCTGGTGAAAGGCGATATCGGCATCGGAGCGCCGGGCGGTATCGTCGCTCTCGAAAGAGGATTGCAAGGCCGTGAAAGCCTGATCGAGACGCTGCAGGTCGGCATCGGTGGCACGCTCGGCGGCCCATTCGGCGGCCTGGCCTTCGAGCATGCGGCGGAATTCGAGCATGTCTTCGCGCAGATTGGGGTAGCTGCCCATCATGTCCTGCCAGGGGTCGAAAAAAGTCGACTCCAGCGCATCGGTTACATAGGTGCCACCACCCTGGCGGCTGGTCACCATGCCCTTCGAGGCCAGCTTCTGGATGGCTTCGCGCAGGCTCGGGCGGGAAACGCCGAGCTCGATCGCCAGCTCGCGCTCGGGCGGCAGGCGGTCGCCGGACTTCAACGAGCCTTCGAGGATACGGCGCTCCAGTGTCGAAGCAACAGCATCTGAAATACGCGGAACCTGCACCTTGTTTGGCATTGGTATGACCACATTGATTGGTAAGACCAACATATTTTAGCCAGCCATTCCGCAAAGCGCAAGCATGGGGATTTCCCTTGGTTAATTGACTAAGTCACGGTATTCACGTAAATTTTCACTTTATTGATTATTGGTCTTACCATTTGACCGTTAAATAATTCACACCGGAGACGAGATGACCCAAGCGCACACCCCGCCGCCCCGCCCCGGCGACGTTTATTTCTTCGCCACCTGCGTCGTAGACCAGTTCTTTCCCGGCGCCGGCATGGATGCCATCACGCTGCTCGAACGCCAAGGCATCCGCGTTCATTTTCCGGAAGAACAAACCTGCTGCGGTCAGCCGGCCTACACCAGCGGCTTTCCCGATCAAGCCCGCAAGGTCGCGGCACATCAATTGACGCTGTTTCCGAACGACTGGCCAGTGGTTGTGCCATCCGGCTCCTGCGCCGGGATGATGAAACACCACTACCCCACCCTGTTCGCCGCCGACCCGGTTCGCAAGGGCCAGGCCGAAGCCTTGTCGGCCCGCATTTACGAACTGACCGACTTTCTGGTCAATGTCCTCGACTTCAAGCCGGAAGACAAAGGCGGCGAGTGCACGGTGGTACTGCATACCTCCTGCTCGGCCCGTCGCGAGATGGGGGTCCATCTGACCGGCCGCAAGCTGCTGGGCGACCTGCACAAGGTCACGGTCGCGCAGCAGGATCACGAATCGGAATGCTGTGGCTTTGGCGGCACCTTCTCGGTCAAGCAGCCGGAAATTTCCGGCGCCATGGTTGAAGACAAGGTCAAGGCGCTCAAGGCGACCGGCGCCGAACGCGTTGTCAGCGCCGATTGTGGCTGCCTGATGAACATCCTCGGCCATGCCGCCTGGAAGGACCAACAGGCCGGCCTCGCGAAACCCAGCCTGCCCGGCGAACACATCGCCAGCTTCCTGCTGCGGAGGACTTCCAAATGAGCGCCCGTGACCGCATTCTTGGCAAACTGAAGGCGACCATGCCGACGACGTCCCCGATCCTGCCCGATGTCGCCAGCTGGTTCTCCAGCCACCGTGTCGTCGAGTCGCCTTCCGACAAGGCGAAGCGCTTCCGCGCCTGTATCGAACTGGCGCACGCGGAGGTCTATGCCGTTTCACGTGGCGGCTGGCTGCAGAAACTGTACGAAGTCCTGAGCGCGAAGCAGATCGACAAGTTGCTGGTCGCTCCCGGCACGCCGCACGGCGCCCGCGCCCAAGCCGATCTGCCTGCCCTGGGCATCACCTGTCCAGGCTACGACACGCCGATCGAGAACTGGAAACCAGCCATGTTCAACGAAATGCCTGCCAGTTTCACCGCCGCCCGCGCCGCCATTGCCGAGACTGGCACGCTGATTCTGTGGCCTGACGCCGACGAGCCGCGCCTGATGTCGCTGGTGCCGCCGATCCATATCGTGCTGCTCGACGCCGCCAATATCTACAACACCTTTTTCGAAGCGATGACCACCGAAGGCTGGAAGGAAGGGCTGCCGACCAATTCCCTGCTCATCTCCGGCCCATCGAAAACCGCCGACATCCAACAGACGCTGGCCTACGGTGCGCACGGCCCGAAGGAGCTGGTCGTCCTGTTGATCGGAGACGAACAATGAACGCCCCGCAGACCCCGCACGCCCTACACTTCATGCCCTCGGCAGGTTTCCGCGCCCGAGCCAAGGACGTCGTCGAGAATCCCTTCCTGCGCCAGAGCTTCCGCGGCGCGATGGATTTCCTGATGAGCAAGCGCGCTGCCCAGTTCCCCGATGCCGAGGAGCTGGAAAGCCTGCGCACGCTGGGCGAAAGCATCCGCCAGTACAACCTGGCCAAGTTGCCGACGCTGCTCGAACAACTCGAAGCCAAGCTGACCAGCAACGGCATCCAGGTCCATTGGGCCGAAACGCCGGATGAAGCCAACGCCATCATTCTCGGCATCTGCCAGAAGCACTCGGCCCGGCTGATGGTCAAGGGCAAATCGATGGTCAGCGAGGAGATCGAGCTGAACCACGCAGCCGAAGCAGCCGGCATCGGCGCCCTGGAGTCGGACATGGGCGAGTACATCGTCCAGCTGGCCGGCGAAAAGCCGTCGCACATCATCATGCCGGCCATCCACAAGACCAAGCAGGAAATCGCCCAGCTCTTTGCCGACAAAGTCGAAGGCGTCGATTACACCGACAACGTAGATGCGCTGATCCAGATCGGCCGCAATGTCCTGCGGCAGAAATTCCTGGAAGCCGACATCGGACTCTCCGGCGTCAATTTCGCCGTCGCCGAAACCGGCACGCTCTGCCTGGTCGAGAACGAAGGCAATGGCCGCATGTGCACCACGGCGCCGCCGGTGCATATCGCCATCACCGGCATCGAGAAGATCGTCGAAAAGGTCGAACACGTGCCGCCGCTGCTCTCGCTGCTCACCCGCTCGGCCACCGGTCAGAATATCTCGACCTACTTCAACATGATTTCAAGCCCGCGCAAGGCCGGCGAGAAGGATGGGCCGAGCGAAGTGCATCTCGTCCTGCTCGACAACGGCCGCAGCCAGGCCTATGCCGACGAGCAGCTGCGCAAGACGCTGCAATGCATTCGTTGTGGGGCGTGCATGAACCACTGCCCGGTTTATACGCGGATTGGCGGACATGCCTACGGGACGACCTATCCGGGGCCCATCGGCAAGATCATCTCGCCGCACATGCTGGGTCTGGAAGCGACCTCCACGATGGCGACAGCCTCGTCGTTGTGCGGGGCCTGTGGCGAGGTTTGTCCGGTGAAGATTCCGATTCCAGAGCTGTTGATGCGCTTGCGGGAGGAGGCTTTTACTGCGCCGCATGCGAATCCTTCGATGGTTGGGCAGGGGGCGGGGTACAGCTGGTTGATGACTTCTGTCTGGAAGGGATGGGCGGCGGTATATCGGTCGCCTTCCTTGTACGGCTTGGCAACTTGGTTGGGGAGTCGGTTTTCGTGGCTGATGCCTTCGAAGCAAGGGGCGTGGACTTCGGTTCGGGTGCCGTTGAAGCCGGCGCCGAAGCGGTTGCGGGATATGTTGAAGGAACGCCAGTAATGGCGTTCTCTCTTCATTCGCACGTGGTTCGGTTGAATGAGCTTGGGGTTCCGCCTTGCTGGCGGGCGTACTTTTTCTTGCTTCGCCAAGAAAAAGTAGCCAAAAAGAAGGCGACCCCGGGGGCGGCGCCGGCTACGCCGGTTCCTTGCGCTACTCGGAAGGCCGGGCGGCTGGCTAAACTCGCCTGCGGCTCAAACAACGCCAGCCGAAAGCTCCCGGCCTTCCTGCGTTGCTCAGCGCCTTCCACGGGGACCCGAAAGGCGTCCAAGTTCAACCGACAAGCTTCCAAAACCGATTGCCACGGTCAACCCGAAAAAAAGCCAAAAATTGAAATCCACAGCTTCAGCGCGGACGTTTCACCGGGCCCCTTGAGAGGTGCCGAGCAACGCAGGTTTGAGCGGGAAAAGGGCGAGGACTGTCTGAGGGCGAAGCCCGAGTTCCGCAGCCCCCGCTCAAACCGAGTAGCGCAGGGAACCGGCGCAGCCGGCACCGACCCAGGGGTCGCCTTTTCTTTGGCTACTTTCTTTTGGCGAAGCAAAAGAAAGTACGTCCGCCAACAGGGCGGAAACCCATGCCTGGCAACGGGAAAGCGCCAGCAAGGCGTAACCCCCTGCCAACAAAAAACACCCGAGACAACCCCATGAGCGAACTCATCCAGCACCTAAGCCAACACCTGCCCCCCAACCAGATCATCGTCGATGACCTGCGCCGCCTGGCCTATGGCACCGACGCCAGCTTCTACCGCCTGATCCCGCAGGTCATCGCCGTCATCGAAAACGAGCGTGAAGCCCAGTCGGTTCTGCAAACCGCAAGGCAAAACAACACCCCGGTCACTTTCCGTGCCGCCGGCACCAGCCTTTCCGGCCAGGCCATCACCAACGGCATCCTGGCGCTGATCGGCGAAGGTTTCGCGACCTACGAGCAAAATGCAGATGCCAGCAAGGTCAAGGTTGGCCCCGGCATCATCGGAGGCGAGGTGAATCGCCGTCTCGCCCCGCACGGCAAGAAGATTGGCCCCGACCCGGCTTCCATCGGCGCCGCCAAGATCGGCGGGATTGCGGCCAACAACGCTTCGGGCATGTGCTGCGGTACAGCCCAGAACAGCTATCGCACACTGGCTGGCCTGCGCGTCATGCTGGCCGATGGCTCGCTGCTCGATACGGAAGATCCGCTCAGCGTCGATGCCTTCACCAAGAGCCACGCCGTCATGCTCGGCGAACTGGAGCGTCTGGGTAGCGACACCCGCGCCAATGCCAAGCTGGCCGAGCGCATTCGCCACAAGTTCAAGATCAAGAACACGACCGGCTACAGCCTGAATGCGCTGGTCGATTACGAGCACCCGATCGACATCCTCAGCCACCTGATGATCGGTTCGGAAGGCACGCTCGGCTTCATTTCGCGCATCACCTACAACACCGTCGTCGAAGACCCGTTCAAGGCATCGGCGCTGGTCTTCTTCCCGGATATCCGCACCGCCTGCGAGGCGGTCATCCGCCTCAAGCCGCAGCCGGTTTCGGCCGTCGAACTGCTCGACCGCCCGGCCCTGCACTCGGTCGAGAACAAGCCCGGCCTGCCCGCCATCATGCGCCAACTGGGCGAGGAAGCCGCCGCACTGCTGATCGAAGTGCGCGCCGCCACGGCAGAGGGAATCAACGAAAAGATTGCCGCAGTTCATGCGGCCATGGCCGGCGTCGCCACCGTCGAGCCGATGCAGTTCTCGACTGATCCGGCAACCTGCGAGATGTACTGGAAGGTGCGTAAGGGCACCTTCCCCTCGGTCGGTGCCATGCGCCGAACCGGCACCACGGTGCTGATCGAGGACGTCGCCTTCCCGATTGAATCGCTGGCCGATGCCACGCTCGACCTGCAGGCCCTGCTCCGCCACCACGGCTACCACGAAGCAATCATTTTCGGCCACGCGCTGGAAGGCAACCTGCACTTCGTCTTCACGCAGGATTTCGGCGACCAGACCGAAGTCGACCGCTATGCCCGCCTGATGGACGACGTTTGCGACCTGGTTGTCAAGAAATACGATGGTTCTCTGAAGGCTGAGCACGGCACCGGCCGCAACATGGCGCCCTTTGTCGAAATGGAATGGGGCAAGGAAGCAACCGAATTGATGCGCAAGATAAAGCGCCTGTTCGACCCGGAAAACCTGCTCAACCCCGGCGTCATCCTCAACGACAACCCGCATGCCCATCTAGAAAACCTGAAGCCGATGCCGGCGGCCGAAGACATCGTCGACCGCTGTATCGAATGCGGTTTCTGCGAACCGCTGTGCCCGTCGCACCGCCTGACCCTCAGCCCGCGCCAGCGCATCGTCAGCGTCCGCGAACTGGCCCGCCGCGCTGCTACAGGCCAACCGGCCGGGGCCATCGGCGAGGATTACGCCTACATGGGCCTCGACACCTGCGCCGGCTGCGGCCTGTGCTCGACGGCCTGCCCGGTCGGCATCGATACCGGCGACCTGACCCGCCGCCTGCGCGGCCGCAAGATCGGTGATACCACCCGGGCCGTCAATGGCTGGACCGGCGAACACTTCGGCACGCTGGCCAACGCCTCGCGTCTTGGCCTGAAAGTCGGCCACGCCGTTTCCGGCGTGCTCGGCGACAACTTCCTCGGCCGCATTTCCGGCGGTGCCTGGAAGAAGAACATGCCCCATGCCGGCAAAGCCCCCGTCGCACGCAGCACGAAGGGTGATCCGGTCGTCTATTTCCCGACCTGCGGCGGCCGCATCTTTGGCCCATCGAAATCAGGCGATCAGCAACTTGGCGACGTGATCATCGAACTGCTCGTCCGCGCCGGTTACGCGCCCATCCTGCCGGAAGGTTTCGACAAACTCTGCTGCGGCCAGATGCTCGCCAGCAAGGGCATGGCCGAGGAGGCCGAAGGCATGTCCAACACGCTGGAAGCAGCGCTGATGAAGGCCTCCGAGAACGGCAAGTATCCGGTAATCATGGATGCCAGCACCTGCTCGGCCCGTATGCAGAGCCACCTCGCCGGCCGCATCAAACTCTACGACTTCCACGAATTCGCCCACGATGCCCTGCTGCCGCGCCTGATGATTTCCAAACAGTCCGAGCCGGTTGCCCTGCACATCAACTGCAGCGTGCGTAAGAACGGCGCCGATGCCAAGCTGCGCACGCTGCTCAAGGCCTGCACCGAGAACGTCATCGAACCGACTGGCGTCACTTGTTGCGGCTTTGCCGGCGACCGCGGCTTCGTCGTACCGGAACTGAACCAGCACGCGCTTCGCCACATCCACAAGGATCTACCCGCCAACTGTGGTTGTGGCGTCTCAACCAACCGTACCTGTGAAATCGGCCTGACCGCCGAAACCGGCATCAATTACCAGTCCATCGCCTATTTGCTCGAAAAATGCAGTCGCCCGCAACCTACGTGTTGAGGATTTCCCTAACAGCGCAAACGTAAACGAATTGTTAAGTTACGCCCCATCCAAAAAATTCAAGGAGAACACCCATGTACAAAAAGATCCTCGTTGCCATCGACGATAGCGACACTTCCCGTTGTGCCCTTGCCGAAGCCCTGCACATCGCCAAGTGCAGCAATGCCAAGCTCTACATCACCCACGTCGCAGACGAAACCGTACTCAACCTTCATGGTCACGCCATGTCCAATGTCGTCAATCTGGACAACGCCGTGGCCAACCTTATCCAGGCCGGTCAAAAGCTGCTCGATGAGGCCATGAAATCCGCCACGGGTATCAATGCCGAAGCGCTAATGCTGGAAGCGAGCAAGCGTCGCATCTCGGAAATCATTGCCGACAAGGCCAAGGAACTGAGCGTTGATCTGATCATCATCGGTCGCCACGGTCAGCGTGGCCTGGCAACGTTTATTCTTGGCTCGGTGGCCGAACAATTGGCTAGAATCGCCGATGCATCGGTGCTGCTGGTTCGCAAGCACTAAATCCGGCCGTCTTGCCGCCCGCCACGGCGGGCAATGATGTTGCAACAATCACCTGATCCCCGCCCGTCCGGGGATCATTCACGATGGGAATTCCAATGTCTGAACGCGCACTCGAAAGCAACAAGGACGAACCGCTTCGCAACGATATCCGCCTGCTCGGCCGCATCCTTGGCGATACCGTCCGCGAGCAGGAAGGCGAGTCGGTTTTTGATATCGTCGAACGCGTTCGCCAGACTGCCGTCCGTTTCGCCCGTAATGGCGACCCGGCCGCCCGCAACGAACTCGCCGCCCTGCTCGATCCGCTACCGGGTGACACGACGCAAGCGGTCGTCCGCGCCTTCAGCTACTTCCTGCAACTGGCCAACATTGCCGAGGACGAGCACCATATCCGCCGGCGTCGTGCCCACGATCTGGCCGGTTCGCCACCGCGCGAGGGCAGTTTGATTTTTGCCCTGGATTCGCTGGCGACTGCTGCCGTCTCACCGGAAGCCATCGCCGACTTCTTCGCCCATGCCGTCGTGGCCCCGGTACTCACCGCTCACCCGACCGAAGTCCAGCGCCAGAGCCTGATCCGCAACCACCGCGATCTCGCCCGCCTGCTCGATCAGCGTGAACGCCTTCAGATGACGCCGGAAGAAGAAGCCGAGAACGATCTCGGGATCGCCAATTCCATTCTCACCCTGTGGCAGTCACGGATGCTGCGCCCGGTGCGCCTCAAGGTGCTCGACGAGGTCAAGAACGGCATCACCTACTTCAAGGAAACCTTCTTCACTGAACTGCCGCGCATCTACATCCAGGCCACACAGCAACTGCAGAAGCGCTATCCCGATACGCATTGGGCCCTGCCGCCGTTCTTCCGTGTCGGCAGCTGGATCGGCGGCGACCGCGATGGCAACCCCTTCGTCACCGCCGAAATCCTGCGTGAAGCCCTGCGCCTGCAATCGTCCGCCGCGCTCAATCACTATCTCGAAGAGATCCACGAACTCGGCGGCGAACTGCCGCTCTCCGACCTGCTGGTCAAGGTCACCCCCGAACTGCTGGCCCTGGCCGAACATTCCACCGACCACTCACCGCAGCGCGCCGACGAGCCTTATCGCCGTGCCCTGTCCGGCATCTACGCCCGTCTTGCCGCAACGGCACGCGCCCTCGACCATTTCGAGCCAGTCCGTCACGAGATCGGCAACGCTGCGCCATACGACACCCCGGATGCCCTGCGTGCCGACCTGAAGGTTCTCGCCAACTCCCTCAAGCTCAACGGCAGTGCCAGGCTGGCCGGTGGCCGACTGCGCCGACTGCTGCGTGGTGTCCAGATCTTCGGCTTCCACCTCGCCCCGATCGACCTGCGTCAGAATTCCGATGTCCATGCCCGCAGCGTCGCCGAACTGCTGGCTGGCGCCGGCCGTTGCCCGGATTACGAAGCACTGCCCGAAACCGAGCGCATCAAGCTGCTGGTCGAGGAAATCAGCACGCCGCGCCCTTTGTACTCGCCCTACCTGAACTATTCGGAAGAGACTGAAGGCGAACTGGCCATCTTCTTCGCCGCCCGCGAACTGCGCCAGAAATACGGCGATGCCGCACTGCCCAACTGCATCATCTCGAAGACCGACGGCGTTTCCGACCTGCTTGAACTCGCCCTGCTGCTCAAGGAATCCGGCCTGTTGCTGCCCGGTGCCAAGCCGCAACTGAACGTCAATATCATCCCGCTCTTCGAAACCATCGAAGACTTGCAGAAAAGTGCGGCCACCATGGCGGGTGTCTTCGCCATTCCGGCCTACCGCGAACTGATCGCCGGCCGGGGTGACGAACATGAAGTCATGCTTGGCTACTCTGACAGCAACAAGGACGGCGGCTTCCTGACCTCCGGCTGGGAGCTCTACAAGGCCGAGATCGAACTGGCGCGCATCTTTGGCCAGCATGGCGTCCGTCTGCGCCTGTTCCATGGCCGTGGCGGTTCGGTTGGCCGCGGTGGCGGCCCGACCTATCACGCCATCCTTGCCCAGCCGGCCGGGGCGGTTGCCGGCCAGATCCGCCTGACCGAACAGGGCGAAGTCATCTCGACCAAGTACGGCAATGCCGACACCGGCCGCCGCAATCTGGAAGTGTTGCTCGCCGCCACATTGGAAGCCAGCCTGACCGACCACGAAAACCGCGTCGAGCCGGCCGAGCAGTTCCACGCCGTGATGGACGAGCTTTCCGCGCGCGCCTTCAATGCCTACCGCGGTCTGGTCTATGAAACCCCGGGCTTCACCACCTATTTTCGCCAGTCGACGGTCGTCTCCGAAATTGCCTCGCTGAACATCGGCAGCCGCCCCGCCTCGCGCAAGGCCTCCGATCGCATCGAAGACCTGCGGGCCATTCCCTGGGTCTTCAGTTGGGCGCAATGCCGCCTGATGCTGCCGGGCTGGTACGGGTTCGGTGCCGCGGTCGATGGCTACCTGCAAGCCAATCCGGGCGGCCTTGCCACGCTGCGTCGCATGGTTCACGCCTGGCCTTTCTTCAAGAGCCTGCTCTCCAACATGGACATGGTGCTGGCCAAGACCGATCTCGCCATTGCCTCGCGCTACGCCGAACTGGTAACCGACACCGAACTGCGTGAGCACATCTTCAGCCGCATCAAGGCCGAATGGGCGCTGACCCGCCAGCATCTGCTGGCCATTCTGGAGCAGGATGAATTCCTCGCCGACAACCCGATGCTCGCCCGCTCGCTGCAACTGCGCTCCCCCTACATGGACCCGCTGAACCACCTGCAAGTCGAGTTGCTCAAGCGCCACCGCGCCGGCGATACCGACGAACGCCTGGCCCGGGGCATTCATCTTTCGATCAACGGGATCGCATCCGGTTTGCGTAACAGCGGGTAAAATTACCGGATGCCTACCACTATCAAACGTACCGTCTTCTTCGTTTCCGATGGCACCGGCCTGACCGTCGAAGCACTTGGCCACAGCCTGATGACCCAGTTCGAGGACATCGAGTTCAAGCAGATCCGTATCCCCTTCCTTACCACGGTCGAGCAGGCGCAAGAAGCGGTTGCCCGCATCAATGGCCAGGGAGAAAGCGACGGGATGCGCTCCATCGTCTTCACGACGCTGGTCAATCCGGAACTTTCCAGCATCGTTCACCAGGCCGATGCCTTCTGCCTCTCCTATTTCGACACCTTCCTCGCCCCACTGGAAGCAGAGCTCGGCATCAAGTCGAACCACACAGTTGGCCGTTCGCACGGCTCGGCCGAAAGTTCGGAATACAAGAAGCGCATCGAGTCGATCAACTACACGCTGGCGCACGATGACGGCATCACCGACCGCGATCTGGAGGAAGCCGACGTGATCCTGGTCGCCGTTTCCCGCTGTGGCAAGACCCCGACTTCGCTCTATCTGGCCATGCAATTCGGTCTGAAGGCGGCCAACTTCCCGCTGATTCCGGAAGACTTCGACCGCGGCCGCCTGCCCGGCACGCTGGAAAAGCATCGCTCCAAACTGTTCGGCCTGACCATCCAGCCCGAGCGACTGCACCAGATTCGCGAAGAGCGCCGCGCGGCCAGCAAGTACGCCTCATTGGCCAACTGCCGTTTCGAGATTGCGGAAGCGGAAAAGATGATGCGTCGTGAAGGAATTCGCTGGCTGGATTCATCGACCAAGTCGATCGAGGAAATCTCGACGACGATCCTGCAGGAACTGAAGCTGCGCTGAGGCTAGTATCAGCCGGCGACGGCTGATCCGCCTTAACCGGCTTTTAACTTGCGGCGCAGTGCCTCGAACAGGCAAGCCGCAGCGGCCGCCCCGACATTCAGTGATTCGACCGCGCCAGGCATGGGGATCTTGATCCTCAGCTTGGCCGCTTTGATCAGTTCAGCCCGGACCCCCAGCCCCTCGGCGCCAAAAACCCACGCCAACGGCCCGGACCAGCGCGCTTCATAAAGCGATGTCGCACCATCCAGGCAAGTGACTGCAGTCGTTCCGCGATAGTCCGCCATGAAGGCGGCCAGATCAGCTTCTTCATGGATGGCAAGGGCAAAATGCGCGCCCTGCCCGGCCCGCAAAACCTTGGGTGACCATGCCGAGGCACAGCCTGGCGCCAAAAATACCTGCTTCACGCCCGAGGCCGCCGCCGTCCGCAACAAGGTACCGACATTGCCGGGATCCTGCACGCCATCGAGGAGCACAGCATCGTTTCCAAAGTCAGCAGCAGCGGTGCGTTGTGGCATCGGCGCTATCGCCAGCAAGCCGCTAGGGGTATCCACCAGGCCCAGATCACGCATCAGTGCGTCTGCCAGAACCACTGGCTGACGCCCTTCGAGATAAGACGCGATCTCGCCACCAGCCAGCGCCGACTCGGCGACGATCAAGTGCTCCAATGGCCCAAAGGCTTTCTCGTAAGCCTCGACCAGATGCACACCATCAAGCAAGGTCTGCCCGGTTTTCCGGCGCTCGCGCCCCGACTCCGCCAGCCGCTTGAGATGCTTGAAAAATGCGTTGTCGCGCGACTGGATCAGCTTCATAGCAGCGACAATTGCCTTGCCACCGGCCCGAAGCTGCGCCGATGCACCGGCGATGCACCATGCGCTTCCAGCGCTGCGAAATGCGCCGCCGTTGGATAGCCCATATGCCGGTCAAAACCGTATTGCGGATACTGCGCATGCAAAACCAGCATGCCGGCGTCGCGCACGGTTTTGGCGAGAATGGATGCCGCCGCAATTGAGGCAATCTTGCCATCGCCCTTGACCACGGCTTCACTAGGAATGTCGAGCCTTGGGCAGCGATTGCCATCGACCAAGGCACTTTCCGCCCGCACCTGCAAGGCAGCTACGGCGCGCTGCATGGCCAGCATCGTCGCCTGCAGGATATTCAGGCGATCTATTTCCTCGACCGTCGCTTCGGCCACTGCCCAGGCCAGCGCTCGCTCCCGAATGATTCCGGCCAGCGCATCACGCTTCTTCTCGCTCAGTTTCTTGGAGTCGTTCAGCCCGGCAATCGGGCGCTCCGGATCGAGAATGACCGCCGCAGCGACAACCGGCCCGGCCAGCGGGCCGCGCCCGGCCTCGTCAATGCCACAAACGAGGCCGACCGGGACAATCAGTTCAGGCATTCAATGACCGCGTGAGCGGCCTTTTCAGCAGTGTTCTGCCGCAGTTGCAGATGGATATCGGTGAATGCCTCCTCAACCGCCTCGGCATTCTCCTTGTCCTCATACAACTTGACCAAGGCCTCGGCAAGATTTTCCGGTGTAGCCTCATCCTGCAGGATTTCCGGCACCACAAAGCGCCCGGCCAGCACATTGGGCAAGCCGACATACGGCAGGTAGGCCATCCGCTTCATCAGCCAATAGGAGAACTTGGCTATCTTGTAGGTAATCACCATCGGTCGCTTGATTAGCGCCGCCTCCAGCGTCGCCGTGCCACTCGCCACCAGCGACACATCGGCCGCACCAAGCGCATCCTGAGCGTGGCCGAACAACAGGCGAAACGGCACATCGCCAGCCTGCCGGCTATAGATGGCGGACTCGAACTGCAGGCGCGTTTCGCGCGTCGCCAAGGGCACGACAAACATTGCATTCGGCAGATGACGCTCGCGAATGATTTTTGCCGTTTCGACAAAGGTCTCGGCCATCATGGCCAGTTCGCCTTGGCGACTGCCCGGCAGCATGGCAAAGATCGGATAATCACGCGGCAGGGAAAGTTTTTCCCGAACCGCCTGCTTGTTGGTCTGCAAAGGAATGATATCTGCAAGCGGATGACCGACATAGGTCACCGGAATACGCTCTTTTTCATAGAGCGCCGGCTCCATGGGGAACAGCGCCAGCACACGGTTAACCGCCTTGGCAATCTTCTTGATCCGCCCACCTCGCCATGCCCAGATCGATGGGCTGACGTAATGGATCGTTCGCACCCCGGCAGATTTCAGATCTGTTTCCAGACCCAGGTTGAAATCTGGAGCGTCGACACCGATGAAGATATCCGGTTTGAGATCGAGCAGCCGTTTCTTCAACTGGCGGCGAATACCGGAAATTTCACGGTAATGCTTCAGCGCATCCCAATAACCCATGACCGACAGTTTCTCCATCGGCCACCAGCTATCGAATCCCTGAGCCTGCATCTTCGGCCCGCCGATACCGTAAAAAACGGCATCCGGCAGGTGGGTCTTCAATGCAGCAATCAGGTGGCTGGCCAGGAGATCCCCGGAGGCCTCCCCCGCCACCATGGCAATCCGAACAGCGCTTCCCATATCAGCGAATGATGCCTCGCTTGGAGACCTCGAGAAAATCAACAAGGCGCTGGATGTCCGGCTGAGTCTTGGCCTCTTCAGCCAATTTTGTCTTGGCTTCTTCCAGCAGCAGGCCAGACTTGTACAGGGTGCGATAGGCGCGCTTCAGGGCGGTAATCGCATCGGCGGTAAAGCCACGGCGCTTCAGGCCCTCGACGTTGATACCGTAAGGCGTCGCCGTATTGCCGGCCGCCATCAGATAAGGCGGCACATCCTGCAGGATAACTGTGCTGACTGCCGTCATCACATGCGCGCCAATGCGGCAGAACTGATGCACACCGGTAAAACCACCGAGAATCGCCCAGTCATCGACAATCACATGGCCGGCCAGCTGGGTATTGTTGGCAAACGTGGTTTTGTTGCCGACCTGGCAATCGTGCGCAATATGCACATACGCCATGATCCAATTGTCGTCACCAATCCGGGTCACGCCTGCATCCTGGACGGTACCCAGGTTGAAGGTGCAGAACTCGCGAATCGTGTTGCGATCGCCAATCTCGAGCCGTGTCGGCTCACCAGCGTACTTCTTGTCTTGCGGCACTTCGCCGAGGGAGCAGAACTGGAAGATACGGTTGTCGCGACCGATCTTCGTGTGTCCCTTGATGACGGTGTGCGGCCCGATCTGGGTATTGTCGCCAATTTCGACGTTGGCACCGATGATGGCGTAGGGGCCGATCTCGACATTGGCACCGATCTTGGCACCCTGATCGACAATAGCGGTCGAGTGAATCATTTCAGAGATCCCGTTTGGCACACATCAACTTGGCCGAGGCAGCCAGCTGCCCATCGACGCGTGCTTCGGCCTTGTACTTCCAGACCCCGCGCATTTGACGCTCGATTTCGACATGCAGGTGTAGCTGATCGCCAGGCATCACCGGCTTCTTGAAACGTGCCTCATCGATACCGGCAAAGTAGAACACGGTGTCCGGTGAGGGTTTTTCATCCATCGACTTGAAAGAAAGAATGCCCGCAGCCTGAGCCAGCGCTTCCATGATCAACACGCCCGGCATCACCGGGTGATGCGGAAAGTGACCAACGAAGAACGGCTCATTGATCGTCACGTTCTTGTAGGCATGGATGGATTTGCCCGGGTCGATTTCGAGTACGCGATCGACCAACAAGAACGGGTAACGATGCGGCAGATGCTGCATGATTTCATTAATATCCATTTGATCAACCCTCTATATCTTTTTCTTTAAGTTTTTTCTCAAGCTCGGAAATACGCTCTGCCAACCTGGAAAGACGACGAATGTGCGACGCATTCCGCAGCCATTCTTCATGGGTATCCAGCGGAAATACGCTGGTATAGACGCCGGGATTCAGAATGCTCTTCATCACCGTCGTACCACCGGAAATCGTCGTCCCTGCTGCAATATTCAAATGCCCGGAAATCATGCCAGCGCCACCAACAATACAGTGTTCGCCAAAGACAGTACTTCCCGCTACTCCTGTGCACCCAGCCAATACGGAATTAGCGCCGATCCTGCAGTTGTGGGCAACATGGACCTGATTATCCAACTTGCAGCCATCGCCAATCACGGTATCCTCAAGCGCACCACGATCGATCGCCGTATTGGCGCCAATTTCCACATCATCGCCGATCACGACCTTGCCAATCTGTGGAATTTTTATCCATGACTGGCCTTCCGGCGCAAACCCGAAGCCATCGGAGCCGATGACCGCGCCAGAATGAATAATGCACTGGCGTCCGATATTGCATCCATAGTAAACCGTCACATTGGCATGAAGCAGCGTACCGGCACCAATACTTACGCCGTCATCAATCACACAACCAGCGTTGATTACAACATTTTCACCCAAGGTTACATCTTTGCCGATGCAAACGTTGGGGCCAATTGCAACGCTATCCGGAACCGGGGACTCAACGACAGCGCTTGTGTGAACACCGATGAGTCCGCTCTGGTATGGGTTCAGTAGCGTCGCAACCCTGGCGTAGTAGGCATAAGGATTGCCAGTGACGATACGCGGGCCTGAAAACTCACTGGCCACATCCGGGCGCAGAATTACTGCCGAAGCCCTGCATGCACCCAGCTGGTTCCTGAATTTTGGATTCGCGAGAAAGGTGATCTCCCCCTCTCCGGCCGTAGCGACAGGAGCAACCCTTGAAACCAGCGTTTGCGAATCTCCAAGCACATCGCCGCCCAATTGGGCGGCGATGTCAGCAAGCGTAAGAACAACCTTGCCTAGCGAAGCCATTACTTGGCTTCCGACAGCGCCTTGATTACTCGTTCAGTCACATCCAGGCGGGGACTGACCCAAACCACATCCTGCAGGATCAGATCAAACTTTTCAGCCTCGGCAATCTGCTTGATTGCCTTGTTGGCCTTTTCAATCACAGCGGCATTTTCCTCGTTCTGACGAAGATTTAGATCTTCGCGGAACTCACGCTGGCGACGCTGGAATTCGCGAGACAATTCACCAAATTCCTTTTCCTTTGTGCGACGCTCGCTTTCGGCCATGGTCACCGAATTCTTTTCCAGATTTTCCTGCAAGCCCTGCAACTGCTTGGCCATGCGCTGAAGATCCTGGTCTCGCTTGGCGAACTCGCCTTCGAGTTTCTTGGCTGCTTTCTGTGCAGCCGGCGCATCACGGAAAATGCGCTGGGTATTCACATAGCCGACCTTCAATTCGGCGGCACAAGCGCCGGTCACGAATAAAGCGGACATCAACGATGCGAGAACAACGGTTTTGACTTTCAACTTGATACTCCTGAATTAAAACGTGGTGCCCAGCTGGAACTGGAACACTTCGGATTTATCGCCTTCTTTTTTGTTCAAAGGCCGACCAAAACTGAATTTTAGCGGCCCGATAGGTGAAATCCAGGCAGCGGAAAGACCCGATGAATAGCGCAAATCAGCCATATCCAGCTTTTCATCACTACCAAAGACCTGACCCACGTCAAAGAACAAACCCATGCGGAACGATTTTTCCATTCCTGGCAAGCTCCACAGCAATTCGGCATTCCCGACCACGCGACGATTTCCACCCAAACGATATTGCGTAGTCGTCGAAGGATCAGTATAGATCGGCCCCAGTGAAGATGCCTTGTAGCCACGTACGGAGGTTACACCACCCGCATAGTAATTTTTGAAGAACGGAAGGCCGGAAGCACCATAACCGTTGGCCAACCCGTATTCACCATTCAACATCAACGTGAACTTCGAATTGAGCGGAACAAAATGCTGAAGCTGATAACTGGCTCGGTAATAGGTCAAATCGCCACCGGGCAAAGCGACCTCCAAAGAGGCCCTTTGGAACGTTCCCTTGGTCGGGAAGAAATAGCTATCCTTGCCATCGCTCGCCCAAGTCAGTGTCAACGGAACCGAAATATTTGTTTCGCCAAAACGAGTTACAAAATCCTTGTAGTACTGCGGCGTCTGCTCGTAGGTCTTGATGCTGGTTGAATCAAGCCCCAAGCCAAGACCGATGGACTCTTTTTCACCGATCGGGAACCCAAAACGGATACCACCACCGGTTGAAGACGACGAATAATATGCAAGTGTGGTAGATGTCGTATTGACAGTTCGATGATAGACGTCAAACCCTTGACTCACCCCATCCTGAGTGAAGTAAGGGTTGGTATAGGAGAATACGTAGGTTCTGTAGGTCTTGGCTGAATTGACCTGAATGGCAACGTTGTTACCGCTACCCATGAAGTTGTTTTGCGCGATGGAACCCGAGAGGATGACCTTATCGGTACTTGAGGTACCAACGCCCAGCATAAGGTTTCCGGTCGGCTTTTCGGTAACGTTCACGTTGACGTCCAATTGATCCGAGGTCCCGGCAACCGCAGGAGTCTCCACTGCGACTTCAGAGAAGAACCCCAGTTTATCAACTCGCTGCTTGGAGGCTGTTACTTTATCGGCATCGTACCAGCCACCTTCCATCTGGCGCATCTCGCGACGAACAACCTCATCCCGAGTCTTTGTATTGCCGGTGATATTCAGCCGACGAACATAGACTCGCTTGCCTGGGTCGACAAAGATGGTGAAAGCAACATGATGCTTCTCCTTATCGATCTCAGGAGCTGCGTTGACGTTTGCGAAGGCATAACCTTCCTTGCCGAGTCGATCACTAATTGCCTTGGTCGTTGCGTTGAGCTTCTCCCGGGAGAATACATCCCCCGGTTTGATCGTAACGATTTTTTTCAACTCATCTTCGGATATCGAAAAATCACCTGCCATCTTGACCGAGGAGACTTGATAACGCTCCCCTTCATTGATGTTGGCGGTGATATAAACGTCCTGTTTGTCGGGAGAAATCGAAACCTGCGTCGACTCGACGGCAAATTCCAGATATCCCTGGTTCATGTAGAACGACTTCAGTTTCTCTAGATCGGCCGACAATTTTTGCCGGGAATACTGATCGTTCTTGGTATACCAAGTAATCAAACCCGGGGTCGTCAATTCGAACTGGGCGAGCAAATCCTTCTCCCTGAAGGACTTGGCTCCAACAATGTTGATCTGCTTGATCTTGGCAGCGGAGCCTTCTTCGATATTGAAGTTGACCCCGACACGGTTACGCTCAAGTGGCGTAACGGTCGTAGTAACATTGGCAGCGTACTTACCGCGCGTCAGATACTGGCGCTTGAGTTCCTGTTCGGCCTTTTCCAGCAGTGCACGATCGAAAATACGCCCCTCGGCAATCCCCGTTTCCTTGAGCGCCTTGACAATGACATCCTTGTCGAATTCCTTGAGGCCAACGAAATTGATCGTCGCAACAGCCGGACGCTCCTGAACTACAACGACCATCACATCTTTTTCGACTTCAATCCGGACATCTTTGAAGAATCCGGTCGCAAACAGTGCCTTGATTGATTGCGCAGCTTTTTCATCAGTCAGGGTCTCACCAACCTTGACGGGGAGGTACCCGAAAACCGTACCTGCTTCAGTGCGCTGAATACCCTCAACCCGAATGTCCTTGACCGCAAAAGGTTCGAATGCCAAGGCAGGCGTGGCAAACATGCCGGCAATCAGTATGGACAACAGGGATTTTTTCATCGTTCAGCCGTTAAACAGGCGGGTCAGGTCATTAAAAAAGGCGAAAGCCATCAAGGAAAAGAGAATGGACATGCCAACCTGCTGCCCAATCTCCATGGCCCGCTCAGAAAGCGGTCTGCGCCTGACGACTTCAATCATATGATACAACAAATGCCCGCCGTCCAGCACCGGGATAGGCAGCAGATTCAGGACGCCGAGACTGATGCTGACCAGCGCCATGAACTTCAGGTAATAATCCATTCCTAGTCGTGCCGATTGCCCGGCATAGTCGGCAATCGTTACCGGCCCCGAGAGATTCTTCCATGAAACTTCGCCCGTGAGCATCTTGCCCATCATAACCAGGCTAAACACAGACTTATCCCACGTTTCAACCAAGGCCCGCTGACCAGCCTCAACAAATCCATAGCTAACAAACGATCGCAACTCGCGTCTGGAGCCAGGGCTTTCGGCAACAGCGATCCCGATTTTCCCGACGCTACGCCCCCGTTCAAGAACAGCTTCCGGAATCACATCCAACACCACAATGTCACCGGCGCGCTCGAGATCAAGCCTGAGTGAGCGCCCTGCAGAATCCCGCACCTTCGCAACGAATTCCATCCATAGCGCAACCGACTGTCCATCAATGGCCAAAACCCGGTCTCCAGACTGTATTCCAGCCGCAGAACCCGGACCACCCGCCACGACTTTACCGATCACTGGCGGCATATCTGGACGATAAAAACGGATTCCCAGCCTTTCCAGCGCATCACCTTCCCACCCCTGCTCTCCTGCTGCCGCAAGATAGAGGCGATGCAAAGCGATTTCGCTTTGTCCGTTGATTACCTCTAGTTCAACAGTTTCTTGATCAACTGCCTTCTGCAACAATAACCAACGGAAATCGTTCCAGGTTGCAACAGCTTGCCCGTCGACCCGCCGAACCTGCTCACCATTCTTGATGGTAGCCATTGCTGCCGGCGACCCATCCGGCGGCGTACCGAGCACCGGGAGCAATTCCTCGCTGCCATGCATGAATGTCGCCCAATACAGAAGAATGGCGAGGGCAAAATTGGCCAGAGGCCCTGCTGCGACAATAATGCTGCGCTTCCCAACACCCTGCCGATTAAACGCGCGATGAACCTCACTGGCCGCCACTTCACCTTCACGTTCGTCAAGCATCTTGACGTAACCGCCCAGCGGAAAAATGCTCAGTGCCCACTCGGTGCGGTCTTCACCCAGCTCTTTCTTCCACAGAATGCGACCAAAACCAACAGAAAAGCGCAAGACCTTGACGCCGCACCAGCGTGCAGCCAGGTAGTGGCCCAGTTCATGAACAACGATCAGAACGCCGAGGACGACCGCAAATGCAGCAAAATAGAACGGAACGTTGTTCACGTGAAACGCTGTTCCCGGATCAATAGACTGGCCAGATGGCGTGCTTCGGCATCCGCCGCGAGAACGTCGGCCAGACTACCCTCGGGGCCGGCCGGCATCGACTGCAAAACAGTTTCGTTGAGCAAGGGAATCCCAAGGAACGGCAGGTGACCATCAAGGAAAGCGGCCACGGCGATTTCGTTGGCCGCATTGAGAATGGCCGGTGCAGTACCTCCCTCGCGCAAAACGTCATAGGCCAGCTGCAGACAACGGAAACGCTCGAAATCAGGCGCAGAGAAATCGAGTCGGGCAATCTTGAACAGATCAAGCGGCTCGACACCCGCAGCAATGCGCTCAGGCCAAGCCATCGCGTAGGCAATCGGGGTGCGCATATCGGGATTACCCAACTGTGCCAGCACCGAACCATCAGCATACTGAACTGCAGAATGAATGACACTCTGCGGATGCACAACCACCTGAATCATTTCCGGCGGCGCAGCAAAGAGCCAGTGCGCTTCGATGACCTCCAGCCCCTTGTTCATCATCGTTGCCGAATCTACCGAAATCTTGCGCCCCATGACCCAGTTCGGATGGGCGCAGGCTTGCTCAGGCGTAACATTGGCCAGATCGGCCAGCGGCGAGTTACGGAAAGGGCCGCCTGACGCCGTCAGCAATATCTTTTGCACACCACAGGATTCAAGCCCGCGCGCAAAATCGACAGGCAGCGACTGGAAAATGGCGTTGTGCTCACTATCGACCGGTAGCAATGAAGCGCCATATTCACGCACCGCCTGCATAAATAACTCACCGGCCATGACCAGCACTTCCTTGTTGGCCAGCATCACCTTCTTGCCAGCCCGCGCGGCTGCAAGTGTCGGTTCGAGACCGGCTGCGCCAACGATGGCCGCCATCACCGCGTCCACCTCAGGTAGCGACGACAATTCAATCAGTGCCTCGACACCATGCCGGACCTCAGTGTCCAAGCCGGCAGTACGGCAGCGCTCACTGAGCTTCTCTGCCAGCGGCGCATTGCGCAACACAGCAAAACGCGGACGGAATTCGACACACTGCTCAAATAATTTGTCGATCTGAGAATGCGCACATAGTGCGAAAGCACGATAGCGATCCGGATGACGGCGAATCACATCCAGCGTACTGACACCGATCGATCCGGTAGAGCCCAGGACAGTGATGTTTTGCAACTTGAGGCTCACCGATAAGCCAACAGCAACCAGACCAGCGCCACAACCGGCAAAGTCGAGGTCAGGCTGTCGATGCGGTCAAGCACACCACCGTGACCTGGCAGGACATTACTGCTGTCCTTTATTCCAGCCTTGCGCTTGAGCAAGGACTCGTAAAGATCGCCGACAATGCTGATTACGGTTACACCGATCAGGGCCGCAATCCACAACCACCAAGGCATCAGATCCAGCCCGAATACCAGGCGAACCACTACGCCATAGACCACCACGCCGACGCAGGCACCAATCGCCCCTTCGCGCGTCTTGCCGGGGCTGATTGACGGGGCCAGTTTATGCTTACCGAAAGCCTTGCCGGAAAAGTAAGCAGCAATATCTGCCATCCAGACTACGGCGAAAATTCCAAGCAATGCCCCCGCACCAAGGCCACGCAACTGCACCATCGCCAGCCAAGTCGGCAGCAACACGACTGCCCCAATTAACACGCCACCAATACCCTGCAGCGGCCACTTATTCTTCAACCAGAATGGCATCACAAGACACCAGAAGGCCGCAGAAATACCATAGGCAAGAAAAACCCAAGGATTGGCCGGCACAAAAGCCTCGCCAGCGCCAATCGCATTCGGATCGGCAATAGACAGGAAGACACAGAGCAAGCCTGTCACAAGGCCAAGAACCACGCGGCCGATCAATGACCAGCCAAGCAGCGCCCCCCACTCCCATGCCGCGATCCCGATGAATCCGGCAACCAGCAAGGCCCAGGTAGCCTGTGACGAATAGAACAGGCTGGGCAACAGCAAAGCCATCAGCACAAGCGCCGTGATGACGCGCGTCTTAAGCATTGGTTTTTTCCACCAGTTGCTCACTGGTTCGGCCGAAACGGCGTTCGCGCTGCTGGAATGAGGCAATCGCCTTGTCAAATTCGGCCGTATCAAAGTCGGGCCACAGCGTCGGCGTGAAATAAAGCTCGGTATAGGCCAATTGCCAAAGCAGGAAATTGCTGATCCGCTCTTCGCCACCAGTGCGAATGAACAAATCGGGCTCAGGCGCGAAGTTCATCGACAAATGAGGTTCAAGATCCGATTCCAGCCAAGCTTCACGTTTTTCTGGCTGCGCGGCAAGCATACGATTTGTGGCCTGAATGATGTCCCAGCGTCCACCATAATTTGCCGCTATGGTCAGATCAAGACGGGTATTACCGGCCGTCTTTGCCTCGGCCTGCCGGATCAATTCCTGCAGACGCGGCTCGAAGCGGCCTAGATCGCCGATCACACGCAAGCGAACACCATTGCGGTCAAGCTTCTCGACTTCCTGTTCGAGCGCCTTGACGAACAACTGCATCAGCAGGGTGACCTCTTCTTGAGGCCGGCGCCAATTTTCGGAAGAAAAGGCAAAAAGGGTCAGGTACTGAACGCCACGCTCCAGGCAGGCCCTAACCATCTCACGGACCAGTTCGACCCCTTTAACGTGGCCGGCCACGCGCGGCAAAAAACGCTTTTTGGCCCAGCGACCATTGCCATCCATGATGACGGCGACGTGCTTGGGCACTGCCGCCGCTTCCGGGACTTGTCGCGTTGAACTGGAAAAGAAGGCCATTTAGCCGGTAATCCTGGCGGAACCGGCTTAAACCTGCATCAGCTCTGCCTCTTTAGCGGCGAGCATCTTGTCGACTTCGACGATATAGCGATCAGTCAGTTTCTGGACATCGTCCTGAGCCTTGCGCTCGTCATCTTCCGGAATTTCACCCTTTTTCAGGGCATCCTTAAGATGCGAAATGGCATCACGGCGCAGATTGCGGATCGCCACCTTGACGCCCTCGCCCTCTGTCCTGACGATCTTGATCATTTCCTTGCGGCGCTCTTCGGTCAAAGCAGGCATCGGCACTCGAATCAGATCGCCCTGCGAAGCCGGGTTCAGACCAAGGTCGCAGTCGCGGATCGCTTTCTCGACCTTTTGCAGCATGTTCTTTTCCCACGGCTGAACGCCAATGGTACGGGCATCGACCAAGGTCACATTGGCCACCTGATTCACCGGCACCATGGAACCGTAGTAATCAACCTGGACGTGATCCAGCAAGCCGGTATGCGCGCGGCCAGTACGGACCTTCTGGAGATCAAGCCGCAGCGCTTCTAACGACTTCTGCATCTTTGCTTCAGCAGTTTTTTTGAGTTCAGGAATCATTTTTGTCTCCTTCAGCAATAGACCAGCGTACCTTCATCTTCACCACAGACCACGCGCTTCAGCGCGCCAGCCTTGAAGATCGAAAATACGTTGATCGGCAATTTCTGATCGCGACAAAGCGCGAAGGCAGTCGCATCCATGACCGCCAGACTCTTGGAGATCGCTTCATTGAAGCTGATCTTGTCGTAACGTGTCGCCAAAGGATCCTTCTTGGGATCGGCCGAGTAGATGCCATCGACCTTGGTCGCCTTCAGCACGATTTCCGCGCCAATTTCCGAACCGCGCAATGCTGCAGCAGTATCGGTCGTGAAAAACGGGTTGCCGGTACCGGCGCCGAAAATCACGATCTTGCCTTCCTCGAGATAGCGAATCGCCTTGCCACGAATGTAGGGCTCGACGACCTGTTCAATATTCAGAGCGGACTGCACGCGGGCATTCAGCCCCCCCTGACGAAAAGCATCGGACAGCGCCATGGCGTTCATCACCGTGGCCAGCATGCCCATGTAATCCGCAGTGGCTCTATCCATCCCGGTGGCCGTACCGGCCATGCCGCGGAAGATATTGCCACCGCCGATCACGACACCGATTTCCACACCCATATCGGCGACCACCTTGATCTCCCCGACAATCGCCGCAATGGTCTGCGGGTTGATGCCATAGGCGTCATTGCCCATCAGGGCCTCGCCAGAGAGCTTCAGGAGGATGCGCTTGTATTTGGGTGCGGACATCGGCATTCCTTTCAATTACTTCTTGGCAGCAGCAGCGGCAGCCTGGGCAGCCACTTCAGCAGCAAAGTCATCAACCTTCTTCTCGATACCCTCACCGACCATGTACAGCGTGAAGCCGGCCACCGAAGCGCCCTTTTCCTTCAGCAACTGCTCAATGGTCTGCTTGCCATCAGCGGCCTTGACGAAGACCTGACCAAGCAAGGTCACATCCTTCAGGTACTTCTGGACAGTGCCTTCGGCGATCTTTTCCAGCATCGCTTCCGGCTTGCCGGCTTCGCGAGCCTTTTCGATGGCAACGCGACGCTCGGTTTCCAGCAGTTCAGCCGGAACACCGGTGGAGTCCAGCGACTTCGGCTTGGAAGCGGCGATATGCATGGCCAGATCCTTGCCCAGTTGCTCGTCACCACCGACCAGATCAACCACGACGCCAACCTTGGCACCACCGTGGATATAGGAAACCAGCTTGCCCTTGGCTTCGAAACGAACGAAGCGGCGGATGGTCATGTTTTCACCGATCTTGCCGACCAGTGCGGAACGGGTCGATTCGACCGTGCCTTCGCCCATCGGCAGCGCGGACAGCGCAGCAACGTCGGCCGGATTCTGGTTAGCAACCAGGGCGGCACAGCCATTGGACAGGGCGATGAATTCATCATTCTTGGCGACGAAGTCGGTTTCGCTGTTAACTTCGATGATCGAGCCAAGCTTGCCATCAGCGGAGATGCTGACGGCCACGATACCTTCGGCTGCGATACGGACTGCAGCCTTGGATGCCTTGTTGCCCAGCTTGACGCGAAGAATTTCTTCAGCCTTGGCCATGTCGCCATCAGCTTCGGTCAGGGCCTTCTTGCATTCCATCATGGGTGCGTCGGTCTTGCCGCGCAGTTCTGCCACCATGCCTGCGGTAATTGCCGCCATATTTCTTTCTCCTGAGCTTTTAGAACAGGCGGAGCCTAAAGCTCCGCCGTTACAACTTTATTGTGCAGCTTCCTGAACTTCGACGAACTCATCGTCACCACCGGCGGCCACGATATCCTGAATAACCTGGCTGCGGCCTTCAAGGATGGCATCAGCAACGCCGCGAGCGTAAAGCTGGATGGCGCGGGAAGAGTCGTCGTTACCCGGGATCACGTAAGCAACGCCTTCCGGAGAGTGGTTGGTATCGACCACGCCGATGACCGGGATACCGAGCTTTTCGGCTTCGGTGATGGCAATTTTGTGGTAGCCGACGTCGATGACGAAGATGGCATCCGGCAAGCCGCCCATATCCTTGATGCCGCCGATGGACTTCTGCAGCTTTTCCAGTTCGCGACGGAAGGTCAGCGCTTCTTTCTTCGGCATCTTTTCCAGTTCACCGGCTTCAACGGCAACTTCCATGTCCTTCAGACGCTTGATCGAGGTCTTGACGGTCTTGAAGTTGGTCAGCATGCCACCCAGCCAGCGCTGGTCAACAAACGGAGCGCCGGCGCGCAGGGCTTCTTCGCCGATGATTTCACGAGCCTGACGCTTGGTACCAACAAACAGGATGGTGCCGCGGCTGGAAGCCAGCTTCTTCACGAAAGCCATGGCTTCGTTGTACTTGGCCAGGGTCTTTTCGAGGTTGACGATGTGAATCTTGTTGCGGGCACCGAAGATGTACGGAGCCATCTTGGGGGACCAGAAACGGGTCTGGTGACCGAAGTGGACACCAGCCTCCAGCATTTCGCGCATGGTAACGGACATAGCAATATTCCTATTAAGGGTTGAACCTCCACCCGCCGGAAACGCCCGTCATTATTGAGTTTTGACAGACACCCTTAATCGGCGGATGTGTGGATTTTGGTCGCCTGCACCACGCAGACAACCGTTCTTTTCAGCCAAGAAGGCCAAGAAAAACCCGATGATTATAGCAGCAGAAGGGACAACAAAAAAGCCCAAATGACGGATCAGTAGCCGTTCTGCTTCAAAGCCAGCAGTTGCAGCATCCGTTCCAGATATGGCTGCCAGTCGGGCATCTGTAAACCGAAATCGTTTTCGAGCCGACTACAGTCGAGTCGCGAGTTAGCCGGGCGACGGGCCGGCGTCGGATACTCTGAGCTGGATATTGCCCGTATTGCCCCCGGCTTCAGGCACAGATCAAAGCCTGGTACCTGTCCGGCCAATCCGACGATCGTTTGTGCGAATTCGCACCAACTGACCGGCCGCGATGCCGCCAGGTGATACAGGCGGTTTTCGCCTTTTTCCAGCGACCTGCCCTGATGCAGCATGGCCAGCACAACGCCGGTGACCGTAGCAATCAGGGCAGCAGGCGTCGGCGAACCGATCTGGTCCGCAACCACGTTCAGACTCTTCTTCTCCCGCGCCAGCCGCAAGATGGTCTTGACGAAGTTGTTGCCCCGCGCCCCGAATACCCAACTCGTCCGAAAGATCAGCGACTTGCCGCCAACCGCACGAATCGCCTCCTCGCCGGCCAGCTTGGTTCGACCGTAGACACCTTGGGGGGCGGTGAAATCTATTTCCTGATAGGCCGCAGACTTGGTGCCATCATAGACGTAGTCCGTTGAATAATGGACCAACAAGGCGTCGAGCAATGCCGCCTCTTCGGCCAGAATACCGGGCGCATCGGCATTGATACGCTTTGCCAGATCAGGCTCGGATTCAGCCTTGTCGACTGCCGTATAGGCGGTGGCATTGACAATGACAGAAGGGCGAATTTCACGCACCAAGGAACGAATCTGGACCGTATCGGCCAAATCACAACGATCCCGACCACATGCCACGACCTCGCCATGCGGCGCCAGCGAACGCTGCAACTGCCAGCCGACCTGACCATCCTTACCAAGCAGAAGAATCTTCATCGCCACACAAGCAAGTAGAAAACCCGCGGAGTATGCCATTTTCCGCGGCATCTGCTTTGCGAAACAAGCCCCATCATTTATCCTTCAGCGTTCCCTACGCACCATAGAAAATCCATGAGTATCACCATCAAGACCCCGGAAGAAATCGAAAAAATGCGAGTTGCCGGGCGTCTCGCCGGAGAGGTTCTCGACTACATCGAACCTTTCGTCAAACCCGGCATCACCACCGACGAACTGGACAAGCTTTGCCATGACCTGATGGTCAACGTGCAGGGCTGCATTCCTGCCCCGCTCAATTACGCCCCTTCGGGCTACGACCCTTACCCGAAATCGATCTGCACTTCGGTCAACCAGCAGGTCTGCCACGGCGTTCCCGGAGAGCGTGTTCTGAAAAACGGCGACATCATCAATCTCGACATCACGACCATCAAGGACGGTTATCACGGGGACACCAGCCGGATGTTCATCGTTGGCGAAGGTTCGATCCAGGCCAAGCGCCTGTGCGAAATCACCTTTGAGTGCATGTGGCTGGGAATTTCCGTCGTCAAACCGGGCGCCTTCCTCGGCGACATCGGTGCGGTGATCCAGAAATACGCAGAGAAGAGCGGCTACTCGGTCGTTCGCGAGTTCTGCGGTCACGGCATCGGCAAGAAATTTCACGAAGACCCTCAAGTGCTGCATTACGGCAAGCCAGCTACCGGCCCAAAGCTGGAACCGGGCATGATTTTCACCATCGAACCGATGATCAATGCCGGCAAGGCAGCGATCCGCGAAATGGCCGATGGTTGGACCATAGTCACCAAGGACCGCAGCCTTTCCGCACAGTGGGAACATACGGTACTGGTAACCGATACCGGTTATGAGGTAATGACATTGTCAGCCGGATGTCGCCCCAAGCCTGACTGGATCGGATAATGGTCTGCGACGTTGCTGCCCTGCGCGCCGAAGTAAAGGCCAATCAAAGCCAGCTACGGCTGAACTACGAGCAAAACAACGATGCTGTTGCCTTGCTCCGCGATCGTTGCCAGCAAGTCGATACGGTCCTCGAAAAACTCTGGAAATCCTTGGAATTTCCGGCCTCTCTGGCCCTGGCAGCGGTCGGCGGCTACGGACGTGGCGAACTTTACCCGGCGTCCGATATCGACCTGCTGATCCTGTTGCCACAGGAAGTCAGCGCGAGCCTGCAGGAAAAGCTTGAACGCCTGGTGGGCCATTTCTGGGACATTGGACTGGAGATCGGTCACAGCGTGCGCACCATTCAGGAATGCCTGAACGAAGCCGCCAACGACATTACCGTACAAACCGCGCTACTCGAGGCTCGCCTGTTGACGGGCAACAGCAAACTGTTTGCCACTTTTCAGAAGCGACTGCGCGGCAATCTTGACCCCCTGGTTTTCTACGAAGCAAAGCGCCTTGAGCAACAGGAACGCTACCTTCGTTTCAATGAAACACCGTATAGCCTTGAACCCAACTGCAAGGACTCACCCGGCGGTCTAAGAGACATCCAGATTATTTTCTGGATTGCGAAAGCGGCGGGCTATGGAGCGACCTGGGCCGAATTACATCAGAACGGCATCATTACTCAGGAAGAAATGGCTCAGGCAGAAGGATGCGAGCAATACCTGAGTCATTTGCGCATCCGCCTCCATTTCATGCTAGGGCGACGCGAGGACCGGCTGCTGTTCGACTATCAGGGCAACCTGGCTGCCAACTATGGCTTCGTTTCAAACGAAGCCAAGCGCGGATCGGAACGATTGATGCAGGTCTATTACCGTAATGCCAAGACGGTGACCGTGCTCAATACCATACTGCTGCAAAACATGGGCGCCGCCCTGACGCCGGAGAGCGAGCAAACGCCGCAACAACTCGACGAGAATTTCCAGATCGTCGGCAACCTGCTGGACATCCGGGATGAGCAGCTCTACTTGCGCAATCCTTCCGCCATTCTGGACAGCTTTCTGGTCATGCAGGAGAGCCATGAACTGTTCGGCATGACAGCCCGGACACTGCGCGCCCTGTGGCGAGCTCGCGACCAGATCACGCCGGAGTTCCGTGCCAATCCGGAAAATCGGGCCGCCTTCATGAAGCTTCTTCATAGCGATCGAGGCATCGTCCATGAATTCCGGCGCATGAACCAGCTTGATATCCTTGGCAGCTACCTGCCGAATTTCGGACGCATCGTCGGACAGATGCAGCACGACCTGTTTCACGTTTACACGGTCGACCAACACATCCTGCAAGTGATGCGCAACATCCGCCGGTTCACAATGAGCGAGTTCGCTCACGAATATCCGCTCTGTTCGCGCATCATCAGCGAACTGGAGCGCCCCTGGCTGCTCTATGTCGCTGCCCTATTTCACGATATTGCCAAGGGTCGTGGCGGCGATCATTCGGACCTCGGTACGGTAGATGCCCGCGAATTCTGCATCAATCACGGCATGACAGAAGAAGACACCGAGCTGGTCGTCTGGCTGGTCAAGAATCACCTCGTAATGTCGCAGGTTGCCCAGAAGGAAGACCTCACCGACCCCGACGTCATCGCCAACTTCATTCAACTGGCTGGCGATACGCGGCACGTTCAGGCGCTCTACCTGCTGACCCATGCCGACATTCGCGGTACCAGCCCGAAAGTCTGGAACCACTGGAAAGGCAAGCTGCTAGCCGATCTGTACTATCAGGCCATTCACCATATCAATCAGGGCGAAGCACCGGCGGCCCATGGTGTCATTGCCGAGCGCCAGGCTGAAGCCATGCGTCTACTCCGTTTCTTCGCGCTCTCGGCCACCGTGCATGAGCGTCTGTGGAAGCAGCTCGATACGGTCTATTTCCTGCGCCATTCCGCCGAAGAAATTGCCTGGCACACACGCTCCCTGCATTACCGGATTTATAACAACCAGCCGGTTGTCCGTGCCCGTCCGTATCAGGAAGGTGAAGGCTTGCAGGTCATGGTCTATACCCAGGACCAGCCCGATCTCTTCGCCCGTATCGTGGGTTTCTTCGCCCGCGCCGGCTACAGCATCGTCGATGCCAAGATTCACACCACAGCTCATGGTTACGCCCTGGACAGCTTCGTCGTGCTGGATGTCGAAGACCGCGACAACGATCGCGAAATGGTCGCCTATATCGAGCACGAACTCGAGCAACGCTTGTTGCACCAGATGCCGCCGGACATACCTTCAGCCGGCAGACTGTCGAGACAGGTAAAGCATTTCCCGATCAAGCCAGAAGTCAGCATCCGTGGTGACGAAAAGGGTACGCACTTCATCCTGTCGCTGGTCGCCGCCGACCGCCCCGGCCTGCTCTACACCGTGGCCAATACCCTCACCGAGCATGGCGCCTATCTGCACACTGCCAAAATCACCACGCTCGGCGAACGGGCAGAAGACGTCTTTCTAATCAGCGGCGGTGATTTGCGCGACACCAACAACCGCATCCGCCTGGAAACTGAATTGATGGAGCGGCTGAAGGTCTAGAAATCTTCCGGTAAGCGCAAAGCCTCGCGGCTTACCGGAAGGTGTAACTTAAACCGACAGACCGAGCGGTTGGCAGTTGTTCTGGCAACCCACCAGTTTTTCGATGATCGCCTTGACCCGCCCCATCGCTTCCTGCAGAACGGGTTCCAGGCTTTCGAAATGGATGCCGTTGGCGCTGCTACCCCGTCCTGCTGCATGGTTGGCCACGACATTGATCGCTGCATAGGGCGTGCCTAGCTCGCGCGCCAGCGCTGCTTCCGGCATACCGGTCATGCCAACCACATCCGCCCCGTCACGTTCCAGCCGGTTGATTTCCGCCGCCGTTTCGAGGCGTGGCCCCTGAGTTGCGGCGTAGACGGCGCCAACCTTGACATCGATGCTCAGCTGTTCGCCAGCTTCAAGAATGCGACGACGCAGTTCGGCATCATACGGATCGGTGAAATCGATGTGATTCACTGGCGTGCCATTGCCATCGAAAAAGGTCGATTTACGGCCCCAGGTATAGTCAATGATCTGGTGGGGCAGCACGATGTCGCCCGGCTGCAGGTCGCCGCGAATACTGCCAACCGATGCGACGGAAATGATGCCGCTGACCTTGTGGTGATGCAGTGCCCACATATTGGCCCGGTAATTGACCATGTGCGGCGGGATGGTGTGACCATAGCCGTGGCGCGGCAAGAAGACCGCAGGCTGACCACAGATTTGCCCGAAAACAAGCGCTCCCGAGGCTTCACCGTAAGGAGTGCGCACAACTTCCCGGTGCGACACGTCGAGGTTCGACAGCGTTGTCAGGCCGCTGCCACCGATGATTGCCAACATGTTATTTCTTCCTTTCAGCCAGCAGCGAAGCCAGCGTCGGCACCGCGCCCTTGAGCGATGGGTGCGTTTTTAACCGGGCCATCTCGGCCGAATTTTCCTCAAGCTTGCGGTACAGCGCATTGCGCCGTTCGCTGGCAAACGGCAGATCAGCGAGGGTCTTGCCATTGTGGTAACCGACCAGCGTATCCCGGCCGATATCCTTGGCCTGCCAGGGAATAACGGTGCGATCGACCAAATGCAGGAACTGCACGGTCGGCAAACTGGCGGCCACTTCGGCCACGACACGGTGAATCTTTTCGCGATAGGCGATGACCGCCTTACCAGCATCGGTTGGCACCGCTCCCGTGGTTTCCGCCGGGGCACCCATCAGCCAGCAGACAACGGTGTCGGGCGCAAATGCCTCGATCACGGCCTGCTGCTGCCCCGTCAAGGAAGAAATGTCGGCCAGCATCAAGCTAACGTCACTACCAGCGACTCGCGGCCGGGTCGCTTCCAGGCATTCGTCCAGCGAATCGATGGAAAGCACAGCCAAGCCACTCCTGCCCAAAGCCTGCGTTGCAAAGCCGACGCCGCAGCCGATTTCCAGCACCCGCTTCCCCGGGACCAGCGATGCCATCCACTCATAGTCGCCACGCCGGACATAGGTCTGCCCTTCGGCCTCCCAGTATCCGATGAATTCGGCGACGTTCGCACCGCTCATGCATCATCCTTCATGGCGTAGATGGCAGGCAGATTGCGCCAGACACCGCCGGCGTCCATGCCAAAACCGAAGACGAAGCGGTCTGGTACGGTCAGCCCGATGAAGTCGGCAACAATTGGTTTTTCCTTGCCGTTCAGCTTGTCGGCAAAGACGACCGTGAGCACCTCTTCGGCCCCCATGCGGCGAAGGCTTTCCTTGACCGCAGCCAGGGTCACCCCCTCATCGAGGATGTCATCCACGACCAGCACTGAACGCCCCTTGACCGAGGTCCACGGTGCGGAGCGCCAGGAAATCTTGCCGCCCTGCGTTTCCGGTCCGTAGCGGGTCGCATGCAGATAATCGAAGTCGAGCGGAAAATCGAGCTTGGTGAGCAATTGACCGCAAAAGACGACGCCGCCGGTCATCACGCACAGGACCAACGGATACTTGTCAGCCAACCTCTCGCGAATGGCTGCAGCCACCTCCGCCACGGCGCCCTGAACAACAGATTCGCTGTGAATCAGCTCGGCATTGGCCAGCATGGCCTGCGCTTTTTTCAGGTCCATTCAGCCTCCCAGCGTTTTCAGGTAGGCCTCGAATTCCGGGCCGATTTCCGGGTGGCGCTGGCCAAAAACGACCGTTGCCTGCAGGTAACCAAGTTTGGAGCCACAATCGTAGCGAGTGCCGTCGTAGCGATAAGCCAGCACCTGCTCTTCGCTGAGCAGCGATGCAATGCCGTCGGTCAGCTGGATTTCACCACCAGCGCCCGGTTTGACGTTTTCCAGATGATGGAAAATGCGCGGGGTCAGGATGTAGCGGCCGACAACGGCCAGCGTCGACGGGGCATCCTCGGGCTTCGGCTTCTCGACGATGGCATTGATCTGCTCCACCCGCTCTGCCACCGGACGGGCATCGACGATGCCATAGCTGCGGGTATCGGCGCGGGGCACATCCTGCACGCCGAGCACCGAGCAGCGGTAGTAATCGTAGGTATCCGTCATCTGCTTCATGACCGCCGGCTTGCCGTCGAGCAGGTCATCGGCCAGTATCACCGCGAAAGGTTCATCACCGATTACCGGCTTGGCACACAACACGGCATGGCCGAGACCCAGCGCTTCCGCCTGGCGGATATAGATGCAATTGATGTTCTTCGGGATCATGTTGCGGACGAAATCGAGCAACTCGTCCTTGCCGCGCGCCTGCAATTCGCTTTCGAGTTCGTAGGCCTTGTCGAAATGATCCTCGATGGAACGCTTGGAACGACCGGTCACGAAGACCATGTCCGTGATGCCGGCGGCCACCGCTTCCTCAACGGCAAACTGGATCAAGGGCTTGTCAACGATGGGCAGCATTTCCTTTGGGCTGGCCTTGGTGGCCGGCAGAAAACGGGTACCCATCCCGGCAACCGGGAATACTGCCTTGCGAACCTTCTTCATTATTCGACTCCCTTTGCGAGCAATTTCATCAATTCAGCCTCATCGATCACCGGCACACCCAGTTCCAGGGCTTTTTCCAGCTTGGAACCGGCCTCTTCGCCAGCGACCACAAAATCCGTTTTCTTCGATACTGAACCCGCAACCTTGCCACCGGCCGCTTCAACCAGTGCCTTGGCTTCATCGCGCTTCAACGTTGGTAGCGTGCCGGTCAAGACCAGCGTTTTTCCGGCCAGCGGCTTTGGCCCCGAGTCCACCGGTTCGCCTTCGGCCCACTGCAGGCCAGCCTCAAGCAAGCGGGAAATGATTTCACGGTTATGTGACTCATTGAAGAAAGCCACAATACTAGCGGCAACCACCGGCCCGACATCGGGCACCGTTTGCAGGGCTGCAGTATCGGCGGCGAGTAGCGCATCCAGGCCACCGAAATGCTTGGCCAGATCTCGCGCTGTTGCTTCGCCAACATTGCGGATGCCCAGCCCGAAGATAAAGCGGGCCAGCGTCGTTTGCCGGCTTTTATCGATCGCTGCCACCAGATTCTGCGCCGATTTCTCGCCCATGCGCTCCAGCCCGGCCAGTGTTTCGACGGTCAGCCCGTAGAGGTCAGCCGGAGAATGGACGAGACCGGCATCGACCAGTTGATCGACCAGCTTGTCGCCCAACCCCTCAATATCCATCGCCCGGCGCGCCGCAAAATGCCAAAGAGCCTGCTTGCGCTGGGCCGGGCAATACAGGCCACCGGTACAGCGGGCGATTGCTTCGTCTTCGCCCCTGGCGACAGCCGAGCCACATTCCGGGCAGGTTTTGGGGAGTTCGAAAGCTGGATGCAGCGGCTCTCCGCCGAACAAATCGCGCGTTGGGCGCTTCTCCGGAACGATGGCGACCACCTCGGGAATCACATCACCAGCCCGCCGAACGATCACCGTGTCACCGACCCGGACATCCTTGCGCCGCACTTCATCTTCGTTGTGCAGTGTCGCATTGGTCACTGTCACGCCGCCGACAAAGACCGGCTTCAGGCGGGCGACCGGCGTAATCGCCCCGGTTCGGCCAACCTGGACGTCGATGCCGAGCACTTCGGTCAGAGCCTCTTCCGCCGGAAATTTATGGGCGATGGCGAAACGTGGGGCACGCGAGACAAAGCCCAGTTGCGCCTGCCAATCCAAGCGATTGACCTTGTAGACCACGCCATCGATGTCATAGGGCAGGCTCGGGCGCTTTTCGCCAATCTCGGCAAAATAACTCAGCAGGCCGCGCGAACCTTGCACGACGCGGCGCTCTGCGGCAACAGGAAAGCCCCAGCCGGAAAGTTTCTCCATCAACTCGCCATGGGTCCGGACGGCCACTGCATCGGCCCCGGCGCCAACGCCGTAGGCAAAAAAGGAGAGTGGCCGTCCGGCGGTGATTTTTGAATCGAGCTGGCGCAGGCTGCCGGCAGCCGCATTGCGCGGATTGGCGAATTCCTTGTCGCCGCGTTCGCGCTGGCGGGCATTCAGTTCGGCAAAATCGGCCTTGAACATCAGCACCTCGCCGCGTATCTCGATCAGCGCCGGCCAACCAGCCCCTTGCAAGCGGAGCGGAATGCCGCGTATGGTCCGCAGGTTGGGCGTCACTTCCTCGCCGGTGACACCGTCGCCCCGCGTCGCACCGCATGTGAAAACACCATGTTCGTAGGTCAGGCTGATCGCCAGGCCATCAAATTTCGGATCAACCGCATAGTCGATGGCAGAAATCGTCTCCAGGCCATCGCGGACGCGCTTGTCGAAAGCCTCAACCTCTTCCGGCGCAAAGGCATTGTTCAACGACAGCATCGGCACGCCGTGCTGGCGGGGCGGGAATTCCTTGAGCGCTGCGCCACCGACACGCTGCGTCGGCGAATCGGCCATCAGCAGTTCGGGATATTCAGCCTCCAGCTCCTGCAGTTCGCGGAACAGCTTGTCGTACTCGGCATCCGGGATGGTCGGCGCATCAAGGACGTAATACGCATGGTTATGGCGCTCCAGCTCGGCGCGTAGCCAGGCGGCGCGCTCAACCGCCACTGCCGGTGCTGCCATCAGGAAAACAGCCGCAGCGCCTGGGGCGAACCGGCGTGCAGGCCGAAGCTGGCCATGGTCGCTTGCGGCTTGCCGATGAATTCTCGACGGATATGGTCGAGCTGTGACTCCGACAGGGGCTGACGGTTGTCATCAACCAGCGCCCCCTGCAGCGTATCGGCGAAGCGCTTGGCAATCTCACTCATCTGCATGAAGACGCGCTCACCATGATCGACCCGCGGCACATCGAGCAGGAAGGTCAAGCCATGCGTCGTTACCGTACGCAAGGCATCGGCCGAGAATGGCGTGCTCTCGTAGTTCTGCAGACTGAACTGGGCCCGACCGTTGTCGTCGTAGCGGGTAAACAGGCCATCGATGCCAAGCACCATGCCTGCAGCTTCGGCCAGAGCACGAATCTTGGTCCCGGAAAATGCGCTGGCCCGGCTGACCAGATTCAAGCCGATTTCCAAGTCAACTGCAGCACAGAAACGGTCAATTTCGGCGGCCTGATCGAGCACGCGGGACGATGGCATGTCGGCCACCGCCATCAGTTCGTCGGCCAAGGCCTGCATGGCATTGGTGAAGATGGCGACATCGCCTTCCGAGACAGGCCCCAGACGATTAACCAGTTGCAGGCCGACTCGCAATCGACGCAGGTTCAGGTCATGGTCTGGTGACAAGCGCTGCCATTCGCGGGTTCGCTCATTGAAGCCCACCCAATGCACCGGCTTGTTCAGGCGATGCAACACGGAACGTTGCGAATGCAATATCTGGATGGCCGACACCGGCTCAACCAGCTCCATGGCGACGATGAACTCCAGACGCGGATCAAGCAATTCCGCTGGCACTTCACCAGCAACAATCTCGGGCAGGCTTTCGTCCGCTTCGTGCGCAACCGATACCTCAGGTACAACAGCCACTGGCGCCGGCGGAGCTTCAATAACTGGAGCCTCGGGCAGCGGAATATCCGGGGGGGCAGCCTGCATGTCGTCCGTTGGTTCAGTCGGATGAGGATCAACGAACATCGGTTCAACCCGCTCCTCGACTGAAGGCGCAGAATCGACGCGAATTTCTGGTTCGCTACGTTCAGGAGCCGGGGCCTGCGGAACCGCCTTGGGGGCATCGCCCAACAACACATCTTCGTGATGCGGCTTCATGACCGCTTCGGCCAGCTTGCGCTGCCGGAATTCCTGCCACTTGTTATAGCCAAACACGCCGACTACCGCCGTTGCGCCCAGGCCAATCAATCCCATCTGGAGTTCGGTCATCTCAATCTCTTCCCTGGAGCGCCTCAGTGGTCTGCTTCGTAATTGGCGGAACTGAATGAAAGTGCCGGATTTGTGTTCCTGGCTAGGCGCGAACCGCAACGATAGCCGTAGCTATCGCGAGGATGAGCAACACCGCCAGGGGCGCAAAGACAAGCTTTCATGTTTCGTTAATTGCGAAGCAGACCACTATGCAGCATCCCTCATTTTCAAAGCTTCCTGAATATCCACTTCCACCACGCGCGAAACACCGGATTCCTGCATGGTGACGCCGACCAGCTGCTCGGCCATTTCCATCGCGATTTTATTATGGGAAATGAACAGGAACTGCGTTGCACCTGACATTTTCTTGACCATGGCGCAGAAACGCTCTGTATTGCTGTCATCGAGCGGCGCATCGACCTCGTCGAGCAGACAAAACGGCGCCGGATTCAACTGAAACATCGAGAAAACCAGCGCGATCGCCGTCAGGGCCTTTTCGCCACCGGAGAGCAGATGGATGGTCGAATTCTTCTTGCCCGGCGGCTGGGCGATAACCTGCACGCCCGCATCGAGGATTTCGTCGCCGGTCATCACCAATTCGGCGCGGCCACCGCCGAACAGTTCCGGGAATAGCTGGCCGAAATGGCCATTAACCGTATCAAACGTGCTTTGCAGCAGGTCGCGCGTTTCGCGGTCGATCCGACGGATGGCGTTTTCCAGCGTTTCCATCGCCTCGGTCAGGTCGGCGGCCTGCATGTCGAGGTAGCCCTTGCGCTCGGTCGCTGTCTCCAACTCCTGCAGCGCGGCCATATTGACGGCACCAAGCTCGGCGATGGCATTGGCCAAGCGGGTGATTTCCCCCTGCAAACTGGCCGGACGGGCATTGCCTAACTCATTTTGAAGCGCTACTTCGTCGGCGCCGGCCTCCAGCAGTTGCAGGGCAAACTGTTCGGTATTGAGTGCCGCCGCCTGCTCCTTCAGCTTGAGGTCGCCGATGCGCGCACGTAGCGGCTCCAGCCCCTGTTCGATGCGCAGGCGCTGCTCCTCGAAGCCGCGCAGGGCATTGGTCGCCGACTCCAGCGCATCGCGCTTTTCGGCCAACACTTTCTCGGCCGCCTGGCGGGCTTCGAGCGCAATCTGCAAGGCACCTTCCATTACATCCGGCGGCGCTGCCTCGACCTGCTCGGCGCACTGCGCCCGGTCCTTTTCAATACGATTCAGCTCGCGCTGTGCGGTTGCCTGCTGAGCGAAGACATCCTGCAGCTTGCCGTCGCTTTCACGAAGCGAAAACTGCGCTTCGCGCAAGGCACGGTCAAGGTCGGCATTGCGCTCACGCTCGGCACGCACGGCACGTTCGCATTCATCGAGCCGTGACTGGGCACCATGGACCAGCACGCGAATCCGCGACAGGCCATCACGGATTTCCTCAATGCGTTCATCGGACGACATTTCACGCTCGCGCTCGCCCTCTTCTTCTTCGGCCAACTCGGCCAACTGCTCGGCGATGCGTTCCTTTTGTTCCTTGTAGCGCTCAATGGCCTGGGTCAGCTTGAGCACTTCCATCTGCACCGCATGTACGCGCTGCTGGCGGTCCGTCACGTACTGCCGGATCTCGCCCATTTCTTCCTGCTTGTCTTCGAGCTGCTCATCGAGCATTGCCTGCTGCTCGCGCTGGCTCTCTGCCTGCTCTTCGGCCAAGGCGATACCTTCCGCCAGGGTTTCGATCTCGCGCTGGCGTTCGAGCAGGCCGTGCTCGCCCTGATCCGGGGCAAAGAAGGTGACGCTGTTACGGGTCAGCATGTCGCCGCCACGGGTCACCAGCAAGCCGCCATCCGGCAATTCACCGCGCTGACCCAAGCCTTCGGCCAGCGACTCTGCCGTGCGCACAGCCCCCAGCCAGTCCACCAGCACGGCACGAATGGCCGGATCATCGCTGCGGACACGTGCCGCCAGGGTATTTGCCACGAGCCGATGGTCGACCACCGCATTTGTACCAAGCATAACGGCGAGTCGCGCTTCCGGTCTGTCATGCAACCATTCGTCAAGTTTGGCCGGATCGTCGCAGGCGATGGCGCTCAGGCGCTCGCGCAGCACGGCCTCGACGGCCTCTTCCCAACCTGCTTCGACGTGTATCTTCTGCCACAGCGGCGGTGCGCTTTCGAGATTGTGGCGGCGCAGCCATTCCGGCAGCTTGCCGGTCTGCTGCGTACGGGCCTGCATCTGTTCCAGCGCAGCGCGACGGGCCTGACCAGCGGCCAGTTCGCGCTCGATGCGCTGCAATTCGGCCTGTGCTTCCTTGCGCCGGACTTCGAGCTGGGGCATTTCCTGCTGCAACTGCTGCAACTGATCCTGATCGCCGGCCAGCTCCTCGCGCAGCAGGGCCAACTCCTCTTCCTTCTCGGCCAGTTCCTGTTCGTCCGGCGCCTCACCGAAGGTTTCCTCGCGCAAGCGTTCCCGACGCTGGATGATCGCCTGCAGGGCGCGCTGGGCATGCGACTTGTTGGTCAGCTCGACTTCCAGCTTTTGTTCGCCATTGGTCGTTCGCGTCCGCAAACGCTGGAGTTCCTCCTGAGCCTGCGCATGGTCTTCCTCGACCTGCGGCGCAATGTTCATCTGCTGGTGCAGGCGTTCCTCAGCCTCTTCGACACGCAGCCTGGTGATCTCCTGGGTTTCTTCCCATTTCAAGCGATCTTCTGCCAACTTCTCGGCCGTCTCGCTCCAGTGCTTCAGCTCGTCCTCAAGTTGAGTCAGGCGGGCTTCAAGCTGACTGCGCGATTCGCGGCGATGGCGGATTTCCGCCTCCAGCCGGGCAACTTCGGCATTGGCCGAATACATCTCGCTTTGCGCATTATGCAATGCATCGCCGGCGGCGAAATGGGCCTCACGGGTTTCCTCGGCGCGCGCCTCGGTTTCGCGCAGGGCAGCACTCTGTGCCTCAAGATCGGTGACTGCCCGCTCGACTTCCAGCGACAGCCGTTGCCGCTCGGCCTCGGCTTCGCGCTTCTTGAGCAGCCATAACACCTGTTGGCGCATGACCAGTTGTTCGTTCAACCCCTGATAGCGGCGCGCCACTTCGGCCTGAGCCTCAAGGCGCTCCATCTGGTTGCCAAGTTCCTGGCGGATGTCCTCGACGCGCAACAGGTTTTCGCGGGTATCTTCCAGCCGACCGTTGGTTTCCTTGCGCCGCTCCTTGTAGCGGGTGACGCCGGCGGCTTCCTCGAGAAAGACACGCAGGTCATCCGGGCGCGCCTCGATAATCCGCGAGATCATCCCCTGGCCGATGATGGCGTAGGCGCGTGGACCGAGGCCGGTGCCGAGGAACAGATCGGTGATGTCCTTGCGCCGGACCTTCAGATTGTTGATGAAGTAATCCGACTGCCCCTGCCGGGTCAGCGTGCGCTTGACCGACAGCTCGGTGTATTGCGACCACTGGCCGAGTGCCCGACCGAGCAGGTTCTCGAAGATCAACTCGACCGAAGCGCGCGACACCGGCTTGCGATTGGATGAGCCGTTGAAGATGACGTCCATCATCGACTCGCCGCGCAGCTCCGAGGCTTTCGACTCGCCCAGCACCCAGCGTACGGCATCCATGATGTTGGATTTGCCGCAGCCATTGGGGCCGACGACGCCGACCAACTGGCCGGGAACGGCCACCGAGGTAGGATCGACGAAGGACTTGAAACCGGAGAGTTTTAGTTTGGTGAGACGCATACCTGGTTTCGGCGGGGTAAATGCCCCTGCCATCTTGGGGGCCGTATAATAGCATCGACGTATTTGATCGACTTCGTAGCACAGAGGAGGAATCGGCCAGATGAACCCGGATGACCAGTTTCTCGCCCGTGCCATCGAACTGGCGCGACAAGGCAGCGAAAGCGGTGAAGGCGGCCCTTTCGGTGCCGTCATCGTCCGTGACGGCCAGATCATCGCCGAAGGCTGGAACCGCGTCGTCGCCAGCCACGACCCGACAGCCCACGCCGAAATCGCCGCCATCCGCAGCGCTTGTGCCAACCAGGATCACTTCCACCTGCATGGCTGCACCCT
Organism: Pseudomonadota bacterium; assembly: GCA_018262195.1. GTDB lineage: Bacteria > Pseudomonadota > Gammaproteobacteria > Burkholderiales > Rhodocyclaceae > Azonexus. The sequence continues at coordinate 41,554 of JAGTRS010000018.1, read as the reverse complement.
CTACGCCTCCAGCGAACCCTGCCCGATGTGCCTGTCCGCCGCCTACTGGGCGCGCATCGAACGCATCGTCTTCGCCAACAGCAGGGCAGAAGCGGCTGCCATCGGCTTTTGCGACGACGAACTGTACAGCGAACTGAACCGCCACTTCTCGGCACGCAGCATTGTCATGGAACACCATCCGCTGGCGGGCGCATTGGAACCGTTGGAACGCTGGGCAGCAAATCCCGGTCGAATTCCTTATTGATCCACCTTGCCAACCGGATGCTTCCTGACTCTATTCCGCAGCGCGCCGAAACGTTGCAGGTGCTTCGCCTGATCAGCGAGTTCGAGCCTATCCTGATGCTGACTGGTGACGACGAAGGCTATGGCTCGCGCTGGACCATCGCCGGCCAACAGGTTCAGCCGGCCATCGCCCGCTACCTGATGGAATCCGGCTTCATTGCCGAGATTGGGAAAACGGAATTCGGCGCCAGAAAACTGGCCCTGACCGAGACGGGAAGTGATTTCCGGACAAGGGGCCTGAACTGGTGGGCCAACTTGGGTTTCCTGCAAAAACTGAAGGTCACGCTGTTCGGCTAACCCGCCATTTGTCCAAGGCACTATCTACTGCGTTCGACGCGAAAGACCAGGCGATTTCCCTGAGCGTCCTTCCCTTCCCCCTCAAATGAGCGGCAAGTTATCGCCGTCCAACGCACGACAACCTCCCGGCCATCGCTGCAACGAACGACCCCTTTCCCTTTTTCTCCATCGCAACTGCCAGGCAAAGGCGAACTATCCGGCGGCGACATCAACCCATCGCATTGCAGGCGCCCATCGCGATCAGCCAGCACAAAGCGGCCACCACCGGTCGCATTGCCGGGAAAGCCCTTGCCACGCAACTCGCCAGACACGTCGCTCAGGCTGCCTCTGGCCTGATAGCCGATGGCACAACCGGCCAGCAAGGCGGAGAAGATGAGGACTAGCAGGACGGCATGTTTGTTCACAAGGCAGCGAATGCATTTTCAGGGATAATCTGCTTTTTACACCCATTCGACGCCCGACGTGAATCCGCATCTCGCCCAACTCCAGCCCTACCCCTTCGAAAAACTGCGCGCCCTGTTCGCCGGCGTCACCCCAAACCCGCAATACAAAGAGATCAAACTCTCCATCGGCGAACCGCAGCATCCGACCCCGGCTTTCATCATGGAGGCGCTGGCCAACGGCTTGAAGGGCCTGGCCAACTACCCGACGACACAGGGCGTCCCGGCACTCCGTCAGGCCATCGCGGCCTGGTGCCAGCGCCGCTACGATCTGGCACTGAACCCGGAAACTGAAATCCTGCCGGTCAACGGTTCACGCGAGGCACTGTTCTCCTTTGCGCAAACCGTCATTGACCCCAGTCGTGGGCACGTGCCGCTGGTCGTCAGCCCGAACCCGTTCTACCAGATCTACGAAGGCGCCGCCTATCTCTCCGGCGCCGAGCCACGCTTCCTGAACAACCTGCCGGACAACGATTTCGCCTTCGACTACGCCAGCCTGAGCGAAGAAGAATGGTCGCGCGTCCAGTTGTTCTACGTCTGCTCACCGGGCAATCCGACCGGCAAGGTGCTGTCGCTGGAAGACTGGAAGCAACTGTTTGCATTGTCCGACAAATACGGCTTCGTCATTGCTTCCGACGAGTGCTATTCGGAAATCTATTTCGACGAAGCCAACCCGCCGATCGGCGGCCTGCAGGCAGCCAGGCTGCTCGGCCGTTCGAACGAACGCCTCGTGATGTTCTCCAGCCTGTCCAAGCGCTCCAACGTACCGGGTATGCGCTCGGGTTTTGTCGCTGGCGATGCGGCCATCCTCAAGAAATACCTGCTCTTCCGCACCTATCAGGGCTGCGCCATGTCTCCGCCGGTCCAGACGGCTTCCATCGCCGCCTGGAATGACGAGGCGCACGTACTCGACAACCGTAACCAGTACCGCGAAAAGTTCGCCGCCTGCACGCCGCTGATTGCCGAAGTGCTCGGCACCGGCATGCCGGATGCCAGCTTCTACCTGTGGGCGAAGACGCCCATCGCGGATACCGAGTTCGCCCGCGGCCTGCTCGAACACTATAATGTCGTGGTCCTGCCCGGCAGCTTCCTGGCGCGCGAAGTCCGCGGCGTCAATCCGGGGGCCAATTTCATTCGTATCGCACTGGTCGCTTCGCTGGCGGAATGCCTCGAGGCCACCCAACGCATTCGCCAATTCGCACAACAACTGTAAACAGAGAGAACATCCATGAGCCATCCGCTACAAGCCATCATCGAAGAACTCTGGGAACGCCGCACCGAGCTGTCCCCGCAATCCTCGATCGACACCATCGCCGCCATCAATCAGGTCGTCGGCATGCTTGATTCCGGCGCCTTGCGTGTCGCCGAGAAGATCGATGGCGACTGGGTTACCCATCAGTGGATCAAGAAGGCCGTGCTGCTTTCCTTCCGTGTGCGTGACAACCGCGTCCAGGAAGCCGGCGACATCCGCTTCTTCGACAAGGTCGATACCAAGTTTGAAGGCTGGAGCGAAGAGCAGTTCCGTCAGGGCGGCTTCCGCGTCGTGCCGGGCACCATCGTCCGCAAGGGTTCCTACGTTGCCAAGAATGCCGTGCTGATGCCTTCGTTCGTCAATATCGGTGCCTACGTTGATGAAGCCACCATGGTCGACACCTGGGTGACCGTCGGTTCCTGCGCCCAGATCGGCAAGAACGTGCACCTTTCCGGCGGCGTCGGCATCGGCGGCGTGCTTGAGCCGCTGCAGGCCAACCCGACCATCATCGAAGACAACTGCTTCATCGGCGCCCGCTCGGAAGTCGTCGAAGGCGTCATCATCGGGGAGAACTCCGTGCTTTCCATGGGCGTTTATATCGGCCAGAGCACCCCGATTTACGACCGCGAAACCGGCGAAGTGACCTACGGCCGCGTGCCGCCGGGCTCTGTCGTGATCAGCGGCACCTTGCCGAAGGCCAATGGCGCTTATAGCCTGTATGCGGCTATCATCGTCAAGAAGGTCGACGCGCAAACCCGCTCGAAGACCAGCATCAACGAATTGCTGCGTCCGTAAGTCAAACCACCCACGAAGGTCTTGTCATGATTCTCGACAAACTGTTCCAATTGATGGCCGAAAAGCAGGCCTCGGATATCTTCATTTCCGCAGGCGCGCCTATCCACATCAAGATTCAGGGCAACACGATCCCGGTCAATCAGCAGGTCATGCTGCCGGACATGATCGAGAAGATCGCCTACGAACTGATGTCGCCGGACCAGATCAAGACCTTCGAGGCATCAATGGAGATGAACCTCTCCTTCGGTGTGCCGAATGTCGGCAATTTCCGGGTCAATATTTTCCGCCAGCGCGGCTCGACCAGCATCGTCATCCGTTTCATTCTGGGCAACATCCCGGCCATGGATGAACTTGGCCTGCCGAACATCCTCGGCGAGTTGATCATGGAAAAACGCGGCCTGATCCTGATCGTTGGCGCGACGGGCTCCGGCAAGTCGACGACCCTCGCCTCAATGCTCGATCACCGCAACGCCAATCGTTCCGGCCACATCCTGACCGTCGAAGATCCGATCGAATTTCTGTTCAAACACAAGAAATCCATCGTCAACCAGCGCGAAATCGGCATGGACACGATGGACTGGCAGGCGGCGCTGAAGAACGCCATGCGCCAGGCCCCGGACTGCATCCTGATCGGCGAAATCCGCGACAAGGAAACCATGCAGGCCGCCATCGCCTACGCGCAAACCGGTCACCTCTGCCTCGCAACGCTGCACGCCAACAACAGCTACCACGCGCTGAACCGCATCATCAGCTTCTTCCCGCTGGAAAATCGCCCGGCACTGTTCCTCGACCTGTCGGTTGCCCTGCGCGCCATCATTTCGCAGCGTCTGGTCAAGAAGCCGGACGGCAAGCGCATTCCGACCTGCGAAATCATGCTCAACACCCGCCACATCAGCGAACTGATTGAGCGCGGCGAAGTCCAGGGCATCAAGGACGCCATGGAACAAACCCTGGCCCCTGGATCGCAGACTTTCGAGCAGGATCTGTTCAACCTGTACAGCGGTGGCACGATCACCATCGACGAAGCCTTGGCCAACGCCGATTCGCCGACCAACCTGTCGTGGCTGATCAACAATTCCGAATTTGGCAGCACCAATGGCAAGGACGACAAGAAGACCGATGCCGCACTCGAGTTCGACAGCACCAGCGATGGCGGTACTTCCTTCAAGGAGTTCACCCTCAGCCTGGCTGACCACGACGAAGAATCGCACTGATGTCCGACGCCACGCTTGAACTGGCGAAAAGGATCATCGCCTGCCCCTCCGTCACGCCTGAAGATGCAGGTTGCATGGATATTCTGGTCGAACGACTGAAACCGCTTGGCTTCAGCATCGAATTCATCAACCGCAATGGCGTGACCAACCTGTGGGCACGCCGCGGCACGAGCGCACCGCTGTTTGTCTTCGCCGGCCACACCGACGTCGTGCCGACCGGTCCGCTCGACAAATGGACCTCGCCGCCCTTCGCTCCCGAAATCCGCGACGGAATGCTCTACGGGCGTGGCACAGCCGACATGAAATCCTCGGTTGCCGCCTCGGTGACGGCCGTTGAAGCCTTCATCGCTGCAAACCCGAACCACCCCGGATCGCTGGCCTTCCTGCTCACCTCCGATGAAGAAGGCGATGCCACGGACGGCACCGTGATCGTCGTCGAAGCCCTGAAGGGTCGCGGCGAAATGATGGATTTCTGCATCATCGGCGAACCGACTTCCGTCAACACGCTCGGCGACATGGTCAAGAACGGCCGTCGCGGCTCGCTATCCGGCGTGCTGACGGTCAAAGGCATCCAGTGCCACATCGCCTACCCGGAAAAGGGTCGCAATCCGATCCACGAAGCCGCCCCGGCACTGGCCGAACTGGCTGCGACTGAATGGGATCAGGGCAACGAGTATTACCAGCCGACCACCTGGCAGATTTCCAACATTCACGGTGGTACCGGTGCCACCAACGTCGTACCGGGCAGCGTCGAAATCAAGTTCAATTTCCGATTCTCAACGGCCAGCACGCCGGAAGGCCTGCAGCAGCGCCTGTGTGCCATCCTCGAAAAACATAAGCTCGACTACGAGATCAAATGGACGCTTGGCGCCCGCCCCTTCCTGACCGGGCGTGGCCCGCTGGCCGATGCAGCCACGACGGCCATCCGCGACATCTGCGGGATCGAAACCGAACTGTCGACTACTGGCGGCACCTCCGACGGCCGCTTCATCGCCGAAATCTGCCGGCAGATGCTTGAAATCGGCCCGGTCAATGCGACCAGCCACAAGATCGACGAATGCATTGCTGTCGACGCCCTGCCAAAACTCTCTTCCATCTATCGCCGCATCCTTGAACAATTGATGAGCGCATGAGCGACCTCTCCGCCAAAGCCGAACTGATCACCGTTCGCGACTATCTACGTTACGCCGTCAGCCGCTTCAACGCTGCCCAACTCTTCTTCGGCCATGGCAGCGACAACGCCTGGGATGAAGCGGTCTACCTGACCCTGCACACCCTGCACCTGCCGCTTGACCGACTGGAACCCTTCCTCGACGCCCGCCTCCTGCAGCATGAGCGCGAGACCCTGCTCGAAATCTTCCGCCGTCGCTGTGAAGAACGCCTGCCGGCCGCCTACCTGACCAATGAAGCCTGGCTTGGCGATCATCGTTTCTACGTAGACGACCGCGTCATCGTGCCGCGCTCCTTCATTGCCGAATTGCTTGAAGATCAATTGGCCCCCTGGATCGACGATCCATGGGCCATCGAATCGGCGCTCGATCTGTGCACCGGTTCCGGCTGCCTGGCTATCCTCACCGCCATCGCCTTCCCGAATGCCGAGGTGACTGCGGTCGACCTGTCAGAAAATGCCATTGCCGTCGCCGAACGCAACGTCGCCGATTACAGCCTCTACGACCGCATCGAACTGATCCAGTCCGATGCCTTCAGAAACCTCGAAGGACGCAAGTTCGACCTGATTGTTTCCAACCCACCTTACGTCAATGCTGAATCGGTCGCCTGCCTGCCACCGGAATACCTGCACGAACCGGAACTCGCCCTTGGTTCGGGTGAAGACGGACTCGATTTCACGCGCATCATCCTGCGCGAAGCCAAGAAGCATCTGACCGACAATGGCATCCTGATCGTCGAAATCGGCCACAACCGCGAGGCGCTTGAAGCGGCCTACCCGAAACTGCCCTTTACCTGGCTGGATACTGCGGCTGGCGACGAATACGTTTTCCTGCTGTATGCCACCGATTTGCCGGACTAAGTTGGCTGCTTGACCAAGCTTTACGAACTGCCCAGCCCGTTTGAGGTCGAAACCGGCACGGTGCTGATGCTGGAGCCGGCGTGGGCCAAGGCTGGTGAACTGCGCGCCCAGTTGCTCGACGAAAGCTACTCGAAGCCTTTTATCATCGACGATGGAAAGTCACGCTTCCTCTACTTCAACGTTCGCTTGATGCAGAGCGAAATGTCGCTCAAGGCGCCGCATGACCTGGCGATCCGCTACACGCAGAAAATGATGGCTTTCCTGCTCTTCCAGCCACGGCCGAAACGCATCGTGCTGATTGGCCTCGGCGGCGGTTCCTTGATCAAGTTCTGCCATCGCCGCATGCCCGGCACACAACTGACCGCCATCGAACTCGACCCGAACGTGATCGCCTTCCGCGACGCCTTCATGGTGCCGCCTGACGACGAGCGCTTGCAGATTATCGAAGCGGACGGCGCGGAATATCTGGAAAATACCGAGAAAGGTATCGATGCCTTGCTCGTCGATGCCTTCGACAAGACTGGCTTCGCGCCCAGTCTGGCCAATCGCGAATTTTTCGACAACGCCTACGCCAAGCTGTCAGGCAACGGCGTGCTGGTCATCAATCTGGCCGGCGAGAAGGAAAGTTACGCCGGCCTGATCGGCGAAGCGATGCACGTTTTCGATGATCAGGTCATCGTCATTTCGGTGCCCGATGACGGCAACCACGTGCTCTACGCCTTCAAGGAGCGCTATTTCGAGCCACGCTGGCGCTGGTTGCACAACTACGCCAAGGAACTCCGTGCCAAATTCGGTCTCGATTTCCCGGCCTTCGTCCAAAAAATGGAACGCTCGACCAAGCTCGGCCTCGCCCGTCGCGAAGCCATCCGCCGCCGCTAAGGCTACTTTGTCGCTTCCTCGGCCTGCGCGGCGCGCTGCGCGACCTGCTGATTGGCCACATCCAGGTCGCGCTTAACCTTCTCCATCGTCGCACGCCCCTGCTCGATTTCCTGTTTTTTCATGGCCGCAGCAGTTGCCGCCGTACCCGCCGTCTCGACACCGCAAGCAGTCAATCCGAGCAAGCACATCACAATCAAGGCAATTCTCATCAGTTGCTCCCTCTCAATGCAATTCGGCCAGAATCGCCGTCAGCAAGTTCCAGCATTTTTCCACCGAAGCTACTTCGACCCGCTCCCCCGGTGCATGGGCGCCACGAATCGTCGGGCCAAAAGAGACGATATCCATCTCCGGGTACTTGTCACCGATGATGCCGCACTCCAGCCCCGCATGGACGACCTGAACCTTCGAGTCTGCACCAAAATCCCGCCGATAGACCGACTGGCACAACTTGAGCAACGCCGAATCCGGATTTGGCGCCCATCCAGGGTAATAGCCTTCCATTTCCACTTTGCTATTGCTCAACTTCCACAAGCTGGCAATTTCATCTGCCAAAGCCATGCTGCCGCTGCCGATCAGCGAACGCACCATGAAGTTGCACGAGCCACCATTCGGGTGCAACTCGACGATACCGAGGTTGTTCGACGTTTCAACCACGCCCGGTACTTGCCGGCTCATTCGGCGTACGCCATGTGGTGCGGCATGCAGCGAAGCCAGCCAGATTTGCTGTTCATTCGACGAAATGACCGCCGTTGCATCGCAGGCCGAAATGCTCAACGCCACGCCTTCATCAACGCCACGCAATTCCCCTTGCAGACAGCGCTGAGATTCGAGGACGGCCGCAGCAAAGCGATCCGCCATTTCAACCGGTAGCAGGATCACTGCCGCAGCCTCACGCGGCAAGGCATTCCGGGCGGTCCCGCCGGACAGTTCAGCAAGGCGTAGAGGAAACAGCACTTCCAGTTCGCGCAGGACGCGCACCAGCAGCTTGATCGCATTACCCCGTTCTTCGTGAATATCAACGCCGGAATGCCCGCCCCGCAAGCCAGCCACTTCGAGCCGCCAAGCCTGACATCCCGCCGGAATCTGCTCCGCAATAGCGCTACGCTCAACGTTGACATCCAGACCGCCAGCACAACCAAGATAAAACTCACCCCAGTCCTCAGTATCCAGATTCAGCATCAACTGGCCTTGCAGCACTCCCGGCTCCAGACCACGCGCGCCGCCCATGCCCGCCTCTTCATCGACAGTCAGCAAGGCCTCGATCGGCCCATGCTGAAGCGACTCATCCTCCAGAACCGCAAGAATCAAGGCAACGCCAATCCCGTTGTCTGCCCCCAGGGTGGTCTTCTCGGCCACCAGCCAACCATCACGCAGGACGGGAACAATCGAATCGTGAGCAAAGTCGTGATTGCTATCGGCATTCTTCTGGCAAACCATATCGAGATGCGCCTGCAACACCACACCCGGACAATGTTCACGGCCAGCACTGGCCGGCTTGCGGATAATCAGGTTACCCGCGGCATCCACTGTAGCGTCCAGACCACGACTGACGGCCCTTTGCAGCAGGGAATCACGCAGCACGGCTTCCTGCTTGGAGGCACGAGGGATCGCACAGAGGTGTGAAAAATGCGCCCAGACAGTAGCGGGCTGCAAGCCGGAAAACATAGCATCGGTCATTGCGGGGGTTAAATTCTGGGGCGACTGATGGGGCTCGAACCCACGACAACCGGAATCACAATCCGGGACTCTACCAACTGAGCTACAGCCGCCGCTGAAGGTTTCCCAACCATAGGGGGCACTACTCTAACTTGTTTGTCACCCTGCTGTCACCCGAAGGCAGCAACCATGGCAACCATTAGACAGCGCAGCAACAACTGGCAAGCAATCGTCAAACGCAAAGGCTACCCGACTCAATCAAAAACATTCGAGCTAAAGAAGGATGCTGAGCGATGGGCTAGGCATCAAGAAAGGCTGCTCGATGCTGGGCAATGGGAGGATCGCTCTGAAGTGCAGCAGCGAACTCTGCGAGAACTTCTCGATAGATACCAAAAAGAGGTCACACCGAAGAAGCGCGGAGCAGCCAATGAGGTACTGCGTATTGCAGTCATCAAACGCTCCAACCTTGTAGAGCATGCGATTGGATCAATCAAAGGGCGAATGATCGCAGAGTACAGAGATAAACGACTTGAGGTTGTAAGCGGCTCCACTGTGCATAGAGAGCTAGCCCTGCTCAGTCACCTGTTCAATGTAGCAATACGGGATTGGGGCCTAGCTATCGACACTAACCCGGTTAGCCAAGTTCGCAAGCCGACCCCGAACAAGGCCAGAGACAGGGTACTGAACGACTCACAACGGAAAGCATTGATTACTGCCTGCGCTCAGTGCCAGAGCCCGTGGATAAAGCCCATTGTTGTGTTCGCTCTTGAGACTGCTGCACGGCGAGGTGAAATCCTTGCACTCACATGGCGTGATGTTGACCTCGAACGTAAGGTAGCCAAGGTTTCAGGCAAGACAGGTAGCCGCACCATCCCGCTATCTCCGGCTTGTGTGTCCATGCTGCGTGTACTCCCCCGTTGCCTCGGGGGTCATGTATTCCCAGTGTCTATCGAGACGTTGAAGCAGGCCTACATGCGCGCAGTAGCAAGGGCTGGCATTCAAGACTTCACGTTCCACGACCTACGGCACGATGCGCTTACCAGATTGGCGAAGCTCGGCTTGAACATTTTGGAGCTACGCAGCATCTCCGGTCACACGACGGCGAACATGCTTCAACGGTACGTATCCATTGACGCTGGCGACCTTGCGGGAAAACTAGCTCGTGTATCCTGAACGTCATTTTGAAAAGAGACAGATACCGTCTCGACTTCCTGTTGTAGCAATTTTCGCGACTCGAACCAATCCACTCACAAAGAGAATCATGCCGAGACTAAAACTTGTACTGATATTGCTTTTCGCTCTGTGCACCTCTGCAGCAAGTGCAACGGTAGTTATTGAACCAGAAATATCAATGGGTTCTTGGCCCAAATGGCGAGTCGATGGCCTAGTTATCACTGTGGACTTACGATGCACTATTAGTCAGGCAGGCTACCCATCAAAACAATGCTCGCCACCCTATGTATCCATCAGTGCCGATGTATTTGATAGCCCCCAAAAAACGCGAGCGATACTCGGCGCATCGCTATCCTCGGATGGTGTAACGATCAGCAGCAACTCCATGGGAAGTGCTTGGCTGTCTCGAGAAAATATCGAACTATTCAATTTATTAAGTCAGAAGTCAAAACCGAAAGCCACCCTAAAAATAACTAAGTTAAATCAGGTAGATGGCACAGGAATAGATGTGTCTTCACCCTCTACAGAGAAAACCGAGACGATTGTCTTATCGAACTTTTCAGAGCTAGCTGCAGCGCATATCTCCGAAGCAAATCGCACATACGAGGATCAATTTCACCGCGCAAAGCTAAGTTTCATTATGAAAATCGTCTTTCTCTTCGGTTTGTTCGTTGTGTTTGTTTTAGTGTTATGGCGAGTAATCAAATCCATTTCCTCCAAATCAAAAGCCGTCATTGAAAAGGCAGGCGCAGAGCTAGAAGAGCGGCGTGTTCGCAGAATCGCTGAGGATGAAGCCATCAGGGTTACTGTTCGAAAAAGTGTTGAAACAGCTGAAGAACATGAGATCAATGCCATCAAAGATCGAATAAAGGCGGCGCTGGATAGCGGAGATACAGAAACGGCATCCACGCTATTGGGGATTCTTCAAAAGCGCTCAGTTCAATAACTCGCGTTTCACAGCAGCCAGAGTAGGCAGGAAAGCCCCCCCCCTCTGCAAGGCCACCCAAAAGCACTCAGAGGAGTTTTATACAGCGCGAAGGGGTTGCCATGGGCGAGGCTCCGGAATCGCTCAGACTGGCCCCTGAGGGGCGGCACGGGGGGCGTGTGGCAGAGCGCCGGGCACGGAGACACCCGCGCATGAGCGATGCATAAATCGAACGCTCATACAGCATACAGCTTGCGGAGCCAGCGCTAGGGAAGCCCCCTGCCCTGAGAGCATAGCAACCCAGAAGAATAGCTCTTCTTGGCTCAGTCTGCTTTCGACGATTAACCCACCAACACAAAGGAAGCCCCACCGGAATAAGCCCCGGTAGGGCACCCAATTGTCAGGCAGCCAGCTTCTGCTTTATGAATCTATCTTTATGTATTAGATATTTCATCCGCCCAGCAAGACCAATTTCTTTGGCCGGCACTAAAGACCAGCCCAACTGTTGCATTGGCTCACCTAACGCTTTGAACTCTTGACCAAGATTTCTCGTTACGATTCCCGTTGCTGACTGAATCTCTTCTGCACTGATACATGCCCGGTTGCTACTCATTGCCATACGCAACAACCCTTGCCGTCCTTGCACCCCCTTAGGAGAAACACAGCTAGGCAGTTCAGCAGCCTTAGGCATGGGAGCCCGGGGAAACAATCTGTGCATATTTGGCAATAGCATCTCTAAGTCCATAGTAAGAAATAGTTTCATCGGAAAGCATTTACCATTCCCATCTACACACCGCGCTTTACCACGCATTGCAAGCTGCTTCACCCAGCGCAGGATGTTTCCATCATGCACCTGCCTAAATGCTCCTTGTGGGGCATACCAATTTCCAGCAACTCTAACGCTCTCTGCTTGCTTTAACTGCGAATCACTGAGCGGCTGCTCGGACCATCCATGAGTCTGGGCGATAGTCGTTGATCTTGGTAAGTAATACGAGCCGAACATAAATACATGTGTCTTATCCCGATACTTGTTCGAGCCAACGCCAGCCCCCCAATTCTGGGCATTTACCTTCCGACCATCCCAATCTGTAGGGTGAGATGGATTTTCAGATATGGCTCCAACGAGTTCCATCGACAACACATCTTTGTGCACCACGATAAGCACTTCATCTCCTGATTGAGTATTCGCGAGTACAGACTCTTTGATGTACTGCCCGTATTGAGCACTCAAGCGAGCCTGCTTAAGCACGTCCTTGACCTTTGAAAATCCCTTCGGCATCTCCATGCTAAAGACCTCCAGTTGCTCATAATTCACATGCACTACCGGAACGGAGGTTACGTGCGGATTCAGAGTCACCAATCCCGCTAGCTCGCTCGTTGCGTCAAGGAGAACAAAGCCGGGATAACCTGCACCGAAGTGAAGACTGTAAGCGTAGAACTGACAGTCCTTTCGAGAGTAGAACACCCTACCGAGAGTTGCAGCCCGCAGAAAGTCGAGCACCTGTTTCAACCCGGCTTGCTCAACCATACGCACGCTATCCGATGCTTCTGAGTCTGTCATTTCCCACAACGAGACTTCATCTTCGTTATCGAAAGTACGTATATCTTCTGCATCAAAAAGTGGCGCAGGAATGAAGCGCGCCCCAGTTCCGTGGGTGAGCTCCGACATTCGATAAACAGCCTTTGACATGACGTGCAACCAAGCATGATCAGGATTGAGTCGTTGAAGCTGATCGTGCATAGCCTGTACATCCTCTGGCGTTACCTGAACTTGCCTCAACAACTCGGGATGCTCATCAATGAATACAACACTCCGTCGCCGACCAAAGAACTGCAGAATGCCATCGGCCTTACCGCTCTCAAACTCACGCTCAAGTGCCTTATGAGTAACGATGATGATGCGCTCCGCTCCGAGGGTGGCTTTATCGACAGTCCGAGAAGGAACGAACCCCAGTTCTTCGACTGCCCTCCTGCGATCCACTCCTTTGTGTTTGTGCAGCGAAGTCCACAGTGCCGTAGTACCCTCTCCTAAAAGAGCTTCGATACCCTCCTGAGCCTCAATTCCCATCTTAATAGTTGGCACAACGTAGGCAGCCGAAAACTCCCGGTCAAGCAAGGCAAATGCAGCAATGAGGGCATACGCCGATGATGATTTACCTAGCCCGGTACCAATGGGAACGGCCTGCATTTGTGTTCTAGCTACACCAATTCTGACATTCTCCATTGCCTTCAATGTCGCGTTGAGTACGACCGTCGACACCTGTTTATCTACATCACTCACAACACGGCCATGATTGTGAATCTGGCGCTCGCGCATGTTGTGGAAGTGTTCCGTCAATAAGCGATAGTCCATCGCTGTCTCCTTGCCTGATTTGAGGTTGTGCGCACAAGTGCGCCGAACGGCATGGCTGACTCATCAGATTTCCAGACGTAAAAAAACCCGCTCTTGGGCGGGCCTTGATCTTTCCTGTCTGGCGTCTCCACGCTGTTACGAAAGGTAGTAACTGCAGAATGGTCAGCTCAATACCAACTTAACGAATAGATCAGGAAGACCGCTACGCACTACTTAAAATGCCGGCGAGCTTCCTTTTCTACTACCCGTTGCCCTAATGGCAGGGAGTGCATCGAGTCCTTTACAGGAAAGGGGTATGGGGGCAGCAAATGGGCTTGAGGGCGCGGAGGGGTTTTCGCGTGAGTGCAGCGTATTCAGACGCGAATGCAGACGGACTTACAGGAGCGATACAGAGGGGGAAATGAGTAATAAGCGGAGTGCTTGTGCACGGTAGCCAGACCGTGTTAACCTGAACCTAGGCAGTCGGTCACCCGGCTGTCACCTTGACTGATGGGGCTCGAACCCACGACAACCGGAATCACAATCCGGGACTCTACCAACTGAGCTACAGCCGCCGCTGAAGAAGGCGCGCATTGTACGAACTTCCGCAGAACCTGTCTACTGGTCGCTCACGAAAAAACCCACATGCTCCCGAGTACAGGCGGAAGCATCCCGCAGCAGAGTGACCGTGATATTATTGTCAGCTTTATTTTTCGGCTCCGTAGTCACAAGGAATTCTCATGGAAGCAACTACTGCACAAGCTAACGAACTCGAACGCCGCGTCGATCTCTCCATCGCCATTGCCGATGTCGAGAAAGAAATGGAACAGCGCCTGAAGCGCATGGGCAAGAACATGAAGGTGCCAGGCTTCCGCCCGGGCAAGGTGCCGTTCAGCATCGTCAAGCAGCAGTACGGCGACCAGGCTCGCCACGAAGTTCTGTCCGAAGAACTGGATCGTGTGTTCGGTGAAACAGTCACCGAAAAGAAGATGCGCGTTGCAGGCTACCCGCGCATCGAGCCGAAGACCACTGAAAGCACCTCGCACCTTGAGTTCTCCGCCATCTTCGAGGTCTATCCGGAATTCACCCCGGGCGACCTGTCGGCCTCCGAAGTTGAGCGTCCGGTTCTTGAAGTCAGCCCCGCTGAAGTCGACAAGACCCTCGACATCCTGCGCAAGCAGCGCGTTTCCTACGCCGACGCTGACCGCGCCGCCGCCAAGGAAGACCGCGTTGTCATCGATTTCACCGGCAAGAAGGACGGCGTACCGTTCCCGGGTGGTCAGGCAAATGACTATCCGTTCGTCCTCGGCCAAGGCATGATGCTGCCCGATTTCGAGAACGCCGTTGAAGGCGCCAAGGCTGGAGAAACAAAGACTTTCGACCTGACCTTCCCGGCCGATTACCACGCCAAGGATCTGGCTGGCCAGACAGTTCAGTTCGACATCACCGTCAAGCAGGTGCAGGCCCCGGTTCTGCCGGAACTGGATGCAGAGTTCGCGACCAGCATGGGCATCGCCGACGGCGACGTGACCAAGATGCGTTCCGAGATCGAAGCCAACCTGAAGCGCGAAGTGAAGCGTCGCATTGAAGGCAAGCTGAAGGACCAGGTCATGGAAGCCCTGCTCAAGGCCAACCCGATCACCGTCCCGGTCGCTCTGGTCGACATGGAGATCCAGCGCCTGATGCAAGCGGCCCGTCAAGACATGGAACAGCGCGGCATGAAGATCAAGGATATGCCTATCCAGCCGGAGTGGTTTGCCGACCAGGCAAAGCGTCGTGTCACACTTGGCCTGATCCTTGCTGAAGTCGTTAAGACGGAAAAGCTTCAGGCTAGCCCGGAACAGGTTCGTACGATGGTCGAAGAAACTGCCCAGAGCTACGAGCACCCGGAAGAAGTGATTCGCTGGTATTACGCCCAGCCGCAGCGTCTGCAGGAAGTCGAAGGCGTCGCCATCGAAAACAATGTAGTCGAGTGGGTGCTGAGCAAAGCCAAGGTCACCGACAAGGCTGCAGTTTTTGATGAACTGATGGGTCAGAAGCAGTAATCTGGACCTTGTCGCGAAAGCGACAATCGTCTTGAATGTAACCAACAAGCAACACACAAGGGCTGACATGAATATCGACAACGCAAGCAACTGGGATCCGCAGGCTCTGGGCCTCGTCCCGATGGTGGTTGAACAGAGCGGACGTGGTGAGCGCGCGTACGACATCTATTCGCGCCTGTTGAAAGAGCGGGTGATCTTTCTTGTCGGCCCTGTCAACGACGTCAGCGCCAATCTGGTCGTCGCCCAATTGCTGTTCCTTGAAGCGGAAAACCCGGACAAGGACATCTACTTCTACATCAACTCACCGGGTGGCTCAGTAACGGCTGGCATGTCAATCTATGACACCATGCAGTTCATCAAGCCCGATGTCTCGACACTGTGTATCGGTCAGGCCGCCTCGATGGGTGCCTTCCTGCTCAATGCCGGCGCCAAGGGCAAGCGTTTCGCCCTGCCCAATTCCCGTGTGATGATTCATCAGCCGCTGGGCGGCTTCCAGGGCCAGGCATCGGATATCGCCATCCACGCCAAGGAAATCCTGTCGATTCGTGATCGCCTGAACCGGATCATGGCTGAACACAGCGGTCAGCCGCTGGAACGCATTGAAAAAGACACTGATCGCGATAACTTCCTTTCTGCTGCCGAGGCTGCAGAATACGGTTTGATCGACAAGGTATTGACCCGCCGCGACGCGGCTTGAACGGAGAGCTTACGATGTCTAAAGGCGGCCAGGAAAAACTGCTCTACTGCTCCTTCTGCGGCAAGAGCCAGCATGAAGTCAAAAAGCTCATCGCCGGACCGTCGGTGTTCATCTGTGACGAGTGCATCTCGCTCTGCAACGACATCATTCGTGACGAGCTTCCCGAAGAAGCCGCCAAGGCCGGTCGTTCCGACCTGCCGACGCCGCGTGAGATCTGCTCGATCCTCGACCAATACGTCATTGGCCAGGAAGTCGCCAAGCGCATCCTCTCGGTAGCCGTCTACAACCATTACAAACGCCTGCGCCACACCGCCAAGAATGCCGGTGACGTCGAGCTTTCGAAGAGCAACATCCTGCTGATCGGCCCGACCGGTTCCGGCAAGACCCTGCTCGCCCAGACGCTGGCGCGCCTGCTCAACGTTCCCTTCGTGATGGCCGATGCCACAACACTGACCGAAGCCGGCTATGTTGGCGAAGACGTCGAGAACATCATCCAGAAGCTGCTGCAGAAGTGCGACTACGATGTTGAAAAGGCACAGCAGGGCATCGTCTACATTGACGAAATCGACAAGATTTCCCGCAAGTCCGACAATCCTTCGATCACCCGCGACGTTTCCGGTGAAGGCGTGCAGCAGGCCCTGCTGAAGCTAGTCGAAGGCACGACAGCCTCGATTCCGCCGCAAGGTGGCCGCAAGCACCCGAACCAGGATTTCGTCCAGGTCGACACCACCAACATTCTGTTCATCTGCGGTGGCGCTTTTGATGGCCTGGAAAAGGTCATCCGCAACCGCTCCGAAAAGGGCGGTATTGGTTTTGGCGCCGAAGTGAAGAGCAAGGATGATGGCAAGGCCATCGGCAAGACACTGCAGGACGTCGAGCCGGAAGACCTGATCAAGTTCGGCCTGATTCCCGAGCTGATCGGACGTCTGCCGGTTGTCGCCACACTGAAGGAACTCGAGGAATCCGCCCTCGTCCAGATCCTGACCGAACCGAAGAACGCACTGGTCAAACAGTACCAGAAGCTTTTCTCGATGGAAGATGTCGAATTGGAGATCCGCCCAACCGCCCTTGCAGCCATCGCCAAGAAGGCATTGGAACGCAAGACCGGCGCTCGCGGCCTGCGTTCGATTATCGAACACGCACTGCTTGACACGATGTACGAACTCCCGGGGATGGAAAGTGTCAATAAGGTAGTTGTCGACGAAAATACGATCACTGGCGACACCCCGCCCCTGCTCATTTACGCTGACCAGCCCAAGGTTTCTGGCTCGAACTGAGCCGGGACTTGAATTGCGGTTCCCCGCCCCCACGTAGGGGGCACATACCTATTTCAAAGGCATCGTAATGTCGAACCCCAACACGCTCCCGGAAACCGTTGAACTGCCACTGCTGCCGCTGCGCGACGTGGTCGTTTTCCCGCACATGGTCATCCCGCTCTTCGTCGGCCGCCCCAAGTCGATCAAGGCGCTCGAAATGGCCATGGAAGCCGGCAAGAACATCCTGCTGGTCGCCCAGAAATCGGCGGCCAAGGATGAGCCGGAGCCGGAAGATTTGTACCGCATTGGCTGCATGGCCAACATCCTGCAGATGCTCAAGTTGCCTGACGGCACCGTCAAGGTCCTGGTCGAAGGCACCCAACGCGCCCGCGTCGAAGCCATCGAAGTGCAATCTTCCGTCTTCATGGCCACGGCTATTCCTTTGGTCCAACCCGGCGTTGAAGACCACGAAATCGAGGCAATGCGCCGTGCCGTGGTTGCCCAGTTCGACCAGTTCGTCAAACTGAACAAGAAGATCCCGCCGGAAGTGCTCTCCTCCATCGCCGGTATCGAAGATGCCGGTCGTCTGGCCGACACCATCGCCGCCCATCTGCCGCTCAAGCTCGAGCAGAAGCAGGAAGTGCTGGAGATGGAAAGCATCCGCGAACGTATTGACCGCCTGCTCTCCCAGCTCGAAGCTGAAATCGACATCCTGCAGGTCGAAAAGCGCATCCGTGGCCGCGTCAAGCGCCAGATGGAAAAGAGCCAGCGCGAGTACTACCTGAACGAACAGGTCAAGGCAATCCAGAAGGAGCTCGGCGAAGGTGAAGAAGGTGCCGATCTCGAAGAGCTGGACAAGAAGATCAAGGCCGCCGGCATGAGCAAGGAAGGTCTGGCCAAGGCCGAGGGCGAGTTGAAGAAGCTGCGCCTGATGTCGCCGATGTCGGCGGAAGCCACTGTTGTCCGCAATTTCATTGAAACCCTGATCGGCTTGCCATGGCGCAAGAAGACCCGCATCAGCAAGGATTTGCGTGAGGCCGAGAAGATACTTGACCAGGACCACTACGGCCTGGACAAGGTCAAGGAACGCATCGTCGAGTACCTTGCTGTCCAACAGCGCGTAGACAAGGTCAAGGCTCCTATCCTCTGCCTCGTCGGCCCACCCGGCGTCGGCAAGACTTCACTTGGCCAGTCCATCGCTAAGGCAACAAACCGCAAGTTTGTTCGCATGGCTTTGGGCGGCGTACGTGACGAAGCCGAAATCCGCGGCCATCGCCGTACCTACATCGGTTCGATGCCGGGCAAGATCCTGAGCAGCCTGACCAAAGTCGGCGTGCGCAATCCGCTGTTCCTGCTCGACGAAGTGGACAAGCTCGGCCAGGACTTTCGTGGCGACCCCTCCTCAGCCCTGCTCGAAGTGCTTGATCCGGAACAGAACCACACCTTCCAGGATCACTATGTCGAGGTCGATTTCGACCTTTCCGACGTGATGTTCGTCGCCACCGCGAATACCCTGAACATCCCGGCACCGTTGCTCGACCGGATGGAAGTGATTCGCCTGTCGGGTTACACGGAAGACGAGAAGGTCAATATCGCCATGCGCTATCTGCTGCCCAAGCAGATCAAAAACAATGGCCTGAAGAAGACCGAGATTTCCGTCGCCGACAGTGCCGTTCGCGACATCGTTCGCTACTACACCCGTGAAGCCGGTGTCCGTGCTCTCGAACGCGAAATTTCCAAGATCTGCCGCAAGGTCGTCAAGACCTTGGTGCTGAAGAAGCGCGACTCGAAGATCTTGGTCAACGCAAAGAACCTCGACAAATTCCTCGGTGTTCAGCGCTACAGCTACGGCATGGCTGAAAAGGAAAACCAGGTAGGCCAGGTGACTGGTTTGGCCTGGACGGAAGTCGGTGGCGAATTGCTGACCATCGAATGCGCCAACATGCCCGGCAAGGGCAACATCATCCGTACCGGCTCTCTCGGTGACGTCATGAAGGAATCGGTCGAAGCGGCCCGCTCGGTTGTCCGCGCCCGGGCTCGTCGACTCGGCATCAAGGATGAGGCTTTCGAAAAGACCGACATTCATATCCACGTGCCGGAAGGTGCCACCCCCAAGGATGGCCCATCGGCCGGCGGTGCCATGACGACAGCTCTCGTGTCGTCGTACACGGGCATTCCGGTTCGCTGCGACGTGTGCATGACTGGCGAAATCACTCTCCGCGGCGAAGTCCTGCCAATCGGGGGTCTTAAGGAAAAACTCCTGGCCGCCGTGCGTGGCGGGCTGAAGACTGCGTTGATCCCGGAAGAGAACGTCAAGGACCTCACCGAGATTCCTGACAACATCAAAAACAAGATTGAAATTGTCCCGGTCAGATGGATTGACCAAGTGCTTGAGCGTGCGCTGGAACGCATGCCAGAGCCCCTTCCGGAGCTGGCTGACGCCAATTCTGGCACCCCGGCATCGGCTGAGACTGCTGCAGCTTCAACGCTGCTTACTCATTGATTTTGAAGGAAAGGATGCTGACATATTCTGTCATGCATCCTTTCCTTCTATTCCCAGCCAGACGATTCCCCGAAAATCCGCTTGACACAAGGATTTCGCCAGAGATATAAATCCGTCCTCGCAAAGTTTAACCACACCAATTTGATCCATTAGGGGACCCAAATGAACAAGACAGATCTGATCGATTCCATCGCTTCTCAAGCTGACATTTCCAAGGCTGCTGCCGCCCGCGCGCTGGATGCCGCCGTCGAATCCATCAAGGGTGCACTCAAGGCCGGCGATAGCGTCAGCCTGATCGGTTTCGGCACCTTCTACGTTGGCGAGCGCGCTGCCCGCACCGGTCGCAACCCGCGCACCGGCAAGACCTTGGAAATCAAGGCCGCCAAGCAGCCGAAGTTCCGTCCGGGCAAGGGCCTGAAGGATGCCTGCAACTAATAGTTGCTTGGGTGCTTAGCTCAGTTGGCAGAGCGTCTGCCTTACACGCAGAATGTCGGCGGTTCGACCCCGTCAGCACCCACCAAATCTCCTCCTTGAGGAAACCGACCCCGCCCACAAGGCGGGGTTTTTGTTGAATAATGCAGCAATGAACACTGCCCCCCCCTGACCAGAACGACCCGGACAAGAAAGGTGACGCCCTGAAGGCCCAGCGCTTTCAGATGTTGGCCGACATTGCCAAGGAGCTCTCTGGCGAAGTGGTATTTCCAACGTACTTCGATGCCGTACTGCGCCTGCGCAAGGCCTTACAGGATCGTGATCAGAGCATTGCAAACATCGCACATGCGGTTTCGGTCGAGCCGCTGATCTCAGCCAAATTGCTTCATCTGGCCAACTCGGTTGCCTTCAATCCGCAAGGACATGAGGTAGTTGATCTCAAATCAGCCATTGTTCGCCTGGGGCTCAACGCGGTACGAACAGCCGCGCTCTCCATTGTGATGACCCAGCTGATGCGCGCCAAAGGCATGGCAGAGTTTTCCGAGATCACTCATGGTCTCTGGGAACATTCCATCCAGACATCCGCCGCTGCCTGCGTCATCGCCAGGCAGATCCCCCGCCTGAACCCTGACGAGGCCATGCTGGCCGGCCTGATTCACGATCTGGGTGCGTTCTACATGCTTTACCGGGCAACCCAGTACGAAGAACTCCGCCACCGCCCGGAAAGCATCAAGTACCTGATCGTCAATTGGCATGAAAGCATAGGCGTTTCTTTACTCAATGCGCTGGGACTGCCAGCGGAGATCGTCGAGGCTACGGCTGACCACGATCATATGCGCCCAATACCGACAGCGATCAAGACCCTGCCTGATGTTATCTACGTGGCCAACATGCTCTGTGGCGGGCATTTCGAATGGCTGATGCAGGATCAACCAGAACTAACTTCCGAGCTTGCAACGCTGGAAGAAGAATACGGTCATCTACGGCCGGAAATTGAAGCCCTGACGGCGGAAATGCGCGACAGCTTCAGCTGATTGCGCTCAGCCCTTGCGGCCGTGGCTGGTCTTTACCTGAGTCGAGGCCAGAATGCCGCGCAGGATATTGATCTCGTCTTTCTCCAACCGGACTCGCCCGAACAAGCGACGCAGTTTCGGGAACAAGCGCCCGGGCTGCTCCGGATTGTAGAAACCGCTATCGGTCATAATCGTTTCAAGGTGACCATAAAGCCCCTCGATCTCGTCGTGCGTCGCCACTGGTGAGGCAAAAGGCGTTACCCCTTGCTCCACCACGGGTGGCTTCTCCAGGAATGCGGCCATCCGGCATTCATAGCACAGCACCTGAACAGCTGAACCGAGATTGAGCGAACTGAATTCCGGGTTGGTCGGGATCGTCACCGCCGCCTGGCAATGGAGGATTTCATCGTTGGTCAGGCCGACAGTCTCGTTACCAAAGACCAGCGCCACATCGCCGCCGGCAGCCTCGGCGATCAGTCGGGCCACCGTCTCGCGCGGCGCCCCGAGAACCGGCCCGATGTCACGCTGCCGTGCCGAGAGAGCAACAGCAAAGGCTGTGCCGGCCAAGGCTTCTTTCAGGGAACTGGTAACAGTGGCCCGCGCCAGAACATCAACAGCCCCGGTGGCTCGCGTATCCGCCTCGGGGTCGGGAAAGTGCTTCGGGGATACCAGATACAGACTGGACAACCCCATGGTCTTCATGGCCCTTGCTGCAGCACCAATATTGCCCGGATGACTCGGACGGCACAGGACGACTCTGATACGTGACAGCAGGACTTCTGGGTTCATGGTGTAAAATTCGTTCTTTCAAATATATATCGGGTGGCACTGGCCGCCCGTTAGCTCTTTAAGCCCATGCATCCAGCTCTGAATATCGCCATCAAGGCAGCGCGTCGCGCCGGCCAGATCATCAATCGCGCTTCGAACGACCTCGACTTGCTCAAGGTGACCGCCAAGCAGCCGAACGACTTTGTAACCGAGGTCGACAAGGCGGCCGAAGCCGCGATTATCCAAACGCTGCAGGAAGCCTATCCGCAGTACGGCATTCTAGCAGAGGAGTCTGGCGAGACTGCCGGCCAGGGCGAAGGCGAGTATCAGTGGATCATCGATCCGCTCGACGGCACCACCAACTTCATCCACGGCATGCCGCAATACGCCGTTTCGATCGCCCTCGCCAAGGGTGGCATCGTCGAACAGGCAGTCGTTTTCGATCCGAATCGCAACGAACTCTTCACCGCCAGCAAGGGCGGCGGCGCCTTCCTCAACGAGCGCCGCATCCGCGTCTCCCGCCGCACACGTCTCGGGGAATCATTGATTGGCACCGGCTTCCCGTACCGGATGTTCGACAAGATCGATCTTTACCTGTCCATCTTCAAGGAGCTGGCCGAAAAAACGGCTGGTCAGCGCCGCCCCGGCGCCGCCTCTCTGGACTTGGCCTATGTCGCCTGCGGCCGCTACGACGGCTTCTGGGAATTCGGCCTGTCGCCGTGGGATATGGCTGCCGGCGCCCTGCTCATCTCGGAAGCCGGTGGTCTGGTCAGCGACTTGCGCGGTGATGCCACCTACCTTGAAAGCGGGAATCTTGTTGCCGGTACGCCGAAGGTTTTCGGGCCACTGCTCAAGATTATCCAGGACAAGCTTCCGGAAAATATTCGGGGCTGATCCAGCCGGGTCAAAGAAAAAGCGCCTCAGGGCGCTTTTTTTACGACCCACGCCAGCCCGGGACAGGCTGCCGCGCAAGCTCTCTTCAATCACCCCCCTGCTGGCGACGCCCCGTTCCGGGCACTACTTCGGCTCGGCACTCAGCGTCATTTGGCCAGTAGCGCATCGAGCATGGCAATCATCTGGTCGATCTCAGCCTCGCTGACATTCAGCGCCGGCATGAAGCGCAGTAGATTGGGGCGCGGCGCATTGAGCAGCAGGCCTTTCGGACCGCCTTCGAGCGCCCGGCGGACGATCTCCGGGCCGCGTTCGTCGTCGAGAACCAAGGCACGCAACAGGCCGGAACCGCGTTCGCCCTTCTGGCCGTGTTTTGCCGAGAGTTCGAGCAGACGCTTCGACAGATATTGCCCGCGCGCCTCGACGCCAGAGAGAAAGCCCGGCGCCAGCAGGCGCTTCAGCACCGCCGCGCCAACCGCTGTCATCAGCGGATTGCCGTTATAGGTGCCGCCCTGGTCGCCCGGCTCGAAGCAGCAGATTTCCTCGCGAGCCAGTAGCGCTGCCAGCGGCACACCGCCGCCGATGCCCTTGGCCAGCGTCATGATGTCCGGCAAGATGCCGGCGTGTTCGTAGGCAAACAGCTTGCCGGTGCGGCCCATACCTGTCTGCACTTCATCGACGATGAGCAGGATGCCCCGTGCCGTGGTCAGCTCGCGCAGCGCCTTGAGGAATTCGATATCGGCCGGGATCACCCCGCCCTCGCCCTGCACCGGTTCGAGCATGACGGCTACCGTTTTTGGCCCGATTTTCTCGTTGACCGTAGCAATGTCGTTGTAAATCGCTTTCGGGAAGCCCGGCACCTGCGGCGCGTAGATCGTGTCCCAGCCCGCCTTGCCGGACGCCGACATGGTGGCCAGCGTACGGCCGTGGAAGGAATGCCCGAAGGTGATGATCTCGTAGGCGCCGTCCTTGTGCAGCCGGCCCCATTTGCGCGCCAGCTTGATCGCCCCCTCGTTGGCTTCGGCTCCAGTGTTGGCGAAGAAGACGCGGTCGAACACCGAGTTGGCGGTAAGCAGGCTGGCGAGTTCGATCATCGGCCCATTGTAAAAAGCCGGGCTCGGGTTGATCAGCTTGCCCACTTGCGCAGTAAGTGCCGCAGCGATTTCCGGCGGGCAATGACCGAGCGTATTCACCGCCCAGCCCTGAATGAAGTCGAGATAAGCCTTGCCCTGATGGTCGTAAAGCCACGATCCCTCGCCGCGCTCGAAAACGAGGTCGGGGCGGTTGGTGATGCTCATCAGGGAATCGGTATTGGCGGCGTGGTATTGCATGGTCAGATTTCCGTGAAGGGGCGCTGGAATGCTAAGCCCACGATATTACCGAATTACGCGAGGCTGTCGCTGCATCGGCAAGCCAGTAAGGAGTGGCACCAGAGCAAATGGACGGAGAGCCAAATATCCGCCGGGCAGGTCAAGCAGGTGCTGGACAAAACGCCAGCAAATTGGCGATTAATCAGGCCTCTCGACTGGCCACGAGTGCTGGAATCTCTGCGGCCGGCACGCCGGGGCTGCAATAGAAACCTTGGTATTCGTCGCAGCGATGGTTGCGCAGGAATTCAAGCTGCTCAACCGTTTCGACCCCCTCGGCGATCACCTTGCGTTCAAGCTCCATCGCAATGCCAATCACCATGCGGATGATCGCTGCATCGTTGTTACTGCGCTCCAGATCACGGACAAACGAACGGTCGATCTTGATCTTGTCAATCGGGAATCGTTTCAGGTAGGACAGGCTGGAATAGCCCGTTCCGAAATCGTCAATCGATAGGCCGACACCTAGCGTCTTGAGCTCCTCCATGATGCGAATCACCCGTTCCGGATCCTCGATGATGACGCTTTCGGTGATTTCCAGTTCGAGATAGCAAGGCTCCAGTCCGGAGTTCTGAAGCGACTGCGACACCAGGGCGACGATATCGGCACCGTGAAACTGGACTGCTGACAGGTTGACGGCCACCACCTTCGGTGCCATTCCGGCATCCTGCCACGCCTTGTTTTGTCGGCAGGCCTCTTCCAGCACCCAGGTGCCAATCGGCAGGATCAGCCGGCTTTCTTCGGCAAGAGGGATGAACCTCACCGGCGATACCATGCCCAACTCCGGATGTTGCCAGCGCAGCAGACACTCGAAACCGATGATTTCGCCGTTGTTGATATCGACCTGCGGCTGGTAGTGCAGCAGCAGTTCATTGCGAGAGAGGGCCCAGCGCAAATCGCTTTCCAAGCGCAGGCGTTCCGCCATGCGAACGTTCATGTCGGCAGAGAAGAAGCGGAAGATGTTCTGTCCAGTATCCTTGGCGTGATGTAGGGCATTATCAGCATTACGCAAAAGGGTGGGCACATCGTGGCCATCGCTGGCCAGCAGACAAATGCCGGCCGACGCTGTGGTCACGACGTCACTCCCTTCAATCATCACTGGCTTGGCAATCGCATCCAGCAACTTGCGGGCGACTACTTCCGCCAAAACGGGACGAGAGCCTTGAGCAAGCAGAACGCCAAACTGATCTCCGCCCAAACGACCAAGAAAATCCCCTTCACGAAGTATTTTTCGCAAGCGCACACTGATACGGTGCAACACGGCATCACCAGCGGCATGACCGAAAGCGTCGTTCACCCGGCTCAACTGATCAAGATCGATGATGATCAGCGCCCCCTTCCTTGCCGCCGCTAGCCACTCACCCATGATCCGGGAAAATCCCTGGCGATTGGGCAGGTCGGTTAACTGATCGACGTGGGTCAGTGACTCGATTCGCGCCTCGGCCGCCTTGCGCTCGCTGAGATCGGTCACGAACACCGCCCAGTTAACAACCGTGCCTGTATCGTTGCGAATCGAGCTGATATTGCAATAGATCGGCAGGGCACCGCCATCCTTGCGCACGGCCTTCATTTCACCTCGCCAGGCGCCCTGCTCTTCAAGCGTTTGCACGATGCCATCCAGCAAAACCTTGTCCTGAAAACTCTCAAGCATGAAGCGCGGTGGCTTTCCAACAAGATCATCCAGGCTGTATCCGCTGATTGCCGTTACCGCCTTGTTCAACGTGACGACCTTACGTTCCGCATCAAGGATCAACACGGCATCGTTGGCGTGATCGAAAAAGTGGGTAATCAGGCGCTGGCGCTCCTCGGCCTCATAACGGTCTGTCATGTCCCAGGCTACGCCTGCCAAGCCTTTTGGCTGACCGTCGTCGCGATAGACCGGTACGCGAAGAAACTCAAACGGCGATAGCTTGCCACGCAAATGCAGCCAGACGACCTCGCGCACCGGCTCGCCCCGGCGATACACCTCAAGCTGTCCGGCACGCAGCACCCTAGCCTCGTCCACCGGGAACAACTCGTCGACGGTATGGCCAAGAACCTGATCCATCGGCAAGCCCTTGTAGTGACAAAAGGCTTCATTGACTGCCAGATAATGCCCCTCGTTATCGAGCAACCAGGCCGGATCGGGGATTGAGTCGAGCAATGCCCGTCCTTCGCGGGACTTATCAGCAAAATCCTGGGCCAGTTGCTCGGCCTGCGCCTCAGCCCGACGATACCCCATCACCCAGGAACGCATCAGCGCAATCAGTGCAGCGACCAGTGCGAAGCCGAGGAGCGCATAGACCACCGCCCGGTGTCGCCATTCGGCAAGAATCTCAGCTTCGGCCAGGCCCACCGTCACGACAAATGGAAAGCCTTCAATGGCCCGGAAAACGAATATCCGCTGCACTCCATCCAGGCCACCCGCGCGACGGAAACTGCCCGTTATCTCGCCCGCCTCCAGCTTGGCGGGAATCGGTGTATCCGGCAAAATTTTCCCCTGCCGGCCAGGCAACTCCGGCCAGCGGGCAAACAATTCCATGTCCCGACTCCACAGCGCAATGACGCCATGCCGACCGACATCCAGATCATGGTAGTAACGTTCGAAGTAATCGGCACGCAAGGTGCCCAAGATAATGCCAGCGAAATTTCCGTCCTTGTCCTGCAAGCGACGAGCAAAAACGATCACTACATCGTTGGTAACGCGTGAAACCAGCGGCGGTGAAATGACCAGCCCGGCATTGGGATCATCACGGAGACGTATGAAATATGGGCGGTCGGCAATATTGACATCAGCCAATGTTCCGCTGGCATCGTAGAGATAACGACCTTCGGTATCGGCAACGCGAAAACTGTGTATTTCGGGAAAATGAACTAGGAAGTGCTTCAATTCGCCTTCAAGGCGCTCACGCGGGACACGATCGACGACATCCTGTTGAAAGCGCAGCGCGAAATCGGAGAGGTGAAAATCGACCTTGCTCGCCGCTCCTTGCAGATGGCTTTCCAGCAATTTTCCCAGCGTATGGCCAACATGCTCGGCAGCCTGCAATTCCCGTTCGCGGGATTGATGGAGATCGGTAGCAACCCATCCGAACAGGGATAGGCATAGAAGCGCCACCAGCATCACACCAGAACGCAAAGAAAATTTCGCCGCCATCTCCCCCCCAGGATTGAGCTTAAGCCCTAATTTGTTTCAGTTTACCACGTGAAACTTGGGAGTCTGGTCGAATAAATAACGTTGGCATCGCTTGAAGGGACAGTTTCCGAGCTGACATTGCATATCGGGTGGGCTCTTATTTCGGCCCTTGGGCGGGCTGCCACACCGACCACGGCATATCCTCTTTAAGGAGCTTGCCTGACTGGTTCAAGCGGGAATCTTCCGGGCAACTCTTACAGCACAGACCTCGCCTCTTGCCTAGGCTCAAGGCTTCGGAGCGCCACCATGCGAAGGGGCGATTCACGCAGATACGGAGGAGATTTAGGCGCCAAGCTCAGAGGCAGCAAGTTTATCGCCACGTAGTTTGTCAGGTTTAGGTTTGATCGAGCTGCGCAGCCAAGGCTTTCAGAATATCGAGCGAGAGGCCTGGCTGTTCACAGAACTTTGAAGCGTCAAATCCATCTTCGAAAAATGGTGCGTAGTTCAGCAGCGCCTTCGCATCGCTATCATGTAATCGACGATAGCCCATCGACCAGTTCTTGAATTCATGCCCCTTGATTGAAGTACGCACAATAATCTCGACATCACGATGACGCGTATCTGCCTCTAGTTGCTTGAGCAAAGCCTCGATTACTGACACCTCGCCTTCCAGTACTTGCAGGAAGCTACCTTTAGCATAAAGCAACATCCCGGTAATGTTTCTTGCCGCATTGTTTCGTACTGCTGATTTAAGAATATTGTCCAGCTGGGCATCATCGACATTTGCCGTTGCCTTGCTCGTATAAACAATTTGTATGTCGTTCATTGTTTCTCCTTTGAGTTTCCTGTGCGCGTAAGCAATAACCTAAAAGCCGAGGCAAAAGAGGAGCGATTTCAGCGATCTCGAACGATCAACAGTGCGAGATATACGGCTGATGCGATCACAGGCGACAAGGCGACGACTGCTTCTAACATGACAAAACTCCATTGGGCGGCGGCGATAATTTGATAATAACAATATAAATATCAAATTCGTATTGGGGAAATCACTTAGCCATCCAGGCGAGGTGAGGAATGCTTCTTATCCACGCGCCACTTGGCCCATCCATGAAGTCAGACGTTTATCCTGTCCGCAGCCACTGGGTAATAACACCAGACCGCAAAGCCAGAAGCATGAAGCTCGTGCAAGGCGAACTTACGCCTGGCGACAATGGAGGAAAGCAGACTAGAACCAGGCCGGCTTTGGAACCAAGACGGACTGGCGACGTTAACGAACAGGATGTACGGGAAGGAATCTTCAAAATGCTTCGGAAAATTTCTACCTGACCAGTTGCCGAAGGGATATTCCGGCACTGAGTCGGACAACACACCATCGCAAATGATGGGTGGGACGATGAGTAGAAATGCAAAACGGCCCGAGAAGGGCCGTTTTTCATCGAATACTGGCGGAGGAGGCGGGATTCGAACCCGCGGTAGGGGATTACCCTACACACGCTTTCCAGGCGTGCGACTTAAACCACTCATCCACCCCTCCGGAAGCCGCGCATTGTAGCAGAAGCGAGGGAATGGTCAAACAAACTTTCGGACAAAAGCGAGCCCCAGCCAGAGCAGCAGCAGAACCACAAAGCTGACGATGCCAATCACCCTCTCGCTTGACGAACGCGGCAATAGCGTCGCGACAACCCGCCGAGGTGCCTTGGTTAGCAAATCGAACAACTGGTAGATGCGATTGTTCGCCCTGCTTTGTCCGGCCAGGATGTAGAGCATGCCCTGCCCCAGAAGGCATAGGCCGAGCATCTCAAGGATGGCCCTGGCGGCGCTGATCAAAAAGAAGCTCACGACTGCAGACTAGTCTTCGTCCACACCAAATTCGGCATCGATTTTCCGCATCTGCCGGTTGTACCACCAGATGATCAGCAGAAAGATCACGAGAGAGCCTTGCGCGGCCATATAGAAGCCTAACGGAAAACCAAGGAATGCCATCTCATTGATCTCCCGGGCAAACCAGGTTACCCCAAACGTCACGAAGAACCAGCAGAGAAGGAGTGTGAAGGTTAGCCGCCGGGTCCGGCGCCAATAGGCATCTGCTTTAGCCATCACGATGATGTCCCATTGCGGAAGCGAATGGCTTTCAGGAAATTCATCGCTTCGGGTTCAGGCTTGGTGACAAGACTGACCAGCACTATGGTCGCAAAACCGGCCAGAACACCAAAGAAGCCGCTGGAGGTAGCTTGGATGTTGAACCATGGCTCCATACGTAGACCGCTGACGCCCAGCCAGGGAATAGTATCGAACTCGACGCGTACTATGTAGTAGATCGATAGCATCACCCCGACAATCATGCCAGCCAGTGCACCTTTGCGTGTTGCGCGCCCCCAGAAGATACCAAGTACCAGTGCCGGAAAGAAGGCCGAACCGGCAATCGAGAAGGCCCATGCAACCATGGAGAGAATGGTCCCTGGTTTTTGAGCTGCAACGGTGGCTGCCAGCACGGCAACGACCAGCAACATGGACTTGGCGATCACCAGCCGGAACTGCGTCGAGGCGCCTGGACGAATGATGCGGTAATAAACATCGTGGGAGAGTGCGCTGGTTATTGTCAGCAACAAACCATCGGCCGTGGATAGAGCCGCGGCGAGGCCCCCTGCCGCAACCAGCCCGGAAACGACGTAGGGCATGCCGGCGATTTCCGGCGTTGCCAGTACGATAACGTCCGGGTTCAACGACAGCTCGGCCAACTGGAGAATGCCATCGGCGTTGATGTCTTCAATGCTGACCAGACCGATCTTGGCCCATGCAGCGACCCAGCCAGGCAACTTGGCGATGGGAATTTCTGCAAGATGGGAGAGGACTTCGTATTTGGCGAAGACGGCATAGGCTGGCGCCGTGATGTAGAGCAGCAGGATAAACAACAGCGACCAGAACACCGATTCACGCGCTTCACGGACGGATGGCGTCGTGTAATAACGGGTCAAGACGTGCGGCAAGGCGGCGGTGCCAACGGTCAGGCAGAAGATCAGGGCCAGAAAATTAATCCGCTGGATGTTCTGTTCCTCGACTGTCTCTCCGGGAAAGGCTTCTGCGTGATGAATCGGCTGCTTGCTGCGATCAGCCGCCGAATACATGGCATTTTCCCAGCGAACCTTGGCTTGCTCGGGATCGTGCGGCAAATCCCGACGCTGCCGTTCGAGCGCGACAATGTCCCTCATCTGCGCATCGCTGGACTTGAGGCGATTGATCTCGGAAGACAACTGCTCACGCTCGTGAATCAGCGAATGCGGCAGTTGCATGATTTTCTGAGCGTATTGATCTGCCCGATCCCTGAACAGCTGGCGAACTTCAACTTCGGCCGGTGAATCGAACAAACGATTTTCGAGTTTGGTCACCTGCTCAAGCACCTGCCCATAGACCAGTTGCGGTATTGGATTGCCGGTGACGTTATAAGACAGGATGGCTACAGGTGTCACGTAGGCAACAATCAGGATCAGATATTGCGCCACCTGCGTCCAGGTTACCGCCCGCATGCCGCCGAGAAAGGAGCAGACCAGAATGCCGGCCAAACCGACGAAGACGCCGATTTCGAACTGCAGACTGACGAAACGGCTCGTAATGACGCCGACGCCATAGATCTGGGCCACCACATAAACAAAGGAAGCGAGAATGGCAGCCGCCACGGCGACCAGACGAATGGCGTTGCCGCCATAGCGGGCACCCAGAAAATCGGGAATGGTGTATTGGCCGAATCGCCGCAGATATGGCGCCAGCAGCAGTGCGACCAGCACGAAGCCACTGGTCCAGCCGATCACATAGGCAAGGCCCTGAAAACCAGAGAGATAGAGCGTTCCCGCCATGCCGATGAATGAGGCGGCGCTCATCCAGTCGGCACCCGTTGCCATGCCATTGAAGAAGGCCGGCACCTTCCTTCCTGCTACGTAGTATTCCGAAACGTCCGAAGTACGACTGACGATTCCGATCAGTGCATACATCGAAATCGTGAAGAAAAGGAAGGAGTAGCCGATCCAGCGCGGCGGCATGCCGTGCTGCTCGAGGATGGCCAGCGCGCCTATGAATGCCAGGAAGCAGCCTGTGTAATACAGGTAGTAACGCTGCAACCTGGTCAGCGAGCTCAACATCCGGTGATGCTAGTGGTTACGACGCAGGAAACTGCTCGCCCGCGACTCGTCGACCAGATGCGTCGCCGTATCGATCTGTTTACCCACGGCACGGACCAGCAGCATCTGGAAGATTCGGCCGAGTAGCAAAGTATTGGCCATCGCATCGCGTCGACCGCTGCCGGAATCCAGGCCAAAAACGTCGATCCAGTGATCTAGCGGCATGACCGTGTGGCCTTTCTCTTCGAACATCGAAGGGAGCAGCCAGGCCAGGTCAACCCATTGCGGCTGGAAATCGACCCCGAGACGCTCCTTGAAGGCACGCTGCAGGAAGCCGCCGACATAGGGCACGTGATAGGTCACCAGCGGCGCCTTGGCAGCGAAGAGCAGGAATGCCGTCAGTTGGCGATCAACCGCAGCGCCCTCCCCATCCAGCGTCGAGAAGTCGATGTAGAAGGTGTCGTCCGGCTGGATGGCCCCTTGCCAGACACTGCTGGCGGCAATGCCGAGCAACTGGTCGCTTTCGGGTTGCAGGCCGCTGCTGACGATGTCGACGACGACATAGCGGGTATGGAAATGCAGGTCGTCCAAAGCAGGTGCGGCACTGGCCCGCCACGCCTCGAGCGAGGCTCGGACATCGTCCGGCAGATGAGACGGTGCACCACCCCGGAACAGGAATTTCTTGAGGCCGAGCATGGTCATTGCACCTGATAGTCGAGTTTGAGGCGCGTCTGGATCTTGCGGGCCTGACGGAAGGATTCTTTCAGGATGCGGCGATCCAGTTCATTCAAGGTATCCGGATCGATCAGGTTGTCACCCTGCGTACCCGGCTCTCCTTCCAGATACTGATGCTGCAGGCGCAGGAGCTGGATGAAATTGAGCCCCTCGAGCACCGCGTTGATCTCTTCGCTGCGAATCGACAGGCGCTGCGAAGCCAGGCGCAGGCGTTGAATCGAATTGGTGTTGTGCACCCCGCTAGCCATGGCGTAGATACGCGCAACGTCGACGAAGATGCGCGAACCGTATTTCTTGAGGTCGATCTTGCCCGGATGATCCGGTTCGAGGTCAGTCAGGAAGTCGCGAATCTTGCCGAGCGGCGGTTCGACATCAAGCGCGTTTTTCGCCATGGCGCGCAGGAACATCGGATTGGCCGCCGTCTGGGCCAGCAGGTGGCGACGCATGGCGTCGGCCAGTTCTGCCTTGCCGTACAAGGCGCGGAAATCGAAGAAGATGGTCGCGTTGAGCAGCGCATCCGGCTGTGGCATGCGAATCCAGGTGGCAAACTGATCCTTCCACTGTTCGAGCGTCAGACACCATTGCGGGTTGCTCGCCATGATGTTGCCCTTGCACAGCGGGAAGCCGCAGCGATCGAGATCCTTGTTGACGTCCAGGGCATAGGACAGGAATCGCTGCTTGAGGACATCCTCCGAAGTTCCTTCGGGTGCCACAAAGACGATGCCGTTATCCTGGTCGGTACTGAAGGTCTGCTCGTCGCGACCTTCCGAGCCGAAGGCCAGCCAGGCCCATTCGATACCGTCAAAGTTGTGGTTTTCGAGGTTGAGCTGGATAACGCGACGGGTCAGCGCATCGTTCAGCGCCGAGATGAATTGTGTCAATTGCTCGGCACCGACACCCTGCGCCAGCATGTTGAAGGAGAGTTGCCGTACATCGGCCGCCGCCTGTTGCAGCGCTTCAACATCGCGCGCACCGTCAATCGACTGGCGAATCTGGCGCAAACCAACACGTTGCAGCGAGAACAGGTCACGCTCGGAAACGACACCGGTCAGCTTGCCTTCGGCATCGGTGACCAGCACATGGCGAATACCGTGCGTTGCCATGGCGAACATGGCATCGTAGGCCGTGGCGTGCTCTTCGATCATGAAGGGGTTCTGCGACATGGCCTGACCGATCGGCGTAGTCAGCGGCAGGTCGGCCAGCACGACACGGTCGAGCAGGTCGGTACGCGTAAAGACGCCGACTGCCTTGCGGTCTTCACCAGCAATGACCAGCGATCCGACACCGGCCTTCGACATCGTTTCCAGCGCCGTACGCAAGGGTGTTTCCGGAGAAACGGTAATCGGTGAGCGGGAACCGATGCCGGCCAGCGGTGAATTCAGGGTCTGCTGCTCGCTGGCCCGTTGGGCGAACTGTAGCTGGAGCTGGCGGCGCGACTGGTCGAGCAGGCTGGCAATGTACTTCGTGCAGAACAGGTTGAATTCCGGGCTGGATGACATCAGCGCCAGGAAATCTTCAGCCGGCAGCTGGTAGCAGAAGGTATCTTCGACGGCCGTATAGACATTGGTCGATGGCCGACCAGCCGTTACCGCACCGATCGGAAAGCTTTCGCCAGCCCCCAGGCTGAGGATGGAATACTCAGTCACGGTCACTTCACCGGCTTGGCGGGCCTGCACCTTGCCGGACTCGATCAGGTAGAAGAAACGGACGTTGCCGGAGTCCGGCCCGATGATCTGGCTGCCGGCCTGATAAAACGCGATCTGCGCCTTTTCGGCAAAACGTTGCAGCGCATCAGGCTGCATCTTGTTGAACGGCGCATGGTTACGCAAGAATGCCAGCGTATTGCCCGCCATGCGGGTACGCCCCTCCTGGCGCAGCGTCATTTCCATTTGGCCAACGGCCATTTCCTGCCCTGATTGTTGTTGCGTACTCACGACAACCTCATCTTCTTCTTCAAAGTGAATAGTTTAACTTGAGACGCTGTTGCAGGCGTCGCGCCTGCTTGAGTGCCTCACGCAGAATGGCCCGATCCATCTCATGCAGCGCAGCGGGTTTCAGGCCCCCACCCTCCGCGTCGCCCTTGGCCGAGGCATTCATCTGCTGCCCCAGCCGCAATCGCAATATGTGTGAAAAAGCTGCGTTGAGCGCAGCGATTTCGGCCGTCTGCAAGCCAATTGCTGCTCCGGCTTCAGTCAGGCGCTCACTGGTATTTACCCCCCTCGCCCCGCTGGTCAGCGCAAAAATACGCGCCGCATCGACAAAGATCCGGCTTCCGTATTTCTTGAGGTCGATCGCCTCACCCTCGTCGAGCGCCAGCTCCCCGCGAAAATTAAGCGGCACTTCAGCCTGAAGTGCATTGGCAGCCATCAGGTGCTGAAACGACGGCGTGGCGACGGTCATAGACAGCAGCAGGGTTCGCAGACGCTCACCCAGTTCGAACTGGCCGTACAAAGGTCGCAAATCAAAGAATATGCTGGCATTGAGCAACGCCGCGGGATCCGGCCGACGGACCCAGTCGATGAAGCGCCCCCGCCACTCGTCCAGGGAAAGGCACCATTCCGGATTACCAGCCATGATCTGACCGCTGCACAAGGCAAACCCGCAGGCGGCCAGTTGCCGATTGACGTCCTGCGCAAATGGCAGGAACAGCTCGCGCAAGGCAGCTGCCTCCTGATCACTCGTTGCATTGAAGATCAGGCCATTGTCCTGGTCGGTGACAAAAGTCTGTTCATGCCGCCCCTCGGAGCCCAGAGCCAGCCAGCACCAGGCCACTGACGGCAGGCGATGCCGTTGCGCCGTCAACTCGATGATTTTTTCAGTCAAGCGGTCATTGAAGGCTGAAATCAGGCGCGTCCCAACGCTACCGTCCAGCCCGCCGCTGATTGCGCGCTGCTGGAATGCGCGCAAATGACCAGCCAAGGCCGGTGCCGCTTCAAGGTCGAGCAGGTCGTTCAGAGCCGCTGTCAGCTCTAGCTGCTCTGAACACGCCAGAAGGATGTCGGGAATCACACCAGCCTCAGTATTTCACCCGTGCAAAATAGGTCTTCTCGGCCGCTTCAAGGGCTTGGCGAACGGTGACGATCCCCTGGTCCTCCAGCAACTTGACCAGTTTCAGGAAAACTTCGCCGGTCGCCAGGGCATCTTCCAAAGCGTTGTGGCGCTTGCCAATGGTGATGCCCAAGCGCTCAAGGATGACATCCAGTTTGTGTGATTCCTGATTCGGGTGAACGACGGCTGAAAGCAGCAAGGTATCGAGGACCGGCTGGGTGAAGCGGATATTGGTCCGCTCTTCCTTGAGTTGCAGGAAGCGCATGTCGAAGGCGGCGTTGTGCGCAATCAGCACAGTATCCTCACAGAACTCGTGGAACGCAGGCAGCACGACATCGATGTTCGGCTGGCCGCGCACCATATCCTCGGTAATGCCATGGATCGGTATCGATTCCGGCTTCAGCGGGATTTCTGGATCGACGATCTGGTTGAAGGTCTCCTGGCGTAACAAGCGGTTATTGACGATACGCGCTGCGCCAATCTGGATGATCTCGTCACCTTTGGAGGGCTCCAGCCCGGTCGTCTCGGTATCGAACACGGTGTAGGTGAGATCGGACAACTTGCGGTCGAGGTCGATCGATTTGTCTTCGAACTTGAAAAGGTCGAAGTCATAGTATTCCGGACGCCCTTTGCCTCGGGCCCGCTCGTCCTGATCCTGCTCGATCTCTGGCGTCGCCACCGGCAGCACGAAGCGGAAGAAAGCCCGGTGCGCTGCCTTTTCGCGCTCGTACCAGATTTCGCCACCGTGTCGGTCGATCACATCACGCAGGGTCAGCGGCGAGGTTTCGCTGCCGATCTGCATGGCTTCCATTTCCCACGTATAGAAGGTTTCCGAAGACATCGCCGGTCCGGCCCAGATCAGGTCGAGATAGGCCAGCTTGCCGGTCGAGCTCAGGCGGAAGCGCAATTCGCGCGGATCATAGTGATCCTGCAGTTTCGAGGCGAGGCACACCAGCGCGAAGACGAGCGAGAAACTGTCGGCCTTGATCCACAAGGCATCATCCATTTCTTCCGTCTTGGTCGGCAGTTTCAGCTTGTCGTCAATACGGCGCTGGGCAGCGGCAATGATGTCGATACCGAGCACATCTTCAAGCGGCCAGCGTGTCTTGATGGCATCCGAGAACTGGTTCATGGTCTGATCGATGACCAGACTGCGCTTGGCCACCTCATCGTCGATCACATGCAGGAAACGTTCGCGCAACTCGGCTTCCATGTCCGGGTAGTCGAGCAAATTGGCTACAGCAGCGCGAATATTGCCGATGGAGGAGCGACTGCCCTGGGTCAGCGTATGCAGCGCCTGATCCCGGCGCTCTTCTTCCTCGATGCTGCGCGTGATGTTCTCGACCGTCAGCACGTAGCCCGACATCGACGCCTCGCTGGCCTCACCGGAGGTCGCCAGCACCGGCACCATCTGGATGCGCAGCAACTGGCCGCCACGCGTTGTCGTGATGAAGTTCGAGATCGCTGTCTTGCCGGCGACCAGACGCTGGTGGATGACCTCACGGGCATGCTCGATCTGGTTCTTTTCGAGAATAGAGAAAATCGAACGCCCCAGACCGATCAGCGCGCCGCCCGCCACCGAGGTAGGGCCTTGCGACAAGGCCTTGAACTGCAGACGAGCGCGGTTGTTGTAGAGCAGGATGCGACCATCGAGATTGCAGACGACAACAGCCTGGGCCAGCTCCGACATCAGCGCCGCCAACCGGTTTTTCTCTTCTTCGACGGAAGCCTTGGCTGTAGCGATCTGGGAATCGACATCGTCCATCAGGGCATCGCGCTGCTGAGCCAGGTCATTTGCCGCCTGGGCCAATTGCATGACTTCCGGAGGCCCTTCGATCGTCACGCGGAAATTCCGGTTGGCCCCCAGCATCAGGCGCAGGGTTTCCGCCATGCGCAGCAAGCCTTCAACGTATTGCTTGAACAGCTTGTGCAGAACCAGCACGCCAATGACAAAACCAAACAGCGTCATCATGGTGCCCACCGGCAGTCGCGACAGCAAGAGTCCGGTGAGCATGCTGCGCTCGGCCTCCTTCATATCCAGCCAGACCAGCAAGGAAGTCACGACAAACGGACCGGTCATCAGCAGACCGAGAACAATCACGGCAATGATTAAACGATGTTTGGCCTTCATGGCACGCATCCCGACAAATTTTAGACTTGGATTTCGGCCTCTTCAGGCCGACGAGCGAAGAAACCAGCGATCAGGCAACCCCAAGCATGGTCTTGACCTTGGCGACCAGATCCTTGGTCGAAAAGGGCTTGGTGACGTAGGCATCGGCGCCGATCGCCAAGCCTTTTGCCACCTCGGTATCGCGTCCCTTGGCCGTCAGCATGACGATCAGCAAACCACCTCTGGAAGGATCGGCACGCAAGGCCTCACAGACTTCAAAGCCGGATTTCTTCGGCATCATCACGTCGAGCAGGACAAGGTCCGGATTGAAGTCAGCCACCTTGGCCAGCGCCTCTTCGCCGTCGACCGCAACTGCGACAGCGAAGCCTTCTTTTTTCATCAAGAATTCAAGCGAGATGACGATATTCGGTTCGTCATCGACGATAAGGATTTTTTTGGTCATACATTTGTCTCCCTTGTTATTCCTCCGATACCGGTAACGGCACCGTGAAAATGAAATTCGCACCCTCGCCCGGGTGGCTTTCAACCCAAAGCTTACCACCGAAATATTCGATGATCTGCCGACTGATTGGAAGCCCCAAACCGGTGCCCTTTGGCTTGCCTGTCAGGGTGTTTCCACCCTGACGGAATTTCTCGAAAATGACATCGCATTCTTCAGGCGTCAAGCCCGGTCCATTGTCCCTAACCTCGACACGAACCAGACTTCCATCCAGCCCTACCTTGACCTGAACGCACCCAAGTTCGCCCGGCACGAACTTGACGGCATTCGACAAAAGATTGATCAATACCTGCATCAGGCGATCGCGATCGGCCAGCACAATCGGCCCGCTTGCCGGAATATCCCCTTCCAGCAGCACGCCCTTTTCGCGGAACAACTGCCCAACAGAATCCATGCTTTCTCGCGCAGTCTCACCAAGATCGACCTCGCCGGTCGTCCACTCGGCACGCCCCGACTCAAGCTTCGCCATGTCGAGAATCTGGTTGATCAGACGAGTCAGCCGCTCGGCTTCGCCGACAATGATGCCGAGAAATCTCGTCCGCTCAGCCAGCTCCAGGCGTGGGTCTTCATGCAGCATTTCGGATAAGGCACGAATCGAGGTCAATGGCGTGCGCAATTCGTGGGTCACGGTCGAAATGAAGTCATCCTTCATCCGATCGAGTTCCCGCAGGCGTTCGTTGGCTTCACGCAATTCCGTGGTCGCAGCTTCGAGCTCACGCTGCTTGGCTTCGAGTTCGCGGCTATGCGCCCGAACCTGGGTCGCCTCGTCGAGAATATCGAGCACCTCGTCCAGGCCAAGATCTTCTTCCTGGGCCACCGAAGCGACCATGACCCGGGCGCTGGCCGAACCAATCGCCCCAGCCAGTTCTGCTTCGGCAAACTGAACGAACTGAGCGTCGACAGGGAGGCCATGCCAGTCTGCCACTCCTTTGCTACGTGAATAGACGCTCAATTGCTGATGTGCCCGACTCGCGCCCAAAAAACGCTCAAGCAAGCCGACCAGCGCATCCAATGAGGCTTTGCCACGCCACAGACTGGCCTCGGCCTTGCGCTGATCAAAGCGGAAGACATCAACAAAGCGTTCGGCCTGACTGGCCTCGACGGCATCCGGCCTGGAGTTCAGCGACACGGCCACATAGCAGCCAATATTGGCCAGCATGCTCCACCACAGGCAATGCGATATCTCGTCCAGCCCGCTCAAGCCAAACAAGGCCTGCGCCTTCAGCCAGGCTATGCCGAACAGGCCATGCTCGACAAAGCCGCTGGCTATCCAGCCTGACTTCGCAAACGATGGCAGCAGCAAGGTGTAAAGCCAGATGGCAAAGCCAGCCGATAACCCGGCAACTGCTCCAGCCCGCGTCCCCTGCTTCCAATACATGCCACCAAACATGGCCGGGGCAAACTGGGCGACCGCCGTGAAGGAAATCAGGCCAATACCAACCAGCGCATAGGCCTCGCCGGCGGCACGGAAGTAGATGTAGCCAAGGAGGAGGATCAGGGCGATTGCAATGCGCCGTATGGCGATCAACAGCCCGGAAAGATCCTGCCGGTTTTCGGCCTGCAACCATGAGGAACGCAGCAGCCAAGGCATGACCAGATCGTTGCAAACCATGGTGGACAACGCAATCGTTTCGACGATGACCATGCCCGTCGCCGCCGATAAACCACCGATGAAGGCGAGTAGCGCCAAGGCTTCGGCACCGCGCGCCAGCGGCAGGGTCAACACAAAGGTATCCGGATTGAAGCTTTGTCCGCCAAAGTGCAACAATCCGCCCAGCGCCAGTGGCAGCACGAAGATATTGATCAGCAGTAGGTAGAGCGGAAATAGCCAGACCGCCCGCTTCAGGTGCGACTCATCAACGTTTTCAACCACAATGATCTGAAACTGGCGTGGCAAAAAGATGATCGCCAGGCCCGAAAGTACGATCAACGCTGTCCAAGTACCTGCCCGGCTGGAATCCAGTTGCAGCAAACGGCCAAGTTCAGGACTGGCCGCTGCTCGTTGAAACAGATCGCCAAGGCCGCCAAACATCCCGTAAGTGACGAAAAGCCCGACCGCCATGAACGCAACCAGCTTGACCACCGACTCGAAAGCCACCGCAGCCACCATGCCCTCATGCCGCTCGGTCGCATCGAGATGGCGTGTTCCAAAAAGAATGGAGAAAAGCGCGAGAACGGCAGCAATCAGAAAGGTGGAATCCAAACCCCAGAACTGAACGCTACTGCCTGAATGGTCCAGCAAGACATCGACGCTGGCTGCCATCGCCTTCAGTTGCAGGGCAATATACGGAACAACACCGATGACGGCGATGATGGTGACCATGCCCGCCAGCAACTGACTCTTGCCGTAACGCGAAGCAATGAAGTCGGCAATCGAGGTAATACGCTGCGCCTTGCTGATGCGGATCATCTTGATGATGACGCCAACGCACAGCAGCATCAGGGTCGGCCCGAGATAGATGGTCAGGAAGGACAGCCCGCCCGAGGTTGCCCGGCCGACACTGCCGTAGAAGGTCCAGGAAGTGCAATAAACCGCCAGCGACAGCGCATAGACATTGGCGGAAATAATCGACTTGCCGGCATCAGCCCGCGCGTCGCCAAAACGCGCCACACCGAACAGCAAGCCAAGATAGGCTGCCGCAAGAAGCGTGATGGACCATCCGGACAGCATTTACTTGCCCCGCCGTTCAGATACCCAGGCAGCCAAGGCAATCAGCCCGGCCCAGACGCCGAAGAGATATAGGTAGCTTGCCGGAATGCCCCCCAAGCTACCGCCCGGCAAACTGAGCAAGGGATAGGTCAGAAGCGGCACGCCAAGCAGACTGAGCGCAGCCAGTCGTTGCCGGATCGGATTCGCTCGTTTCATGCCCCATCCTCCGCACAAAATAAAAACGGCCGGCACGCCAAGCGTGCCAGCCGTTCGGGTATGTGGTCTGATGCGTCCACACGGGAGGCCACCTTATGGGCGACCATTGTCTCCTCCTTGCCCCTTGTTCGATAGAAATGGCCAGGCAAGTGCGCCATTTCCTTTTAACTGTGCTACACGGACAACCCGAAAGCTGTCCGCTGACAGCCGGGTTTTGCCTGTTGGGGCGAAACCCGGTGCCATTTTCTTAGCCCTTCAACTGTTCCAGAATGGCCGGATTTTCGAGCGTAGACGTGTCTTGCGTCAGCTCCTCGCCCTTGGCCAGACCGCGCAGCAGACGGCGCATGATCTTGCCCGAACGGGTCTTCGGCAGGTTGTCACCGAAACGGATGTCCTTCGGCTTGGCAATCGGACCGATTTCCTTGCCCACCCAATCAGACAGTT
Source organism: Pseudomonadota bacterium (assembly GCA_018262195.1). Classification (GTDB taxonomy): domain Bacteria; phylum Pseudomonadota; class Gammaproteobacteria; order Burkholderiales; family Rhodocyclaceae; genus Azonexus. The sequence goes on along the minus strand of JAGTRS010000018.1, from coordinate 358 downwards.
CCTTGATCAGCTTCTTGGTGACTTCCGGATCGGTCGGACGGGAGCCCTTGAGCACCACGAAGGCGACAATGGCTTCACCGGTCAGGTCATCCGGGCGGCCGACAACGGCAGCTTCGGCAACCAGCGGGTTGGCAACCAGAGCGGATTCGATTTCCATCGTGCCCATGCGGTGACCGGAAACGTTCAGCACGTCGTCGATACGGCCGGTGATGGTGAAGTAGCCGGTATCCTTGTCGCGGATCGCGCCGTCGCCAGCCAAGTAGTACTTGCCCTGGAAGTCTTGCGGATAGTACGACTTGACGAAGCGCTCGTCGTCGTTCCAGATCGTGCGGATCATCGACGGCCACGGCTTCTTGCA
>JAGTRS010000017.1 GCA_018262195.1 Pseudomonadota bacterium | reverse complement strand
GTCGTGGCGGCGGAAGTATTCGTCCATGCCCTTGCGGAAGCCGTCGCGGCCGATCAGGGTCTGGATCATGCGGATGACTTCGGCGCCCTTTTCATAGACCGTGGCGGTGTAGAAGTTGTTGATCTCTACAAAGCTGGCCGGGCGGATCGGGTGGGCCATCGGGCCGGCATCTTCCGGGAACTGCCCGGCGCGCAGGCCGCGTACTTCGCGGATGCGGGCGGTCTGCCGGTTGTGCAGGTCGGCGCCGAATTCCTGGTCGCGGAAGACGGTCAGGCCTTCCTTCAGCGACAACTGGAACCAGTCGCGGCAGGTGACGCGGTTGCCGGTCCAGTTGTGGAAGTATTCGTGGGCGACGACGCGGTCGATGTTCTCAAAATCGACGTCGGTGGCGACATCGCTGCGTGCCAGCACGTACTTGGTGTTGAAGATGTTCAGGCCCTTGTTCTCCATGGCGCCCATGTTGAAGTCGCCGACGGCGACGATCATGTAATGGTCGAGGTCGCATTCGAGGCCGAAGCGCTCCTCGTCCCACTTCATGGATTTCTGCAGCGCGGCCATGGCGTGCGGGCATTGGTCGAGCTTGCCCGGTTCAACGTAGATGGCGAGCTGCACGTCACGGCCAGAGGCGGTCCTGAACGTGTCCTTCAGGACATCGAGCTTGCCGGCAACAACGGCGAACAGGTAGGCCGGCTTTTTGAACGGATCGGCCCATTTGGCCCAGTGGCGGCCGTCGGCCTCATCGCCGACAGCGACCGGGTTGCCGTTGGCAAGCAATACCGGGTAGGTGGCCTGGTCGGCGTGCAGTGTGACGGTGTAGGTCGACATCACATCGGGGCGGTCGAGGAACCAGGTGATGCGGCGGAAGCCCTGCGCCTCGCACTGCGTGAAATAGCCGTCCTTGGAGCGGTACAGGCCGGACAGGCGGGTGTTCTTGTCCGGGTCGATACGGACGACGGTCTGCAACGTGAAGCTCTCCGGCAAGTCGGCCAGCGTCAGGGCGCTGGCGGTTTCCGAAAATGGCCATTTTTTTCCGTCGACCATGACAGCGAGCGTTTCCAGTTCGTCGCCATCAAGGACCAGCGGCTGCAGCGGGCTGGCCGGATTGCGGCGCATGGCCAGCGTCGCAGTGACGGCGGTGTGCCCGGAGGCGATGTTGAAGTCGAGGTCGACGGTATCGACCAGATAGGCGGGGACGCTGTAGTCCTTGAGATAGATGGTCTGGGGGGTATCGGTTTTCATTGTCTGATCGGGTGTTGGGGTTTAACCGGGAGATGATACGTCAAAGGGAGAAGGTGATTGTTCGCAATCCATTTTTGGCCTTGTTACGTTGCTGGCATATTGTTATCGGAATGTTTGTATATACTCGGTGGCGTTTGCTTGCCTCCGGATTGCCGTGCCGCTCATGTCAGAAGTTACTCCCCCGATAACACTGGGCACCGGCCTGCTGCCGAGTGCCGAAACATTGTTCGGCCATCTGGCCGATGCGGTGTATCTGATCGATCCGGAGACGTCGAACATCGTCTGGGGTAATCGCAAGGCCTGGGAAAGCCTGGGCATGGGGCGCGAGGATGTGCTCGGTCACAGTGTCCTGAGTCTGCAAAAAGATGTGCATGGCCTGCCGCATTGGTCGGAAATCGCTGCAGCCATCTACGGGACCGACTGCTTCCGCTTCGTGGGACGGCATCGCCATCAGGCGGGCCATGAAGTTGAGGTGGAGGTCAACACCACGCATTTCAGTCTCGCCGGCCACAGCTACTTTCTGTCGGTGGCGCGCGACATCACCAATCGCGTCGCGCAGAGTGACGATCTCCAGCGGCGCGAAAAGCAGTTGTGGTTTGCCTTGAACGAGGCCAGCGACGGTCTGTGGGACTGGGAAGTGCCGACCGGCCGGCTGTTTTTCAGCCCGCAGTTGAAACGTATGCTCGGCTATGGCCCGGACGAAATGGCGCCGGTTCTGGAAACCTGGAGCCACAGCCTGCATCCCGACGATGCCCCGGCCGTGATGGCCGCGTTACAGGGCCACATGCAGGGCAAGCGTGCCCGCTACGAGGCCGAATACCGCCTGCGCAACCGCAATGGTCACTACCTGTGGGTCCATGATCGCGGGCGGGTTTGCGAACGTTGCCCGGATGGTCAGCCGATCCGGGTGGTCGGCATGGTGCAGGACATCAGCGAGCGCAAGCAACTGGAGTTGCGATTGCAGGAATACGCCTCCTGCGACCCGCTGACCGGACTGGGCAATCGCCGGGAGGGCATGGTCTTCCTGCAGGCACAGGCTGAGCTTTGCCAGCGGATGGGCGTCTCGCTGGGTCTGGCCTTTATCGATGTCGATCATTTCAAGTCGGTGAATGACGGGTTCGGCCATCTGGTCGGCGACGAAGTGCTGCGCCAGGTCGGGCAGACCGTCAGGGAGGCGGTCCGAAGTTCGGATATGGTTTGTCGCTGGGGGGGGGAGGAGTTCATCGTCATCGCGCCGAATACCAACCTGGAAGAAATCGAACTCGTCGCCGAGAAGGTTCGCCTGGCGGTCTTCGAGGCGCTGTCCGGCCACCAGCCCAAGGTTACCGTCAGCGTCGGCGTCGCTGCAGCGACGGGCAAGGCCATCGACTTGAACGGTCTGATGTCCGATGCCGACTCGGCGCTCTACCGGGCCAAGGAAAACGGCCGCAACCAAGTGGCGTCGGCCCTGAGCGCTCCTTCAGCTTGATGCCGGTCGACGGTTAGCGTCGTCGCCAGACCTGCCAGCGCTCGCGGCCGGCGAAGACGGGGATTGAATCCGCAACGTCCTGATCGACCAGTCGTTCGAAATTTGGCTCCAGCAATTCGTCAAGCTGCGGCTGCAGCACGCCAAATGGCGGCCCTTTTGGCTGTTCGCAAATGAAAAAATAGCCGGCCAGCAGGCCGCCGCTGGGCAACAGGTCGGCGACGCGTTGGCCCCAGTCGGCCCACAGCTTGCGCGGCAAGGCACAGAGGAAGGCCCGCTCGTAGATCAGTTCGAGTGGCTGACTGGGGGTAAACTTGAAGAAATCGTCGCAAACCAGATGCACATTGGCGTTGCCGAGCACCTTGCGCGCCCGGGCAATGGCGGTGGGCGAGAAATCGAGTGCCGTGACCGGCCAGCCGAGTTCGGCCAGGTGCGAGGCTTCCCAAGCGCTGCCGCAGCCAGGGATCAGGGTCGTCAGCGGCGTCGCATGGGCGGCGACGAAGTCGGCAAAGGCATCCGGCATCTTGCCGGCATCCCAGGGGGTAACGCCCTCACCAAAGCGCTTGCACCAGAAATCGGGGTGTTCGGGGCGTTGCTCGGGCGGCTTGATGGCTTCGGTCATGGTTTCTTCAGGTTGCGGCTGGCTTGCTCGACGCCGTCTTCGAGATAGGTCTGGTAAAAGTCAGGCAAGCGGGCGCCAACAATCGGCTCGGCCAGCTTGCGCCCTTCCGGACCATAGAAGGCGACAACCGGGACCAGCTTGACCTTTTCGGCGGCCGCGACACGGGCATGTGTGGTGGTCTGGCCCTTGAAGTCAGTGAGCGCTTGCTCGTCGCCGTCCTGATTGATCTGGCGGATGAGCACACGGTCGCGGTAGCGTGGGTTGGCCGCCATCGGTTTCAGGAAATCGCGTTTGACGGCTTCGCAATATTTGCAATCCTGGCGGCTGTAGATGACGATCAACGGCCCGCCGGCCTTGGCTGCCCGCGCTGCTTCGGCGCGCAGATCGACGGCAGGCAAAAGCTCGGATGCATCAAGATGGGCCAGTGGCGTGCATGCTAGAATCAGCCCTCCCAAAAGCCCTGCCCATTGCCTGATCATGTCCCGTCCTTCCAAGATTGTCATTGCCTCCCGCGAATCCCGTCTGGCCATGTGGCAGGCGGTGCACGTTAGAGATCGCTTATCGAGTTTAAATCCCGGGGCGGAAGTTGTCATTCTCGGCATGACCACCAAGGGTGATCAGATCCTCGACCGGCCGCTGGCAGAAATCGGCGGCAAGGGCCTGTTCATCAAGGAACTCGAAGTCGCGATGCAGGAAGGCAAGGCGCATCTCGCCGTGCATTCGATGAAGGATGTGCCGATGGTGATGCCGGAAGGCTTCGTGCTGGCCGCCATCTCGGCGCGCGAAAATCCGCGCGATGCCTTCGTCTCGAACAAGTACAACGGGCTGGATGACCTGCCGGCCGGTGCCATCGTCGGTACCTCCAGCCTGCGCCGCGAATCCATCCTGCGCGCAAAATATCCGCAGCTGGTCATCAAGAGCCTGCGCGGCAATCTCGACACCCGTCTGAAGAAGCTCGATGCCGGTGAGTACGACGCGATCATCCTCGCCGCTGCCGGCCTGATCCGTCTCGGCATGGAAAATCGTATCAAATCGGTGTTGACCGCTGAACAGTCGCTGCCAGCCCCCGGGCAGGGCGCGCTGGGTATTGAACTGATCGATGGCGCAGCCGACATGGCCGACGTTGTCGCGCCGCTCAACGATCCTGAAACTGCTCACTGCGTCAAGGCCGAACGCGCCTTCTCGCGCGCTCTCGGCGGCTCCTGCCAGGTGCCGCTGGGCGGCTATGCAATCATCGAAAACGGCCAGCTCTGGCTGCGCGGTTTCGTCGCGACGGCTGACGGCAAGGAAATGATCAGCGCCGAACTGCGCGGCGATCCGGCCGATGACGAGGGCTTGGGCCTGCAACTGGCTCGCCTCCTGCGCGCCAAGGGCGCCGACGCCATCCTCGAGAAACTCTCTCACTGCAAATGACGCAAACCGGCCCGCTCGCCGGCCGAACCATCGTCGTCACCAGGCCACTGGCGCAGGCTGCGCCGCTGGCCGAGGCGATAGCTGCCGCTGGCGGCAAGCCGCTTATTTTCCCTCTGTTGGAAATCTCTGCGGCTATTGATCCGCAGCCGCTGCACAATGCGCTTGCCCAGTTGGCCGAATATTCGCTGGCCATTTTCATCAGCCCGAATGCGGCCGATTTTGCCTTGCCGGGCATCCTTGCCGGCGGTCCATGGCCGGAAACCCTGACGCCTGCTGCCGTTGGCCAGGGGACTGTCAAAGTGCTGGCCGAGTATGGCATTGCCGGCTGTGTCGCACCGACCGAACGTTTTGACTCCGAAGCGCTGCTTGAACTTCCTGCACTGGCCGCCGAACGGGTCAGCGGCAAGCGCGTTGCCATCTTTCGCGGCGATGGTGGTCGCGAGCTGCTCGCCGATACGCTGCGCGAACGGGGTGCGACGGTCGATTGCGTCACCTGCTACCGCCGCTCGGGGCCATCCGACGGTATGGCGCCGCTGATGGCGGCGTGGCGGAACGGGCAACTCGACGCACTGACGATTTCGAGCAGCGAGGGGCTGCGTTATCTGGTTGGTTTGCTCGACACCGAAGGCCGCGAATTCCTGCAAAAAACACCGATCTTCGTACCCCATGCCCGCATCGCCGAAAATGCCCGGGCATTGGGTTTAAGCAACATTATCCTTACCGAAGCAGCAGACGCCGGCATCCTCGCCGGCTTACGTGCTTATAATTGGCCGGCATGATGCCTGAAAACGAAAATACCCCTTCCGTGACCCCCGTGGCTACGCCCACTTCGCCGCGTCGCACCGCCCGCCAAGGCCCTTGGCTGCTTGTCGCCGTTGTGGCGCTTGCACTGGCCGGCTGGCAATGGTTCGAAACCCGCCAAAAGCTCATCGATACCCAGCAGGAAGTCAGCCGCAAGCTGGCCGAGTTCGACACTGGAAACAAGGAAGAGCGCGGTGCCCAAAAGCAGACGCGCGAACAGCTCGAGGCCTTGCAGTCAAAATTGGGCGCCGTCGAGGGACGCTTTGCCGAGTTCCAGTCACAGACTGAAGCGCTGAAAGCGCTGAACCAGGACATCGCTCGCGGTCGCGAAGAGGCGACGCTGCTTGAAGTCGAACAAGCCATCACGCTGGCCGGTCAGCAACTGCAACTGGCCGGCAACGTCCCGGTTGCCGTGCTGGCACTGCAGACTGCCGATTCCCGCCTGGCCCGCCTCGAGCGGCCGCAATACCTGCCTTTACGCAAGGCAGTGGCCAAGGATCTGCAACGGCTCAATGCCCTGCCCTTCGTTGATATGCCGGGTATCAGCCTGCGCCTGGAGCAGGTCATTCTGGGTATCGACAAGCTGCCCCTTGCCTCCTATGGCCGCCCCGTCGACAAGACCGAAAGCCAGCAGACCGCAGAAACGCTGCCATGGTGGCAGCGGGCTGGTGGTGATATCTGGCAGGAGCTCAAGGGGCTGGTTCGCATTCAGCGCTTTGACCGCGACGACACGGCCCTGCTGGCGCCCGGTCAGGGCTATTTCCTGCGCGAAAATCTCAAACTGCGTCTGTTGAATGCCCGTCTGGCGCTGTTTTCCCGCGATCAATGGACTTTTCGCAATGAATTGAAGGTTGCTCAGGAGTGGCTGGCTCGCCACTTCGATAGCACCGACAAGTCTGTTCAGTCGGCTCAGTCGACGCTGCGCCAGATGACGGCCAGCGAGATCAATGTCGAATTGCCGAATCTGAACGACACGCAGACGGCTTTGCAGGCACTGCGCCAGACCAAGGAAAAGCGGTGAGGGGGCTGTTCTGGATTCTCGCCCTGTTTGGACTGGCGGTTGCCGTTGCGCTCGGGGCGCGCCTGAATGACGGTTATGTGCTGCTGGTGATTCCACCGTGGCGCGCCGAAGTCTCGTTGAACTTGCTCATTCTTGTGCTGCTGGCGCTCTTTCTGGTTTTCTATGGGGTCATGCGGGTTCTTTCCGCCACCTTCGGGTTGCCGAAACAGGTTCGCGACTATCAAGCCCGGCAGCAGCGGGACAAGGCTGGCTTGGTATTTCAGGATGCCGTCCGGCTGCTTTTTGAGGGGCGTTTCGGCCAGGCCATGAAGAAAGCGACCGAGGCGCACGCAGCTGGTACTGCGCCCGGCTTGTCGGCCTTGATCGCGGCTCGAGCTGCTCAGCGCATGCGCGAACCGGCGAAGCAGCAATACTGGCTGGAGCATGCCAAGTCCGACGATCCGCGCACTGAAGCAGCGACCTTGATGCTCGACGCCGAGATGGCCAACGAAGAACGCCGTTTCGATGCTGCGCTGGATGCACTGGAAAAGCTGCAAGGCAAGCAGGGGCGCCACATTGCCGCGCTGCGTCTTGAACTGCGGGCACGGCAGGGGGCTGGCGATTGGGGGGGCGTGCTCAAGCTGGTTCGTCAATTGGCCAAACGCGATGCGCTGCCGGCCGAGGTAGTACGCGAAATTCAGACTCAGGCGCATTTGGCCAGCATCGCCCAACGCAGCGCCGATAGTGGCAAGTTGATTTCCTATCTGCGCAGTTTGCCGAACGAAGAGCGGGGCCGGCGTGTTGTCTTGGTGGCTGTCCGGGCGTTGAGCGCTTCAGGTGCGGATGCAGAAGCCCAAAAGCTGATCGAAGTGGCCCTGGATAATCCCGGCGAGGATATCTGGCAACCCGATCTGATTGCGATTTATGGTCGACTGACTGGTGGCGAGCAGACTGCCCGTATCGCCAAGGCTGAGGGTTGGCTGCGTCGCCACCCGGATGACGCGCTGCTGCTCATGGCGCTGGGCCGGATGTGCCAGCGCCAGCGCCTGTGGGGCAAGGCGCAGAGCTATCTTGAGGCATCGCTGTCGGTTGCGGTAACACAGGAAACTCACCTTGAGCTGGCACGTCTTTTCGACCAGCTAGGAAAAACAGAAGAAGCCAACAAACATTACCGGGCCAGTGCGCTGCTCGACACGCACTAGGTCCAGATCAAAAACGATGGGGGAGGGGAAATGCTGAATATCGACATGCGCAAGATTTACAACTTCTACCCTGTCGAGCCGGCTCCAGATCCCGGTGCCTTGCCGACCGGTGGCGACCTCTACTACGAATGCCTGGATTGCCAGGTGATCGTCAATTCAGTGCCGCACATCAAGGCAGCCTGCGCCTGCGCCAATCTGGAAGGTGGTGGCGGCAAGATGAATGTGAAAAACCCGGAGCGGGTCCGGGTCGTCAGAGGCAAGCTGAAGTAGGCTTCTGAATTGAGCTGGTTCCTGATGGCCGCCAGCTCAATCTGAATTTCAGGCCCAGTCCTGCGGCTTGAGAAAGACTTCGTAGAGTTCAGCTTCCGGGCTGCCGGCTTCCGGTTGCCAGTCGTAGCGCCATTTCACGATCGGTGGCAGCGACATCAGGATCGATTCGGTACGTCCGCCCGATTGCAGGCCGAACAGCGTGCCGCGGTCCCAGACCAGATTGAATTCGACGTAGCGGCCACGACGGTAGGCCTGGAAGTCGCGCTCCCTTTCGCCAAAGGGCGTGTCGCGGCGTTTTGCCAGAACCGGCAGGTAGGCCTTGGTGAAGGCGTTGCCGACCGCCTGGGTCAGGTCGAAACAACGCTCGAAACCGCCTTCGTTCAGGTCGTCGAAGAAGACGCCGCCAACACCGCGCGGCTCATTGCGGTGTTTCAGGAAAAAGTACTCGTCGCACCACTGCTTGTATTTTGGATAGACCTCTTCACCAAACGGTGTCAGCGCATCCTTGCAGGTCTGATGGAAATGAGCGACATCCTCGCGCTGGCCGTAATAGGGCGTCATGTCCATGCCGCCACCAAACCACCAGACGTCTTCTTCACCTTCCTTGCTGGCAACGAAGCAGCGCACATTCATATGGGCAGTCGGGCAGTACGGGTTGCGGGGGTGCAGGACCAGCGAGACGCCCATTGCCTCCCAGGAGCGCCCGGCCAGTTGCGGGCGGACTGCGGTGGCTGAAGCAGGCAGCGATTTGCCGGTGACGTGGGAGAAATTGACGCCGCCGCGTTCGAAGAAATCGCCTTCCTCGATCAGCCGAGAAATGCCACCGCCGCCTTCCGGGCGATCCCAGCTGTCGGTGCGAAAGGGCTGGCCGTCAAAGGCCTCCAGTTCGGCCACGATGCGGCTTTGCAGGCAGGTGAAGAAATCCTTGAGGCGAGTCGTGTCCATAGAGTCTCCGGGGTAAATGAAATGGGCGGCTCATCTAGCAAAATGAGCCGCCCATCTGAGCGCATTCGGCTGAAATGGTTCAGCGGCTGATCGCGCGGTGGCCGATATCCTTGCGGAACTGCATGCCGTCGAAGCTGATCTGGACAGCCGATTCATAAGCAAGTTTCTGCGCCAGCTTGACGTTCTCGCCCAGCGCCGTGACACAGAGTACGCGGCCGCCACTGGTGACGACCTTGCCATCCTGTTCGGCGGTGCCGGCGTGGAAAACGTGGGCGTCTTCGCCGAAGCTGTTGCCGGCTGGCAGGCCCTGAATAACGTCACCCTTGCGCGGAGTGTCCGGGTAGTTCGCAGCAGCCAGCACGACGCCAAGCGCGATGCGGCGGTCCCATTCGGCTTCGACCTGATCCAGCGTGCCGTCAATGCCGTGTTCGAGCAGATCGACAAAGTCGGACTTCAGGCGCATCAGGATCGGCTGGGTTTCCGGGTCGCCCATGCGACAGTTGAATTCCAGCGTCTTGAGCGAGCCATCCTTGCCGATCATCAGGCCGGCGTAAAGGAATCCGGTGAAGGGAATGCCATCAGCCGCCATGCCACGTACCGTCGGCAGGATGATTTCGCGCATGGCCTTGGCGTGAACTTCCGGGGTGACGCACGGGGCCGGAGAGTAGGCACCCATGCCGCCCGTATTCGGGCCCTGGTCACCGTCGAAAATTCGCTTGTGGTCCTGGCTGGAGGCCAGCGCCAGCACGTTCTTGCCGTCGACCATGACGATGAAGCTGGCTTCCTCGCCATCGAGAAACTCCTCAATGACGACACGAGCACCCGCATCGCCCAGCTTGTTGCCGGATAGCATGTCGTCGATGGCGGCGTGAGCTTCTTCCAGGGTCATCGCGACGACGACCCCCTTGCCAGCGGCCAGGCCATCGGCCTTGATGACGATGGGGGCGCCCTGCTGGTCGATGTAGGCATGTGCTTCGGCGGCATTCGTGAAGGTGCCGAAGCCAGCGGTCGGAATGTTGTGGCGAGCCATGAAGCGCTTGGCAAAATCCTTGGAGGACTCCAGTTGCGCCGCTTCCTTGGTCGGGCCAAAAATCTTCAGGCCACGGGCGCGGAAGACGTTGACCACACCAGCTGCCAGCGGTGCTTCCGGGCCGACGACGGTGAGGTGAATCTTGTTCTGCTCGGCGAAATCAGCCAGCGCTACCGGGTCGGTGATGTTGAGGTTTTCCAGCTCGTGCTCGCGCGCCGTGCCGGCGTTGCCCGGGGCAACGAACACCTTCTGCAGGCCGGGTGTCTGCGCCAGGCGCCAGGCCATGGCGTGCTCGCGGCCGCCGGAACCGATTACCAGTAGTTTCATGGCTGATCTCTTTGGGTTTGTTTTTATTAGTGACGGAAGTGGCGGGCGCCGGTGAAGACCATGGCCAGCCCATGTTCGTCGGCCGCGGCGATGACTTCTTCGTCGCGCATCGAGCCACCCGGCTGGATGACGGCCTTTGCCCCGGCCGCAGCCAGAACATCGACGCCATCACGGAACGGGAAAAAGGCATCCGACGCGACGACCGATCCGTTGAGCTCAAGACCGGCGTGCTGTGCCTTGATGCTGGCGATCTTGGTCGAATCGACGCGACTCATCTGGCCAGCGCCAACACCGAGCGTCATGCCGTTGCCGCAGAAGACGATGGCGTTGGACTTGACGAACTTGGCGACGCGCTCGGCGAAGAGCAGGTCTTCGATCTGCTGCGCGGTCGGCTGCACCTTGGTGACGATCCTCAGGCCGGAGGCTTGGGCCGTGAAATTGTCCGGGGTTTGGACCAGCAGGCCGCCGCCAACGCGCTTGAATTCCAGCGTATTGAGCACGCGGGAAATCGGCACGACCAGAACGCGCAGGTTGGCTTTGCCGGCCAGCGCCGCCTTGGCTTCGGCCGTGAAGGACGGGGCGATCAGCACTTCAACGAAGTGCTTGCGCTCGTTCATGGCATTGACCACGTCGATGCCGACTTCGCCGTTAAAGGCGATGATGCCGCCGAAGGCTGAGGTCGAATCGGTCTTGAAGGCCTTTTCGTAAGCGGCGAGCAGCGTGCCGTCGATGGCGACGCCGCAAGGATTGGCGTGCTTGACGATGACGCAGGCCGGGGTGTCGAAGGACTTGACGCATTCCCAGGCCGCATCGGAGTCGGCGATGTTGTTGTAGGACAGTTCCTTGCCCTGCAGTTGGGTGTAGGCGGCGATGCTGCCGGCGACCGGGGTGGTGTCGCGGTAGAAGGCGGCGGACTGGTGCGAGTTCTCGCCGTAACGCAGGATTTCGGTACGGTCGAAGGCGAGTTGCAACTTGGCCGGGAAGATGGCCGGGACCGGCGCAGCGTCGGCCGGCTTGGCTTCTGCACCTTCTTCAAGGCCGGTCAGCCAGTTGGCGATCATGCTGTCGTAGCGGGCGGTGTGCGTGAAGGCCTTCTTGGCCAGACCGAAGCGGGTTGCGAGCTGCAGGGCACCGCCGTTGGCCTTCATTTCGGCGAGCAGCGGAGCGTAGTCTTCCGGATCGGTGACGATGGCAACGCCGTTGTAGTTCTTCGCTGAGGAACGGACCATGGCCGGACCACCGATGTCGATGTTCTCAATCGCGTCTTCCAGCGTCACGCCAGCCTTGGCGATGGTGGCGGCGAACGGGTAGAGATTGACGCAGACCAGATCGATGGTCGGAATGGACGGGCCAGGATGCCGCCATGCACCTTCGGGTGCAGGGTCTTGACGCGGCCGTCGAGCATTTCCGGGAAGCCGGTGTAGTCGCCGATTTCGGTGACGGCGAGGCCGGCATCACGCAGCATCTTGGCGGTACCGCCGGTGGAGAGGAGCTTGACGCCCTGGGCGGCGAGGCCCTGTGCGAATTCTAGAACACCCGTCTTGTCGGAGACGGAAATCAGCGCTTGTTTGATGGTCATGGCGATTACAGTAGTTGATGTTCGGTGAGTTTCTTGCGCAGGGTGTTGCGGTTGATGCCGAGCATCTCCGCCGCCAGCGTCTGGTTGCTGCCAGTTTTGGCAAGCACCACTTCGAGCATCGGTTTTTCGACGCTCTTCAAAACCATGTCATAGATCGCGGCTGGCTTTTCCCCGTCCAGGTCGCGGAAATACTGCTCAAGTGCGTTGATCACGCACTTCCCCAAGTCATGTTGGCTCATGCTGCCAACGCCTCCTCTGTGTATTTTAGATGTGCATGTTCGGCCGCCAGGCGGCTGAAGAAATCGTTCACCGCCTGCATCTGTTGGTCGATGCTGGGCAGGACGTTCATTTCCTTGCGGAAGGCCGCCGAGCCAACCAACCCCTTGGTGTACCAGGAGATGTGCTTGCGGGCGACCTTGAACCCCGTTTCCGGGCCGTAGAAAGCGTAAAGGTCTTCGAGATGGGCCAGCAGGATGCTGTGGATCTCGGTGACCTGTGCCGGCGGCAGGTGCTCGCCGGTTTTCAGATAATGTTCGATCTCGCGGAACAGCCAGGGACGGCCCTGAGCGGCGCGGCCGATCATGATGCCGTCGGCACCGGTAACGTCCAGTACGTGCTTGGCCTTTTCCGGCGTCGTGATGTCGCCATTGGCAATGACCGGAATCCTGATCAGCGTCTTGACCATGGCGATGGTGTCGTATTCCGCCTCGCCGGTGTATTGCTGGCAGCGCGTCCGGCCATGGATGGCAACGGCACGGATGCCGGCTGATTCGGCGATGCGCGCGATGGTCGGGGCGTTCTTGTTGGCCAGGTTCCAGCCTGTACGGAATTTCAGCGTCACCGGGGTGTTCGGGACGGCGGCGACGACAGCGTCGAGAATGCGACCGACCTGCTCTTCGTCCTGCATCAGTGCCGAGCCTGCCATGACGTTGCAGACCTTCTTGGCCGGGCAGCCCATGTTGATGTCGATGATCTGGGCGCCGTTGTCGACGTTGTGCTTCGCAGCCTCGGCCATCATCTTCGGGTCGGCGCCGGCGATTTGCACCGATATCGGCGCGACTTCGCCGGTGTGATTGGCCCGGCGCAGTGTCTTGGCGCTGCCGTAGAGCAGCGAGTTCGAGGTGACCATTTCGGACACGGCCAGACCGGCCCCCATCTTCTTGCACAACTGACGGAAAGGACGATCCGTCACGCCGGCCATCGGGGCGACGAACAGGTTGTTGCGAAGCTGGAAACCAACAAAATCCATAGGCGTACGAAGGGCTCGGGCAAGTCGTGGGGAGCCGCGCATTTTACCCGAGTCGGCGCCTAAAAAATAGTCAAATTGTAAAGCTGAGTGTTAACAGGAGGGCAAAGACAAGCTGCAGTCCGGCGGTGGCGGCGAGGATGTTGTTGAACACCGGGCCGGGGGGCTCCTGGTGGAAGCGGCGGATCAGTTTGAGGGCGAGCGGCAGCGACAGCAATGGCAAAGCGGCTGGCCAACCAAGGTCGGCGAGCAGGGGCAAGAGGCAGTAGGGCGCGAGCATTTCGGCCGTGTAGAGTCGGCGGGTCAGTGGCCGGCCAAGGCGGACGGCCAGCGTGTGCTTGCCGCTTTGGGCGTCGCCATCGAGGTCGCGATAATTGTTGACGGTGATAACGGCGGCGGCGTGGATGCCGACCAGTGCCGCAGCGGTCAGCGCCAGCGTGGTCAGCCCCAGAGTTTGCAGATAATAGCTGCCACCAACCGCGACCAGGCCGAAGAAAATGAACACGAAGATTTCGCCGAGCGGGCCGTAGGCAATCGGCTTCGGGCCGCCGGTATAGGCCCAGCCAGCAGCCAGCGAGGCGAGGCCGATGGCGACGATGGGCCAGCCACCGTGCCAGACAAGGTAGATGCCGCAAAGGAAGGCCAGCGCGAAACTGAGCCAGGCGCCGGCCTTGACCTTGCCCGGCGTCAGCCAGCCTTCGGCCGTGGCGCGTTTGGGGCCGAGGCGGCCCGGCGTGTCGGTGCCACGCAGGAAATCGCCGACGTCGTTGAACAGGTTGGTGCCGATCTGGATGAAGGCGGCACCGAACGCGGCGGCGAGCAGCGGCAGCCAGAGCAGGGAGCCGCTGTCGTGCCAGGCGACGGCCGTCCCGACCAGCACCGGCGACAACGATACGGATAGCGTCTTCGGGCGACAGGCGAGGAACCAGGCGTGCAGGCGAGAGGGTGGTATGAAACTCAAGTTTTTTCGACCGCTCGGTAAGCCTGTTGAGGATCGTTCGGCTCCAGAGGGTTGGTCATGGTCAGCAAGTCGTCACGCATTAGGGGACGCAGGTAGCTCTGGCGTACGACTTCTGGGTTGCGGCGCAGTAGGGCGGAAAGCTCCTCCACGCGCCACTCTCGCAGGGTGCATAAGTCCACGACCAAGCTGCGTATTTCCTCGGGGGGGTGGCGTTTGCCTATCGCGCCAAGCCTTGCCGCCAGAGAGCCGGGCAGGGAATCCAGAAGGGGGCGGACTAAGGCTTCATCGAACTTGCCGGCTAAGCCCGTTGGCGTATCCAGCACGGCGTGGGGGTTACTAGGTAAGGGCGAGAGGTTACTAGATAAGAGGGAAGGGTTACTAGATAAGGCAGGGGGCTTGCTAGATAACGGGTCGGGTTTTCCGGACAGATTGTTGTCTTCAGCGGCCAGTTTTCCGGTCGGGATGTAGTAGGTGGCCGACCCCCGTCCTTTCTGGGTCAGTAGTCCAGCATCACGCAGCCGGCGTAGGGCCTGGCTGGCGGCAAGCGTATCGACCTTGTTCAGTTCGCGGTAGGTTGCATTGTCGATGGCGCCAGCCTCGCGCACGACGATCAGCGCCTTGGCCTCCTCGTCGGAGAGATGCAAATCGCGGAAGCGGGCCAGCCAGGCGATGTCCTCTTCACCAAGGAAATGGTGGAAGAAATACCGGGCGACGAACTGGTCGTTGCCCCGGTCGGACTCAAACAAAGGCGGCGTCAGCCCCGCCTGTTCCATGCTCTCGCGCATCACGCGAATGCCGCTGCCCTTCGTTTCGGCGAAGCGGGTTTCGTGCAACACAGCGGCAATTTTTGGGTTGCGCGGCTGCGAACCAGGTTCGCCCAGATGTTCCGGTGATTTGAGCGAAAAGCCCGGATTGCGGATTTCCAGCCGGTTGGCATAACGAATGATCTGTACCGGGCTGTGGCTGCGGTAACTGCGGTGCATCAGCGCATTGACCAGTGCTTCGCGAATGACGCGCAGGGGAATCACCGGTTTGTCTTGACGTTGAAGCTCACCCTCGTCCAGGCCGAAGCTCTTCGGCAAATCATCGAGCACGGCCGCTTGGGCGCGGCGAATCAGGCGGAAAAGAGGATCGCGCAGTTCAACGGTGTCGAAACGGCGGTCAGGATCAGGTACCCATTCGCGACCCGGCACACGGATGTAATCAACGCGAGTCATCGGGAAGCAGCGGCGTAGGGCCGAAGGCTTGCCGAACAGGATCAGGCCGGCAACCGTCGGTTGCCATTCGCCTTTTGGATTGCGGCGAATGCAGCCCAAGGCCTGAAACAACTCTTCGTCTGACCAACGTAGTGCCTCCGCATCCGGATTGGCCTCGGCGAGGGATTTCCGGTAATCCGCAATTGCCTCGGGTGAAAGATCATCAAGCGTCGAATCAGCGACGATGCCGGCATCGAAACTTTCCTGCTGACGCCCCTGATAGAAAACCGCCAGATCGTCGTCGGTGCAGCGCTGATCGGTGCTGCCGATCCGCCGATAGGCGCCCCGAGGCAAACCTTGAGACTTGAAGAAAACAGGTTTGTCCTGAAGCTGAGCCTCGGGCACAAAAACCACCACGACATTCTTCCCGTCAATGTTTTCCGTCGAAATTTCGACCCGTAGCGGGGTGTTGAAACTGTCGCGGCACTGGCTGGCAATATCGCTGCTGATCTTGTCGGGATGGGCAACACCTTCGACCTCGTAGGCGGGGAAGAGTGCCATTTCTTCGCGCACGATGCCCAATGCAATCCACCCGCCGCCCAAGCCCGGCTCATTGGCAAAAGCGCAAATGCTCTCCAGGACGGACTTGCCAGCCTCGGAAGCGCGTTTGGCCTCGATCCGCTCGTTCTCGTCCAACAGATTGAGGTTTTCCAGTAGTTCTTGGGCGGTCATGTTGAAACTCAGCTTTTCTTTTCTAAGGCCAGGCGCGGGCGCCCCAGATCATGCGCTTGGCGACGAAATGGCGGGCCGGCGGGCAGATGTCCAGCGCCAGCAAACCGAGGCCGCGGGCCAGTTTGAGCGGACCGAAGTCGTTGGAGAAGGCGCGGACGATCTGGTCGGTGAAGAAAGCGCTGCCGCGGCGGTCGAGGCGCCGGCAGGCGGCGTAGTTATCAAGGCTTGTACGGTCAACGCCGTTTTTGAGCAAAATTTCGGAGAGTTGCCAAGCATCGCGAATGCCGAGGTTGAAGCCTTGGCCGGAGACAGGGTGCAGGGTTTGGGCGGTGTTGCCGATCCAGACTTCGTGGCCCTTGACCAGGGTGTCGCGCAGACGAAGAAACAACGGGAAGCGGCTGCGCTTGCCCGGTTTGGCGAAACGCATGCGCTGGCCAAACTGGGTTTGCAGGGCGGCGATGAAGGTATCGTCGTCCATTGCCATGACGGCATCGGCCTTGGCCGGGGGGAGCGTGAACACGATGGAGTACTCGTCGCCGAGCGGCAGCAGGGCGAGTGGGCCGTCGGGGGTGAAGCGTTCCCAGGCGCGCTTGTTGTGGCCGGGCGTCGGGGTGACTTCGCAGATGACCGCATGCTGTTCGTAGTCGCTGACCTTGACGGCCGGGTCGTCGCCGGGTGTGCCTTCGGCGTGGACGAGCCGTTTGGTCCGGATGGTGCGCAACTGGCCGGCATGGCGCAGCGAGACGGTGACGCCGTCGTCGTTCGGCGTGATGTCGAGGATTTCGGCTTCGGACAGCACTGCGTCGGTGGCCAGGTTGGCGGCCAGTGCGCCAGCCAGGTCGCGGTAGCGGACGACGTAGCCGAGTGCTGGCAGGCCGTATTCCTGATGGTCGATCAGCGTGCGGCCGAAACCATCTTTTTGCGAGACATGGATGGTTTCAATCGGCGTTGCAGCGCGCGTCGGCCAGCTGTTGATCTGTTCGAGCAACTGGCGGGCGCCGTGTGACAGGGCAAGGGCGCGCGGGTCGCCTTGCTGAACTTGCAAAGCCCGGCGATCCAGCAGCAGCGATTTCTGACCGCCAGCAGCCAGCGCCAGATGCAGCGTCATGCCGACTGGACCGGCACCGATGATGAGGATGTCGACGTGTTCGATGCCAGGCTCAGTCATGGCGCATCACTTCCTCGATGTCGGCCACCGTCTTCGGCGCCGTGGTGTAGATGTCGCAACCGGTTTCGGTGACGCGAACATCGTCCTCGATGCGGATGCCGATACCCGCCAGCGCCGGCGGGATATCGGCGCCGGGGCGGATGTAAAGACCGGGTTCGACGGTCAGCGTCATTCCCGGTAGCAATTTTGTCCATTCGTCGCCGACCTTGTATTCGCCGGCATCGTGCACGTCGAGGCCGAGCCAATGGCCGGTGCGGTGCATGTAGAAACGCTTGTAGTCGCCTTTGGCTATCAGGTTGTCGAGGTCGCCGCTGAGCAGCTTGAGGTCGATGAGTCCCCGGGTCAGCACGCGGACAGCAGCGTCGTGGCCTTCCATGAAGTGGCGGCCGGGAGCGGTTGCAGCGAAGGCGGCGTCCTGGGCGGCGAGGACAATCTGGTAAACGTCCTTCTGCGCGGCGTTGAAGCGGCCATTGACCGGGAAAGTGCGGGTGATGTCGGCGGCGTAGCCTTCAACTTCGCAGCCGGCGTCGATGAGCACCAACGTGTTGTCGTTGAGCAGCTTGTTGTTCTCGACGTAATGCAGCACGCAGGCGTTGGCGCCGCCGGCGACGATGGGTGTGTAGGCATGGGCATCAGAGCCGCGCTTACGGAATTCATAGGTCAGTTCGGCTTCGAGTTCGTATTCGGCCATGCCGGGACGGCAGGCTCGCATGGCGCGGGCGTGGCCGGCGCTGGCAATGTCGGCCGAGCGCTGCTGGATGCCAGCTTCGGCAGCGTCCTTGATCAGACGCATGCTGTCGAGTTCGGACCGCAGGTCGTGAATGGCGCGCGGCGCCCGCTTGCCGGCCCTGGTCTGGGCGCGGACTTCGTTCAGCGCCTTGGCGATGCGGGCATCCCACTCGGCGTCGTGGCCGATGGCATGCCACAGCGTGTCACGGTCAACGAGGAGTTCGGCCAGCTTCTTGTCGAGTTGGGCTATCGGGTAGGCGGCGTCGAAACCGAACGCGACCTTGGCCGCTTTCGGGCCGTAGCGATAGCCGTCCCAGATTTCCCGTTCTTCATGCTTCTCGCGGCAGAAGAGGATGGATTTCGGTTTCTTGCCGCCAATCAATACGACAACTGCTTCCGGTTCCGGAAACCCGGTCAGGTACCAGAAGTAGCTGTCGAAGCGGTAGAGATGATGCGCATCGCGGTTGCGGATGACTTCCGGTGCGGTCGGCACGATGGCGACGCCTTCACCGATGGTCTTCAACAGGCGCTTGCGGCGGGCGAGAAAGTGGGCGTGGCTCATACGTTTTTGAGTTCCTGATCCAGTTCGGCCAAACGTTGTGGCGTACCTACATCGACCCAGCGGCCGGCGAAGCGTTCCCCGGTCAGCGTCCCGGCGGCGATGGCGGCGTCGAGCAGGGGGCGGAGTTTCATCACCGAGCCGGGTTGGACGCCGGCAAAGAAGGCTGGCGAGAAGACGCCGATGCCGGCGTAGGTGAGCGTTTGCTCACCGCTGGCGTAGATCACACGTTCGCAGTCCAGGCTGAAGTCGCCGCCGGTGTGGTGTGCCGGGTTGGCGACCATGACCAGATGGGCGGCCGGTTTCCAGCCTTCTGCGGTCAACCGGAAAAATCGGCCAAAATCGAAATCGCAATAGACGTCGCCATTGACCACCAGAAACGGCTCGTCGCCGAGTAGCGGCAACGCGGTGGCGATGCCGCCGGCGGTTTCCAGCGCGCCCGGCGGTTCGGGCGAATATTGAATGTGCAGGCCCCACTGCGAACCATTGCCCAGCGTTTGCTCGATCAGCGAACCGAGGTGGGCGTGGTTGATGACGATTTCCCTGAACCCCGCCGCCGCCAGTCGCTCCAGGTGCCAGACGATCAGCGGCTTGCCGCCGGCCATCAGCAGCGGCTTGGGCGTGTGGTCGGTCAGCGGCCGCATGCGTTCACCACGGCCGGCAGCGAGGATGAAGGCTTTCATTACTTGTAGCGGTAGCCGATCTGCTCGGTGTTGCCTTCCAGCCGGTCGAGCAGGTTCTGCAGCGGCTTGAGCTGAATGTAGCGGCTGGCCGTCTTGCGGGCGTAGTTGATGAAACGCGGCAGGTCTTCGCTGTATTTTTCCTTGCCGTCGCGGTACTTCAGGCGGCAGAAAATGCCGAGCACCTTGAGGTGGCGCTGCAGGCCCATCAGCTCGTACTCGCGCCAGAAAGCACCGAAATCTTCGCGTACCGGCAGGCCCGCGGCACGGGCTTTTTCCCAGTAGCGGACGACCCAGTCGATTTCCTGCTCTTCGTCCCACGATATGAAGGCGTCGCGGAACAGCGAGACGACGTCGTAGGTGATCGGGCCCATGACCGCATCCTGGAAGTCGATGATCCCGGGCGTCAGGCGCTCGGCGCTTTCGACGACCATCAGGTTGCGCGGCATGAAGTCGCGGTGCACGAAAACCTTGGGCTGGTTGAGCGCCGAGTTGATCAGGTACTTGAAGGTGCGGTCGAGCATGATCTTGTCTTCGTCGGCCAGTTCGATGCCGAGGTGACGGCCAACGAACCATTCCGGGAAGAGGTCGAGCTCGCGGCGCAGCAGGGTGGCGTCGTAAGGTGGCAGGGTGGCGGCAGTGGACGACAGTTGCCATTTGACCAGCACGTCGAGGACCGGCCGGATCAGCATGTCAGCCAGGCTGAGGTCGGCGTTCAGCGCATCGAGATAGCCGATGCGGCCGAGGTCGGTCAGGACCAGGAAGCCATTGTCGAGATCCTTGTCGAGGATGCGCGGGGCCGCCAGATCGGCCTTGGCGAGCAGCCCCGCAACATGGATGAACGGCTTGCAGTCTTCTTTTTCCGGGGGTGCGTCCATCAGTATGCGGGTCTGGCCGTCCGGCCAGGTCAGGCGGAAATAGCGGCGGAAACTGGCATCGGCCGAGGCAGGGGTGATCTGGACGGATTGCTCGGGAAAGCGACTGGCAACCCAGTCGGTAACAAGTTGATCGCGCGGCGTGGCTTGCATAAGCGGGCAGGGTTCTGTTCGTTGTAAAATGGCGCGATTTTAACACTCGGGCATCGGCCATTCCGGTCCCGGACCTTCACAGATTGCCCTGATGCCCGGTTTTGCCCGCCGTCCGCTTGCCGTTTTTGTCTGTTGTCTGTTTGCCGGAGTGCAGACCGGGCACGCGGCTGCCGATATCGAGCGTGCAGTGGTTCAGGGAGGAATTGCTCCGACTGAGCCCTCCCCTGTGCTCATCCAGTTGGCAGCAGTCAGTGATTTTCCGCTGAACCTGCGAAAAGAACGCAAGTTTGATGTGCTGAGCAAGAAAAAGCAGCCAGTAGAGCCCGCGGCAACAACGCTCGCTCAGGAAAAGCCAATCGAGCTGAAGAAAGACGATGCTTACCCGCTGTTCATCGTGGCCGATCAGATTGAGGGACAGGCTGACGAAATTACCGAAGCGGAGGGTGATGTCGAACTCCGCAAGGTTGGAACGCTCATTTTTGCCGATCGTCTGACCTATCGGCCACTTGAGGATGAAGTCGAAGCGACTGGTTCAGTGCGTATGCTGCAGGATGGCGCCGAAATCAGTGCACCGCACATGCGGATGAAACTGGCCGACCAGATCGGTTCGGCCGAGCAGGTGACCTACCATATCGTCAAGGAGGTGCCGAGTCGCTTCTATGCCCCGCAGCAGACCGTGGTGACCGTGGCGAGCAGCAACGCGAGCACCTCCGGGGCGCCGATGATGCTCAATGTTTCCAATAGCTATGGGTTGCCGACGAAGTTGCCCCCGCCCCGCTCTTCCGAGGCCAACGGTTACGCCGAGCGCATCGAGTTTGAGGGCGAAAACCAGATGTCGCTGTTTTCGAATACCTATTCCACCTGCAAGCCGGGGCAGGCCGACTGGTATCTGAAAACCTCGGAAACGCATCTTGATTACGATCGCAGCGAGGGTACGGCCAAGAATGCGACGCTGTGGTTTGGTGGTGTGCCCATCGTCTATACGCCGATTGCCTCCTTCCCGCTGAGCGCCCAACGTCGTACGGGGATTCTGCATCCCCATTTCTCGGCGTCTACCCGCAGCGGCCTGGATATTTCAGTACCGTACTATCTGAATCTTGCGCCCAATTACGACTTGACGCTCATTCCGCGCTACATGAGCAAGCGCGGGGCGCAACTCGGTGCCGACGCCCGTTATGTGGATCACTATTACGAGGGGCAGGCGCGTTTTGAATATTTGCCAAACGACGAAATGCTGGGACGCAGCCGCTACGGCTATCGTTTTGAGCATCGACACAATCTGGGTCAGGGTGTCTCCGCCGCGCTGAACTGGAATGGGGTTTCCGACGATCTCTACTGGCAGGATTTATCGTCCCGCTTGCTGCAAACCTCGCAGACACAATTGCCCCGCCAGGTCTCGCTGGGTTATTCACCGTCGCCCTGGTTGCAGACCAATTTGCAGGTCTTGCGCTACCAGACGCTGCAGATCGATCCGGCCAATCCGGTGGCGAGACCCTATTTTCTCGAGCCGCAGCTGAATGTCGTTGGCTATAAACCGAATATCTGGAAAACCGATTTCAGCATGGTCGGTCAATTCTCGCGGTTTACCCACGTTGATGCCGGCAAGGTGCAGGGCGATCGTCTCGTGTTCTACCCCCAGCTTTCCCTGCCCATCGTTCACCCGGCTTTCCAGATCACGCCCAAAGTTGGCCTGCACATGAGCAAGTACACGCTCGATCAGCAGGTATCTGGACTGCCTGAGAGTGTTTCCCGGGTCTTGCCGACTTTTACGCTGGATTCGACGGTGATTCTGGAGCGCGAGGGCGACTGGTTCGGTCGTGGTTATATCCAGACGCTGGAACCGCGTCTTTACTACGTCAATATTCCCTACAAGGATCAGAGCCAGATTCCCTTGTTTGATTCCGGCCTGTCCGACTTCAATTTTGCCCAGATATTCTCCGAGAACCGTTACAGCGGCTATGACCGGATAAACGACGCCAACCAATTGACGGCGGCCGTCACGACACGCCTGCTTGATGGCGAAACTGGGGTTGAACGCTTCAAGGCAATGGTAGGTCAGCGGTATTACTTCAAGCCGCAGCGTGTTTCCATCACCGGCGAAACGACCCGTCAGGCGGATTTTTCGAACCTCGTTGCCGCGGTCAATGGGCTGGTGGCGCCCAAAACCTATGCCGATGTGGCGTGGGAGTACAACTACCGGGAGAACGTCAGCGAACGCTTCTCGGCTGGGGTGCGTTTCCAGCCGGAACTTGGCAAGGTGCTCTCGGCCAGTTACCGATATACGCGTGATCCGCTGACCACATTGTCTACTGTTGATCAGTTCGACATTGCCGGCCAGTGGCCGGTTTCAGCGAACTGGTACGCCGTCGGCCGCTTCAATTATTCGCTGCGTGATAACAGGGCACTTGAAACGATTGCCGGCGTGGAGTACAACGCCGGTTGCTGGGCGGTTCGGCTCGTTGGCCAAAGACTCGCAGCAATTTCCGGCACTCCGAACGATTCAATATTTTTCCAGCTCGAACTTAACGATTTCGGCAGTATCGGTTCCAATCCGATCGGCCTCCTCCGACGCAGCATTCCCGGCTACGGCAAGATCAACGAACTGCCCACCAGCAGCAGCCTGCTTACCACCCAATGATGACCATGACCCAATATCTTCGCCACCTGATTATCCTGATGAGCTGCCTTGGCGGCTTGCTGGCGCAACCGCTGTCTGCCGCGCCGCAGGATCCCGTCGAAGCTGACCGTATCGTGGCGGTTGTCGGTAGCGATGTGATTACCTATTTCGAATTGCGTACCCGTTTGGCGGCCGCGCTCAAACAATTGCAGAAACAGGGAACACCATTGCCGCCGCAGGATGTCCTGGAGCGCCAGATGCTGGAGCGCCTGATCATGGAGCGTGCGCAGTTGCTCTATGGGCGTGAGACCGGAATGAAGATCGATGATGGTCAGCTGGATCTGGCCATCGGCCGGATTGCGGCCGGCAACAAGATGACACCGCAGCAGTTCCGTGCAGCGCTGGAAAAGGACGGGGTCCAGTACGCCCAGTTCCGTGAGGAAATTCGCAACGAGATGATTACCGTCCGCCTGCGTGAACGCGAAGTGGACAGCAAACTGGTCATTTCCGAAGGCGAAATCGACAACTATCTGGCCAACCAGACGGCCAGTGGTAGTGCAGAAGAATATCAGCTGGCGCATATCCTGTTGCGCGCCCCGGAGTCGGCGACGCCGGAACAGTTGCAGAAACTGCGGCTACGTGGCGAGCAAGCCCTTAAACGGGCGCGTGCCGGCGAGAACTTTGCCGAACTGACGGCTGCTTTTTCCGATGCGCCTGATGCCCTGCAGGGCGGCGATCTTGGCTGGCGTCCGCTGGCCCGTCTGCCGGCGCTTTACGCTGAAGCCGGATCGCGTCTGCAGTCAGGCGAAGTCAGCGACCTGCTACGTTCATCGGCTGGTTTTCATATCGTCAAGCTGGTCGGAAAGCGCGGTGGTAGCGCCCAGGCTTCGGTGCAGCAGACCCATGCGCGTCACATCCTGATTCGCATCAACGAAGTGGTTTCCGAGGCTGAGGCCAGGCGCAAGCTGGAGGCCGTGCGCGAACGCGTCGCCAACGGCGTTGATTTCGCCGAGCAGGCCCGTCTTTACTCGCAGGATGGCTCTGCCGCCAAGGGCGGCGAACTGGGCTGGCTCAACCCCGGAGATACGGTGCCAGAATTCGAACGGGCGATGGATGGGCTGAAAGTCAACGAGGTCAGCCAGGTCGTCCAGTCGCCTTTCGGCATGCACTTGATCCAGGTGCTTGAGCGCCGCGAACGCGACGTTTCTGCCGAGCGCCAGCGCGCCGTGGCTCGTCAGGCCTTGCGTGAGCGCAAACTGGACGACGCCTATCAGGATTGGTTGCGTCAGTTGCGCGACCGGACTTACGTCGAAAACCGCCTCGACGAACAGTGATGCGCCCGGTCATAGCCGTCACCAGCGGCGAGCCGGCTGGCATCGGGCCGGAGCTCTGTTTGCGACTGGCAGAAATTGACGGCGATGCGTACCCGGTCATCCTTGGCGATCGCAGCCTTCTGGAAGCGCGTGCGGCTCAAATCGGCCTGAATGTAGTTCTTCGTGATTACATCGAGGGCCAGCCGCAAGCAGCTGGGACCATTGATGTGCTGCACATTCCTCTGGCAGTTCCTTCGCAGGCAGGCAAGCTTGATGCCGCCAACGGTCACTATGTGCTTTCCCTGCTCGACCGCGCTCTGGCCGGCTGCCAGTCCGGTGAGTTCGCCGCAATGGCCACAGCACCGGTGCACAAAGGTGTCATCAACGAAGCGGGCGTGCACTTCACCGGGCATACCGAATACCTCGCTGAAAATACCGGCACGCCGCTTGTCGTCATGATGCTGGCTGGAGAGACCGAACGTGGCCCGCTGCGCGTTGCGCTGGTCACGACACACCTGCCGCTGAAGGATGTTTCGGTAGCGATTACGGCAGAAGTACTCGAGAAAACCCTGCGCATCCTGCATGCTGATCTGCGCGCCAAGTACGGTCTTGCCCAGCCGCGCATCCTGGTCGCAGGTCTGAATCCGCATGCCGGCGAAGGCGGCTATCTCGGCATGGAAGAAATCGAAGTCATCTCGCCCGTTCTCGAAAAGCTTCGGGCCGAGGGCATGGCGCTATCCGGCCCGTATCCGGCCGATACGATGTTTACGCCGCCCATCCTTGCCCAAGGCGATGCCGTGCTCGCCATGTATCACGATCAGGGCCTGACCGCATTGAAATACGCCACCTTCGGCAAAGGGATCAACGTCACTCTTGGCCTGCCGATCATTCGCACCTCGGTCGACCATGGCACTGC
Organism: Pseudomonadota bacterium; assembly: GCA_018262195.1. Taxonomy (GTDB): domain Bacteria; phylum Pseudomonadota; class Gammaproteobacteria; order Burkholderiales; family Rhodocyclaceae; genus Azonexus. Next base: position 54,697 of record JAGTRS010000017.1, on the reverse strand, counting down.
GCTGGAACTGGCCGGCACGGGCAAGGCTGATCCGGGTAGTCTGTTTGAGTCGATTGCCGAAGCGGCCCGCATGGCCAAAAGGAGCAACAAATGAAAGGCCACGTCGCCCGCAAACGCTTCGGTCAGAATTTTCTGGTCGATCACGGCATCATCGCTGCCATCATCTCAGCCATTGATCCAAAACGGGACGAGACGGTCGTCGAAATTGGTCCGGGCCTGGGGGCGATTACCGAGCCGCTGATGGCTCGCGTCGATCACCTGCACGTCGTTGAAATCGACCGTGACCTGATTGCCCGCCTGAAAAAACAGCACACGCCGGAACGCATGACCATCCACGAAGGCGATGCGCTTGCCTTCGACTTCGCCAGTATCGGCAAGGATCTGCGGCTGGTCGGCAACCTGCCTTACAACATCTCGACGCCGCTGCTTTTTCATCTGGCCGAGTACGTCGACATCGTTCGTGACATGCATTTCATGCTGCAGAAGGAAGTCGTCGAGCGCATGGTGGCAGAACCGGGTGATGCTGATTTTGGCCGGATGTCGGTGATGTTGCAGTACCGGTTCTATCTGGAGTGGCTGATCGATGTGCCACCGGAAAGCTTTGACCCCCCGCCCAAGGTCCAGTCGGCTGTCGTCCGCCTGATCCCGAAGCCCGTGTCGGAGTTGAATGCCAAGAGCCAGGAAAAGCTGGCCCAGGTAGTACTGACGGCGTTCTCGCAACGCCGCAAGATGCTGCGCAACACCATGAAAAGCCTGCTGAGCGAGGCCGCTTTCGCCGAGTTGGGTATCACCCCGACCCTGCGGGCAGAGGATGTTTCAGTTGAGGATTACGTGCGGATCGCCAATTACCTGAGCTGATCGAGCGGGTGTTAACCAAATAAAAAACCCGCCGAAGCGGGTTTTTTACGGGCAACGTGCCGAATTACTTCTTCATCGGGCAGGTGTTCATGCCGAGCAGCGTGTAGGCCGGGCACCAGCCCATCAGGCCGGTGGCAAGGGGAACGATGCCGATGTAGCCCCAGACCGGCAGCATGCCTGCTGCGGTTGCGCCGATCAGGCCGGCGCCAGCAACGATGCGAAGGATTTTGTCGATACCGCCAACATTTGCAGCCATGGTGTTTTCTCCGTCAGGTTATGTGTACGACGCCAATGTAACGGTGTAGCACGACGCGGTATGTAACCTGAGTCACACAGCTGCAAGTTTTTGCAAACTCTCGCGATCGGTGATCGTCAACTGCTCGCGGCCCAGTGTGACCAGCCCTTGGGCGGCAAAGCCCTTGAGCAGGCGGCTGACGATTTCGCGGACGCTGCCCAGTTCATCGGCCAGTTGCTGGTGAGTGACGCTGAGCGTTGTCTCATTGCGAGCCAGGATCAGTTTGGCCAGCCGCTGGTCAAGCCGCGCGAAGGCAACTTCCTCGACCAGTTGCATCAGTTCGCCAATACGGTCGGCAAACAGGTGAAAAACAAAATCGCGGAACGGCGGATGCTCGACCATCAGTGCCGAGAAATCCTTGACCGGCAATGCCAGCAGCGTGAGCGGTGTTTCAGCGATGCCACGGGCGTTGTAGTCGGTGTGACCAAGTAAACAGCTGGAAGTGATGATGCACGAACCGCCCGGGGCGACGCGATAGAGCATCAGCTCGCGGCCGTTGGCAGCCAGCTTGATGACTTTGATGCTGCCTTCGATTAGCAGAGGGAAGCCCTGGCACGGCTGATGTTCGGCGAAAACCTGGGTGCCGGCCGGCAGATGCATGATGGCCTGTGGCTGGAGCAGCGTGGCCAGGCGCCCTGCTGGCAGGCTGGCGAGCGCCGGATAAAGATTGCCCAGCGTGGTCTGGTCAAGCGTGACGGCCATTGGCTTCAATCCACCGTTGCCCAAACCGGGGCATGGTCAGATGGGCGCTCCAGCTTGCGCGGCGCGCGGTCGATGCCGGCCGCCGTGCAGCTTTCAGCCAGCGGTTTCGAGAGCAGGATGTGGTCGATGCGCAAGCCCTGGTTTTTCTGGAAACCGAGCATGCGGTAGTCCCACCACGAGAAGGTTTTTTCCGGTTGTTCGAAGAGCCGGAAACTGTCGCTCAGGCCGAGGTTGATCAAGCGCTGGAAAGCGGCGCGTTCGGGCGGCGAGACGAGAATGCAGTCGGCCCAGCGTTTCGGGTCGTGCACATCGCGGTCATCCGGTGCGATGTTGTAATCGCCGCACAGCGCCAGTTTGGGGTATTTGGCCATCTCTTCGCCGAGCCAAACGGCCAGCCCGTCGAGCCAGCGCAGCTTGTAGTCATACTTGTCGCAGCCGACCTCCTGGCCGTTCGGCATGTAGGCGCCGATGACGCGCGTGTCGCCGATCGTGCCGCTGATCAGGCGTTTCTGCTCGTCCGGAAAATGCGGGTTGCCGCAGACGACATCGGCAATCGGTTCGCGGGCGAGCAGGGCAACGCCGTTGTAGGTCTTCTGGCCGGAGAAGGCGACGTGATAGCCCGCCGCCTCGATTTCAGTACGGGGAAAATTGTGGTCTTCGAGTTTCAGCTCCTGCAGGCACAGTGCATCTGGTTTTGCCGAGGCCAGCCAGTCGAGCAGATGCGGCAGGCGAACCTTTAAGGAGTTGACGTTCCAGCTGGCGATCTTCACTTGCTCAAGCCACCCGAGGGTTTGGCGCCGTAGGCGGCAGTCTTCGGGTAGCCTGCCAGATCGAGCAGGTTGTCGTAGGCGCCGGCTTCGAAGCCGCGGAAGCGCTGGTTGCCGACCTTCAGTGCAGGTACGAAAGCGTCACCGATCAACTGCTTCAGTTCATCGATTTCGGCTTGCGTCTGCAGCATTTTTTCGGTGAAGGGTACGCCGCGGCCATTCAGCAGGTCGCGGGCCTGCTTGCATTCATTGACGCATTCGGCCGTGGTGTACAAGATCACCGGAAATGCTTCGGCGGCCTTCCTGGTGGCAAAACTCTGATTGTCGCCAGCCTCGGCTTTTTCGCCGTTCTTGACGACACCTTTGGTTTTTCCCGGTGGAGGTGTATCCGAGACGACCGTGCGGCCGCCTGAATCGACCCAGCGGTAGGTATCGGCCAGGGCGCAGGTGCTGGCCACAGCCAGGCAAAGCATGAGCAGGTAACGCATTGTTCTCTCCCTCGTTTGAGCTGCTTAGGCTGCAATCATACCGCTATGACGAAGCAGTGCATCAACGCTCGGTTCGCGGCCGCGGAAGGCCTTGAACGACTCGATGGCCGGGCGCGAACCGCCGACCGACAGGATCTCGTCGAGGAAGCGTTTGCCAACGGTGGCATCGAACGGATCGCCAGCCTCTTCGAAGGCCGCATAGGCGTCGGCTGACAGCACTTCAGCCCACTTGTAGCTGAAATAGCCGGCGCCGTAGCCACCGCCGAAAATGTGCGAGAAGCTGTTCGGGAAACGGTGCCATGCGGGCGGCAGCAGCACGGCGACTTCCTTGCGCACATCGTTGAGCACGTCCATCACGGTCAACCCGGATTTCGGGTCAAAGTCGGAATGGATCAGCATGTCGAACAGCGAGAACTCGATCTGGCGCACGGCCATCATGCCGCTCTGGAAGTTCTTGGCGGCCAGCATCTTGTCGAACAGTTCGCGCGGCAGCGTGGCGCCGGTATCGACGTGCGCGGTCATCCCCTCGACCACTTCCCATTCCCAGCAATAATTTTCCATGAACTGCGAGGGCAGTTCGACGGCGTCCCATTCGACGCCGTGGATGCCCGAAACGCCGAGTTCTTCGCCGCGCGTCAAGAGGTGGTGCAGGCCGTGGCCAGTTTCGTGAAACAGCGTCGTGACGTCGTCGTGCGTGAAAGTCGCCGGTTTGTCACCGTTCGGGCGCGAGAAATTGCAATTGAGGTAGGCAATCGGTTTCTGGATGCCGTTGAGCACCCGGCGGCGCGAGCGGGCTTCGTCCATCCAGGCGCCGCCGCGCTTGGTTTCACGGGCGTAAAGGTCGAGGTAGAACTGGCCGACCAGATCGCCGGCCGGCGTTTCCAGGCGGTAGAAACGGACGTCCTCGTGCCAGACCGGCGCCGTATCCGGCTTCACCTTGACGTTGAACAGGCTTTCGATGACCTTGAAGAGGCCGCCCAGCACTTTCGGCTCGGTGAAATACTGCTTCACTTCCTGTTCGGAGAAGGCATAGCGCTTTTGCAGCAGCTTTTCCGAAACGTAGGCTGCATCCCAGGGCTGGAAGTCGGTCAGGCCGAGTTCATCCTTGGCGAAAGCGCGCAGTTCGGCGATGTCCTTTTCGGCAAACGGCTTGGCCTTGGCCGCCAGTTCGCGCAGGAAAGCGAGCACCTGAGCCGGCGTGTCGGCCATTTTCGGGGCCAGCGAGACTTCGGCGAAATTGTTGAAGCCGAGCATCTTGGCGTCTTCGACGCGCAGTTCGAGCATGCGCTGGATGATCGGCGTGTTGTCCCATTCCGGCTTGCTCGAACCGTCGTGGAATTCAGCGGCGCGGGTGGCGTAGGCGCGGTACATGCGGGCGCGCAGTTCGCGGTTGTCGGCGTACTGCATGACCGGGCCGTAGGACGGGGCTTGCAGGCTGAAACGCCAGCCTTCGACGCCGGCTTTTTCGGCTGCGGTTTTCGCGGCTTCCTTGGCATCGTCGGGCAGGCCGGCGAGCAGGGCTTCGTCGGTGACGATTTCGGAAAAGGCATTGGTCGCGTCGAGCAGGTTTTCGGCGAACTTGGCCGAGAGTTGCGACAGTTCTTCCATGATGGCCTGGAAGCGCGGCTTCTGGTCATCCGGCAACTCGGCGCCGGACAGGCGGAAATCGCGCACCTCGTTGTTGACGATCTTTTTCTGCTCGACGCTCAGCGTGGCGTATTCGGCGCTGTCGCGCAGCGCCTTGTATTTCTCGAAGAGCTTGAGGTTCTGGCCGAGTTCGGCGTAGAAGCGCGAGACCTCCGGCAGCATTTCGTTGTACGCCTCGCGCCAGGCCGGGATGTCATTGACCGAGTGCAGGTGGCCGACGATGCCCCAGGCGCGGCCGAACGGCTCCAGGCCATCGGACAGCGCGCCGGCAAAGTCCTTCCAGGTAGCCGGGGTGGTGTCGGCGGTCAAGCGTTCGATCAGCGCACGGCCTTCGGTCAATAGCGATTCGATGGCCGGTTTGACGTGTTCGGGCTGAACGGTATCGAAACGCGGCAGATCGGAGAAGTCGAGCAGGGGATTGGCGGTCGTCATTTTTATATTCCAGGCAAGAAAAACGGGCGGTCAGGCCGCCCGTTGAATCTGGGGGCAGAACCCCTATTCTACAAGCTCGCGGTAGGCATGCCACGAGGCATGGCCGAGAATTGGCATGATCAGGACCAGGCCGAAGAGCAGGGTGGAGAAACCAAGCAGGGTCAGGCCGACGAGCAGGGCTGCCCACAGCAGCAGCGGAGCGGCATTGCGCATGAAGGCGCGCAGGCTGGTCATCATGGCCGTGGCGACATCGGCGTCGCGGTCAAGCATGAGCGGTACCGCAACGACGCTCAGCGCATAGACGAAGAGCGCCAATACGCCGCCGAGCAGGAACCAGGTGGCAGTGAAGGCGAGGTGCTGGCCGTCGAAGAGGATTTCATTGAGGTAGGCACTGGCCATCGGTGCCGAAGTGGCGTCGATCAGGGCGAAGGCGACGGCGGAAAAGCGCTCCCACATCAGTACGATGAGGGCCAGGATCAGTCCAAAGAAGGCCAGCGACTGGCCGTTGCGCTGGAAGCACTTCAGAGAGTCGATGAACAGGATTTTCTCGCCGGCCTCTGTGCGCCGGCTCAACTCGTAAAGCCCGGCCGCGAGGAGCGGCGCGACGAGGAAAAAGCCGGAGATCGAGACGGTGAGCAGGTGCGGGCTCTGGAGCAGGGCGAGGATGATGAAGTCGCCGCCCAGCGCAAAGAGCAGGCCATAGGCCAGCGAGGGCAGCGGGTTGGCCTTCAGGTCGTGCCAGCCCGCCTTGAGCCAGGCCAGCGGGCGGTCCATGGCGATCTGGCGGATGCCCGGCAGATCTGATTCGGAATGCGAGAAATGCTCGGAGTGATATTTCATGGCTGTCTCCCAAAGAGGCTACAGCCATTTGACCCGGCCACGCGGGCCGGGTTCAGACAAAACGATTACAGCGTCTTGCCGGTGAGCTTTTCGTAAGCTTCGATGTACTTGGCGCTGGTCCGGGCGATGACATCGGCCGGCAGCTTCGGGCCCGGGGCGACTTTGCCCCAGTCCAGGGTTTCCAGGTAGTCGCGGACGTACTGCTTGTCGTAGGACGGCGGGTTGCTGCCTTCCTGATACTGCTCGGCTGGCCAGAAACGCGAGGAATCCGGGGTCAGGGCTTCGTCGATCAGGTGCAGGGTGCCGGCGGCATCGATGCCGAATTCGAACTTGGTGTCGGCGATGATGATGCCGCGGCCACGGGCGTAAGCTGAAGCTTCTTCGTACAGGCGGATGGCGGCGATGCGGGCTTCGTCGGCCAGGCCAGCGCCGTTCTTGCCGGTGCCGGCCAGCGCTTCGGCGAGGTCGGCGGCGCAGTTGGCCTGGGCGGTGGCGAAGGAGACGTTTTCGTCATGGTCGCCGACGGCGGCCTTGGTGGCCGGCGTGAAGATCGGGGACGGCAGCTTGGCGGCCATCTTGAGGCCCGGTGGCAGGGCGATACCGCAGATGGCGCCGGTTTCCTGATAATCCTTCCAGCCCGAACCGATCACGTAGCCGCGAACGACGGCTTCGATCGGCAACGGCTTCAGACGCTTGACGACGACGGCACGGCCGCGCACCTGGCCACGCTCGTTTTCGGCGACGACGGTTTCCGGATCGACGCCGGTCAATTGGTTCGGCACGATGTGGCCGAGCTTGTCGAACCAGAAGTTGGCCACAGCCTGCAGGACTTCGCCCTTGCGCGGAATCGGGTCCGGCAGGATGACGTCGAAGGCGGACAGGCGGTCGGTGGTGACGATCAGCAGCTTGTCGGCGTCGACGGCGTAGATGTCGCGGACCTTGCCCTTGTTGAGGAGCGGCAGGCTGGTGATGGTGGATTCGAAAAGCGGAGCGGTCACGGTCATGTTCCCGAAATGAGCAAAGGAAGGATTATAAAGGTGGAGGGTTTTCTGGACCATCGCTTTCCGCCTTGAGGGCGGGCGTACTTTCTTTTGCTTCGCCAAAAGAAAGTAGCCAAAGAAAAGGCGAACCCAGGGTCGGTGCCCCTTCGGGGTTCCTTGCGCTACTCGGCGAGCCGGGCGGCTTGCCAGAACTCGCCTGCGGCTCAAACATGGCAAGCCGACTGCCCCCCGGCCAGCCTGAGTTGCTCAGCGCCTCTCATGGGGCCACCAAAGGCGTCCGGGCTCAGCAATTCGTCGCAAAAAACCGGTTTGCACGGTCAACCGGAAAAAGCAGCCAAAAATGAAATCTGTCATTCAGGCACCCAAACTCAACTACGGATCGTTTCACCGGGCCCCTTGAAAGGTGCCGAGCAACGCAGGGGCTGGCGGGAAAAGGGCGAGGACTGTCTGAGGGCGAAGCCCGAGTTCCGCAGCCCCCGCCAGTCCCGAGTAGCACAGGGAACCGGCGCAGCCGGCACCGACCCAGGGTCGCCTTCTTCTTTGGCTACTTTCTTCTTGGCGAAGCAAGAAGAAAGTACGCCCGCGCCTCAAGCGCGGAAAGCTACGTTTCAGAAAACTACCGGTGCCTCAAGCCGTGCCGCCCTCTTCGGCGGCAAGTTTCTTCCGCATCCGCCGCGTCCCCCAGAACACCAACCCGGCGATGACCGGGATCGAAATCGCGGTGATCACATCGGTGTTCATGTGGTGCAGATCCTTCGTTCCCTTGGCCAGATACTGCACCAGCTGCGATCCGTAGTACGTCAGCACGACCACTGACAGGCCTTCGACGGTTTCCTGCAGGCGCAGTTGCAGCTTGGCGCGGCTGTTCATCTGGCCGAGCAGTTCCTGATTCTGGCGCTCCAGTTCGAGATCGACGCGGGTGCGTAGCAGTTGGCTGTTGCGGGCGACGCGGGCCGAGAGTTCTTCCTGGCGGCGGCTGATCGCCTCGCAGGTGTTCATGGCCGGCATCAGGCGGCGCTGCATGAATTCGAAGAAGGTCGGCAGGCCGGAGATGCGTGTTTCGCGCAGTTCCTCGATGCGCTGCATGACGAGCCCGTGATAGGCGCGTGAAGCGCCAAAGCGGAAGGTGGTGCGGGCGACGGAGTGTTCGACGTCGGCGGCAAGGGCAGAAAGGATGCCAAGCGCCTCGCGTTCGTCAGCTGGCGAATTGGCCTGGCCGATGCGGTCCATCAGTTCGGCCAGCTTCTTTTCGCCGTCGTACAGCCAGCGGCCGACTTCCTTGGCGACCGGCAGGCCGAGCAGCGACATCATCCGGTAGGTCTCGATCTCGACCAGGCGCTGCACGGTGCGGCCAGTTTGGCGCTGGGTCATGCCGGCGTTGAGGACGAGAAAGCGCGAGAAGCCGTTGTCGATCTTGAAGTCGGTGAAGATCCAGGCGGTGTCGTCGGCTACCTTGGCGGCGACCATTGTCCGGCCGTTTGGCGTCAGGCTGGCGAGAATCGACTCCGGGCTGATTTCGTCGGTTGAGCGCAACTCGACGTGGGTGGCGACGATGAGCTTGCCGGGGATGCCGGAAATCCACTCGGGATGCACTGCGTCGAAGGCGGTGACATCCGGGTGCAACTCCTCGCCGCTGGCCAGCGGCCGGAAGAAGGTGTAGCTGGAAAATTCGGTGTGCAGCTCCCAACGCATGCGGAAGGCGCCGGTGTCGATCATCAGGTGCGAATCCGAGCTTTCGATCGAGTTGCAGACGTGGCCCTGGCAGAGCTTGGCGAGGTTGTCGCGGGCGGCCGGCGCCTTCTCGGTGCTGTGCTTGAAGACCATGTGCGAGACGAGCATCGCCCCGACCAGCGGCACGGGCGGCCGGGCATGGAATTCGTTGTTCAGGCGCTGGCGGAGCGGATGCTCCTGCAGCTCGGAGAGCGCTAGGCGGGGATGCATGATCGTTGTCGATGTGGTCATGTTGCAGTGCACCAGATTGTAGCTTAAGCGGCCGGGCTTGCCGTGCGCGCCGTCAGGTATCGGCCGAATTCCTTTTCCAGTCCCGGCGCCGCCTGTTCGAGCAGGAATTCGCGGAAGCGCTGACCGGCCGGCAGCAGGCGCTTGCTGTTCATGTGTACAACGTACCAGGTGCGCTCGATCGGCGTGCCGATGACGTCGAAAACGCTGACCTCGGCGGTCTTCAATTCCAGCGGCAGGGTGTGCAATGAAATCAGCGCGATGCCCATGCCGGCCATCACTGCCTGCTTGATCGTCTCGTTGCTGCCCATGCTGATGGTGCGGGCTGGCGTGAACAGGTGGTTCTTGAACATTTCTTCGGCAACGCGGCGCGAGCCGGAGCCTTCCTCGCGGAGCAGGAAGGTGTCGTGGCGCAGTTCCTGAAAATCAAAGCGGCGGGCGTCACGCAGGGGGTGGTCGGATGGTCCGATTACCACGTAGGGATGGCTGGCCATCGGCTCGGCGTGGGCGTCGATTTCGACCGGGATGCGACCCATGACGGCGAGGTCGATGGCGTTGTCCTGCAGCTTTTGCAGCAGGCTTTCGCGGTTACCGACCGAGAACTGCACCTCAATGCCGGGGTGGGCTTGCGAAAACTGGGCGAGCAGGCGGGGCATGAAATACTTGGCGGTGCTGACCAGGCCGACCGACAACTGGCCGGCCTCAGCGCCGAGCAGGCCTTGCAGGTTGGCCTCGGCATCCTTGATTTCGCCGAGCACGCGCAGCGCGTGGTGCATCAGCAGGTCGCCGGCATCGGTCAGTGCGACACCGCGCCCCATCCGTTCGAACAGCGGCAGGCCAACGTTGTCTTCGAGCTGCTTCAACTGCATCGAGACTGCCGGAGGCGTCAGGTGCAGTTCCTCGGCGGCGCGGGCGTAGCTCAAGTGGCGGGCGGCGACGACGAAGATCTGCAACTGGCGGAGTGTCAGGGTACGGATGAAGTTCATGTTAGCCTGAATGGTCGAGTGGTTGGCTTCAGCTTTTGCTGACTTTAGAAGGCGGCGTGATTGGCGTCAATCAGCGCGTCAGGTTCAGGTACACCATCGGCAACTGTTCGGGCAGGCGCTCGATGCAGTCGAGTACCCGCCAGTTGTGGCCAAAGATACTTCCGACGTAGCTGTCGGCCTGGGGGTCGAGGCTCAGGCAGAAGGTGCTGATGCCCGCGGTACTCAGTTCTTCGACGGCTTTTTTCGTGTCGGCGATCAGGTGCTGCGGGTCGGTGACATCGATGTCGGCCGGCTCACCGTCGGTCATGACAAGCAGGATGCGCTTTTCCGTCCGACGCGCTGCCAGCATCTGACCGGCATGGCGCATGGCGGCCCCCATGCGGGTCGACCATCCGGCTTCAACCGCGGCCAAGCGTGCCTTGACCGGGTCGTCCCAGGGTTCGGAGAAGCCCTTGATGTGGTGGTAGCGCACTTCGTGCCGGCTGTTGGAATGAAAACCGGCGATGGCGCAGGCGTCACCCAGTTGATCGATCGCCCAGCCGAGCAGGGCAACCGCCTCGCGGGCGGTGTCGAGAATGGTCTGGCCGCTGCCCGGCAGCGTGGCGTTGAGCGACTGCGAGAGATCGATCAATAGCAGCACGCTGATGTCGCGGCCATTGGTTTGGTGGCTGATGTTGATGCGCGTCTCGGGCTGGTGGCCGCTCTTGAGATCGACCAGCGCGCGCACAGCTACATCGAGGTCGAGTTCGCTGCCTTCTTCCTGATAGCGCAGGCGCACGCGGTCCTGAGGCTTGAGCAGGTCGAGCAGGCGCTTCAGTTGCCGGGCGAGGATGGCGTGTTTTTCCAGCAGGCGGTCGATGTCGGCGGCGCTGCCGGATGGATGCAGCGCTTCGTAGACGGCCGTCCAGTCGGGAAGATAGCCTTGGGTGGCGAGATCCCATTCCGGGTAGTGGCGCGGCGGCAGGCCGGCCGGTTCATCGTTTGCCGCAGTCGGTGGCGGTTCGAAGCTTTCCTCTTCATCGCCGGCTTCGATGAAGGTCCACAGGTGGCGGTTGTCGTCGCGGTAATCGACCTCGGTATCGGCGAAATGGACGTTAGGAAACTGGTCGCTGGGCTGCCGGGTACGCGTTACGTAGCGCAGCGCAAGATCAGCCACGGCGCGGGTCGAGGCCTCGCCGCCGGCCAGCAGGTGGCGGAACTGTTCGGCAAATTCATGGAGCATGGCATCGATATAGCCATGCGCCGGGTCGAGACAGGCACGGGACAGACAGGTCAGCCGATGGCGCAGGCAGTTCTCGGTGGCCGGGTCGCAAACGTTTTCGGCCGGTTTCGGGTGGAGGGCGAGCAGGGTCGGGGCGAGGCCGGGAAAGCGGCGCAGCAGCAGGCTGTCGACGCGGGCATCCTCCAGCGTTTCGACCGCCAGTCGTTGCATCGGGCTCCAGTTATCGGCAATCAGCGGGAGGCTCCAGCGGCGATGCCCGGCCAGATGGGCAAGCATGCAGCGGTAGCGGTCGATAGCAGAAATGCCGGCCTCGTCGTCCAGCGCATCGGGCAGGCGCATACCGTCGGCGGCGAGATAGGGATGCAGACGAACTTCGCTGAATGCCGTCGAGTAGGGAATGAGCGGGCTGTCGTCCTGCCACAGGGCAGCGAGGGTCAGCGTCAGGCGCCGCTCGATGTCGGCGAACAGGGTGCCGTCCCGCTCGCGCTGCAGGATGGCGCGGCTATCCGCCGATGCCAGCGAAAAATAGGCGCGCTGCTTTTCAGGATGATCGACGTTCAGGCGGATGCCGTCATCGATCCAGCGTTTGAGGCCGGCCAGCGAAACAACGCCGAGCAGACGCGGTGCCTGGCCGAGGAAAGAAGGCAGGGAGGGGCTGGGTTCGGTGAGGTGATGGCCATGGATCGAGCCGGCAGTGCGCGTCGCCAGATCGAGTACCAGGCTGAGGTAATGCTGCAGCGCTTCGGCCGTGCGCAGGCGCGTGGCCACGGCGCCCAGGGTTTGCAGCAGCGGCGTGATCGCCGGGCCGTTCGGAGATTTCTGCAGGCTGCGAATGGCCGCCATAACGGCGGGCAGCGTGGATGACTGGGACAGTCCGGTGGCTTCGAGCACCTTCGGCCAGTGTTCGAGAAAGGCCAGCAGCGGTTCGGCGCCGCGTCCGAGCTTGCCGATGACGCGGGCTGCTTCGAGGAAGTCGGGCAGCGCTTCGGTCGCGATCAGCCGTTTGGCCGCGCCATAGCATTCGTCGAAGATGTCAGCGACGGCGGCAAAGCCGCAGTCGAGCCCGGACCAGGCGGCCTGCGACTCGGGGTTGGCCATCAGCCGCTGGCGGGCGTCGGCGACATTGCGAATGCCGGGAACGGCCATCGCCTATCTAGCCGAAAACAGCCGTGATGGCGTGATCCAGCGTATCAATCACATCGGCATCGTCGGTGATCGGGCGCACCATCGCCATCTTGCAGGCATCGACTGGCGCTACGCCGCGCCCGATCAGCGTGCCGGCATAGACGATCAGCCGGGTCGAGATGCCTTCGTCCAGACCATGCCCTTTCAGCCGTCGTCCGGCCTGGGCGACTTCGACCAGCTTTGCAGCAATGTCACTGTCGACCGTAGCTTCGGCGGCCACGATCTGCGCTTCCAGCGTGGGATTCGGGTAATCGAACTGAAAGGCCGTGAAGCGCTGTTTGGTCGATTGCTTCAGATCCTTCATCAGGCTCTGGTAGCCGGGGTTGTAGGAGATGACCAGCTGGAAATCGGGATGCGCTTCGATCTGTTCGCCCTTCTTGTCGAGCGGCAGGGCGCGCCGGTGGTCGGTCAGCGGATGGATGACGACCAGTGTGTCCTGTCGCGCCTCGACGATTTCGTCGAGGTAGCAGATGGCGCCGATGCGCGCCGCCAGCGTCAGCGGGCCGTCCTGCCAGCGGGTGCCATTGGCGTCGAGCAGGAAGCGGCCGACCAGATCGGCTGCCGTCATGTCCTCGTTGCAGGCAACCGTGATCAAAGGCTTGCCCAGCTTCCAGGCCATGTACTCGACAAAGCGCGATTTGCCGCAGCCGGTCGGCCCCTTGAGCATGACCGGCAGGCGGGCGGCGTAGGCGGCGGCATAAAGTGCCACTTCGTTGCCCTGCGGCTGGTAGAAGGGTTCGCGCTGCAGCTTGTAGGCGTCGGCTTGGTTCATGTTCGTTCTCGCTGGCTGAGATGAAAAACCCCGCCGCAGCGGGGTTGGCCGGGGTAATTACTTATGCACGCCGAGCTTTTCGCGCCAGCCCGGGTAGATCTGGTCGGCGTCCTTGGGGAAGGAAACGAAGGCGCGGGCAAATTCCGGATGCTCCTTGGCCCATTCGATCGGGTCGGCCTTGGCCTTCCAGCACTCGTAGGCCTGGCGCAGCGACTTGGCGCCGGCAGCCGGAGAGTCGATGTGGCCGTAAGAGCCACCGCCAGCGGTGTTGATCACGTTGCCGTGGCCGAGGTTCTCGAAGAAGCCCGGCAAGCGCAGGGCGTTCATGCCGCCGGAAATGATCGGCGTCGTCGGCTTCATGCCGTACCACTCCTGGTGGTAGGCCGGGCCAGTGTAGCTGTCGCGCTCGATGATGTAGGCGATGGCGCGGTCGTCCTTGTCGCCTTCCATCTTGCCGTAGCCCATGGTGCCGACGTGGATGCCGGAGGCCCCTTGCAGGCGGGACATCTTGGCCAGCACGTAGGCGGTGTAGCCGCGCTTGGCTGAAGGCGAGGTGACGGCACCGTGGCCGGCGCGGTGGTAGTGCAGGTACTGGTTGGGGAACTGCCGGCGGGCGGTGGTGATCATCCCCGGACCGCCAACGTAGCCGTCGACCAGGAAGGCCACCTTGTCGGCGTCCGGTCCGAAGGTTTCGAGGACGTATTCACCACGGGCGACCATTTCATAGTGATCGTCGGCGGTGATGTTGGCCGAGAAAATCTTGGCCTCGCCGGTTTCATCCATGGCCCGCTTCATCGCGTCATAAACCAGCGGCATGACCTTCTTCATCGGCGCGAAAACCTGGTTGCCCTGCGGCTCGTCGTTCTTGATGAAGTCGCCACCCAGCCAGAACTGGTAGGCGGCGTGGGCGAAGGGTTCCGGGCGCAGGCCGAGCTTCGGCTTGATGATGGTGCCGGCAATGTAGCCGCCATCCTTGATCGGCCGGCCGAGGATGCGCCACATGTCGGAAATGTCCTTGGACGGGCCGTCGAACAGTTCAATGGCCCGGCGCGGCATGTAGAAGTCGTACATCTTGGCGTGCTCGATATCGCCCATGCCCTGGTTATTGCCGATGACCAGCGTCAGGAAGGAAACGATCATCATCCGGCCGTCGGTGATGTTGCGATCGAAGAGATCGATCGGGTAGGCGATGCGCATTTCCTCGGTTGCCTCGTCGATCTGATAGACCAGCGCATCAACGCCCTTGGTGAATTCGTCGGTGGTGCACACCTCGACGTTGGTGCCGGTAGACGATTCGGCGGCGAAGTGGGCCGCAGCCTCAAGATAGCCGTGGCCGGCCTTCGGCTTCATCTTGTAGGCCACCAGAATGTGGCGGCCGCCGGCGATCAGGTCTTCTTCCCTGAGGCTGAGGTCGGCGTAGCGGTTTGACTGGTCCATCGTCTTGTCTCCTTGGTTATTCGTCAGGGCTGCTGCGATGGACTGAATACTAGGCAGGGCAATTGATAAATAATAGTCACGTGTTTTTATCAAACACTTAAGTGATGGCTGATCATATGCGCCTTGTTTGAGCCTTTTTGTTTCTGGCAAAATCTCCCGCTCTCGCCGGCCAGCCCTTGCATTCCGCGTTATGGCGGATGGCTTCAAGGCGACAGCGAGGGAGCATTGTTGGCTTAGTTGACGGATAATTCGCCTTTGGCCGTAACGCGTTGTTTTTTGCGAGGGAATCGCTCGGGTTCGAGCTGAGCCCTGACCACCGATAAAGGCACTATGAAAGACTATTACGGGCTGCTCGGCGTTGCGCCGGATGCAAGCAATGAAATCATCAAGAGCGCCTACCGGAAGAAGGCGGCTCAGTTCCACCCTGACCGCAACCCGGAACCCGATGCCGCCAGCAAGTTCCGGGCGGTGCAGGAAGCTTACGAAGTTCTGGCTGATGTGGATCGCCGCAAGGCCTATGACGAGACCCGGCGCACCAGTCTGATCGACGATCCTCTGGCCGTAGCGCGCGAAATCTGGTCCAGCCACCTGGGAAACATGCAAACGTGAAAAAATCTTATTACTTCGCCGAGTTGTCGTCGTCCTACGACGCCGAAATTCAGGATCTGCTGAACGATTCGGAAGGAAACTCGGCACTCAAGCTGCGCCTGAAGGAAAAACGTCAGGAACTGAAGTCCATCCTGCCGATGATCGAATTCAGCCCGGAGATGGTGGTGCCGGTGTTTTACGACGCCTTTTCCTTCCCCAACCCCAAGGCCATGGCCGCCGCCGTGATGTGCGAGCCCGACGATGGTGACTTCCCGAGCTGGGCTGATGTCAGTGCCGTCGTCAAGCTGGAATCCTGGGCCGCCCCTTATCTGGCGGCCGTGCTGGCCGAGGGGGCCGGCGAGGAGTTCATGGTGACCGCCGCCTGCCTGGAGTTTATCCGCAAGTTCGACCAAAGCGCGCCGCAGTCGGCGTCGAAGAACGACGATGACGAAGAGGAAAGTGGCGACGAGGAAAATCGCGGCAGCCTGAACAGCGACGAAGATGGTGACGACGAAGGCCGGGATCTGGCCGAAGCCGGCGACGACTGGCTGGGCGAGCAGGGCTTCGACTCGCTCAAATCCTGAACCACGCAGACTCAGCCCACAGCATTCGAAAATTAGATAAGGCATGCCATGACACACCCCGTCGTACTCAAGACATCCCAACTCATTCTCGCCGGCGACGTGAAGGGCGCCGAAACGGCCCTGGCCAATATTGCCGATACCGACGGCGATGACGCGCTGGTCGAGGTCTTGAACGACATCGCACCGAAGGACTTGCTCGCCATCATGCGCGGCTTCGACGGATCGAAACAGACCGTGGTCAATATGCTGGTCACACCGGAGCAGTTTGCCCGGGCCGTCATTCTTGAAGTTCGCTATCGTGACCAGACCCACGCTGCGCTGCACGGCATGATGAACACCGTGCTTTACCGCGACGAGGAAATGGCGGCCGAGTACCTCGAAGCGATTGGCGAGATCGAAGGCGGCTACGAAGTGCTGGCCAATTATTTTGGCGAGCGCGACGACGAGCTGCTGGCCTTCGCCATGTCAGGCGTCTTCTCCGAAGAGTTTGACGCCGAGTATGGCCATGAATCGAAATCGATCTCCTGGCTTAACGAAAAAATCGAAGAGATTGACGAAGCCCTGCACGAAGGCAATTCCATCACCGGCTCGCGCCCCAAGGTGCCGCGCTCTGAGGTTTCCGACCACGACTGGATGGAAACCGCCTGGGTGCTGCGCCACGAACTGCCGGACATTTTCGAGCAGATCGTCATCATCCTGCGCGACCGCCTGCTGCGTCGTGTCGAAGTCCTCGAGGACGACGAAGCCCTCGCCAGCAAGCCGAAATCCGCACCGGTTGCAGCAGCGGATGAAGAGGAATCGGCGCTCTAAAAATGGCTACCGTGAATAACTCAGTCGCGGTCGTCGATGATCGCCCCTACTTCGAAAAAGCGGTCCGTTTCGGGTTGGCACAGGGCATCCTGACGCCGGTAGACATTGCCCGGATGGAGGCCGATGGCCCGAAAGGGATCGTCCAGATTGCCGATCATTTCGGCACCGCCTATCTGCGCACCGACCTGGAAAGCGCCGTGGCGCGCATGGCCAACCTGATCAGTCTCTATCTCGAAGATTATTCCAACGGCGATCTGCGCGCCGCCGCCATGTCGTTGCGCGATAACACGCTGCTGTCGCATTCGCGGGGCGGCTCCGAGATGCTCAAGCGCCTGCACGCGATGCCCGGCGAAACCAGCCTGCACGCCCGCCGGGTGGACCCATCGGCGCAGAAGATTTTCGTCAATGAGCGCAGCTTTGCCTTCCCGCTTTCCCTGGCCAGCTACCGGGCGCAGGTTGCCCAGTGCCAGGCCAACCAGATGCGGATTGATTTCGCCCGCTGGCTGGCGCGGCAGTTGAACGCAAAGCAGGACGAGTGTGAAGACTACAGCGCCGAGGAAGTGATTCGCTCGGCCATGCTGCTGCTCTACGTCGGCCCCAAGACGCTGGAAATGCCGTCGAAGAGCGAGTTCATCAAGCTCGTTGAAACGCTGCGCAAGAAAAGCTTCAAGACCAAGCCGGCAACGCTCGATGCCTTCCTGCGCGAGGCACCAGAGGCCTTCGAGCAGATGACCCGGCAGGCGATGCAGGAATTTATTGATACCGCATTGCCCCGCCTGAAATCACCGGAAAAATCAGCCGACGAAATACTGCACGCCGAAGCGCAGGGCGCTTATTTCGTTCGGGATGTCATGGAAGAAGATGTCGTCGCCTACGACAAGCTGGTGGCCAAGGAATGGGTACGCATCACCAAGGGCAATGCCGACGATCCCGCCGTGCTGGCAACGATTTTTCTCAGCGTGGCGACCGGTCATCCGCCCAAGGCCACCGCCTTGCTCAAGGAGGCAAAAAGCATCATCGCCAGCTTCCGCGAGAAGGGACTCGATTCCAAAGCGGTGATCGCATTCATCGAAGAGAACGCCCCGTTTGAGCAGCGCGAAGACCTCAAGCAGATGTGGTCGCAGGATCTGAAACCGGATGCGGAAGTCCATCTGGCTGATAACGATCCCCAGATGCCCGATGCCTACATGGATCGCGCCCTGAAGTACTTCAAGCAAAACTGCGTGGCCAACTGGAAGAGCAGCAGCCGCTGATCGGGCTTATTGCCGTTCCGAGTAGGTCGGCAGGGTAATGCGGAAAGCGATGGCGAGCAGGCGGGCGGCAAGCACCACCGCCATGCCGGCCCAGGCGGCGATGACCGGCGAAACGCCGAGCCCCTGCAGGCCGACCAGCGCCAGCGCCCCGGCCCAGGCCGCGGAGGCATAGAGTTCGCCGCGTACGAAAACCAGCGGCACTTCGTTGCACAGCACATCGCGCAGCACGCCGCCAACCACCCCCGTGATTACGCCAAGCAGGCTGGCAACCAGCCACGGCGCCTGCCATTCCAGCGCGATCTGTGTGCCGGACACGGTAAACAATGCAAGGCCGATGGCATCGGGAATCAGGAAGCGCCTCGATGGAAGACGCAGCGCGCGCACCGCGAAGAAAATGAGCAATGCCGTGGCCAGCGCCACGATCAGATAAGTCTGATCACTGATCCAGAAGACCTTGCGGTCGAGCAGCACATCGCGCACCGTGCCGCCACCCAGTGCCGTGGCGCTGCCGACCATGACTGCACCGATCAGGTCCATGTTCTTGCGCCCGGCGTCGAGCACGCCGGTCAGGGCGCTGACAGCGACGGCGGCGAGACCGATCCAGTAGAGCAGGTTTTCCATGGGGTGATTGAAGTTGCCGGGAGCGGCAAGTGTAGCGGTTTGCGTTGCCCGCCGCCCGCCGGGAAGACCCTGATGCTCAACCGGGAAACCACCCCGAGCCCAACGTGCGGCAACCCACGGTTTTGACCTGCTAACAGTGGTACAAGAGTTCTCTGTTCTCTGTTTGCCTTCTGAAGCTGAGCCGTTAAGCTCCTTCTCCTGTTTTCTCAATGTTCATCCTGCTAGGAGCATTACGATGAAACTGCACTCGCTGATATTGCTACTCGTGTTGGTTGCGATTGCCGCTTTTGCGGCGTTGAACTGGGGCGTATTCCTTGCACCCACCGAGTTGTCACTGGGCTATACGACAGTCAACATGCCGCTGGGCCTGATCATGCTCGGACTGCTGGCGGTCGTTACGACGCTCTTCCTTGCGTTCGTCGTCTACCTTCAGGGTTCTGTTCTTTTCGAGGCACGTCGTCATTCACGGGAACTGCATGCCAATAGGGAGCTTGCCGATCAAGCCGAAGCGTCGCGGTTTACGGAGTTGCGCGTCTTCCTTGAGGCAGAGTTGAACAAGCAATCTGCCCAAAATGGTGACTCCAGGGATGTACTTCTCGCAAGAATCGACAGGCTCGAACACGAGTTCCGATCGTTTATGGAGCAATCCGGCAATACCCTTGCTGCCTACATTGGTGAGCTGGAAGATCGCATTGAAAAAATGTCGATTCCTCCCGCTGTGCGCTAAGCAATTCTTTGCCTCCCGACGACAGGCCACCACTTCCCTGGATTCATCTTTCGCCGGATGACGGGTTGTTCAGCGTTTCCCGGGGCGAGGCGCGAGGCGGGCAGGCCGTTCCGGCCAAGCGCAAAACCCCTGCCAAATTTGATAACCGCTCCCCGGCGATTGGCGCCGGGTTTCCGGCCGGGCGATTTACTGCGCGGCTGAGCCTTCGGGTTTCTCGATTTCCGTCAGCGTCAGGTAGCCGTCCTTGGTGTTGACGACCTTGTAGATGGCGTCGGGCTTGGCCTGGGCTTTTTTGAGCACGGATTGCCACTCGGCTTCCGCCGAGCGCAGGCCGTCGATCTTCTTGTGCAGCGCAGCCACACTTTCCGCCAGGTCGGTCTTCAATTCTTCATTGAATTGCTCGACCTTCTTGGCGGTGGGGTTCATGACGATCAGCACGGTGTTGGCCAGCGTCAGCACGAGGGCGACGGCGACGAGGATCATGGTCGGCTTTTCAAATGATCGTGCCTTGGCAGGTTGCTCCTGGCTGTCTTTGGATTCTTTGTCGCTCATGGTCTCGCTCCCGAATAGGTTGTTCTATCAGACTTTACGGCCGATGGGAGCACGAACTTGAGTTTTGCCCGGCGGGGCGGGCAGTCGGGCCTGCACCGTTTGGCCGGAAAAACAGCCAAATTTGAAATTCAGCGGGTGCCCATGGCAGCGAGGTTGAACTCCCGCAAGTCCGCCAGCACCTGCCATGCGCTGCTGAAGTCTTCGCCGGCGGTGTAGTCGTTGGGCGTGACGAGGCAGCGCAGGCCGGCGGCGCGGGCAGCCTGCAGGCCGTTGGCCGAGTCTTCGATGGCCAGACAGTTTTCCGGTGGCAGGGTGAGGCGCTCGAGCACCCAGTGGTAGATGTCGGGGGCCGGCTTTTTGTTGGGCACGCTGTCGCCAGCGCCGATGACCTCGAACCAGCCTGACGCCTCCGCCCCGAGCGTGGCATGGAGCAGGGCGGTGACGTTTTCCGGGGTGGTCGTGGTCGCAATGGCGAGGCGCAGGCTGTGCTGGCGGGCTTGCCGGATGAGCGCCGCGACGCCGGGCCGGAGCGGCAGGCTGCCGGATTCGACCAGGCGCAGGTAGTGGCGCGTCTTGGCGGCGTGCAGGTCGCGGACCAGCCCGTCGAATCCGGGTCGGGCGGCGATCTCGGGCGCGTGGCGGGTGGCGTAGTGGCGGATGCGTTCCTTGCCGCCGGTGATGGTGAGCAGTTCGCCGTACAGCCTTTCATCCCAGTGCCAATTGAGTCCGTGCTCGGCAAAGGCCGCATTGAAGGCAGGGCGATGGCCGTCGCGCTCGGTGTCGGCCAGCGTGCCATCGACGTCGAAGATCAGGGCTTGGAGTGTGGGCATGCGGCGGACGATAGCCCGAGGCCTTGCTGGCGGCCAGTCAGGATTTCTGATGCAATTGGTAAGCGGCCATTTAATAAACGATGCCTTACTCAGGTGATAAGAAAATCTGACTGTTACTTAATTAATAAGTCACTTATCTTGGCTGCCAATGCGGTAACACAAGAATGATTGGAGACACCATGCAATTCGGCCGTACCACCCTCTCGAAGTTCGTCATCGAAAACACCCGCGCCAGCCATGGCGAACTCGGCGCGCTGCTGATCGACGTCGCCGCCGCCGTCAAAACCATCTCGGCGATGGTCGCCAAGGGGGCGCTGGCCGGACATCACGGCGCGCTGGAAAGTACCAACATCCAGGGCGAAGTACAGAAGAAGCTCGATGTGCTGACCAACGAAGCCATCCTGCGCCACTGCGAATGGGGCGGCCAACTGGCCGGCATGGCCTCCGAGGAAATGGACGATCCGTACCCGATCCCGGCCGAATACCCGCGTGGCCGTTACCTGCTGATTTTCGATCCGCTCGATGGCTCTTCGAACAGCGATGTCAATGTCTCGGTCGGCACCATCTTTTCGATCTTTTCCCGCTCGGCTGCCGGTGATGCCGAACTCGGCGATTACCTGCGGCCGGGCAGCGAACAGGTTGCGGCCGGTTACGCCATCTACGGTCCGTCGACGATGATGGTGCTGACCCTGGGCAATGGTACGCACGGCTTTACGCTGGATCGCGAGAGCGGCAACTTTCTCCTGACCCACGCCAACATCCGGGTGCCTGAAGACACCCGCGAATTCGCCATCAACACCTCCAATGAACGCTTCTGGGAGCCGCCGGTGCAGCGCTACGTCAGCGAGTGCAAGGCCGGCAAGACGGGCGTCCGTGGCGAGGATTTCAATACCCGCTGGATTGCCTCGATGGTGGCTGAAGTGCATCGCATCCTGATTCGCGGCGGCATCTTCATGTATCCCAAGGACAGCAAGGACCCGAGCAAGCCCGGTCGCCTGCGCCTGCTTTACGAAGCCAACCCGATGGCGATGCTGATCGAGCAGGCCGGCGGCGCGGCCAGCACCGGCCGTCAGCGCATCCTCAGTGTGGCGCCGGACGCCCTGCACCAGCGCGTGCCGGTCATCCTCGGTTCGAAGAACGAGGTCGAGCGGCTGGAGCGCTATCACCAGGAATACGACACCGGGGCAGATCGGCCGTTTGTTTCGCCGCTGTTCTCCGAGCGCTCTCTATTTCGCGATCAGGCCTAGGGCTTCATCGGATCAAGAATTCACATCTGCAGGGAGAAACAAATGTCCATCAAACACCCCATCATCGCCATCACCGGTTCCTCCGGTGCCGGCACCAGCACGGTGATGCAGAGCTTCCAGCATATCTTCCGGCGTGAAGGGCTGAAGGCGCAGATCGTCGAGGGCGATTCCTTTCATCGCTACGACCGCCTGGCCATGCGCGCCGAAATGAAGGCGCAGGAAGCACTGGGTAACCTGAACTTCAGCCACTTCGGCCCGGAAGCCAACCTGCTGGAAGAGCTGGAGCAGCTATTCATCAGTTACGGCAAGACGGGTGGCGGCCAGGTCCGCAAATACCTGCACGATGCCGGCGAAGCCGAGCCGTGGCAGCAGGAGCCCGGTACCTTCACGCCGTGGCAGGACATTCCCGAAGGCACCGACCTGATGTTCTACGAAGGCCTGCACGGCGCCTGGGCCAGTGAGAAAGTGGACATCTCGAAGCAGGTCGACCTGTGCGTCGGCGTGGTTCCCACCATCAACCTCGAGTGGATCCAGAAGCTGCATCGCGACCAGAAAATGCGCGGCTATTCGCAGGAGGCAGTCACCGACACCATCCTGCGCCGTATGCCGGACTACGTCAGCCACCTCTGCCCGCAGTTCTCGCGCACCCATGTCAATTTCCAGCGCGTGCCCATCGTCGATACCTCCAACCCCTTCATCGCCCGTGACATCCCGACGGCCGACGAGAGCATGGTGGTCATCCGCTTCGCCAACCCGAAGGGAATCGACTTCCAGTATCTGCTGAATATCCTGCACGGCGCCATGCTGACCCGCCCGAACACCCTGGTCGTGCCCGGCGGCAAGATGGGTTTGGCCATGCAGATGATCTTCACGCCGATGGTTTTGCGCTTGATGGATCACAAGCGCAGGGCGTAGGAATTCTTCGTTCCCGCTCTGCGGGAACGACTCCGGAAATGCAATGAACAGCATCCCTGCCCGCACAGGGATGGCGAACTGCAAGCTGAATTCAGAAAAATGGAGTGAGACATGGATCGCAACCAGACCGAAACCACCTTCCGCCGCGAACTGGCCAATGCCGTCCGCTTTCTCGCCATCGATGCCGTCAATCAGGCCAAATCCGGCCACCCCGGCGCGCCGATGGGCATGGCCGACATTGCCGAAGTGCTGTGGCGCGACCACCTCAAGCACAATCCGGCCAACCCGCAGTGGGCCGACCGCGACCGCTTCGTCCTGTCGAATGGCCACGGCTCGATGCTGCTCTACGCGCTGTTGCACCTGACCGGCTACGACCTGAGCATTGATGACCTGAAGAACTTCCGCCAGTTCGGCAGCCGCACCGCCGGCCACCCCGAAGTCGGCCACACGCCCGGCGTCGAGACGACCACCGGGCCGCTCGGCCAGGGCCTGACCAACGCCGTCGGCATGGCGCTGGCCGAAAAGCTGCTGGCCCAGCGCTACAACCGGCCGGGACTGGATATTGTTGATCACCGCACCTGGGTCTTCGTCGGCGACGGCTGCCTGATGGAAGGCATCAGCCACGAAGCCTGTTCGCTGGCTGGCGTCTGGGGCCTCGACAAGCTGACCTGCTTCTATGACGACAACGGAATTTCCATCGATGGTCACGTCAAGGGCTGGTTCCGCGACGACACCCCGGCCCGCTTCCGCGCCTACGGCTGGCATGTCATCGGGCCGATTGACGGCCATGATTCAGCCGCACTGACCGCCGCCATCGCCGAGGCCAGGGTGGTCACCGGCCAGCCGACCCTGATCGTCTGCCGCACCCAGATCGGTTGGGGTTCGCCGAACAAGGCCGGTTCGCACGACGTGCATGGTGCGCCGCTCGGTGCCGACGAAACGGCCGCCACCCGCGCCGCGCTGGGCTGGCCACATGCTCCTTTCACCGTGCCGGACAATCTGCGTGCCGCATGGGATGCCAGCATCGCCGGCACTGCTGCCGAAGCCAGATGGCAGACCCGATTCGCCGCCTACCGCACTCAGTATCCGGAACTCGCCGCCGAGTTTGAGCGCACACAATCCCACGGTTTACCGGAAAAATGGCCCGAAATCAAAAGCGAACTGCTCGCCGCTGCGGGCCGCAAGGAAGCGGCCATCGCCACCCGCAAGTCGTCGCAGAACTGCCTCGACCTGCTGGTCGACCGCGTGCCTGAACTGCTCGGCGGTTCGGCCGACCTGACCGGTTCCAACCTGACCGCCGGCAAGGGTAGCGTTGCCCTGCACGAGGCCGGCGAGCGCCAGGCCAACTACGTTTCCTACGGCGTCCGCGAATTCGGCATGACGGCGATCATGAACGGCGTCGCCCTGCACGGCGGACTGATTCCCTACGGTGGCACCTTCGCGGTGTTCTCCGACTATGCCCGCAATGCCATCCGGATGAGTGCCCTGATGAATCAGCGCGTCGTCCACGTGCTGACCCACGATTCCATCGGCCTCGGTGAGGACGGCCCAACGCACCAGCCGGTCGAACACGCCAGCAGCCTGCGCATCATTCCCGGCCTCGACCTGTGGCGCCCCTGCGACGAGCTGGAAACAGCCATCGCCTGGGCCGAAGCGCTCGAGCGTCAAGACGGACCTTCCGCCCTCTTTTTGTCGCGCCAAAACCTGCCGCAATACGGCGGTGCGGCGAGTCGGGCGGAAGGTGCCAGCCGTGGCGGCTACGTGCTCTCCGAAGCCGACGGTCAACTGCAGGCGGTGATCATCGCCACCGGCTCCGAAGTCGCCATCGCCATGCAGGCGCAGGCCATCCTGAAGGCCGGCGGCGTAGCGGTGCGTGTCGTGTCCATGCCCTGCACCCGACGTTTCGACCGCCAGCCATCGAGCTGGAAAAAGCTGGTGCTGCCGCCCGAAACCTGTCGCGTCGCCATCGAGGCTGGGCAGACCGATTTCTGGCGCAAGTACGTCGGCCTCGACGGCGAGGTGCTTGGCATCGACGAATTCGGCGCCTCGGCACCGGCGCCAGTGCTTTACGAACACTACGGCCTGACGGCCGACAGGCTGGTACAGGCCGTGCTGCGCGCCGTCGTCAGCGCGGGGGGCAGCGATGGTGATTTTTAGGCGCCGGTTTGGGGTTTTGATCGATATGTCCGCAAACCCCTCCCGCCCCCCACGGCTGGCTTTGCATAGCCAGCCGGCTACGCTGGCGCGAAGCGTTGCTTCACGAAACCCCAGCTTCGCCCCCTTGACAGGGGAGGAGCACCCAAAATCGCGCGGAATCAGGCTCCCTCCCCTGAGAAGGGGAGGGCTGGGGAGGGGTTCGTATGACAGAAAGTAAGCCGCTTCCCATGCTCACCTAACCGGATCCAACCCAAATTCAAGCCGTCCCGAACGCCCGTTGCTGCGGGCGTAACGGGCCGGCTCGCTCAAGAATTCTTAATCATCAGGAGACAACACCATGCCTATACGGGTGGCAATCAACGGCTTCGGCCGGATCGGGCGCATGGCCTTCCGGGCCATCGCCAAGGAGGCGGAGTTCGCCGACATCGAGGTGGTCGCCATCAACGACCTGCTCGAACCGGACTACCTCGCCTACATGCTCAAGTACGACTCGGTGCACGGCAATTTTGACGGAAAGATTGCGGTCGATGGCTGCCATCTGGTCGTCAATGGCAAGAAAATCCGCCTCAGCGCCCTCAAGGATGCCGCCGAACTGAACTGGGGCGAGGTCAAGGCCGATATCGTGATTGAGGCGACCGGGCATTTTCTGACCCACGAAAGTTGCGCAAGACACCTGACGGCGGGCGCCAGAAAGGTCGTCCAGTCGGCCCCGGCCAAGGACGAAACGCCGATGTTCGTGTTCGGCGTCAATCACCAGAAGTACGCCGGCGAAGCCATCGTCTCGGCAGCTTCGTGCACGACCAATTGCCTGGCGCCGGTGGCCAAGGTGCTGCACGACAATTTCGGCATCAAGCGCGGCCTGATGAGCACGGTGCACGCCGCGACGGCCACACAAAAGACCGTCGATGGCCCATCCAGCAAGGATTGGCGCGGTGGGCGCGGCATTCTCGAGAACATCATTCCGTCCACCACCGGCGCCGCCAAGGCTGTCGGCAAGGTCATTCCGGAACTCAAGAAAAAGCTGACCGGCATGGCCTTCCGCGTGCCGACGTCCGACGTCTCGGTGGTCGACCTGACCGTCGAACTCGAAAAGCCGGCGACCTACGAGGAAATCTGCACCGCGATGAAGGCCGCTTCGAGCAAGGGGCCGCTCAAGACCGTGCTTGGCTATACCGACGAAAAGGTGGTCTCCACCGATTTTCGCGGTTGCCCGAAGCCGTCGATTTTCGACGCCACGGCCGGCATCGCCCTCGACCCCACCTTCGTCAAGGTCGTTGCCTGGTACGACAACGAATACGGCTACACCTGCAACATGCTGCGCTTCGTCCAGCACATCGCCCGGGAAGCGCCAACAAAATGATTCTGGCGTCGTTGCGCCGCCTTGCCGTACCCGTTGTACTGCAAGGCGGCGCCCCTAGCCAGAACCGCTGCGCTTCATTTTGTTAACGCTTCCCAAAGACACTAAGGAACGATCATGGCCCTCATTTCCCTGCGCCAACTGCTCGACCACGCCGCCGAGCACAGCTACGGTTTACCCGCCTTCAACGTCAATAACATGGAGCAGATTCAGGCCATCATGCAGGCGGCCGAAGCCTGCGACAGCCCGGTCATTCTGCAGGCCTCGGCCGGCGCCCGAAAATATGCCGGCGAGCCCTTCCTGCGCAAGCTGGTGGAAGCCGCCATCGAGCAATACCCGGACATCCCCGTCTGCCTGCATCAGGACCATGGCACCTCGCCGGCCGTCTGCCAGCAGTCGATGCGCAGCGGTTTTTCCAGTGTGATGATGGACGGCTCGCTGGGCCCGGACGGCAAGACGCCAGCGCCCTACGCCTACAATGTCCTGGTGACCAGCAAGGTGGTCGAGATGGCCCACGCCATCGGCGTTTCGGTCGAAGGCGAACTCGGCTGCCTCGGCTCGCTGGAAACCGGCGAAGCGGGTGAGGAGGACGGCATCGGCGCCGCCGGCAAGCTCGACCATTCGCAAATGCTGACCGATCCGGAAGAGGCCGCCGACTTCGTCGCCAAGACCGGCGTCGACGCCCTGGCCATCGCCATCGGCACCAGCCACGGCGCCTACAAGTTCACCCGGCCGCCGACCGGCGAGATCCTTGCCATCGACCGCATCAAGGCCATCCACGCGCGGATTCCCAATACCCATCTGGTCATGCACGGCTCGTCCAGCGTGCCGCAGGAATGGCTGGCGGTGATCCGCCAGTACGGCGGCGCGATCAAGGAAACTTACGGCGTGCCGGTCGAAGAGATCGTCGAGGGTATCCGCCACGGCGTGCGCAAGGTCAATATCGACACCGATATCCGCCTCGCCATGACCGGCGCCATGCGGAAAGCGATGGCCGAAAAGCCCGAGGAATTCGATCCGCGTGCTTTTTTAAAAGCCGCCGTGGCCGCAGCGCGCGACATCTGCAAATTGCGTTTCGACGCCTTTGGCTGCGCCGGTCAGGCCAGCCGCATCAAACCCGTGTCACTGGAAAAAATGGCTGCCGCCTACCGCTGACCAAACCGAGCATCACTCTGCAGTACCTTGCGTCTTGCGGCCCCGAAGTCTGGGGCCGCCTTTTTTCGGAGGCACCATGAGCCAACCTGATTTCGTCATCGCCCCAAGCATCCTCTCCGCTAATTTCGCCAAACTCGGCGAAGAGGTCAGCAATGTCATCGCCTCCGGCGCCGACTGGATTCACTTCGACGTGATGGACAACCACTACGTCCCCAACCTGACCATCGGCCCGCTGGTATGTGCGGCGATCCGGCCATGTACCACGGCGCCCATCGACGTGCACCTGATGGTCAAACCGGTCGACCGCATCATCCCCGACTTCGCCAAGGCCGGCGCCAACATCATCACCTTCCACCCGGAAGCGTCCGATCACGTTGATCGCAGCCTGTCGCTGATCCGCGATGCCGGCTGCCAGAGCGGCCTGGTCTTCAACCCGGCGACGCCACTCGATTACATGGATTACGTGCTCGACAAGATCGACGTCATCCTGCTCATGAGCGTCAACCCCGGCTTCGGCGGCCAGAAATTCATCCCCGGTACACTGGCCAAGGCGAAGCTGGCGCGGGCCAAGCTCGACGCATACGAACGTGAAACCGGCCGGCGCATTCGCCTGGAAATCGATGGTGGCGTAAACACCGCCAACATCGCCGAAATCGCCCGTGCCGGCATCGACGCCTTCGTCGCCGGTTCGGCCGTCTACGGCGCAGGCAAGGACAGCGATCCGCACCGCTACGATTCGGTCATCGGCGCCTTGCGCAGTCAACTGGCCGAAGTCTGATGCGCTTCCAATCCGTCACCTTCGATCTCGATGGCACGCTGCTCGATACCGTACCTGATCTGCACGCTGCCGCCCTGGCAACTTTGTCCGAACTCGGCCTGCCGCCACGTAGCGAGAATGAAATCCGCAATTTCGTCGGGCAAGGTGTTGTCGTGCTCGTGCGCCGTTGCCTGACCTGGGAGACACCGCCGGAGGAAAGAGCACTGGCCGAGGCGGTTGAGGTCTTCCAGCGTCACTATGCGGCCTTCAACGGTAAAAAAAGCCGGATTTTTGAAGGCGTCCGCGAAGGCCTCGATGCCTGGCGCGCCACCGGCCTACCCCTGGCCGTCGTCACCAACAAGCCGGCCGCCTTCACCGAGCCATTGATCGAGCGCATGGGGCTGGCTGCCTATTTCAGCACCATCGTATCCGGCGACACGACGCCCCACCGCAAGCCGCATCCGGCACCGCTGCATCATGCCTGCCGCTTGATGCAGACAAATCCAGCCACCAACCTGCACATCGGTGATTCACGGCACGACATTGAAACCGCCCGCAACGCCGGTTGCACCGTTTATTGCGTTCCCTATGGTTACAACGAAGGCGAGCCGGTCAAGGCAGAGGATTGTGATGCTCTGGTCGAAAGTCTGGGGGCGGCGCTACAGGCTGCGACAAATTGCCGCGGCATCAATGTTTTCTAATCTTCTGGTCTATAAAGAAAGAGTGGGAGGTGTCGAATGCTTTCCCTGGAGCAAGTTCCGCAGCGGAGTTGAAGCGGGTACGAAAGTCTGCATCTCGGTTGCCCGCGAGAAAACGTAATTTTGGGAGAGAGATGATGAGCAAACTGAAAATTGTGCTGTCTGCCTTGGCTCTCGGCTTGATGGCCTCTGGCGCGATCGCTGCCGATGCACCGATTTACGGCAGCCAATTGATGACCAATCAGGAACGTATTGAGCATCGAAACAAGTTGCGTGCCGCAAAGACCGCAGAAGAGCGGGAACAATATCGCCTTGAACACCACGAGCAAATGCAACTACGTGCCAAGGAGCGAGGAGTCGAACTGCCCAACGAACCTCCGGCTCAAGGTGGAGGTATGGGGCGCAGGATGGGGCCCGGTGGCGGAATGGGTGGCGGAATGGGTGGCGGAATGGGTGGCGGTATGGGGGGCGGTCGGAACCGCTGAGAGCAATGCTTGGTACGCGCTGCTGCCCGCTGCTATGCAGGAGGAGGCCGGCTGGCGATTGCCTCTTGCATCAGGTGGTGGGCTGTCTCGAAATCAAACTCCGCTATGGCCTTCTGGAAGGCTTGTGTGCGCTCTTTCAAAATTACCGCCAGTTCAGACTCATGGCGATCACAAAGGGTCTTGGCCTCGATGTCCCCCGTGGCCAGCAATCTAGCCAAGCGAGCCAAGTTTAGCGGACTCTCCTGTGGATCCGCTGGCGTCATGTCCATGGACTCAGTCGGCTGATGATCTGCCGCAATCAGTGGAATGGTGAGCCAGACCGTAGTGCCTTGGCCCGGTGTCGACAAAAAGCCGATTTCTCCCGCCATGAGCTCCACCATCCGCTTGCAAAGGGCCAATCCCAGTCCCGTTCCGCCGAAGTGGCGCGTGGTCGAGTTGTCGCCTTGATGGAATAGCGTGAACAGGCCGCCCTGGATTTCCGGAGGTATACCAATGCCCTGATCCTGAACCTCGAAGCGCAGCAAGGGAAGCAAGGTACCCATTCCCTCTTCCTTGCAGACCCGCAGCGTGACCGTTCCCTGTTTAGAAAACTTGATCGCATTGTCGACCAGGTGGCCGATGATCTGGGCAAGGCGGATCGGGTCGGCCTGCAGGCGCGCTGGCAACAGGGGGGAGACCAGGCGCTGGAAAATCAATCCCTTGCTGGTGGCGACATCGCGGTAGGCCAGCTCGATCTGGTCGAGCAAGGTGGCCAATTCGAAAGGCTGATCGTCGATGAGAATCTGCCTGGATTCAAGGCGGGAGTAGTCGAGTAGCTCGTTGATCAGTCCCAGCAAGGTATTGGTTGATTCAACGATTTTATGCAGGCGCTCCTTGCCGCGAGTTGTTTCGATGTCGCTGCCGAGCAAGGCGGCAAATCCGGAGATGTGGTTGAGCGGCGTGCGAAGTTCGTGACTCATGTTGCTCAGGAATGCAGTCTTGGCGCGGTTGGCTCCCTCGGCCCGGTCTCTTGCCTCGGCCAATTCACGCGTTCGCGTCAACACTTGGTTTTCCAGGTTTTTGCGGTAATTTTCCAACACCGATTCAGCCTGCCGTCGCTTCGAGATGTCCAGTGCAACGCCCATGACGGCCGTTTGACCTTCGAAGTCGATCCGGCTGCCATAGACCTCAACGCTGAAAATACTGCCATCCTTGCGCCGTGCGTTAAATGCGTAGTTGATTTGCTCTTGCGTTCCTTCCTCGCGGCGACGGAGGTTGTTGATGACCAGTTCCCTGTCCTCCGGGGCGACCAGATCGGCCACCGAGGCGGAGGCGAGCAGTTCTTCCGGGCTCGCATAGTCGAACATTTCAGCGAAGTGTGGATTGACGTACTGGAAGCGACCTGCGCAAATCATATAGACGCCAACCAGCGACTGCTGAACCAGTGCATCGAATTTGTGCTGGGCGTCCAGAAGCGCCGCCTCGCTGCGCTTTCGCTCCGTGATGTCGCGAATGAATGAAACGATTTCGCCTTCCCCAGAAGCGCGATAGCTCGCACTGACCTCGACGTACCATGTGCTGCCATCCTTGCGGCGATGGATGTCCTCAAACTGCCCATGGCCGGCTGCCAGGATGTCAAGGTGGCGTTTCAGGGCAAGCTGCTGGTCCTGGTCACCGAGAAATTCGAAGACTGTGCGGCCGATCATTTCCTCATGCCTGTAGCCGGAGAGTTGGGTGTATCGCTCATTGACTTCAAGCAGAACGCCATCGCGGCTGACACGCCAGAAACCATCAAGGCTCGTTTCCAGAATGTTGCGCAAACGTTCGTGCCCCTCCCGCAAGGCTTGTTCGCGGATCTTGATGGCCTCCGCCAAGGCGTTGAAGGCACCCGAGAGCCGTCCGATTTCGTCCGGCTTTCTGATCGGCAATGGCTCAAGTTTCTGACCGGGCGCACTCATCTGTTGCAGCTTGTCCAGAGCGCTCTCCAGCGGTCTCAGTTGATGCCGCAAGGCCCACCAGGTCAATCCGGCTGCCAGCAAGGTCAGTGCCAGCGCGGCGAGCTGCATCTGGCGTTTCATGCCGGTGATTGGCGCAAACACTTCGTCGGTCGGAGAGACGACACTGACAAGCCAGTTGGCCTGAGGCAGGCCAACATCAGATGCCAGGATTTCCTGTCCGAGCGGATTGACCAGGATGACCGAACCCTCGTAGCCGTCGAGGAAACGATCTATTTTTGGATTGATGCCAGGCGGAGGTAATTTCTCCATGACACGGCGCTTGTCGGTTGCCATCACAATCTGGCGAGTGGTCCGATCGATCAGCAAGTAGCCGCCTAATTTGCCGAAGCGGCTATCGGTGATCCGGGTCAGGAAGTTGGGCTTGTCCAGATTGATAAGCCCGGCCAGCGCCCCGATGATGCCCCCTTGTTCGTCCCGAATTGGCGCGACCATGGCGAATACATGGGCATTCAGTTGCTTGTCGAGTGCCACTTGGCTTATGCCCGGGTGTCCTTGCTCAAGCGCTCTTGCCAGGGCATCGCCAGCCAGATTGCTGATGTCGAGATGCACGGCCGCAACTGGGGCTTCCGCGATCGCTACCCCATCTCGTCCATAGGCAATGATGCCCCCATTGAACCAGAACTGCAGAAATGTGCGTTGCTGAATGGATGCCTGTATGGCAGCCGGCCCTTTTTGCATTGCCGGCCCGGAGGCAATTGCGACCAATTTGAGCGCTTCAAGGCGATCGGATAATTCATGGTCGATTTCCTTGGCCAGCAAACCGGCCAGAGAGAATTGCTGCTCGCTCAGCAGCCGCGTCATGTCACGTTCAAGCACGCGGCCAACATAGAACGATAGTGACCAGGTACCCAGCAGAAAAATGCCGAAGGTCACCAGCGTGATTCGCATTTTCAGCGATTGGCGGTTGAAGCTTGGATACTTCACCAACATTTCCCTTCTTCGACCCTCAGCAAAATGCCTTGCATCGCCTATTGGGCATTCGTGGCTTTTTGGGCCGGCGACTCAAGTATTCGGGGGGGGGCTAGTAGGCTAATCTCCTAATGTATAAAAAATATCATATTCGAACGTCTATTGATACATCCTTGCTGAATATGATATTTGGGTGCAGTGCTTGAGTGCTCGGGCCTCATTTTCTTTCAGCCCGTTCCTCCGAATGCTTCCATCCGTTTTGAAGACGCAAGGCAGTCAGAGCGAGGAGGGCGCTATGCCGGTCGATAACCGGGGAGACTGTCAGCCTGAGCGGTACCGAGGATTAATAGGCACTGGTCGAGATGGCCCTGTACAGACCAAAGGTCTGGTTTGCTGCATTTGCCGCGTCCGGGAAGGCATCCTCCTGACAGTATCTTGTGGCGAATTGCCAGAACTTTTCCCTGCGAGCGGTGCCTCCCGCGTTCCTGAAAAAGTCGCGGGGTGCTGTGCTTGAAAGGCTGGTTTCAAGTTGGCGGGCAATGCAGTGCGCTCAGTGCCGCCGCATATGCCGCGTTGCTCAGCGAGGCATGAATCAACGGGGAAAGCAGAGGGTGGTGGTCGAGTCCAAGATGTACCGGAGGAGTTTCCATGCGCAGGCGATCAGCAAAAGACCTGATCTTGTCGATGGAACTCATCAGCCCTGCTGCAACGGGTGGCTGGAAATGACCGGCAGCAGAACGGAGAACCAGAACGTGCTGCCCGGACCTTCGTTGCCCTTCACACCAATATCGCCACCCATCAGTTTGACCAGCCGCAGGCAAATGGCCAGACCGAGACCCGTTCCGCCATACCGTCGGTTTTCTGCGCCGTCAGCTTGTTCAAAGACGCGGAATAGCTTTGATCGGGCCTCATCGCTCACCCCGATGCCGGTATCCTGAACTTCAAACCTGATCAAAACGTGTGATGTGTCTTTTGAGCTGACATTCACGCGGACCGAGATTGAGCCAACGGACGTGAATTTGAGCGCGTTGTCGATGAGGCTGAGGAGGATCTGACCGACACGATCACGGTCGCCGTACAACGAAAGCGAGCCCATGTCAGCGAGATTCTCGAATTCCAGGGCGAGATTTTTCTCAACCGCTTTCGGCATCATCAGTTTTTTGACGTGATCCGTGATTTCAGTCAGTTGAAACTCTTTCAGGTTCAGGGTCAGTCGCTCTGACTCGATCTCCGAAATGGCGATCATGTCGTTGATGACCGCGAGCAGTCGCGCCGATGCTTCCTTCATCTTCTCGAAATAATCGAGCAACTTGGGATCTTCCGTCCGACGTTGTGCCAGCGTTGTTATGCCCATGATTGCGTTCATGGGCGTTCGCAGTTCATGCGAGACGCTGGACAGGAAGGCTGTCTTTGCCCGGTTGGCGGACTCGGCAGCTTCCTTGGCGATCGACAATTCCAGTGTGCGGTGCTGGACGAGTTGCTCCAGATGGTCACGGTGCATGCGCAGCTCCGCCTCCGCTCCGAGTTGCAGTTCCTGCGCCTCTTCCAGCAATTTCTTTTGCGAGAGGCTTTCGGGAATGGCCAGCGCCAGCATGGTGGCGACGCCAATCTCCACTGGCGTCCACGGTGAACAGCGGCCGCGCCATGATTCCGTCCATAGTTCGAAGGATTTTCTTGGAGTCAGGCGATAGTTGCCCGCCGCATTCTGGACAAAACCTTCTTCATATTTCCCGGCCCAGTTGATGGTTCGGGGTTTCTCCTTGCGCAACCAGATGATGCAGTTATGCATATCCGGTGAAGGCGGCGTCGTGAGTATCCCGGCCATGCTCTCAGCGGCACCGGCCAGTTCGGGGCAATCTCTGCCAAGGAAATCACTGAACGCGACTTCGGATTTCGGGGTGCTCGAAAGCCAGTGACGCAGCTGTGTGATCTGCTCCTGATCCGGGACATCACCAGAAAGGTGGATTTCTCCCTCAACCACCACAATCATCCCACTGGCACTCAGCAGTTCCTGGAGTTCCGGCATGAGACGAAGCAGGATTTCTCGAACCGGCGACATGGGCAGTGCCCGCAGCAAATCGCCGACAATCAGATTGGCGCTGTCGGTCAGCTGAGTTTGCTCCATGGCTTCAATGGTCGACAGGCGAGAGGAAACCAGGCGGCTGAGAAATATGGCGGCTTCGCGCAGGCCCATCGAAACTGGCTTTGGAGCCAGATGATGGCAGGCGATCAATCCCCATAGCCTGCCGTTTTGGATCAGCGAGATCACCATCGACGAGTGGACGCCGATATTGCGCAGATATTCGATGTGGATCGGGGAAAGGCTTCTTAACGCCGAGTAGGTGAGATCGAGCGGTTGCCCTTTGGTGGGGTTAAGTTCCGGCACGATCGGGACAGGGCAAGCATCGACATTGGCAACCGTGCGGACGAGGTTGGTCGTGTATAGCCGCCTGGCTTGCGCCGGGATGTCACTGGCCGGGAAGTGCATGCCCAGATAGGACGGTGCTTTCTCGATGCGACTTTGCGCAATGATTTCGCCATTCCAGTGCGGATCGAAGCGATAAACCATAACGCTGTCGTATCCGGTGAGCGATCGCACCAGTTGGACGATGAGGTCGAAATATCGTCCGGTTTCAAAATAGGAATCCGTGCGCAACATGGATTGCTGGGTCTGGAGGAGCAGGTCGGCCAGCAGTGCTTCCTGATGCCGCCCTTCGTCACGCTCCATTTCCAGCACGATCAGGTTGTCTGAAGCATAGACATGAAGCATCAATTCAACCGGCGCTGCATCGAGTTGTACGACGATTTTGCCGCTAGCCGTCGGTTGCTCGTTGATCGCGAGGATCAATTCGTCGATATGGGCCAGTGCCGACAAGCCAAGAACGTTGGCCAGCGGCTGATTCAGAACGTTTTCAAGATCCCGTCCGACAAATTCGGCGATGTTCTGGCTGGCCTGGCAAACCCGGTGGGGCTTATCGCATGAAATGGCCAATAGCGCCCCATGAGGCTGAACGTGACCGATCTGATGGATTGGTTCCGAAGCACATGCCTGCAAGGCACGTTCAAACTCTTGTTGATTCATCGTCATCGCTCCTCCCTGGGAAGCGTGATTTTGGTCTGGCTGCGCTTGGTTTGAAGTCTTGGTTTTTTTCGCCAGTCTGCTTTGAATCCGGGGAACATTCAAGAGATGCGTACTGGTTTTTCATGCGTTCGCCAGCGTCGATTCTCGCTGGTTGGACGAAGCATATTCAAAGGCTTGTGGCTTGGCGCTCCTCGCCTTGCTGACCCGACTCAGGCGGATTGTCCGGCGATTCAGGTTTGCCGGCGCTGCTTGGGCAGGCTGCCACTTCAACCCGGTTACGCCCGTTCTTTTTTGCCAAGTACATGGCGTTATCTGCACGATGCAGCGTGACTTCCGGCGCCTCGATATTGTAGTGATGCGTGACGCCAATGCTGACCGTCAAGGGGATGTCACCCTGTTCGTTGTCGAGTGGTTTCGCCGCCACATCGCCGCGCAGGCGCTCGGCAACAGCCCCGGCCTCGGTCAGGCCCGTATTGGGTAGCAGAATCGCAAACTCTTCACCGCCGATGCGACCGATGATGTCCCCGTTACGTACACTGTGCACGGCAACAGCCACGAAATGGCGCAAGGCTTCATCGCCGCTCTTGTGACCCCAGGTGTCATTGACCCTTTTGAAATGGTCGAGGTCGATCAGCATGATCGACAGCGCTGTGTTCGTCCGGTCCGCCTGGCTGATGCACTTGTCCAGCAAGGTGAGAAAGGAACGGCGGTTGAATACGCCGGTCAGTGGATCCCTTTCGGCGATCGTTCTTAATTCGAGCGTCACTTGTTCATTGGCCAGCATGACAATGCCAAAGGCCATCAGGACGATGGCCGCGATGGATTCGACCATGACGAACTGGGAGACGGTGATTGCCTGCGCTGCATCGAAGATGCCGGTGTTGCCCAGACTGAATAGCCAGGGGCGAAGCAGCAAAAATACACCGTGCCCCCCGCAAGCACCGGCAAAGAGGTAGCGTGCCGGGTACTCCTGAATTTTTCCTGTGGCGATGGTTTTTGCGCAGAGCAGAAAAATGGCGCCGGCCATCAGGCTCGACAGTGTGAAGCGAATGCCGGGATTGGGTTGAATCGCCGTGAAGTAAGCCGAGGCGGCAATGAGCAGGAGTACCGCCAAAGCGGCGTAGCCGGGTGAGAACTGGGGTCGGCCGACATAGGCCCGTGTCCCTCTCAGGCTCATGTAGGCCATCAGGAAGAGCAGGCTTTGCGCAGCGATAACTGACCAGATTTCGGGAACTGCCGTCCGCACCAGCAGGCTGACGCAAAACAAGGTGCCGAAGAAATAGGATGTGGCCCAGGAGCCAAATCCGGCAATCTGCCGATTGAAGCGCCAGGCCGCCATTAACATCAGGGTCATGATCCCCATCAGGATCGTGGCGAGAATGAGAAGCGTGGGACTATGCACTAGGACGAATTCCAGACAGTGTTATCGGGTCGTAATGATTGAGCCCAGAGGGCAACAGGACAATGCCGGGGGCGGTTTGCTCAGGCTGGAGATCTTTTGCTGCGTATTCAGGGACGATCACAAGGGCCAGGCCATGGCCTCGCGCACCTGTATGCCGATAGTCTGCCACAAAGTGGTTGCATTTTTGAGGATGGATGACTACGCCGCAGACACGATGTCTTGACAGTGATTCCGGCGCTTCGTCGGTGCTTTAACGGCCCTGGCCTGGCCGGCCCCCGCCTTTCACCGAGAGCGTGACCAGGAAGGGGAACTCGGCGTCGGCAGACTGGATGATGCGGAACTCCGGCCCGATAGCGCGAGCAATCCAGGCGACCAGCGCCTTGAGGTCAACGGCTTCGCAGCGAAGGTCGGCGGTGATGCTGCCCTGATCTTCATAAACCGGGAAGTCAGAGCAACCTGCCGGCTTGATATCCTGATCGTAAACCCGGCACGTGCCGTGCCCTTCGTCGTAGGCAGGGCAGACTTTGCGGTGCGCAAAGTAGAGGCCATCCGCTGACCTGATTTCCTCCGGGCCTTTGCCTGAAGCGAGGCGCCGGTCGAAGGCGTTGCGTGATTCGTCAAGTAGCCAGATTACCTTGAGCTGTTTCCACTCGAGTTCGAGGACGAGCGGGTCGAGTCGGCAGCAGGGCTTCGAGCATGTGACGCAGTGCGGAATGACGGCGGCTACCTGATAGCTGGCGGCCGCAGCGGCAAGCTCCTTGGCCAGACTACGGCGGGGGTTCTGGCGGCTCATCGCAGGGGGCACGCGGAGCGGGTGGTGGGGTGTGAAGGACGGCTCATGGGGCAACTGATAGCACGATCATGAGGCGAGATGCAAGGTGGACAGGTCAAAGGCGGCTCTCTCGCATCGATTTTTGAATGAACATGTGTAGCTGGTCAGCTCGGCTCATGCCGCACACGGCATTCCAAAAGGTAGTGGCGCGCTCAGGCCGGGGCCTTGGCCAACAAGGGGGCCAGCACCTGCTCGGTTGCCGGTGGTGTGTCGCCTTGCTGGGCGACCCAGACGAAACGCCCGGCCGGAGCCTGGCTGGTTGCTGCCTGGGCGGCGGCCAGCTCGGTGCGGTCGTTGACCAGCACGACGATACGCTTCAGCCCGGGCGCGGAGGAGAGGGTTTCCAGTTCGTAGAGACAGCCCCGGTTGGCAGCGACGAAGTTGCGCAGGTCCATCAGGACTACGTCGCTGACCCGCAGCAGTTCGGCCAGCGCCAGTTGCCAGGTGGTGTCGTGGCAATAGCATTCATTGACGCGGTATCGGCCTTCGACATCGGGCTGCCATTCAAAGGCGGCGATCCGGCGCGGCACATCGGCCGGGCTGTGGATGAAGCGCTCGGCAAGACGGCCGTCGAGGAAGGTGAAAATGTCGTCGGGGTCGGTGGTATGGGTGAGGAGGTCGGTGCCGGCGATCAGCACGGTGTTGCCGGTCAGGCGCCAGCGTTCGATGACGCGGTTGAAGAGATCCTGAACATTGGCGTCCTGCTGGAAGACACGCAATACGAGCAGGGTGGGCGGCCGGCCGGGGTGGCGCTGGCCGGTGGTGGCCTGCATGAAACGGGCACCAAGCGGAATCCAGAGCAGCGGCAGGAAGACGACGAGGGCGCCCCAGCCGAGGCTGGCGATGGCACCAAGGGCCGGCCAGGCCAGCGCAATGACCCAGACGGCGGTGAACAGGTAGAAGAGCTCCGATACGGCACGGTTGCTGTAGGCCTTGGCCAGCCAGCGGCCGACCTGACGAGCCGGCCACCAGGCGATCACCCAGGGCAGGATGGCGGCGGCGACGATGGAGCCGGTGCCGCCAAATGTGTTGAGGAAGCTGTGGAAAATGGGGCTGTCGCCTTTGAATTCGGCCTCCAGCAGGTCGATGCCGGCTTGCGATGACCAGAGCAGCAGCACGAACAGCGGAACCAGCCAGGGGGCGATGGCACGGCTGGCGCTGCCCAGGCAGATGGCGGTAACGAATACGAGTGGCAGGCCGATGTCGAAGGACATCCATTTCAGCACCTGAATGAACTGGACATTTTCATTGGTTCGCCAGGTGAGCAGGGCAACGGCCGCGATGAGCCAGAGCAGCATGGCGCCGACGAAGCGCCAGCGGCTCCAGCGCCCGATCATGGCAAGGACCGGCAGGACAGGCCAGGCGTAGGCGGCACCCAGCGCGGCCACCGTCTTGATGGTGATCGGTCCGTCGGCGATCCATTGCGTGATCAGCGTTCGCGTCAGCGCGATGAGCAGGGTCAGGCCGCAGAAGGCTGCGAGCAGATTCCAGTAGGCACGCCGATTGTCAGCCAGGCCGATTGCGGCTGGGGGGGGCAGCCGGCTTGAATCAGCCGGGGACTGCTCCGCGCCCGAGCCCGTCGCCGCCACGGGGACCTGCATCAGTCGTTTCATTGCTGACCGATAACGGCTGACGACGATCAGGGCCGCAATCACCGATAAAAAGGTGGCCAGGATCAGCAGGGTGGCAATCTTGCCGGACAGCATGCCTCAGACCATTGCCGTCAGGCCGGTGACGTAGACCAGTCGACCGCTGCCCGGGTCACGCACATAGCTCAGGCATTGCTTGCGATTGGTGCCGGTGCCGGGGGCTTTCAGCGAGATGTGCACCCAGCCGGAATTCGGTCCCTTGGCCGGGTCGTAGCATTCGCAGATGATCTGGTCGAAATCGGCCAGATGGTCACGCGCCCAAGCGGCCAGTTCCAGCGTCGCCATGCCGACGATCTCGATGTCGCAGGCTTCGCCCCGGGCATGCTGGCTGGTGCTGAGCCAGGTCGCCGGCTTGTTCTTCAGCGAGCGTTCCAGTTTCTGGCTGCGATAGACGCTGTTCGGCGTAAACGAGCCAAACTTGTCGCGGATCGGTTGCAGCACATGGCGGGCAAGATGAATTGCAGCGCGCAGTTCGCCATCGCTGGCGAAGCCGTTGTCGATGCCCTGACGCGCTGCCAGATCGGAGCGGGTCAGTTCATAGACCCTGAAATTGGGGGCGATCAGGGCGCGAGGTGACAGGCCGCTCAGGGGAATCTGGTCGAGCGGCGTTTTCGAAAAATCAGGCTCTACGTCGCGAGCAACGGGTGTTGGTGCCGCGCGCTTGCGGCGGAAAAACTTGGGCGTCACTTCGGGGGTGGCAGTGGCTTTTTTCGGACGCGGGCTCATGACAGGTTCTCCTGAATCTGTTCGAGGATGCGCCGGTTCGCCTTGTCATCCGGCGCCCACAGGGCGAGCAGGAAGTCGATATGCTCGGCCACCGACGACACTTCGCGCGGGCTGGCGCCGCGGGCGATGGCATCGCGGTAGGCGTGCAGCACCGCAACACCCGGTGCCGGCGATGCCGCCTCGCCCCGTTTTCGTGGTGGCGCCGCCGGTTTTGACAGCAGCTTGATCAGCTGCAGGTCGGCCAGGCTGGCACTGTCCCAGAAATTCGGGTCGTATTCGTTGCGTTGCGACAGGTCGCGCAGCAGGCTGTCGAGTTCACGTTGCATGGCAACCGGATCGGCCGCTGCCGGCGATTCGCCGCGCTGGGCGGTGAGCAGGGCGCCGGCCAGCCAGTTGGTGAAAGCGTAGGCGTCGTGCCGCCGCTCGTAGGCCAGCCGGTAGTGCTGGGCCATGTTGACCAGCGCTTCCATCCGGCGCGGACCTTCTTCCTCGACCAGGGCCAGTCGCTTGTAGGCACTGCCCAGCAGGTTCAGGCGTTCGACGGTGGGGGCACGGCGGCACAGGGTGTCGAGATCGAGAATGGCCGATTCAATCAGTTCGGCCTGCTCGACCCGCAGTTTCTCGCGGGTCCTGGCGGCTTTGTGGCTGGCGCCTTGCCAGAGTTCGGCCGCGTAGCGCACCCGGAAATTGGCATATTGCTCCAGCGCACGCATCGAGCAGTCGCCCTTGTCGGCCGTCAGCGCCTTTCCCAGACAGGCGATGGCTTCCGGCCAGCAGCGGGCCTCGCCCCAGGCCAGACCGAGCGCGGCTTGCACATCGGCCCGGGCCAGCCAGCTTTCCTTCTGACAGGCGGGAATGCGTGCCAGGCGTCGTTCGATCTTGCCGCAGGCGTCGTCCGTGGCGCCGGCGCGCTGGTCGGCAGCGATGTTTTCAAATTCAGCGACCAGTTCGTGGGCTGTTGCGAACGGCGTGACGGCGTGCTGTGGAGCCGAGCCATCGCGGTGGAAGCGGAAGTCGGGATCGCCGTAGCACTGGTAGGCACCCCAGGTGTTGACGTCCGGGAAGCGTTGCCAGACATCCTCGCGGGCGACGCGGATGGCTTCGCCAAAAGCTTCGCCAGCCAGCATGCCGCGGTAGAAAGTGGCGGCGAAGGCCTGCCCGGCCCGGTCATCCACCGCCCAGCCGGCGGCGATCACGGCACGCACGCCCATGCGGATGAATTCCTCACCGAGGTTGGCCGCCAGACCCAGGCGGTCGAGATCGCGATTGCCGTCCACGCGGCCGAGATGGCAGCAATTGACGAAGACCAGTTCCGGCACGAAGCGCATCTGCGCGATGTCGCCCGGAGTCAGGAAATTGTCCGGACCGATCACCATGCCGGAGACCTTGCCGGCCGGCATCGGATATTCATGCACGCCATGCCCGGCCAGATGCAGGATGCGCCAGCTGTTCCTGTGCAGCGACTCCATGATCGGCGTCGCCGTCTGTTCGATGCAGTCGAGCACATCGTAAGCGTTGGCGGCCAGTTGCTCGGCCACCTGTTGCGCCTCGTCACGGGCGCCGGGCAGGTCGCAGAAGTCGGGATGGTTCTGCAGGTCGGGATTGCCGATGACCAGCGCCGTGTTGGCGAGGCCGTGGGCCGGCCGCTGACGGAAGTCGGCGGTGCGGAACTGGCGGACGAAGCCGGCGGCGACCGAGGGCGGACGTTCGCCGACGCTCCAGCGGTTCTCGAGCAGCTCCCACGGATAACGGGCCGACTGGCTATCGACGATGACGACCAGGTTGCCCTGCTGCGGCGACAGTTCGCGCAGGCGCAGTGGCAGCAGCATTTCGTACAGCGTCTTGGCCGCTTCCGAGTTCTGGCCGGTGTCGCGGCTGGCGATCCTGACGAAGGCGTCGGCCAGCGCCAGTTGCCCAGTGGCCAGTGTTTCTTCGGCGCGAGCCCGATCGGTCGGGAAAAGGAAGCGCAGGCGGTCGTCCTGGCGGACGATTTCGAGGCGCTGATACCACTCGTTGGGGGTGTCGAATCGCACCCGGCGGCGGCCAGCCTGGGCGCTTTCAACGCAGCCGGACGGCCAGCGGATGGCCGGGGCAAGCTGCTCGTTGAGCAGGATCCGACCGAGTGCCTCGGCCGCCGAGATGGCGACATCCTCGTAGAGTTCGAGCAGTTCGAGGCGGTCGATCAGCACGCGGCCTTCCAGTTCATGTTCGGCCAGCGCTGCGTTGGTGGCAATGGCGGCGCGCAGCATGGCTTCCAGCGAGTCGCCGATCGGCAGGCCACCGGCGCCGGTTCCGACGAGCAGGCAGGTGACGGCGGCCGAACGCGGCCGGCCTTCTTCACCGAAGCGGGCATCGGGCCAGTAGGCGACCTTCAGGGCGAAATCGAGCAGGGCATCACGCACCGAGGATTCGAGCAGACCCGGGCTGAGCCCGCCGATCTGGCCGAGGCCGACGACGAGGGCACCCATCGGCTTGGCCGTTGGCGAATCGTTGAGGAAAACGGTGTGGCTGCCGAGCGGCCCTGGGTAGATGCCGAGGTCGAGCCGGCGGGTCAGGTGGTTGCCGAGTTGGCGGTCGAGTACCGCTTCGGCGCTGATCACCGTGTCGCCTTGGTAGTGGCCGACGAGCACCGGGTGTCGGGCGTAGGTCAGGTTGCCGTGGCGGATGCTGACCTCGATTGGTGGCGATTGCCGTTCGCCTTCAGTCAGCTCGGGCAGTTGACCGGAGAAGCCGAAGCCGGCGATTTCATCGGGCGACGGAATGCCATCGGCGGGTGGGGCGGAGGGCAGTACGAAGCGTTCCTCGCCGGCCGCGCTGCGGCTGCGGGCCGGAGGCGCGCTGGGTAGCAGGCTGGTCTGGCCATTGACCAGAATGTCGAGATAGCCGGGGAAGGCCTTGGGCTGAGCGCACAGCATGTCGTGCGCGGTGTTGTCGACGTACCAGACCGGCACCCCCGGCAGGCGCCCGGAGGCCCAGGCCACCGTGCCGTCGCCCTCGCGAGTGGCGACGAATTCGAGGCGCTTGAGGTCGGGACGGAAGGGAATGTCGCCGGCGCTGAGCTGATAGTCGATCACCGTGGCCGGCTGGCAGCCGGCGACATAGGCCATGTGCTGCGGATCGGGCGGTGCAGTCCTGAGAAACTTCCAGGTTGCGGCGGCTTCCTGCAGGTCCGCACTTTCGGCGGTATCCCAGCGGGCGCCGAGTTCCTTGCGCAGGGCTGTCCACCGCGACTGATCGGCAAAATCCGGATCATCCGGCGCGAAGGGCAATAGTTCGAGCAGCCCGGGATAACGAGCGACCAGGCCAACAATCTGGTCGGTGCTTTGCGTGATGTCGAGGAGCGACAGCTTGGATTGAGTCGGATTGAAGCCGGTCAGCCAGCGCACGGCTTCGTAGGAGCCGAGGTTGGGCGTGCCGAGCATCAGGAAGCGGCTGCCAGGCAGGCGGATGATGCGCTTCCACAGTGCCGTGCCGGGCCCGCCATCGGCGATCATCGAGCGGACGACCAGGCCGCCCATCGAGTGGGCGACCAGGCGCAGCGGCTGGCCGGAGCGTTCGGCCTGGCTGACCAGCGGTTCGAGCGTGACAGCCAGCTTGGCCGCCGCCTTGCGGACGGAAAAGCGCCAGTCGTAGGGGAAGATTTCGACCTGATGGCTACGCGCCAGGAATTCGACCAGCGGGCCGTAGAACTGGTCGACCAGCCCGACCGGCGTGATGCTGTCGCGGCCCATGGCGATTTTCTTCAGGCCGCCCTTGAGCAGGGACCAGTAGTTCAGCCAGACCGCGTCGTCGCCGGCATTCAGTTCGCTGCCCATGGTGCCGGGCAGCATGACGACAATCGGCCGTGGCTTGTTGCCGCCACGGCTGCGAGTGACCGCCGCCGCACAGCGCGGGCCGAGATAGCCTTTGGGAGTGATCGTCTGAAAGCCGCCACTGTCACCGTCGGTGCGGGTCAGGCCGGCGCGCAGCCAGCGCACGCTTTGTTCGTTGGTGAAATAACGGAAGTGATTGACCTTGGGGCCCTGATCCTGGCGGACGCGGGCGCCACTGCCGAGGCGCGGCAGGCCGCCGCTCATCGAGGCGGTGTCGACGACGAGGTCATGTTCATTCTTGTAGAACCAGTCGGAGGCCAGCACCTTCAGGGTGTTCCACAGGCCGTCGCCGGCCTGGATGTCGCCGGCGATCACCGACAGGTCGGCGCTACTGGCCAGTTCCGGCGTGTTGTTGAGCAGGCGGGTGAGCGCTGAGCCGGGCATCATCGCTTCGACGCCGGGCAGGGTGCGCGGATCGGTGCGCTCCTTGACGACGGCGAGCAGGAAATCGAGCCCGTCGGCGAACAGGCCGTCGCCGGTGGCTGCGGTGGCAACGTAATCGAGCACCGACAGCCAGCGGTCAAGGCGGCCGGAGGCCAGCGTGGTGCCGCGGGCCGGGCAGGCGACGCGGACAAAGCGGCCAACGCGCAGTTTCTTCTTGGCGAAGACGCCGATCAGCTCGAGCAACAGCTTGCGGTCGTTGTCGTAGGCGGCATCGCGGGCCTTCATCTCGGCATCGGAGAGCGGCAGCAGGCCGAGTTGCGGTGCCAGCGTGCGGTCAGCGGCGAACAGTGTCTTGACGTGTTCCTTGGTCAATGTCTCGGCCAGGTTAGTGCAGCCGGACAGGGCCATTACTTCGCCAACCAGGCCGCCTCGGGAATGGCTGACCAGATGGATTTCGGCCCCTTCGGGCAGGCGTTTGGCCAGGGCCAGTGCGTTGTCGATCGGGCTTTCCGTCAGCGTCCGGTGTTCAAGCGAAAAGACGCGGTCGCCATAGGTTGGCAACAGGGCTTCGCGCAGGCGTGCGCCTTCGGTGTTGCCGGGATCCCACAGCTTGCCGAAACTGCCCTCGCCGGATGAGGCTGTGCCGTG
This sequence comes from Pseudomonadota bacterium, assembly GCA_018262195.1. Classification (GTDB taxonomy): domain Bacteria; phylum Pseudomonadota; class Gammaproteobacteria; order Burkholderiales; family Rhodocyclaceae; genus Azonexus. The sequence continues at coordinate 9,869 of JAGTRS010000017.1, read as the reverse complement.
CAGGAAAACCAGCAGCGGTCCGGCCGTGGCAGGCAAGACCTCCTTCTCGGCGACCGGCTTGAGGGCAAAGTCAGCCGCCAGGTCGAGCCGGTATAAACCGGGCGGATGCTTGCCGAGCAGTTTTTCCTCGAAATGCTTGCCCAGTTTTCCGGCGGCTTTTTCGGCCAGATCGACGCCAAAAAATTCGAGCACGCGAATCGCCAGTCCGCCCAACCCGCGTTCGCTGCTCGCCGTGTGGCGCGGGGTGAGGCGGGTGAAGTCCCAGGCCTCGCTGCCATCGCGGGCCGGGGGCGTACCGAAATCGCGTGACAGGTCATCGACCCGGCTCCACAGCACGAAACCGTTGTCGAGTTCGACCCGAACCACGGTTTCGCCGCTGACCTCCACTTGATCCCCGCTGCCATCCCGGGCAGTTCCCGGCAACAAACGGAACAGCGGCTGCGGGCCGCCGGCATTGCGGCGAATGGCGTCTTCGCGGCTGCCGCGAATCTTGTAGAGGCGCTGGGACATGCGAGTCTCCTCGTTGGGTCGGTGGCTGCAAACAGCTTATTCGAAAATCTTGCCCTTGCGTGCGCCGGCGCTGCCGACGATCTGTGGTGCCTGTGGGTAGCTGGCTGAGGGCAGGTATTTGGCGATGGCCTTGTGCCAGTCGGCGTAGGTGGCGCCTTCCTTCATGCTGCCGAGGGCTTTCAGCGCGTAATAGGTAAAGGCGCCGTTATAGCGGCCCTTGATTTTGGCGTCGTAGCTGAAGTTGTTAGGCCCTTCCTTGCAGCCGGAAATCAGCAGGTCGCCGAGCTTGTTCGAATAGGCGCCGAAAAAGGGCGTGGCTCCAGTTGCGCCGACCATGGTTGTCGCCACCTTGCCGGCCCGGTTCTTCGGCAGCAGCTTTTCCGGCAGCCAGTTGCCCATCGGCATGAAACGCGGCCGGGTGTCGGCGTCCTTTTCAGCTTTGGCGGCACGGGTCACGGTGCCGGAATGGCAACTGTCGGAAAGCAGCACGATGCGCACACCAGCCTTGCGGGCCAGGAACAGCTCGCGGATTTCGTCGTCGGTCAGGGCCTCGCCCTTGGTCTGCAGATCGTAGGGGCAGAGCGCTTCGTCGAGGCCGTCGGCTTCGTCGCCATCAGTGTCCGGCTGGTAGGTGCCGTGGCCGGAGAAGGTGATGACCAGCGTGTCGCCCTTGGCGCCCTTGCCGATCAGCGTCGCCATGGCATCCATCATCGCTGCCTTGGTCGCCTGATCGTCAAGCAGCTTGCTGACCTTGAAGCCGCGCTCTGCCAGTACGCCGGCCCAGTCGTTGGCGTCATTGACGCAACCCTGCAGGTCCATGTGGGTGCCGGGATAGTTGTTGATGCCGATGCATAGGGCTTTTTTCGCCATGGTGGGTCTCCTTACGGTTCAGTTATTGGTGCGGCAGGATTGCCGGCAGGCTGGCGGCAACGAAACGGGAACGATATTGCCGGTCGGCCGGGTATTCGGCTTGTTGGCAGGAGAGGGCTGATCAAGGGTTCTATCCGGCCTGCAGCGGAGGTCGTCGAAGCTTCTTGTCCGGGCGATTCCATGTTGCATGGCTGTGCGAAAAGCAGGCTGCATGACTCACCTTTCAGGACATTGTGCTGTGTTTTCTGGCTGCTGACGAAACATTGTTTCGATCTGTCTTGTTGAAGCGAAACCGGATTTTTCTGGTGCACATTCTACTATTGACATGTCATCTTTGTGTTTAGTTCAAGCGAAGCTGTCGAGAAAGTTTATTTTTGTCATGTGTCGCCAAAATCCGACAAATTGCGGATAAAAATACTTTATCGATCGGCTTCGAAGAAAACAATCGTTTCAATTGGCGCTGTTAAATTTATCAGTTTTGTGATGCATAATTTCTGCAGTACATCAGAAATTATGCATATTGAAAATCTCGGTGACAAAAATTATTTCCTGTGCTTTACTCAAATTTACGTTTCTGCGACGCAAATCAGAAGTTTGTTTCGACACTGTGCTGGCGTACTGTTTTCAGACCGTCGGCCCTTGGTTCAGATCAATGAAAGAGGCGGCATGCTGGATGTGGCGGTGACCTTCCTGGCGGATCAATTCAATGCCTACCTGCTGCGCCGGACGGGTTCGGCTTCGTTAGGCCAGGTCGTGCCGGGCGGCATCCTCGATGAAAAAGGCAATCTGGCCATCGCCAGCGGCACCGTGGCGCTGAGTGTGGTCAATATCGAGGAAGAGCGCGTGCTGCGCGAGCAGGTGCCGGCCAGGATCATGCGCAATGGTCGCGAGATGGTGCTGCAGCCGGAACTTAAGCTGAACCTGACGCTGCTTTTCGCGGCCCGGATGAACGACTACCCGCTGACGCTGAAGGCCCTGTCCAACGTGCTGACCTTCTTCCAGTCGCACCCGGCATTCACCGCCGACGATTACCCGGCACTCGATTCGCGCATCGGCAAGATCGTCATGGAGCTGTACAGCGTGACGCCGGAAACCCTGAACCAGATCTGGGCCAGCGTCGGTGCCAAGTACCAGCCCTCGGTGCTCTACCGGGCGCGGCTGGTCACCATCCAGGATCAGGAGCCTTTCATGCCGGGCGCTCCGATTACCGACATCGGGCTGGAGCTGCACGAAAAATGAGCATCCACTTCCGCACCCTTTTCGAAGTCGAAGTCGAGCACGGCTACTACCGGGGGCTTTGTGCCGACATCGATTTCGTCGTGCCGGGCGCAGAGCAGGCACTGGCTGCCGGCAAGCTGCTGACGCGGGTACGGGACGGCCGCCTGCGCGTGCTGTTCGAGGCCGATGATGTAGGCAACGCCCTGCGCGATATTCATGGCACGACCCTGCTGATCGGCCTGCGCGTGGTCAATCCCTACTTCGCCAATTTCACCGAAGCGCCGGTCGGTTCCGGTGGGCTGGTCCTTTATGGCAACCAGAACGCCCCGCGCAGTTTCGATCCGGCCCTGCCGGCAGCATTCATCGCGCCGCGCCAGCGTGTCGCACCGGTTCAGGCCGGTCGGCCGCTGACCCTGAGCTGGCAGTACGCTGGCGCCCCGCTGGTCGGGCAGACGCTGAGCGCCGGGCAGGACGAGGCCGCCTTCGAAACCCGCGACTGGCCGACGGGGCGATATGCCTTGCTTGAAACGGCCGCTGGCCCGGCGCAGACCTCGCACTGGCTGCACTCGCCAGCGCTGGCCGGCGAAGCTTTGTGGGGTGTTCTGGCCTTGACGGTGGATCGTGGCTTCTACGCCAATCCGCCGGTTTTCCGCATCGCGCTGCAGGCCCGCAGCGAGCAGCTCCAGTATTACGTCGTGGCGCGCAATTTCGGCGCTGCCGAATTCGGTCAGTTGCAGCTGGCCGATGCCGGCGCTGGCGAACAGGGGCGGACCGCGCTCAGTTTCGACAGGATCACCACCGACAATTTCACTGACAACGATCTGCCGGCTTCCGTGTTGGGTGATGCCGGCACCCGCATCGTGCTCTTCCAGTCGCAGCAGCCGGTCGCCCGGCGGGCCGGCGGCTATCGCAAGCTGCAACTGAGGCGCAATGCCGAAGTTCTCGTCCAGCATCTGCCCCAGGCCGGTTCCGACCGGGCGCAGGCGCGTTTCATCGTCCACCTCGCCAAACCTTAGAAGGGGGTCAGTCCATGCCAACCTACCGTACTCCGGATGTTTACATTGAGGAAATTTCGGTCTTCCCGCCCTCGGTCGCCGAGGTGGAAACTGCGATTCCGGCCTTTGTCGGCTACACCGCCAACACCACGCTGATCTCCGCCAGCGATCTGCTCAATGTGCCGCGCCGCATCAAGTCCCTGCTCGAATTCGAGGCCTATTACGGCAAGGGTCCGAGCTATACCGTGACGGCCGCCAATATCGACGAAGCCGGCAACTTCCTGACCGCCGACATCAGCAACAGCTATTTCATGTACGACAGCCTGCGGCTGTTCTACGACAACGGTGGCGGCGACTGCTACATCGTTTCGGTCGGCGCTTACAAGACCAGCGGTTCGCCGGTCTTGCGCGACGAGATCAAGACCGGCGTGCAGGCCGTAGCCAAGGTGGATGAGCCGACCATACTGCTCTTCCCCGATGCCGCGACACTGGGCGCCGACGATCTCGCTGCCGTCCAGCAGGAAGCATTGAAGCAGTGCGGCGAACTGAAGGACCGCGTGGCGGTGCTCGACCTGCGCCAGAGCGACCCGAACGGTGCCAGCTTCCGCGACAAGATCGGCATCAACAACCTGAAATACGGCGCGGCCTACACCCCCTGGCTGAAGCTCAACTACAACAAGTCGGTTGGCTACGCGCAGGTCAAGGACAAGATTTTCAAGAACGGTATTCAGGTGCCGCTCAAGGATCTGACCGCCGAACCGCAATTGCTCGCCGCCCTGACCGCGCTCGAGGAACTGACCGCCGACAGCACGGCGCTGGCCGCTGCCGTCAGTGCCTATGCCGGGCCCGGTGAAACGCTGAGCAGCGCTTTCGCCAAGAAACTGGCCGTCTACAAGGGCAAGGCTGCGCCGGTACCGGCCGATGCTGCACTGCTCTTCGAATACGTTTTCGGCATTGCCAAGGTCGTCGATGGCTTCGTCGATGCCAGCCCGCTGAGCAACGCCAAACTGGTCACCGACATCAACACCATGATCGCCGGCACGCTGGCCCCCGCCTTCTCCAGCCTGATCGCGCTGGAAAAGGAAATGGCGGCCGATATCGTCACCGCCGGCGGCGCCTATACCGTCGAATGGGACCAGAACACCCCGCCGGCCACCGCCGCCTGGGGCGCCATCTTCGGCGCCAGCGCTCCGGCGGCGTCGAGCGGCAATACCGCCGGCGCGACGGTCAAGGACGTGATGGACAGCGCCTTGCCCGGGCTGCAAAAAGGCTTTTCCGCGGCCAGCGGCGCCATTGCCGGCATCGTCACGGCGATCGCCAACTATCGCGGCCTCAATGAGCAGACGCTGTTCGAGAACTTCCTGCCCTACCGCAACGTGATCAACGGCATCGGCTCGACGCTGACACTGTGCCCGCCGAGCGGTGCCATCGCCGGCATCTATGCCCTGGTCGACAATCAGCGCGGCGTCTGGAAGTCCCCGGCCAATGTCAGCCTGAACGGCGTCATCGCCCCGGCCAGCAGCTTCACCACCAGCGAAACCGATGCGCTGAATGTCGATGCCACCGGCGGCAAGTCGATCAACGCCATCCGCGCCTTCGTCGGCAAGGGGACGCTGGTCTGGGGTGCCCGCACGCTGGCCGGCAACGACAACGAATGGCGTTACATCTCGGTGCGTCGCTTCTTCAACATGGTCGAGGAATCGATCAAGAAATCGACCTACTGGGCTGTCTTCGAGCCGAACGATGCCAATACCTGGGTCAAGGTCCGCGGCATGATCGAGAACTACCTGACGCAGAAGTGGCGCGAAGGGGCGCTGGCTGGCGCGGCACCGAAGGATGCCTTCTTCGTCCGTTGCGGACTGGGCGTCACGATGAGCGCGCAGGACATCCTGGAAGGGCGGATGAATGTCGAGATCGGCATGGCGGTCGTCCGGCCGGCCGAATTCATCATCCTGAAGTTCTCCCACAAGCTGCAAACCAGCTGATTCGAACCCTGACGCGAAAGGACATTCACCATGCCCGCACAAGCCCAATATCCGCTGCCGGTCTTCCACTTCCGTGTCGAGTGGGGCGGCACCCGCATCGGTTTCTCGGAAGTCTCCGGCCTGACCCAGGAAGTCCAGGCCATCGAATACCGCGACGGCAGTTTCCCGGAGTATTCGTCGATCAAGATGCCCGGCCTGCGCAAGTACAGCAACATCACGCTGAAGCGCGGCGTCATCAAGTCCGACAACGACTTCTTCAAGTGGCTGTCGACAGTCACGATGAACACCGTCGAACGCCGTGACCTGACGATCAGCCTGCTCGACGAAGCGCACAACCCGGTGATGACCTGGAAAGTGAATCGCGCCTTCCCGGTCAAGGTCGAAGGGCCGCAGCTCAAGGCGGCCGGCAACGAAGTGGCGATCGAGACCATCGAACTGGCCCACGAAGGGCTGACGGTCGAGAACACCTGATCGACTGAGCGCAGACCGCCATGGCCTCCTACTACCCGCCGGTCGGCTTCCACTTCTCGGTGGCCTTTGTCGGCATGTCCGATCACGCCGACACGCGCTTTACCGAGGTCGGCGGGCTGTCGGTCGAGATGGGCAGCGAGGAGGTGCCGGAGGGCGGCGAAAACCGCTTCGTGCAGAAGTACCCGACCCGGGCCAAATACCCGGAACTGGTGCTCAAGCGCGGCCTGCTGAAAAGCTCGGCGGTCTGGAACTGGATACGCGACTGCATCGTCGATTACAAGATCGAGCTGCGCAACGTCGACATCATCCTGCTCAACGAGGCGCATGAGCCCCTGATGACCTGGCATGTCATCGGCGCCTGGCCGACCAAGTGGGCAGTCGGTGACCTCAATGCCAGCAACAACACCTATGCCGTCGAGTCGATGCAGCTGGCCTACCAGTACTTCACGGTCGACAAGAATTAGGAGCCAGAAACGAAATGCCTATCATCGTCGATGAAGTGGTGATTTCCGTCGAAGTCGGCAATGGCGAGGCTGGCGGCAGCACGTCCGGTTCGGGCGCTGCATCAGCCGACGACAAGCAGGCGCTGGTCGAGGAATGCGTCGCCCGCGTGCTGGAAATCCTGCGCGAGCGCGAGGAGCCATGAGATGAGTTTCGGGCCCGCATCAGGCATGGGCGCAGGGCAGGTGATCGGTGGTGCCGGCATGGGCCAGATCGACATCGGCGGCACCCCGAACGGGGCGCTGGAAAAGCTGACCATCCTGGCGCACGCCCAGCCGGACTACAGCGACCAGTCAATTGCCCACTTTGCTGCCTACGTCAATCCGGCCGAAATCACGCAGTCCTACGAAATCGAGTACGACGCCGCGCAAGGTTCCGGGACGACCAGCAGCCGGATGGAATTCAAGAAGGTCAAGCCGGGCGACCTGACTCTGACCTTCTTCATCGACGGCACGGGTGCCAATGGCCGCCAGGCCGAGGTCCAGGCCGAGGTCGAGCAGTTCCAGAAAGTGACCGGCTACAACGGCGACATCCACCGCCCGAATTACCTGAAAGTCGTCTGGGGCACGCTGCAGGTCAAGCGCTGCGTGCTGAAGAGCGCCTCGATCGCCTACAAGCTGTTCCGGGCCGATGGCGTGCCGCTGCGTGCCGTGATCACCGCCGTCTTCACCGACAATTCCGACGACCAGACGCGTGTCGCCACCGCGCAGGACCAGTCGCCGGACCTGACGCATCGACGCATCTTCAAGGCTGGCGACCGGCTGCCGGCGCTGTGCAATGCCATCTACGGCGACCCGCGGCTCTACCTGCGCGTCGCCGAAGCCAACGGGCTCGACGATTTCCGGCACATCGAGCCGGGCACCGAGCTCTTCTTTCCGCCACTGGAGAAATAGACCGTGCCGGAAACCCGCGCCCTGCCCATCGCCGCCGAACATCGCGAATTCACCGTCAAGGCCGGTGGCCAGGCGGTGCCGCGCGAGCATCAGTTGCTTTCGGTCAGCGTCACGGTCGCGGCCAATAAAATCGCCTCGGCCCGGCTGGTCTATGTCGATGGCGCTGCGTCGACCGGGCAGTTCCCGCTCAGCGACGGTGACCTGTTCATGCCGGGGCAAAGCATCGAGATCATGGCCGGGGCCGGGCGCGACAGCACTTCGGTGTTCATTGGCACGGTCGTTCGCCAGGGCGCGCGGGTGCGGGAAGCGGCCGCCTCGCAACTGGTCGTCGATTGCAAACACGCAGCCATGAAACTGGCCGTCACCGAGCGTTCGACCGACCATTTCGACAAGACCGACAGCGACATCATCGAAGCCGTGCTCAGCGCGGCCGGCGTCGGAACCGATGTCGAAGCGACCACGCTGTCGCACAAGCAGGTGCTGCAGTATCAGAGCACGGACTGGGATTTCATCCTTGCCCGGGCGCGGGCCAATGGCCACCTGGTCTGGTGCGAGGGCGACAAGGTGGTGGTCCGCAAACCGGCGCTGACTGGCGCCACGGTCTGCACACTGCAGTACGGCGCGACGCTGCTCGAATTCGAAGGCGAAATCGACGCCCGTCTGCAGCACGGTGAATACAAGGGAACGAGCTGGGATGCGGCGAGCCAGGAGGCCGTCGAGGTTCAGGCGGCAACGCCGTCCTTTACGCCACCCGGCAACCTGAGCAGCAACGATCTGGCCGGTGTCGCCGATCAGGCTTTCGATGTGCGCCACCCCGGGCTGCCGGAAGCCGAAACGCAGGCCTGGGTCGACGGCCTCGCGCTCTATCGCCGGGTCGATCAGGTCTCCGGTCGCGGCAAGTGCGAGGGCATCGCCACGGTCAAACCCGGCGTGGTCGTCGAACTGGCCGGTCTTGGCCGGCGCTTCAACGGCAAGGTGCTGGTCACCGGCGTGCGCCATGAATTCAGTCTGGTTCAGGGCTGGAAGACGCATGTGCAGTTCGGTGGTGTTGATCTTGAGGCGCCCGGAAAATCGAAGGCCGATGGCTTGCTGCCCGGCGTATCGGGCCTGCAAATAGGTGTCGTCACCAGCAACGAAGACCCGGATGGCGAACATCGCGTCCGCGTCAAACTGCCGCTCCTCGGTCTGGCCAGCGACGGCCTGTGGGCGCGGGTGGCGAGTCTTGATGCCGGCGACGACCGCGGCTTCTTCTTCCGCCCCGAAATCGGTGACGAAGTGACGGTCGGTTTCCTGGCCGACGATCCGCGCCATCCGGTCATCCTCGGCATGCTGCACAGCAGTGCCAAGCCGGCGCCGCTGGAAGGCAGTGACGACAACCACGAAAAGATGCTGAAGACCCGTTCCGGCATGACCGTGCATTTCGACGACGACAAGATCGTGATGACCTTGTCCACTCCGGCCGGCAATTCGATTGTGCTCAACGAGGACGAACAGTCGCTGACGCTGGCCGACCAGAACGGCAACAAGATCACGATGGACAGCGACGGCATCCATTTCGAGAGCGCCAAGGCGGTCGAAATGAAGGCCGGGACGGAAACCAAGATGGAAGCGACGGCCAGTTTCGAGATCAAGGCCGGTGGCGAACTGAAGCTTGAGGGCAGCGGCAGCGCCGAACTCAAGGGCGGCGGCATGGCCAAGTTGTCCGGTGCCATGGTTCAGATCAACTAGGTCGGGAAAGGAAAGCACCATGCCTGCAGCAGCCCGCGTCGGAGACCTCAGCAACCACGGTGGAACGATCACCGGGCCGGGCGTGCCGACCGTGCTGATCGGCGGCATGCCGGCGGCAGTGGTCGGCGACATGCATGTCTGCCCGATTCCGCCACCCGGCCATGTGCCCACGGTCAGCCCGTTTCCCATGGGCAGCACGACGGTGATGATCGCCGGCCGGCCGGCCCTGCGCGTTGGCGACACCTGCCTGTGCGGCGCCTCGGCGGCAGTCGGCAGCCCGACGGTAATGATCGGATGAGGCACGCGATGAAATTTCATTTTTGGCTCATTTTTCCGGTTGACCGCGGAAGTCACTTTTTGAGCGAAGGGGTGAGGGCATGAGTGACGCCAGCGACCGCTACGAATCCTTCCTCGGCACCGGCTGGAGTTTTCCGCCGCGCTTTTCGCGCAGCGGTGCAGTCATGGTTTCCAACGAGGCCGACATCCATGAAAGCCTGGTCATCCTGTTCAGCACCGTGGCCGGCGAGCGGCTGTTCGAGCCCAAGTACGGCCTCGACATGCACGAAATGATGTTCGAGCCGATGAGCACGACAATGCGTACCCTGCTGCTCGACCGCGTGCGCTGAGCCATGCTGATTTACGAGCCGCGCTTCAATGTGATCACCCTGAGCGTCGATAGCCCCGACCCCAATACTGGC
>JAGTRS010000079.1 GCA_018262195.1 Pseudomonadota bacterium | reverse complement strand
TGCTTGAGCAGATCATTGAAGCGGAACACGCCGGCATGATCCTGCATGGTGCGCTGCATGGCCAGGCGCGTTTCATGGACATCGGCGCCGCCCTTGCGGTTGTCCAGCGCGCTGATACGGGCCAGCGTCTTGTCGGCGACATCCTTGGGCAAATCGCGGTGCACCTGACCTGCCTTGAGGTCTTCGACGGCGGCGTCGCCGGCCGACTTGCCGAAGACCAGCAGGTCGAGCAGCGAGTTGGTGCCGAGGCGATTGGCGCCATGCACCGAGGCGCAGGCGCATTCGCCACCGGCGTAGAAGCCGGGGACGATGGCCGCCATGTCGCTGCCTTGCGGCATCACGACGCGACCCGAGTAATGCGTCGGAATGCCGCCCATCTGGTAGTGACAGGTCGGCACCACCGGCAGCGGCTCCTTGATGCAGTCGACGCCGGCGAACTGGATGCCGATTTCACGAATACCCGGCAGACGCTTCATGATGGTCGCCGGATCGAGGTGGGTCACGTCGAGCAGAACGTAATCCTTGTTGACGCCGCAGCCGCGGCCTTCCTTGATTTCGGTGGCCATGGCGCGCGAAACCACATCGCGCGAAGCCAGATCCTTGGCGTTCGGTGCGTAGCGTTCCATAAAGCGCTCCTTGCTGCTGTTGCGCAGGATACCGCCCTCACCGCGTACACCTTCGGTAATCAGCACGCCGGCGCCGGCCACGCCGGTCGGGTGGAACTGCCAGAACTCCATGTCTTCGAGCGGGATGCCGGCGCGCGCCGCCATGCCCAGGCCGTCGCCGGTATTGATGAAGGCATTGGTCGACGAATGGTAGATGCGGCCGGCGCCGCCGGTGGCGAAAATGGTGGCCCGCGCATGGAAGATGACGATCTGGCCGGTTTCCATTTCAAGGGCGGTGACGCCGAGCACGTGGCCTTCTTCGTCACGGATCAGGTCGAGCGCCATCCACTCGACGAAGAACTGGGTATTGGCCTTGACATTGCGCTGGTACATGGCATGCAGCATCGCATGACCGGTACGGTCAGCCGCGGCACAGGAACGGCGCACCGGCTTTTCGCCGAAATTCGACATGTGACCACCGAACGGGCGCTGGTAGATCTTGCCGTTGTCGGTACGGTCGAAGGGCATGCCGTAATGTTCGAGCTCGACGACCACTTCATTGGCCTTCCGGCACATGAATTCGATGGCGTCCTGGTCGCCGAGCCAGTCGGAACCCTTGACGGTATCGTACATGTGCCAGTGCCAGTGGTCTTCCTCGGAGTTGCCGAGCGAAGCGGCCACCCCGCCCTGTGCCGCAACGGTGTGCGAGCGGGTCGGGAATACCTTGGACAGGACAGCCGTCTTGAGACCGGCCTCGGACAATTGAATGGCGGAACGCAGACCGGCGCCACCGGCGCCGACGATCACCGCATCGAACTTGAGAACAGGAATACTCACGCTTACAACCTCCAGAGAATCGCTGCGGCCCACGCGGTGTAACCCACCAGCGCGGTAGCGGTCAGCACGTGCAGTGTCAGGCGCAGACCGACGGGCTGGATGTAGTCCATCCAGATGTCGCGAATACCGATCCACGCGTGATAGAACAGGCTGACGAAGAACAGGAAGGTCAGGAACTTTATCAAGCCATTGGCAAAAACCCCTTGCCAGGCCTCGAATCCGGACGGGCGAACCACCAGCAGCACGGCGGCGATGATCACCGAATAGACGGCCATGATGACCGCCGTGGCACGCTGGACAATCCAGTCCCTGAGGCCGTAATGGGCCCCGACAACGATACGGTTGATCACAGCAGCACCCCCAGGAGAAGCAGCGTCAGCGGTATGCTGACCGCAAACACGATACCCGCGGATTTGCGGGCAGCCTCTTTTTCGATCCCGATGTGCAGATCGAGCAGCAGAAAGCGGATGCCGGCGCAGAAGTGGTGCACATAGGCCCAGATCAAACCGGCCATGACAACCTTGGCCGGCCAGGCAGCAAACACCGCCTTGAACAGCGCAAAGCTTTCCGGCGAGGTCAGACTGGCGGAAAACAGCCAGAGAATCAGGGGAAGACAGAGAAACAGACCGGCGCCGCTGATCCGATGAAAGATCGAAACCTTGCCCGGGAGTGGCAGGTTGTATTGCCTGAGCAATGCCAGATCAAGGTTTCTTGGTCGCTTCTTGATGGGTACTTTTGCCATGAGGGTCGTCCTTGGTAAAGCTGCGGTTTTCCGCTTCCAGATGATTTGAAAAGAGATGCAACTACACGTTCAAAACCAGGCGAAACTTGGCACGCCGAGCACTTCCCCGCTCAGCCGAGGTCATTCCGATAATGGTGCCGATTGGTACAGTAGAAGCCGCGCCGCCATTCGACCGGTTTGTCGCCGTAACTATACGCCGTGCGCTCCACCAGTAGCAGCGGCGCTCCTTCCGTCACGGCGAGCAGTCCGCTGATATAGCGATCGGCGGCCACCGCGCGCAGCCGTTCCTCGGCGCGAATCATGCGCACCCCGAAATCGTTTTCGAAGAGGCTGTAGAGCGAGCGCTCCTCGTTGTTCAGGCGCTCCAGGGTCAGCTCCGGAAACAGTTCGGCGATCAGATAAATCTGGTCGAGAACGACCGGTTCGCCGTTGAAACGCAGCAGGCGCTCAACGTGAATCACCGGATCACCGATTTTTATACCGAGCACCGCAGCAACCTCGCCGCCGGCTTCCTCGATCGCGCAGGACAGAGGAGCGCTGACTGCATGCTCGACGTTGCCATCATCGGGCACCAGTCGCAAAAAGCGGTAATAGGAACGCGGATCGTCGTGGCTGGCGACGAAGGTACCCTTGCCTTGGCGCCTGACGAGCATGTTTTCCGAGGCCATCTCGTCGATCGCCTTGCGCACCGTTCCCTGGCTGACATTGAAACGGGCCGCCAGTTCGCCTTCGCTGGGAATGGCGTCGCCCGGCCCCCACTCCCCTGCTTCCAGACTGCGGATCATGAAATCCTTGATCTGGCGGTAGAGCGGACTGAACGTCGGGGCGGCGACGCGAATCGACTGGCGGGTGGGATCGTGACTCATCAGGGCAGATTTCAGCACATTTCACAGCGACAGTCTACGAAAAGTTGTCTTATATAAGATATATAATCATTTGACAGATTACCGCTTAACTTCTAACATCAGTACCTCCTCGCGCCCGCTCACGAAACAGGCAAATTCCCGCGGCAGGCTCCCGAGCAGGTTCGAACATTTTTTAACCGTACAGTTTCAAACAGGAGCGATA
>JAGTRS010000050.1 GCA_018262195.1 Pseudomonadota bacterium | reverse complement strand
CGTCATCCAGCGCGCCGTCCGGAGCAGCCCGTTGCTCTCGCAACGCCTCGGGCAATACGTCGTGCATCCGGTCTGGGGGGTGCCCATCCTGCTCGGCGTGCTCTACGCGGTTTATCAGTTCGTCGGCGTCTTTGGCGCCAGCGTGCTGGTCGGCCTGATGGAGAAAGATCTGTTCGAGGGCATCCTCAACCCGGCCTTCACCGATTTCGTGACTTCAGTCGTCACCGTGCCCTGGCTCAGCGAACTGCTGGTCGGCCAATATGGCCTGTGGACCATGGGCATGACCTACGCACTAGCCTTGATCCTGCCCATCGTCACGACCTTCTTCTTCGCCTTCGGCGTACTCGAGGATTCCGGCTATCTGCCGCGTTTGACGGTGATCGCCAACCGCCTGTTTTCTCTGATCGGCCTGAATGGCCGCGCCGTGCTGCCGATGGTGCTCGGACTGGGCTGCGTGACGATGGCGACGCTGACTACCCGCATCCTGCATAGCCCGCGCGAACGCTTGATCACGATCTTCCTGCTCGCGCTGGCCATTCCATGCTCGGCGCAACTCGGCGTCGTTCTGGGCATGCTCGGCGGAGTTTCCTTTGCTGCCGTCGTCATCTGGGCGCTAGCCATGGTCGGCATCCTGCTGCTCTCTGGCTTCCTGGCCGCCAAGCTGATTCCCGGCCGACGCATTCCGCTGGTCACCGAGCTGCCGCCGATGCGCCTGCCGATCATCGCCAATGTGCTGAAGAAGACTGGCGGTCGCCTGAAGTGGTATCTGATCGAAGTCATCCCACTGTTCCTGCTGGGCACTTTCATCATGTATGTGCTGGACAAGAGTGGTGCCCTGCCGGCCATCATCGAAGCGGGTGAGCCGCTGGTTTCCATCGGCCGCCTTCGTCATGGGCTTCCTGCGCCGCGACTTCGGTGCGACCGGCTTGTTCGCGATGGCGCACAGCCTGAGTCCGATCCAGGCGGTCGTCGGAATGATCACCATCACCCTGTTCATCCCCTGCTTCGCCAGCCTGATGATGATGGTCAAGGAACAAGGCGCAAAGACAGCCCTGGCCATGCTCGGCATGATCGTTCCCTTCGCCTTCCTGATCGGCGGCCTGTTCAACATCGTACTGCGAGCCGTCTGGTCATGAGCCCCACCCACGAAGCCCGCATCCCCCTCGCCTTCATTCCGCCCGGCACCGAAGTCCGCCTCGCCGCACTGGGCGAAGAGATCGACGCCTTGCAGCGCGAGCAACTGACCGCCTACGGCCTGGCCGAAAACCGCCCGATCAAGGTGCTGCAGCAACGGCCAATGACCGTCATCCTGGCCGACGAGGTGGAACTCGCGCTCGAACATGCAGTGGCCCGCCATATTTGGGTGAATAAGGACGAGGACCGGGCGTAGGGAAGTACTGACTTATTCAAAGGCGTCATTCCCCAAAAGCGGGAATGGCACTTGACTGAACCGCCTTGCGCTTGGACTGCAGGTTTTCCTGGCCGGCAAAACAATATGGGTCAGCCCCCCGTTACTATTTGGTCAGCTGCCAAAAATAGCCCAAGTAATCGGCCAGTTTCTTCCTGCCTGGTCTTGCCGCTTAGCCGGCAAAAATCACCTGCCTTGCCGGGAACGTGTTGCCTGGTTTCAGGACTGTCATTGAACATTGAAGTTCTGCCCGATACGTTCCACTGCCCTCGGGTTCCTTGTGCTGCAAGCGGGTCGACAGGAAGGTTCTGCTTTGCGCCGCTACGACCCAAGGCCGTGCGGAAGATCGGTGTGATTGTTGCTTGTAACTGGACATGAAGCAGGACGAGGGCCTTTGGCCTTCCAAACAGTTGGAGGCGTTATGTCGGTTAATGGAATTAACAGCAACAGTTTCGATTTCTCAAAGCTCCTGGGCGGCAAGGCAACGACGCCGACGGCTGGTTCATCAGGGGCGGTGGATTTCTTGTCCGCGCTGAAGTTGCAGATGGCCAGTATTGAATCGCAAACGGTCGGTTCGCTGGTTTCGTCCGCGCTGGGCTCTGGCAAGGTATCGGGTGGGGCGAGCTTCGCCGATATTCTTGGGGCCGGCAATACGGCTGGCACTTCGTCACTGGATGCCTTGCTGGGCAGCGCCGCCAGCATGAGTGGCACGAATGGTGTTTCGGCGGTGGGGCGCAACATGGCGCTGTTCGATCCGGAGTCGGCCTACCGGATGATGACAGGCATCAACGCCAAGGCCGTCGCCTACAAGGCCGAGGCGTCTGAAATGGGCGAGATGAAGTCCTACGTTTCGACGCTGCAGCAGGAAGCTATCAAGCTGGGCAGTACCGATGTATCGACCGGCGGCGAGGAAATCCGGGGCCGCGTGCAGGCATTTGCCAATGCCTACAATGGCTGGATGCAGCGCTTCGGCAGTGAGGTGCAGGATGGCGGCATGCTGGCGGGCACGCAGGCGGCCAGGGTATCGCAGTGGGAACTGGAGCAGAGCATTGCCAATCCATTCAATGGCGCCAAGGACGGGCTGCACGGCATGGCTGACCTCGGCCTGAGCATTGATCCGGTGACCAAGCTGGCGACTGTGGATAACGCCCGGCTGGATGCTGCGCTGGCCAGCAACAAGAAGGCTGCAATGGGGGCGCTGCACGAATTCACTGCCAATTTCGCCAAGTCGGCTGAGCTGTTGAACTCAGCCGGCAATTTCATTAATAATCGTCTGGACAATCTGTCGCACGTCATTGGGTATATCGACACCAACATGGCCTCACTGCAGGCCGAATTCGGCCAGGGTGACCCGGCGAAACCGACCGGGCAGCAGGCCAAGGCACTGGCCAATTACAACGCGACGCACGGCATTGGCTGAACTGGCGGTCTTAGCGTGAATGAAGAACTGCAGCCTGACTTGAAAGAAGCCGAGGCTGCAGTTCAAACCAGCTGACAAATAAGCTGACAAACAGGCCGTTCAATATCGGCCAGATCCATCAGGCGGCAGCGAAACGGCTGCGCAGATATTTGATGATCTCGCCGGATTCGTACAGCCACTGCGTCTTGCCGGCCGGATCGGTAATTTTCAGGCAGGGCACTTTCGCCTTGCCGCCTCCGCGCACCAGATCATCCCGGTTGGCGCCCGGCTGTTGCGCATCCAGCTTTTGCACGTTGAGGGCCAGACGCCGCATCTCCTGGCGCACCTTGATGCAGAACGGGCAGGTTTTGTACTGATAGAGGACGATGCTGGCGCACTGCTGATCGACCTCGGCCTGACTAGCGGCTGGCCGCAACATGGCCTTCGGCCGGGTGACGAGTTCGCCGAGCAGCATGAAGGGGCCAAGGATGACACGAAGCGTTTTGAAGAAGGCTCTGACGACTGTTTTCATGAGTGATGACTTGATTCCGTAAAATGATTGGCTTGAGGCAGTCTATACGCTGTGGAGTTCCTCGCGGCTGACCATAACCGGTACAGCAGCAATCGGCGTTGCAATTGAGGTCGACATGCAAATTTTTCATCCCCGGCCACCTTCACAAACGATAAGGGTCAGATCCCTGTTGTTTAATGCCATTATTTGCCGCACGACGCCAGACTTGGCAGCTTGGTGGCAGCGTCGTCATCGGCCTCGGGTCTTCGAGGCATTTTCTGGCCGCCGCAGCCTGCAATGAACCGGGAGATTTCATGAGCCTGTCGATGGACGAATTCCGCAAGCAGCTTCAGGAAACCGTACTTGCCGCGCAGGAGCAAGCACGGCGGGCTGGCCCACAGCCTTGGCACGGCTTCTGGTATCACCGGCCGAATGATGATTTTCCACCCCGCAGCGTGCGCCGGCCGGAGGACTATACCGGCGGCGAAAACCTGGCCATTGCCTGCACCCAGACCGAGCTGCCGGCCAAGGCCCAGAAGGCGCTGGTAGAGGCCTGGTGCGAGTTCCTGCCGACCCTGAATGGCGTCCGCTATCTGTGGTTCCAGTCGCGCACGCCGCAGGAACTTTTCGACGCTGCCTGCCGCATCCCGTCGCTCGAAGGCCTTTACGTCAAATGGAGCGGCATCTCCTCGCTGGCTGCCCTGCCGGCGCTGGGCAGGCTCAAGGCGCTGCATCTTGGCAGTTCGCCCGGCCTGACGAACATCGACGTTCTCGGCGAAATACCCTCGCTGCGCTGGCTGGAACTGGACAATCTCAAGGCAATCACCGATCTAACGCCACTCGCCACCCTGACGGCGCTCGAAGGCCTCGGTTTTTCCGGCGCCGAAGGCAAGCGCCAGACGCTGGACTCATTGGCCCCGCTCGCCAACCTCACCCGGCTGCGCTGGCTGCACCTTGGCGCGATTCACGTTGCCGACGGTTCGTTATGCCCGCTCGGCAATCTGAAGGCATTGCGCTGGATCGGACTGGGCAATTTCTTCGACGTCAGTGAATTTGCCTGGCTGGCCGCCGCGCTGCCTGAAGTGACGTCGGACTGGACGAAACCCTATCTCGACCTGAGCCACCTCGGCATCCGCTGCAAGAAGTGCCGCTCGCACGCCATGGTGATGCTGTCCGGCAAGGGGCGCGGCACGATCTGCCCGGAATGCGATGCCGCGAAGCTGCAAAAGCAACTGGCTGCCTTTCTGCCGGCGCCTTAGGCACAGCGAGAAGGACGCTTGCTCATGATCAGCTTGGTCTGCCTCGACACCGCAGAGTGATTCAAATTCACGTATACAACATCGGTTTAACCAGCGATAATCTGCCTCCCCTTGGGCGCCTGGTGCCCTACCGAACATGATTGATTCGGGTGGAGGAGACAAATCATTTGAGAGCCCGCATTAGACGGGCTTCTTTTTTGTCCTTGCGAATGGCGCCAAAACCCAACTGTTCGCTCTGCATGTGCTTCATCCGGACAAAAAAATGCCCGCTCTAGGCGGGCATAAATCCATTTCTTGGAGGAGATGGAGGAGACAGGTGCTATTGTCCCAGAAAAATGCTGCAATGCAACAATTAATATGTGCCGTTTTGTAAATGGCACGCAGCAGCCTGTGGCTCGGGACTTTTTTTCGTCACAATTTTGGCGCGTTTTGCCGGTTGACCGAGGCATCCGCCATTCGATGTGCTCCGCCTCAGAGAGACAAGCCACCGCTTCATCCGAAGCATTCGAAATTCGGCCTGGGCGCTATTTTCCGAACAGTTTCTGCAGTTCCTTGCCCAGCGCTTCCTTCGCCTTTTCCTTGAGCTGACTCTTGGCGACTTCGACGAGCAGTTTGTCCAGTTCCAGCGTGTAGGCAATCTGGCTGTAGGGACCGCGCAGGCGCAGCGGTACGGTGATGCCCTTGAGCTGCGCCAGTTCCGAGCCGGGGCCGGTCAAGGAGTCATCGACGCTGACCCTGGCGAGGTAGTCGAGCCTGCTGCTCCCAATGTCGATGTCGCCCTCGCCGGCCAGGCGAATGACGGGCGATTTGAGCAACAGGTCGCTATTCCGGGCGACGCCATCGTCAATATTGAAGCTGGCAGTCAGCCCGGAAAAATCCGTCTTTTCCGCCGTATCGGTATTGCCGCTGACTGCCTGCTTGCCACCAAGCATGGTACGGGCGCTGCGCAGCAGTTTCGCCACATTGAGGCCCTTGATGGCGCCGTCGCGCAAATCGAGTGCCGCCTTACCCTCCAGCCGGCGCTTGAGCGCTGATACCGTGTCGCCGTGTGTCGTGACCTCGAGCGATACGTTGCCATGCCCTTCAAGCATGTCCTTGTCGGTCAGGTCTTTGAGCAGTGGCGAGACATCGATGCCGCGCAGGTTCTGGCGCAGGGAGAACTGGTTGCCGGCGGCGTTGACCGCGAATGCTCCGTCGAGCGATCCGCCATAGAGGCTGGCGCGGAGCGGTGCGACCTGCAGATGACCGCCGGCCGCCTCGATCTGCACGTCGAGCCCGCTGAGTTTGAGCTGGTGGGCCTGCAGCCGCCCGATCTTGATGGCACCCTTGAAGTCCAGCCCTTTCAGCGCCGACAGATCGATCTTCGATTCAGCCCCGCCCGTTTCACCCTTGGCGCTCGCGCTGGCGCCCGGCCCGGTCTTTTTCGGTGGCAGATAGCGGTCGACGTTGAGCTGGTCGATGGCGATGGTGAAATCCAGTGCCGGCGGGGAGAACCGCTCGACCAGCAGCTTGAGGTCCATTTGCGACTCGTCGAGACGGGTCTTGAGGGCGAAGTCTGCCCGCTGGCGACCGATATCTGCCATCAAGCGACCATCCATCGGCAACTTGACCTGCTTCATGGGCAGTGCCGGGCTGCTTGCATCCAGGCTGCCGGCCAGCTTGTCCAGCCTGATGATCTTGTTCTTGCCATCGACGCTGACCGGCGAGTTGAGATTGGCCTTGAATTCGGCCTCGCCGATTTTTCCGTCAAGCCCGAAAGCAAGGTTGCGGATGGCCAGCGCCTCCAGCGTGCCGGCCAGATCCTGCAGGGCAATTTTGGCCGTGATCTTCTTGCCGGAACTTTCAAGGGTTGCCGAGAAAGTCAGCATCTCGCCCCAGGCTTCGCCTGCGGTCAGCGCCACACCCGGCGTTTCAAGGGCGAGCACAAAATGGTCGGCGCCAATGCTGCCCTGTGTTGCCAGCTTTAATTTTTCGACCGAAAAAAGCTTGCTCCCGGTATTGGCGGACAAGGCACCGGCCGACAGATCGAGGTCCGATATTTCGGAGGTCTTGGCGGTGGCTTCGTCGTGCCAGCTGACGCTGACATTGCGCAGTTCCAACCCGGCGATGTCGATTTCCAGCGGTTTCCCCGGCTCTCCGGCACTAGCCTCTGGAGCCGCGCCAGGCGCCGGTTTTTCGTGTCTCAGGTCGTCGATATTGAGCGCGCCGTCCTTGTGTTTGACGAGATTGATCTTCAAACCATCGATTTCAATGCGCCTGGCTTCCAGCCGCTTGGTGAGCAGTGGCAAGATGGCGACGGCAATACGAGCCGAGTCAAGTTTGAGAAATTCGCCATGACCACCCGCTTCGGAAAGAGCAACCTGCCCGACGCGCACACCCACGTCCGGCCAGATCGAGAGGCCAAGTCCGCCCCCGATGGTCAGTTGCCGGCCAGTCTTGGCCGCCACCTGCTCGACCAGTTGCCGCTTGATCGCTGCCTCGTCGAACAGCGCGTACAGGGTGCCGGCCGCCACGACCAGCAAGCCGACCATTGCGGCAACGCCTATCCCCAGTTTGCGAACAACAGTCATCTCTTGTTACCTCGCATTCATTTCGCCACAGCCTTCAGACTAGCAGCCTGTAAAGATAACGCTTCAATAAAAGTAAAACATGCGCATAAACCGGCCTGCACCAATCCTGCGGACTAGCTGGCTTGCGACGCAAAACGCAGAAATTGGGCCCAAAAACGAACTGGCGACGGTTCGAACTGCACGGGGCTTGTTTGCTCAGGCGCGACGCCCGGACTTTCTCGGGCACGCCCCTTCTGCGAGAATCGCCGTTTTCCCGCTTTCATCCCAATCATGATCCAAGGCCAATTCCGTTCGTCCATCCTGCAGGTGCCGGCAGAGGTGACGCCACTCAAGTTCCGGGGCTATCTGCGCAAGGAGATCGAGGCGGTTCAGGCGACGGCGCAGAACGAGGAGGACATCATCGTCGTCCGGTTGTTCGTGCTGGAAAAGGTGCTGTTCGGGCTGGGGCCTAAGAAGGTCGACAGCATCCTGCAGGGCGTAGTCGGAAAATGCCCGAACATTCAGCGCATCGAACTGGAGGCGCTGGTTCGACCTTTGACTCAAGACGAAATGCATGAAGCCGCCGCCGAGGCACAGGAAACGCTGCAGGCGCTTAGTAATCGGGTGATGGCTTCGGGCGGCAAGCTGGGGCCGGCTACCGGCGAAAAATAATCGGCGGCCACTGCCGTTGTCAGACGGCTGATTCGCAAACGCCTATCGCAGGCGCTCGTTGAGTTCGTCGATCACCGCCGACCAGTCGGCGTCTTCGATGATTTCCTCCTTGAGAAAATCCCTTTGCGCCGAGGTCCAGAAGGGCGCCCGGTAGAGGGCAATATCGTTTTCCAGCGGGCGATGGGCGGCGATGAAGTTTTCGACGGCAGCCTCTTCGCTGGGCAAGCCGAGTTGGGCAAACAGGTTGTTCATGGTGTGCAGTTGGGCTTGCATGGCGGACTCCTTTTTCACAACGGCTGACTATTCGACGGATACAGGCGGCTGCAGTTCCGTTGCGAGGAAGCGATGGCGCTCGGCCTCCATCGCTCTCCCGGCAAGCTTTACAACTGGGCTTCGACCGCTTCCACCAGTTCATCCGGCCGGGTGGCCGGGGCGTAGCGGTGAACAACCTTGCCTTCGCGGTCGATCAGGAACTTGGTGAAATTCCATTTGATGGCCTCGGTGCCCAGGATGCCGGCTGCTTCGTGCTTGAGCCAGGTGTAGAGCGGGTGGGCGTTGTCGCCATTGACGTCAATCTTGGCAAAGAGCGGGAAGGTGACGTCGAAACGGGTCTGGCAGAACTGGCCGATGGCTTCCGCGTCACCGGGTTCCTGCCCGCCAAACTGGTTGCAGGGGAAGCCAAGGACAACGAAGCCGCGGTCCTTGTACATCCGATAGAGTTCTTCGAGGCCGCTGTATTGCGGGGTGAAGCCGCATTCGCTGGCGGTGTTGACGATCAGCAGCACCTGGCCGCGGTAGGCGTCGAAATTCTGGGGATCGCCATTCAGGCGTTGGGCACTGAAATCGTAGAGAGTTTGGCTCATTTTGCTTTGATTGGTCCGGTTCAAGTCGTTGCGTTCAGGGCGTAGTCATAACTATGAGTAGCGATGCCGGCATTGGTTCGACGATTTGTTGCATCCCTTTGTCGGGCTTGCCATCGCGGCCTGTCGCAAAACCGGCATTTGCGCTGGCTGCAAAAAATTTGGTTCTTTAAATCAACAACCTGGCCTTGGGCATCTCTCTTGCATCAAGCATCACATGCATGCTCACGCCCATCTAACCAGACCGGACCTCGCCGCCACAGCGCATGAAGCCCTGCTCGCCGGCTTCACGCTGCGCGAGTTGCCCAAAGGCTATCTACTGTCCACGCCGGAGTGCCCGCACAATCAGGTGCTGATAGTGCATTCCGGCCGTTTGCGGGTTTATCTGGCCGGCGACAACCGCGAACTCAACCTGAGCTTTCTCGAAGCCGGCGACATCTATACGACCCACACGCCAACCTATGTCGAAGCCGTCGTCCCGACCAGCATCTGGCTGATCGATACGGCGACATTCGCCCGCAAGCTGGCCACCGATCCGTCGGTAACGCCGGTCATGATGCGCGTCATGGGCCGCCTGCTGAGCAATGCCGTCGGACTCATCGAAGACCTGGCCTTTCGCGAAGTACCGGCCCGGCTCGCCCGTTTTCTCTGGCAACTGGCCGAACGGCGCGGTCATCGCCTGGAGCACGGCTGGCTGGTACCGCTCGATTTCAGCATGCAGGATATCGCCAGCCTGCTTGGCACCACGCGGCAGAGCGTTTCCTCGCTGATCAACCAGTGGGAGCGCGAGGGTGTTCTGCAGCGCCAAAGCCAGCGCAGCCTGCTCGTACCATCGCTCGATGCCCTCAAGACGCGCAGTTGCCCCTTACCCTGAACCAAAACGTCGGCTAGCCGACGGACAGCCTCCAGCCGAGCCGGCTACAGTTTCTCCCGACAACATTCAGGGAGAACGCCATGTCTCAACAATGCGCCTGCCGCAAGGCCGACCGCTACGTCAGCTTTCAAGACATCGATTGTGCCGGCAATGCCCGCCGGCTCATGGAATATCTCGACCGGCAACTGGCCATGCCCGGCCGCAGCAATGCCTTCTGGGATTACTTCGCCAAAAAGCGCGCCGGCAGCGCCGTCGCCAAGCCCGACGACCTGTTCCTGATCCACTCAAACATCAACCAGTTCCGCGAATTTTTCGAACACTGGGAGGATGCAGAGGCGCTGAGCCTGTTGCTGCAGATCGAGGAAGAGTGCTGCTGACCCCGCAATCGACAGGAAACATCGCCCACAAATGAAAGGGTATCCGGAATGTAGTGTGGAACGCCCATTGCCGCAGAAAACGTCATCGGGTGCGTTCCATGCTGAAACTGGATGGTCCGCGAGATGCCCAAAGCGGCAGTAGCCAATTGGACAAGTAGTCGTTCGTGGAGGCCGGAATCAGGCAGGGCGCTTCCAGATCGGCGGCACGATCTTTCCGCGTCTTGTCGCCATGACCAACATTACGATTCCGGTCGTGGTGCACACGACCAGCGCAAGCACGGACGATTCGACCCCGAAGCTGCCCCCGGTCAGCCAATCAGGGCCTTTCATGGTAGATCTGATCAGGCCCTGCTGGGCATCGTTGCCGGAAACGATGCCTGAGAAAATGGCCGACTGTGTGTAATTCCAGGCCATATGGAAGCCGATGCTCAACCACAGCCGACGCGTCAGCATGAAGGCCGCAGCCAGTAGGATGCCCGCCTCGACGGCGATGAACAGTGCGCCCTCGATCGTGCCTTGTGGGTTTATCAAGTGGGTCAGGCCGAATACGAGCGAGGACACCACCAGGGCAGCCCAACTGCCGAACCAAGTCTCGACCGAGCGGAACAGCACGCCCCGGAATAACAGCTCCTCGAAGATGCTCGAACTGAGCGCCATTGCAATCGCCGGCATCATGTAGCTCAACGGGTTCAAGCCATTGATGCGGTAAATGCCGAGAGCCATCAGAATCAACTCGCAGACGGTATACAGGCCCGCGCCCAAAAGGAGGCCGATGCCGAGTTCACGGCCCATCCCGGGCAAGGCCAGTTCGGAGACGGAACGCTGCTTGATGAACTGTGCGTAACCTATATACACAGCGAAGCCGGCGATAGCCAACGCCATGATATGTTGAACAGACTTGAGCGGCTCTCCGGCGTAGCTGGTCATCACATCGGTGTTCAGGCCCATCATCCGCAGCAGGATAAATCCGAGCACCAACACACCCGCCGGCGGTGAACTTAGGATGCGGCGTGCGAGGCCTGGCGGTGCATTGTGAAGCGTAGTCATCAGTGCTTTTGCGTTTTGAATGGTTGGCCGAACTTACCCGAACAGCATCATGCGCGCAACTGAGTGCCCAATGTCACGCACGACACGGATCACCAGTGTCTGCTTAAGCGCACTCTGACAGATGGCCGCTCGCCGCCGAATGCTGCCCTCAACCGTTTCTACGTTTGATTCCGACTTACAGAACAAATGCAGGACAGCGCCGCCAATGTCCGAATTTGCATGCAGCCTGTCCGCCTGAACAGTAGCCGCCGTTCAACTGTCAGCCTACGATGCCGTTTTGCCAGAAAAAGGAAACAACATGCAGGCATTTCAGGATTACTACCCGGAGAACCTGGCCCATTGCTACGGCTGCGGCCGCAACAATGAGCACGGGCATCAGATCAAGACCTTCTGGGAGGGCGATGAAACCGTCACGCATTTCCAGCCACGCCCGGAACACACGGCGATCCCCGGTTTTGTCTATGGTGGCCTGCTCGCTTCGCTGATCGACTGCCACGGCACTGGCACGGCCGCCGCCGCGATGTACAAGGCCGAGAACCGCAGCATGGACAGCCTGCCGGCCTTTCGCTTCGTCACCGGTTCGCTGCAGGTCAGTTACCTCAAGCCGACGCCGCTCGGCCCGGTACTCGAAATCCGCGGCAAGGTGAAGGAAATCAAGGGCCGCAAGGTCGTGGTCGATGCCACGGTATACGCCGATGGCGTGGCCACGGCACGCGGCGAGGTCATCGCCCTGCAAATGCCGGACACCTTTGTAGCGAGCTGATCGAACAAGGGGCGGGCAGCCATGCACGTCTATTGAATTTTTCGGGGTGATGCGGTCGAAGTTTCCGACTGCCGTCCCGGGCAGCGTATCCTTGCTGCCCGCGCCGCATTTCCCGCCCCCATGACCACCACGCTTTCTCCCCGCGCTGAACGTTTCTTCCTGCTGACGCTGGCGGGTATCCAGTTCAGCCATGTGCTGGATTTCATGATCATGATGCCGCTCGGCCCCATCCTGATGGCGGCCTTCGGCATCGGCACGCACGAGTTCGGTCTGCTGGTGGCCTCCTACAGTTTCAGCGCGGCGCTCTCCGGGATACTGGCGGCGACTTTCGTCGACCTGTTTGAGCGCAAGCGGCTGTTGCTGGTCAGCTTTACCCTGTTTGCGCTGGCAACGCTGGCTTGCGGCCTGGCACCGAGCTATTCGATGCTGATGCTGGCCCGCGGTCTGGCCGGGGTTTTCGGCGGCATCATGGGGGCATTGGTGCACACGATGATCGGCGATGCCATTCCCTTTTCCCGGCGGGCCAAGGCGAGCGGCATTGTTTCCAGCGCCTTTTCGGTGTCGACGATTGCCGGCGTGCCTTTGTCGCTGTGGCTGGCCAACCATCTCGGCTGGCGGGCACCGTTCGTGATGATCGCTGCGCTGAGCGTGGTGTTTCTTGCGGTCGGCCTGCGCTTCCTGCCGGAGTTGCGGCACCACCTCAGCGAAGAGAAACGTGCCCACCTGTTCTCGGCCACGTTCAGCGTGCTGGGCGACAGCAATCACCTGCGCGCCCTGCTGTTTTCGGCACTGATCATTTTTTCGGGCTTTACGGTCATCCCCTACATCACCGTCTATGCAGTCAACAACGTCGGCATCGCCCAGCAGGACATTCCCATCGTCTATCTGGTCGGCGGGTTTGCCACCTTCATCAGCGCCCGGCTGATCGGGCATTGGGCCGACAAGCACGGCAAGATCGAGGTTTACCGCAAGGTGGCGCTGCTGGCCATGCTGCCCTTGCTGGCGGTGACCCACGCCGGGGTGCTGCCGCTGTGGATCTGGCTGATCTGCACGACGAGCTTTTTCGTGCTGACTTCAGGACGCATGATCCCGGCCATGGCGATCATCTCGTCAGCCGCCCAGCCCAAGCTGCGCGGCACTTTCATGTCGCTGAACGGCACCGTGCAATCGCTGGCCATGGGGCTGGCCACCACGCTGGCAGGTTTTGTGACGTCGCTCGATGCCAGCGGCCGGATCGTCGGCTACCCGCTGGTTGGCTATGTCGCCGTCGCGGCGAATTTGCTGGCAATGTGGTTTGTCTCGCGCATCGTGATGCACGGGCGAAACCTGTAGTCCGGCCTCCCTCGAAACGAAGCCAATTGGCTTGAGCTCCATACTCAACAGCAGGACCAGCTGGACAGCAAATCCAGAAGGCGCCTTGTGCACTCCATTAATACTGTATAAACTACTGTATATCGTATCACCGGAGATGCCGCCATGTGCGGAAGCTACGAACTCAAGGTCAAGGCCAGAGAGCTGAACAGGCAGTTCCCGCCGCTTCACCTTGGCTCGCCTGAAATGCCCCACGACGTGGAAATGCAGCCGGGCGAGCCGGTGCTGATGATCACCGGCAACGGAACCGCCTATATGGGTAGCAAGGCCCGCTGGGGGTTGGTCGGGAGTTTTCTCGACCGTGAGCCACGGACCCCGCCAATTACCCTGCCTTGTGAAGGCCTGGTCACAAAACCCTTTTACAGCAAGATCCTGAAGAGAAACCGCTGCCTGATTCCGGCCACTGCTTTTCTCGAATGGCAGTCGCCTGGTAGCCGCAGGCAGAAAATCCGCATCAGCCACGCCAAGGGAAAACTGCTGATGTTCGCCGGCATTTTTGACCACCACCCACTGGCCGGAACGACCTGCGCCATCCTGACCACCGCTGCAGATGAAACGCTCAGCGGTGTTCATGACCGCATGCCGTTCATCCTTGGTCGTGAGCAAAGCGTCTTCTGGCTGGGCGAACATGCCGACTTTCCGGACGAAGCTTTCGAGGTGCTTCTGCAAAGCTCCCTACAACCGCCTCTGATAATTGAAGCGGTCATCGAAGAAGCGCCTTCGCCGCAGTTGTCGCTCGCCTTCGCTTAAACTGCGAACTGGTTACCGGGCGGGCTGCGCTCATCTCACACGAAGGCAATGACATGTTCGACAATCTGGCGGGGTTTTTCATCCAATGGGGCATCACGGCCTTGTGCCTGTGGGTGGCCAGCCTGGTGTTCAAGGGCATCCGTTTTTCCAGCACATCGTCGCTCATCGTCTCTGCCCTGCTCCTCGGCTTTGCCAATGCCGTCCTCCGGCCGCTGGTGGTCTTTCTGACCCTTCCCCTCACGCTGATTACGCTCGGTTTCTTCCTGCTGGTGATCAACGCGCTGATGCTCTTGCTGGTCGCCAAGGTCGTCAGTGGCTTCACGATTTCCGGCTTCTGGACGGCCTTTTTCGCCAGCATGTTCATCTCGATCCTGAGCATGGCCCTGGGTACGCTGGCGCCGAATGCCGAAATGACCATCTACCGGCTGCCCGAGCATCGCCCGGCGCAGACCATCTCGATGTGAGCCAGTACAAGATGACTCAAGCCAGCTACTGGATTCTGCGATCCGAACATCGCCTGCTGACGATCACCGGAAATGGGGCAGAGTCGATCTTTCCGTCCGGTCAGCCCGCCGACTTCGGCCATCCAGCCAACGCGCTTCTCGTTGGCGAATTGCACGGCCGCCCCTGCTACGCCGCCGATCTAGAGCAGCAGCCGGACATTTCCGGCATTGAGCCAACGCCCCTGCGCGCCATCTTCCAGCTCGCCGGCCCGGAAACCTTCGCACTGGCCGGCCGCGCGACGCAGTTGCTGGATTGGCAGAACAACCATCGTTTCTGCGGCAAGTGTGGCACCGCTACTGTCATGAAGTCCGGCGAACTGGCGATGCAGTGCCCGGCTTGCGGGCTGCTGGCCTATCCACGGATTTCACCTGCGGTGATGGTGCTGGTCCGCGACGGCGACAAGCTGCTGCTCGGCCGTAGCCCGCATTTCAAGCCGGGCGTCTTCAGCGCCCTGGCCGGCTTTGTCGAACCCGGTGAAACGCTGGAGGAATGTGCCGCCCGCGAGGTTCGCGAAGAAGTCGGCATAGCAATCACCAACCTTCGCTATTTCCACAGCCAGCCCTGGCCGTTCCCGAATTCGCTGATGGTCGCCTTCTTTGCCGACTACGCCGGCGGCACGATCACGCCGGACCCGCACGAGATCGAGGCTGCCGACTGGTTCCCGCGCGATGCCCTGCCCATCCTTCCGGAGCCGATCAGCATCTCGCGCCGGCTGATCGACGCTGCCTGTTTGCAGAAGCAAAACGTTGCGGATGCTGTTTTTCGCTGAGATTACAGGTCATTCTGCATAATAATTCGGCTTTTCCCGGTGCCTTTTTGCCAGGGATGGCCCACAACCAAGGCTGGATATGAACAAGCTGGAAACCGAACTGCAACGGCTCTATTTTTTGCCAGGCCAGGAATGGCCGGGTTTGAAATCCAATGCAGGCAACGCCGCAGTCGATCTGGTCACCGCCGGCGGGCTGGTGCGCAGTCTCGTCATCAGCGTTGAAAGAGGCGGCGACTGGGAGGCGGTTGCGGCTCTTTACGAAGGCGTTCAGGCAGATCTCGACTTACCGCCACCGGCCATTTCAGTCTCCGGTGACGAGGGATATCAAATCTGGTTTTCGCTGTCTGAGCCGATCCCTGTGCAATTGGCTCAGGACTTCATGCAAGGCCTTTCCCGGAGATATCTGGCTGAGATAAAGCTGGCAAAGCTCAAATTGCGGCCAGGTTCTCCGGATGAACTTCACACCGTGCCCCTGGTGCCGGCCGAACTTGAAAATGGCGACCGCTGGTCAGCATTTATCGACCCGACCATGGGCAGCATGTTTGTCGAGGAAACCTGGCTGGAAATGCCACCGAGCCTCGATAAACAGGCCGGAATGCTCGCCAGCCTGGAAAGTATCAAGGCACAGGATTTTCAACAGGCACTAAGCATCCTCGAGTCGCCCACCGAAACCAGTGTCGAGGCGTCAGCGCAGCTGCCTCGGGCTCAAAGCAACGATTCCGCCCTGCCTCGACTGAGCGACAAAGAGTCAGCGCTCAGCGTTGGTACCCGCTTCACCAATCCAAAAGATTTCCTGCTTGCTGTCATGAACGACCCGAATGCCACTACTGATCAACGCATCGCGGCAGCCAGCGCCTTGCTGCCATTTGTCGCGAGCGATCCTGAAAAATAAACAACAGAGCGCGCCGGAGAGCTGGGCATGATCTATCCATGCCCGGCTCTCCGACACTCAGGTGATGGCTTATCGGCGCTTAGAAGCTGACGCGCAAGCCTGCATTAGCACCATAACCGGTCTTTCCAGAGCGGGCCTCGCCGTTGATGCCCATATAGACATAGGCTTGGGGCGAAACCTGCATCGTGCCGAAAGCGCCGACTTCACCGAACGTTCTGCCAACCTGCGGCGCCTGGATAGTGGTCTGCGTATCGGCCAGAGAGGACTGCAAGACAGGACGCAAGGCATCACCACTATCCATACCGACCCCGAAATTCAGCTGATAGGTGTAGCGAGTCATTAGCGGGTTTCGCTGGGCCGAACCGATCATCGCTCCCAGAGCCGTGCGAATGCCGTTGGCCGAGTAACGATCCAGCTGGAGGGCGGCAGGGGTGGCGTTACCTTCCGAACCGGCATCACGCGTCGTACGTTGGAACAGCACGCGTGCGTTCGGCTCTATGACGACATTGCCGTAATCGAACGATCGACGAACGGTAAGACCGGCCATGGCATTGCTGCCATCAAGTTCGGTCTTCAGATCGCCGCTCAGACCCAGCGGATCGGCCCGGCTGGTGTCGTATTTGTTCATGCCATAGCCAGCTACCCCGTCGATGGAATAGGCACCAAGTCGGTATTGGCCATACATGAACAGCAGGTTTTCCTCAACGGAACCCGTGCCACGTTCGGACGAAACCTTGGACTTCGCATTCATGAAGCCGGCGCCCAGCCTGAGTCCGCCTGCCTCATACAGGTCGCCACCCAGAGCAAACAAGGTTCTGCTGGTGCTGAAGCCTGAAGCCGTGGTGTCGGCCGCCCAACGCGACTGATCACCACCAACCTCGACCCACAGGGCACGACGGCCGCTGGTTTCGGTCAGGTCATTCCCGATCTGGCGACCGACGGCTGCCTGCGCCCAGTTCCCGGACAAGGGAGCGACCGCTGCCATTGCGGCATGCACTTCGCCGGAAAGCGCCGTAAACATGCCATTGATCTGGTTCGCCTGGAGGCCGCTCACGCTGTACGCCAACTGGGACTGTGCCGTGGTGGCATTGCCCTGCTGATCAATATTGACGATGCGATCGAGCGCGGCGCCGACTGAGCGGGCATTCGCATTGCCGCCGGAGAGGAAGCGTTCATACGAATCAGGCAGGATGGCCAAGTCGATGCTGTTGCTGCCAAATACGTTGTAGTAGGCAGCCATTCGGGTTCCGCTTGCCAGTCCGTCAGGCTGGGCCAATGGCGCAAAACGGCCGACGATACCGCCCTCGGCTGTAATGATGCGGAACCTGTCGCCCATGTTCGGCACATAAGGCGTGTAGACGACTCCGCCAACAATCGCTGTCAGATTGGGCGCCAGCGTTGCGCCGCCCGCCACGAATTGATTACCGGCGCCGACCACCAGCAGGCGGGAGTAATTACCCGGACCAGCTCCGGTACCGAGGCCATTGATATCTTCCTGGAAGGTACTGCCTGGCAGCATGGTCACGGTACCAACCGAAGTCAGCGTGCCAGGCGAGTTGCCCGGCGCCAGGGTGCCCTGCACAGTAGTCGTACCGACGATATTGCCGGTACCGCGCAAGGTGCCGTCCGTATCGACGACGACCGTACTGACCAAGTCGCCGTTGGCACGCAATTGCCCCTGCTGGACGCAGGTGCCATTGCTCTGGGTCATTGAGCCGGTCAGGTTAAGGGTGCCGGTGCCGGACTTCACGAAACAGCCGGAACCGACGCCGGCATCGGTGATCGTCCCGGATAAAGTGGTCGTCGTTGCCGCATCGACATTGACGGTAGTACCGCCGGCCAGAGCAATGGTTTGCCCGGTCAGGACATCGACGGTCGTATTGACCGTACCGCCATTGACCGTTACATCACCCCAACCGAGGCCCCAGGCATTGGTCACCTGGACAAGGCCCGACTCGACGGTCATGCCGCCGGTCCAGCCACTGCCCGGGGTATGAGTTCCCGAACTGTCACCCGACAGGACCAGAGTGCCTGTGCCCGTCTTGGTCAACATGCCTGCGCCGCTGATCGAACCATTGAGGGTTAGCGTCGCCCCGCTATCGGTACTTACCGTTCCGGCACCACTGGCTGTAACGTTGCGGTCGGAACTGAAGCTGGCAGTTGCCTGCAAGGCGCCACCGTTGAAAATGATGTTGCTGGCCAGACCGCCCAGGTTGCTGTCGGAGGCGACCTTCAGCGTGCCACCGTTGAGGGTGGTATTGCCGCCATAGGTGTTGTTTCCGGAAAGTTGCAGGCTGCCCTGATTCACCACGGTACCGCCGGCATGTGCGAGGTCGCCACTCATGTTGATCGTGCCTGCGCCATTCTTCACCAGCGTTCCGGTACCTGAGAGATCACCAATGGCATTGAGCGTAGTCCCGCTGTTGGCCGTCAGCGTGCCGTTACCGGTGACCGCCATGTCCCGGGCCGTTGAAAAACTGGCCGTCGTCTGGAGCGTGCCACCATCAAGGCGAACAACACCGGACGCGCCACCCAGGTTGGCATCGGCAGAAACGCGAACCGTGGCCCCCGATCCGATCGTGGTGCCGCCGGTATAGGTGCTCGTTCCACCCAGCGTCGCGACACCGCCGGTCATACCGAGCCCGCCAGTGCCGGAAATCGAGCCATCGAAGTTACCGCTGGCATTGGTCAGTGTCAGGTCGTTGCCGCCTAGAGCGACACTACCCGCACCAACCATGTTGGCCAATGTGGCACTGCCGGTCTTGCCGGAGATGTCGAAGGCCCCGTTGTTGACCATGCTGCTGCCGGCGCCTGCCTGGCCGGAGCCGGTCAGTGCCAGCGTTGCACCGCTATCGATACTGGTCGCCCCGGTGTAGGTGTTGGCACCGTCCAAAGTCTGCGTCCCGCCACTGACCGTCACCCCGCCACTGCCGGCAATGACACCACCAAAATTGCCGCTGGCGTTACTCAGGGTCAGGTTCTGATTGCCGAGAAGTACGTTACCACTCCCGTTCAGCGACTGGATTGTTGCTCCCAGCAAGGTATTCGAGATGTCGAAGGTGCCGTTGCTGGTCAAACCGCTGGCCGAGCCGATGCTGGTCGAATCCAGCAGGGCCAGGGTGGCAGCGCTGCCGACGCTGATCGCACCGGTAGCCGTGTAGTTGCCGCATAGGTCGAGACGACCTGCATTGACCGTCGCACCACCAGAATTGCTGACATCACCGCACAATTGCAGTGTGCCTGCCCCATCCTTGACCAGTGCGCCGATCCCACTGACTGAGCCATTGTCGATCAGCGTCGTCGCTGCATCGGTGGCAAATGTGCCATTCCCCGTCAGTACCGTATTGCGGGTGGTCGTAAAACTGCTGGTTGTATGCAGCGTGCCGCTGTTCAGGACCAGCGAGCCTGCAGCATCACCCAGATTCTGATCAGCGCTGACTTCAACCGTTGCCCCGTTGCTGATTGACGTACCGCCGGTGTAGGTACTTGCCCCACTGAGCACCTCGGTGCCACCGGTGATATTCAGGCCACCGCTGCCCGCGATCACCCCGGCGAAAGTGCCGCTGGCATTGGTCAGCGTCAGATTCTTGCTACCGAGAAGCACCGAGCCGTTCCCTGACAGCGACTTGATCGAAGCGCCACTCGTCGTGCCCCCGATACTCAAGGTGCCATCCGTAGCCACGCCGCTCGATGCCGCAATACTGCCACTTCCGGAAAGGGCCAGCGAAGCGCCGCCATTGATCGAGGTGGCACCGGTATAGGTATTTGTGCCGGCCAGTGTCGAGGCGCCGCCAGCAATTGCCAGAGCGCCACCGTTGCCGGAGATGGTACCGCTGATGGTACCGACCGCGTTATTGAGCGTCAGGGTACGGGCTCCCAGCACAATATCCCCGCTGCCGCTGATATCCTGCGCGCTGGTACCCGCGGTGGTCCCGGAGATATCGACGGTGCCGCTATTGCTGACGCCGCTGGAGGAAGACAGGCTGGTTGTGCCGGTCACGCCAAGCGTCGTGCCACCGGCAACGTTGATTGCACCACTGCCCGTGTAGTTGCCGCACAAGTCGAGACGACCGGCACCGACCGACGTGCCGCCACTGTGGCTGACATCGCCGCACAATTGCAGGGTGCCCGCCCCATCCTTGAGCAGGGCGCCGCTACCGCTCACTGCGCCATTGTCGACCAGGGTCGTTCCGGTGGAGGTATTGAAGGTGCCGACACCGTTCAGCGTGGCACTCCGGGCCATGGTAAAGCTGGCAGTGGTCTGCAGCGTACCGTCATTCAGCGCCAGGCTGCCAGCAGCATCGCCGAGATTGGCGTTGCTGGAGACCAGGACCGTGCCGCCGTTGATGGTCGTGCCGCCGGAATAGGTGTTGGCGCCGCTCAGGGTCAGCGCGCCGGCACTGGCCTTGGTCAGGCCGCCCGAGCCGGCAACGGCGCCGGAGAAGTTACCTTGATTGACCGTCAGGGTGTTGCTGTTCAAACCGACCGTGCCGCTTCCGTTTAGGGTATTGATTGCTTCGTTGGCGCCGAGGTTGAACGCACCGTTGGCGGTCACATCGGCAGTGCCGGAAAGTCCGCCGTTGTTGTCGTTCAGTGTCGCACCGCTGGCAATCGCGATGCTCGTTGAGGACAGGCTGCCGCTCAGCGTCAGCGTGCCGGCATTGACATTCGTCGCGCCTGAATAGGTGTTGGTGCCGCTCAGGGTCAGCGTGCCGGCACTGGCCTTGGTCAGGCCGCCCGAGCCGGTAACGGCGCCGGAGAAGGCGCCCTGATTGACCGTCAGCGTGTTGCTGCTCAAACCGACGGTGCCGGTGCCGTTGAGGGTGTTGATCGCTTCGTTGGCGCCGAGGTTGAACGCACCGTTGGCGGTCACATCGGCACTGCCGGAAAGACCGCCGTTGTTGTCGTTCAACGTCGCGCCGCTGGCAATCGCGATGCTCGTGGAGGCCAGGCTGCCATTCAGGTTAACGGTTGTGCCGCCGGTAATATTCGTGCTGCCGGTGTAGGTGTTTGCACCATCAAGAGTCGTCGACCCGGACCCCGTGAACGTCATGTTGCCAGAGGCACCGCCAGCGTCAGAAATGACGCCGGTGTAGGTAACGTTGTAGCCATTCGCATTGATCGCCCCGCCGGCCGCCTTGACCGAGAGATTGGTGCTGATCATTCCGCTGGAGGACGCAGCAAGCGTACCGCCATCGAATACGGCATGGACAGTGGCAGCTATCAATTCGGATGTCGTATAAAAACTTTGAGCTGTATCGATATCCGGCACCACTGGAGCCCCCACCGTCACGACCGATGAGCCCGCGGCAACCGAGCCGATACCAACTACCGAGAACATCAGCGTGCCACCGGCACCAAATGCCTCGCCGGTGCCATTCGGCGCAATCACCACCGACGAGAAGGTATTTCTGTCATCAATCGCAGCCACAAAATGCTGATCGTCATTATCGGTATCGGCGCGTTGGGCTGAGTCGGTAATATTGCCGATCATCGTTGTGCTTTGCGTCGCATCCGGGTCAAAGACGGCGTAAATGGCCGAACCGGAGGCGGAACCATCACCCGGCGTGGTATGCGCGCCCGTGCAGCACGTTCCCCAGTCGTAAACCGAAATGCCAACGGCGTTGATCAGGTAGGACGTCGTATGGGCTGCATCTGCAAAGAAATCAAGACGGAAACCCTCGTTGACAACCGACGACCAACCAGAGGTTGCACCTACGCTCCAGTTATCGAAACCGGCGGAAAATGAATTTGAAGAGCCATTTCGACTGGTCTCAACATAGACGTTCAAACCACCTGAACTGACCATGAAACTGCTGGTGGAAGCCAGGGCAAAGTCGTAAGAAAAGACAGTCGCCGTTGGATTCGCCGTGGTCACCACGTTGCTGAAATTAGCTTGACCGCTTGACACCACCCCATCGAAGAAGACCGCCGGATCGGCACTGGCCGCTGACGCGGCAAGCACGGCGGTGGCGGCCAGGGCGCTGCCAAGGCGGCGACGTGCAGTGCGGCTTACAGAACGAAGGCGACAACGGCCGCCCGCCAACTCCGAAGCAACCTGCCATGCCCCCAACGCATGGTTCCAGACAACACGATAGATACGATTCATTTTTCCCCTGACCTGATAGCGACAATAAACAATTTCGTTAAATATATCACAATACACAAATACATCATATCTAACATTTATGGTTAAACCAACACGCATCGGAGTGTTTTTGGGGTTTGACTCACAGACTGTTTATCAACCATGACATTCGCGTGCCAGAGGAAGGGAAGCCAACGCCTCTGCGCTGGCACATCCATTTGCTAACGCGTCGCAATTGCAAAAACTTGGTACAGATCAGCAAAAGCTGATGCGATCCGGCGTAAAGTAATGCTCGGCTCGGCGCTTGCCGGGCATTCAGAAACGTCAGAAACCCATTGAACGTGACCATTTCTTCAGCTGCAGCCAACGCGATCCTCCTTGTCGGCCACCCAAACGTTGGCAAATCGGTCCTCTTTCACCGCCTGACTGGCGCCTACGTTAACGTTTCGAACTACCCCGGCACTACGGTCGAAGTCACCCGCGCCAGCGCTCGTTTCGACCGCGAGGCCATGCTCCTCGACACCCCCGGCGTGCTCGCCCTGCCGTCACGCAGTGATGACGAGCGGGCGACCATGCGTGCCCTGCTCAACGAATCGTCGCGCTGCGTAGTCCAGGTTGGCGATGCCAAGAACCTGCGCCGGACGCTGACCCTGACCGCCTTGCTGGCCGAACTGGGCTTGCCCATGGTGCTGGCGCTGAACATGCACGACGAAGCCGCGGCGCGCGGTGTCATGGTCGATATTCCGGCACTATCCGAAGAGCTGGGCATCCCGGTGCTGGCGACGGTCGCGACCGGCGGCGAAGGTATCGGTGAGCTGACCCACGGCATGGGCCAGGCTCACCGCGCCGAAGCGCTGCTCCGCTACGACCCGGAGATCGAAGCCGACATTGGGCTGGTTGCCGCAGCCATTACCCGCTATGCGCCGCACCCCTTGCTGGCCGCACGCGGCCTGGCCATCCTTTATCTGGGCGGCGATTCGGTGGTAGCCGACTGGCTGGCCGAGCATGCCGGCGATCGACTCTCCGAACTTGAAACCCTGCGCCAGACCGCGGCCGAACGGGCCGAAGGGGATCTCCCCGCCCTGCTTGCCCGCGAACGCACCGAAGCGGCCGATGCGCTGGCCGCCAGCGTCATCCAGCGCGCCGTCCGGAGCAGCCCGTTGCTCTCGCAACGCCTCGGGCAATACGTCGTGCATCCGGTCTGGGGGGTGCCCATCCTGCTCGGCGT
>JAGTRS010000016.1 GCA_018262195.1 Pseudomonadota bacterium | reverse complement strand
CTGCGAGCGTTCGGCCAGCTTGCGAACTTCAGCAGCAACCACGGCAAAGCCCTTGCCATGGTCGCCGGCACGGGCGGCTTCAATGGCGGCATTCAATGCGAGCAGGTTGGTCTGGTAGGCGATGTCGTCGATGATGCCGATCTTGTCGGCGATGCTCTTCATCGCTTCGACAGTCTGCATTACGGCTTCGCCGCCGTCAGCGGCTTCAGTGGCCGATTTCGAGGCCATGCCATCGGTGACCTTGGCGTTCTCGGTGTTCTGCGAGATGGAGGCAGTCATCTGCTCCATCGACGAGGTCGTTTCTTCAACGGAAGCGGCCTGTTCGCTGGAGGATTGCGACAGCGACTGCGCCGTCGCCGAGACCTGGCCTGCTGCATTGGTCAGGTTGTCGGCCGCCGTACGAACTTCGCCGATGATCTGCGTCAGCCGGCCGATCATGTTCTGCATGGCCGCCATCAGGTGACCGACTTCATCCTTGCTGTCGGATTCAAGCCTGACGGTCAGGTCGCCTTCGGAAAGCGCAATCGCTGCCTTCACTGCCTCGTTGATCGGACGGGTAATGCTGCGCGTAACCCACCAGGCAAAGCCCAGGGCAATCAGGACTGCGACGACCGTCATGGCGAAAATCAGTTGCTTGGCACTGGAAGCCATCTCCTCGGCTTCCTTGCCTGCCTTGCCCATCAGGTCGGACTGGAAACCGATCAGGTCATTGACTGCAGCAATGTAGTCACCCTGTGACTTGCGCAGCTTGCTGAGCAATAGCTCGGTGGCTTCATCACGCTTGCCGGCCTTCAGCAGCGCCAATGCAGCATCCTGATCAACCACATAAGCCTTCCGGGCATCCTGTGCCTTGTTGAGCACTTTCTTGCCTTCATCGGAGAGGATGGTCTTGTCGAGCAGGGCAAATTTCTCACTGACCACCTTGCGTGCCTGGGCAATCCGGTCGAGTTCCTTGGCAACCTCTTCCGGATGTTTCAGCAGCGCTGCATTGCGCAAGGCCCGGGCGACAATGTTGATCTGATCAACGACCTCGTTGGCGATCACAGTCTTCGGGAACCGGTCATTGACCATCAGGTTGATCGACTCGTTCAGCGAACTGAGGCGGGTATACGAAATGACGGAAATAGCCGTCAACAGGATCAGGACAAAACCGAATCCCAGGCCAAGTCGGACGCCAATCTTTAGATTTTTGAACATGATCTACCTCTTCTCGGTACGGCGATGAATTAAATGTCGGGTGTGGATAGGGAAAGCGTTTGCCGGTTTCCTTGCAGCAATTTTTGCTCCTCGGCATGGGCGACGGCATGGACCAGCGCTGCCACGTCCAGGATCAGGGCAACTTCACCGCTACCCAGAATGGTCGAGCCACCGATCCCGCGCAGATGCCTGAACAGGGCGCCGAGCGGCTTGATGACGGTCTGGAATTCCCCCATCAGCTGATCGACGACCAAGCCGGCGCGCTGCCCGGCAAACTGGACAACCACGATGCTTTCCCGTGGTGGCGGATCGCCCGCCACTTCGAAAAGTTCGCGCAAGCGGATGAAGGGCAGTGCCTCACCACGCAGGTTGAGGAAATTGCGGTCGGTCAGTTGGCTCTTGAGTTCGATGCATTCGACCACGGTGTCGAGCGGGATGACGTAGGCCGCCTTTTCCACCCCTACCAGGAAGCCGTCGATGATGGCCAGAGTGAGCGGGAGCCGGATGGTGAAGATGGAACCTTCGCCTTCAACGGAGCGGACATCAACGGCGCCGCGCAAGGCCTGGATATTCCGGCGCACGACGTCCATGCCGACGCCTCGTCCTGACAGGTTTGAAACCTTGTCGACCGTCGAGAACCCTGGCTCGAAGATCAGGTTAACGATCTCGCTGTCCGACAGAACTTGCCCGGACTGGATGATGCCGCGCTCCAGCGCCTTGGCGGTGATCTTTTCCTTGTTCAGGCCGCCGCCGTCATCGGAGACTTCGATAACGATACAGCCAGAGTCGTGAAAGGCATTCAGTGAGACCCGGCCGCAGGCTGGTTTGCCGCGCTCCAGGCGCAGGGCAGCCATTTCAATGCCGTGATCCAGCGAATTGCGAACCAGATGCATCAGCGGATCACCAATTTTCTCGACCACCGTCTTGTCGAGCTCGGTTTCTGCACCGCTGATCACCAGCTCGATTTCCTTGCCCAGTTCTTTCGAAACGTCACGCACCACGCGGTTGAACCGGGTAAAGGTGTCGCCGATCTGGACCATGCGTAACTGCAATGCCGAATCGCGAATATCTTCGACCAACCGGGAAAGCGTCGAGGTCGCCTCGACCAGATCGGCCTGCTTGCTGCGTTGAGCCAGCAGGTTGGCAGAGGCACCTGCGATAACCAGTTCGCCGACGAGATCGATCAACTGGTCCAGCTTGTCGGCCTGAACGCGGACCAGCCGGGCATCCTTTGCCTTCTTTTCGGTAACCTGGGTCTGCTTGACGATTGCCGCGTCGACCAGCTCCTTGTGCACGACCTTGTTGTCGACGAGAATCTCACCGAGGTGCGGCGGCAGGGCTTCACTATCGCTCGCGACTGAATCTGCCGAGGAATGCTGGTTGTCGAGGCCCTGATCAAGCTCGGCCTGAGTCAGTGCACCACAGCGGACGAGAATTTCGCCCAGGCGCATGCTGTCTTCCGGCAGCTCATGGATGTGCTTGATGTATTCGGACAGCTTGCTGTTCGGCGGCAGTATCCGCAGATCGCAATCTTCACGGACGAAATCGAATACGCGCTCGATATCGGCCTTCGAAGCCCGGGTCTGCAACTGGATCTCGAAGCCCAGGTAGCAGGATTCCGGATCCATCTCGGCGGCAGGCGGGATGGCATCGGTAATGGTTTCGATGCCGAGAATTTCGCCAAGGCTGCCCAGATAGCGGATGAACGACAGCGGATCCATGCCGCCACGCAGGACATCCTGACCAAAACGCACTGAGACGTGCCAGCTATCAGTAAGAACGATAGCCCCTGAACTTTCCACCTCGACGGTGGGATCGTGAATTGCAACGCCCGATGCGGCAGGCTGCTCAGCACCAGCTTCAGTTGCGAGGAACTCCTTGAGGCGTTCGGTCAGCGCTTCGCCGCGCACCAGGATATCGGCTCCCGGCTCGGCGCTTTCGGCGGCAAGCACATCGACCAGACTGCCCATGTGGTCGCAACACTCGAGCAGCAGCGTGGCCAGCGGCGGCGTGACGGAAATATCGCCATTGCGCAGGGCATCGAGCAGGTTCTCGACGCGATGCGTGAAGGATTCGATGAAAGCGCATTCGATAACGCCGGAACCACCCTTGATGGTGTGCGCTGCGCGAAAGATGCCGTTGATGTTGTCGTGGTCATCCGGGTCCTGTTCAAGCTGCAGCAGGCCGGCTTCCATCTCGGCCAGTTGCTCGCGAGTTTCCTGAATGAATACGCTGGTGATTTCGTCCATGGGTTCAGCCTCTAATTGTCATGGCGCATCGTGGGCAGGAATGATCAGCGGGTCGCCAAACCTGGCACCGAGGCTGCAGAAGTCGATCAGATCGCTGACCGCCTGACTGTGGGCGATGATGCGCACTGATTTTCCAGCGCGCTGCGCTTCCATCTTGAGCAGGATAAGCAGCTGAAGGCCTGCGGTATCCATTTCACCAACCTGCGACAAGTTGAGCTCCAGATCGCTGGTACCGGCCAGTGCATCCAGCAGCGTCTTTTTGAGATCAAGCGCATGGTAGATCGTCAGATCGTCGGCTATGGATAAGGTTTGGCTGGATGACATACCGATTCTCCCTAAAACAATTCCACCCGAGACTGGGCTGCGGCAGCCGTTGCCTGACCACGCTTGAGCGAGCTGTCGTGGACGGCGCGCTGACCTTCCATCACGTAGCGGCTGTAGAGGTCCTCCAGATGCCGGGCAATGGGCGTGTAGGCTGCGTCGGAGTTATCAAAGGTACGCAGACGTTCAGCCAGAATGCCGGCATGCTCGTCGAGCTGGGTGAGCGCCTGAACCACATGTTCGATCTGCTGCCGGCTGACATCCTGGAACTGGACACTGGCCTGGGCATCCATGAACATCCCGGCCAGTTTGCTGCTGCTCGCCTGAACCTCGGCCAGCACCCCGGCCTCATGGATCATCAGGGACTCATAGCTCTGACCAAGTTCGTTCAACTGGGTTGAGAAGAACTCAAGCATCTGCTTCTCTTTTTCCAGGCTGATGTTGGAGAGCTTGTCCTGGAACTGGGTCTCTATGCTCAGTGCTACGGACTGGATTCCGCGGCTGATCTTGACGACCGCCGATTCGGTTTCGCCGGAAAGCTTGCGAACCTCATCTGCCACCACCGCGAAGCCGCGCCCGGCCTCACCCGCCCGGGCTGCCTCGATGGCTGCGTTGAGGGCAAGCAAATTGGTTTGCCCGGCCACGTGCTTGATCAGTTGAATCAGCGACTCAAGAGAACGTGCCTCCTCGACCACCTGCTTGACGCGTTCCTGGTCGGTCTGTGCCTCCTGAAGACGCTGCTGCACGTAACCCTCCATCTTGCCGATTACGCTCTGGTTTTGGGCAATTCGTGTTTCGGATTCTTTGAAAAGCTCAGCCGTTTCGTCCGATGTTCCCGCTACGTAACGATCCAGGCGGGTAATGACCTCATCGATCGTTTGCAGCCGCTCGACGATGTCAAAGGCTGCCTTCTCGGTTTGATCGATCACATTCTTCAGCTGTCCGCGCACCACTTCGTTGAAGTTATGCACTTGCACCAGTTCGCTGGATACCTCTTCGGTCACTTTATGAAGGTTGCCTGCTTTCTGGTTGTTGGATTGCGCCACACCATTCAAACCAAGCATGTAATCCCTGAAAAACGCTTGCGACACCATGCGTTGCGCCAGATAGGCTGCAGCGACAAGGATGAAGGTACCAATCGCATCGGCCAGGGGATGAGAAAGCCCGATGGCCGTCGTAAAGGTGGTGTGAAACCACCCGTGCAGGAAATAGACAGCCCCTGAAGCGCCAACTGCAACAACAATGAAGACGAGCAGCGCGCGGCGAAGAAGGATGCTGAAGTCCATGGCGTTAACGCACGACCAGCTTGATCGTGTTGAGCAACTCATCGGCCGTCGCCGGCTTGACGATCCAGCCGGAGGCTCCCGCCGCTTTGGCTTCGGCTTTTCTGGACTGCTGAGACTCGGTCGTCAGAAAGAGGATGGGCACGAACTTGTAAGCCGGAAGCTTGCGCACCTCCTTGATCAGATCGATGCCATTCATGCCGGGCATGTTGAGATCGGTGATCATCAGGTCAATCTTCAAACCACCATTCAGCTTGCGCAGCGCCTCTTCGGCATTGGCGGCCTTTTCAGTGGCATAACCAGCCTTGCTCAGGATATTCGAGATACTGAGAAGGATTGTGGCGGAATCATCAACGAGGAAAATGGTTTTCATGGCGACATCTGCCTTGTTTGAATTTAAGCAATATTGGATATTTTTGTCATATTAACTCCATTTTTATAATATGGGTATTCATTTTGGCAACAGTTCTGCCATTTCTTTGATCAAGCTCAAATGGTCCGCAAATAAATATTTGCCATGCTCAAGCATCAGTACCAAGCGCAGGTCAAAGCGGAATGAATACGCCTCCGGAAGGAGCAATAAACGAACACCAAAAGAAAAAGGCCGCTTAATTGCGGCCTTTTTCTGGGTGGTTCGTTCAGACAACTAGTCCAGTGTTGCGATGTACTCGGCAACAGCGTGGGTTTCGAGTTCAGAAAGCTTGGAAGCGATGGTGTGCATGACCGCATTGTCGTTGGTCCGCTCGCGCTTGTTGAACTGCTTCAACTGGTCTTCGATGTAGCGTGGGTGCTGACCAGCCAGACGCGGCAATTGCGGCGTGCCCAGCCCCTTCGCACCATGGCAACTGGAGCACGAGGGCAAGCCGCTGAACTGGTTGCCGCGATTAAAGACAAATTTTCCAACCGCCAGCAACTCCTGATCCTTGGCCGGACGCGCACCAACGTTCTTGGCCTGGAAGAATGCACCCAGCGCCTTCATTTCAGCCGGTGTCAATTCCTCGGCCTGCGGCTTCATCGTATCGCTGTTGCGCTTGCCGGATTTGAAATCGGCCAATTGCTTGGCGATATATTCCGAATGCTGCCCAGCCAGACGCGGGAAAACCGGGCTGGCCGATTCGCCTTCCATCCCGTGACACAAGAAGCAGCGCCCGGAAACAATCTCTTCGGCACGCGCCAGATCGACCTTGTCGGCCGCAAAAACGGACATTGAACAGGCGGCAGCAATCGTCGCCGCGGCAATACGCCATCCAGACTTTTTCATTTCCCCTACCTCCCGAACCAAAAGCAAATAATTAAATCGTAATTTGCTTACGCCGCGCTTTCAAGGCTCAAGCGTGCCCCGTACTGCCGAAACCACCTTCACCACGATGGCTGGCATCGAAGTCATCGACAATATTGAAGCCCACCTGCAAGACCGGGACGACGACCAGTTGCGCAATACGATCCAGTGGATTGAGCGTGAAACCCGTTTGCCCACGGTTCCAGACCGAGACCATCAACTCACCCTGATAGTCACTGTCGATCAAGCCGACCAGATTGCCAAGCACGATGCCATGTTTGTGCCCCAGACCGGAGCGCGGCAGGATCATCGCTGCCAGCCCGGGATCAGCCAGGTGGATGGCCATACCCGTCGGCACCAGCGTGGTCTGCCCGGGTGCCACGTGCAGCGGCGCATCGATGCAGGCGCGCAGATCAAGCCCGGCGGAACCTGGCGTCGCGTAGTGCGGAGGAGTCTCACGCAGGCGGTTGTCGAGGATTTTGATGTCGATCTGATGCATCAGTGTTTTCCTGTCAAATGGGCAATGTGTTCAATCAACTGCCGAGCCAGGACCGACTTGGGGGCCGGCGTCAGCGGATGGGTCCCGGCGTCGTCAAACAAGACCAGCCGGTTATCGTCACCACCGAAGCCGTCCTGAATCAGGTTTCCGGCAATCAGCGGGATATTCTTCTTGCGTCGCTTGGCCTGGGCATACTCTTCCAGATTGCGACTTTCCGCTGCAAAGCCGACGCAGAATGGACCGTCGTTCAAGGCAGCCACCTCCGCCAGGATGTCCGGATTCTCGACCAGTTCGATCGGCGGAATGCCGCCGGTATCCTTCTTCAGCTTGTGTTCAGCCGCATTAGCCACGCGATAATCGGCAACGGCAGCAACGCCAATAAAAACATCAGCTGCCAATGCTCGCGCCATCACGGCCGCGTGCATATCCAGCGCGCTCCGTATATTGATGCACTCGACACCCAACGGCGCCGCAAAACCAACCGGCCCGGAAACCAGCGTCACTTCCGCCCCGGCCTGATGTGCCGCGCGCGCCACGGCGTACCCCATGCGCCCGGAAGAGAGGTTGGTGATGCCACGAACCGGATCAATCGCCTCGAAGGTCGGCCCGGCAGTGATCAGCACCCGCTGACCGGCCAGCTCCTTTGGGGTAAAGAAACCAATCACCGCTTCGACAATCTCCTCCGGCTCCAGCATGCGACCAGCGCCGACCTCGCCACACGCCTGCTCACCGCTGGCCGGACCAAGGATCTGCACGCCATCGGCCTGCAACTGATTGACATTCCTTTGTGTCGCCGGGTTTTCCCACATCTGCCGGTTCATAGCCGGCGCCACCAGCAAGGGACAATCGCGCGCCAGCACCATCGTCGCCAGCAGATCGTCAGCCATGCCGTGCGCGATCCGGGCAAGAAAATCGGCCGAGGCCGGCGCCACCAGAATAAGATCAGCCTGCCGCGACAGATCGATATGGGCCATGGCATTCGGCATCCGGGCATCCCACTGATCCAGATAGACCGGCTTGCCCGACAGGGCCTGAAAGGTCGTCGCCGTCACAAAATGCGTCGCCCCCTCGGTCATCGCCACCTGCACGTCAGCGCCCTGCTTGCCGAGCAAACGAACCAGCTCGGCTGCCTTGTAGGCTGCAATACCGCCGGTCACTCCCAGAACGATGCGCTTTCCCTGTAATTCCATTGTCTTACCGCTAGAATTGAACCCTGCTCATTCTACTGGAAAAGAATATGGCAATAACCGACTGGCCAGAAGGCGAGCGACCGCGCGAGCGGCTACTCGCCCA
This sequence comes from Pseudomonadota bacterium, assembly GCA_018262195.1. Classification (GTDB taxonomy): domain Bacteria; phylum Pseudomonadota; class Gammaproteobacteria; order Burkholderiales; family Rhodocyclaceae; genus Azonexus. Next base: position 63,688 of record JAGTRS010000016.1, on the reverse strand, counting down.
CGGTCCGGCAGCACTCTCTGATGCCGAATTGCTGGCCATCTATCTGAGAGTCGGTGTGCGCGGCAAAAGCGCCGTCGACCTGGCGCGCGACTTACTAAACCGCTTCGACGGCCAACTCGGCACGCTGGCTGAAGCTTCGCTGGCCGAACTAGCCAGCGTTTCCGGCATCGGCATGGCCAAGGCCGCCCAATTGAAAGCCAGTTTCGAGCTGGCCCGCCGCGCCCTGGCACAAGAAATGACCATACGCGACAGCTTCACCTCGCCCGGCAAGGTACGCGACTGGTTGCGCCTCAAACTGGCCAGCCGCGGGCATGAAGTGTTCATGGCGCTATGGCTTGATGCCCAGAATCAGTTACTGAAAGCGGAGGAATTATTCACCGGCACCCTGACCCAGACTTCAGTCTACCCTCGCGAAGTCGTCAAGGCGGCGCTCTCCAATAATGCTGCGGCGGTAATCCTGGCCCATAACCACCCATCCGGAATCGCCGAACCATCCCGGGCTGACGAAATGCTCACCCGCTCACTAAAAGAGGCGCTGGCCATGGTCGACGTCAAGGTTCTCGATCATTTCATCGTTGCCGGCAACACCCCGCCGTTATCCTTTGCCGAACGGGGCTTGCTATAAAGTTCATAAAACCTCTTGAAATACCACAAGGCTTTTGGTTATACTTGCGGGCTCTCTTCTAGCGAATTCTGGAGCACCATCATGGCGCGAGTCTGCCAAGTAACGGGTAAAGCCCCGATGGTTGGGAACAAGGTTTCCCATGCCAACAATAGAACCAAACGCCGCTTCCTGCCGAACTTGCAGTACCGTCGTTTTTGGGTCGAATCTGAAAACCGCTTCCTGCGTCTGCGTGTTTCCAACGCTGGCCTGCGCCTTATCGACAAGAACGGCATCGATGCCGTCTTGGCCGATCTGCGTGCTCGCGGCGAAGTCTGATAAAGAAGGATAGATAAAATGGCTAAAGGCGGTCGCGAAAAAATCAAGCTGGAATCTACAGCTGGTACCGGGCACTTCTATACCACCTCCAAGAACAAGCGTACGACGCCTGAAAAGCTGGAGTTCATGAAGTACGACCCGAAAGCACGTAAGCACGTTGCTTACAAGGAAGTCAAGCTGAAGTAATTCAGCTTCCTCCAGCATTCGACAAACCCGCCGCTTGGCGGGTTTTGTTTTTTCAGCCCTGTGATTTTCGCTGAAACAGCAATGCGGCATAAACCACGATGCCAGCAAAGAACAGCACCGACCAGTTGGCCATCGACAGCCCCAAGAACTCCCATTCCCGGCTGGTACAAAAGCCAGTGGCCAGAAACATTGAAGGCCATTCCATTCCCAGCCAGTCTACCAGGCGCTCGATGGCATTGGGATCAGTGAAGCTGCATTCCGGCGCCAGATGCGGAAAAGCCTGCATCCAGGTCTGGTATGCGGCCACGCCAAAGCCAAACAATCCAAGCACAGCAGCCAGAATAGACCAAAGCAGGCGCCCAGCCGGCAAGGCAAAGCCAAGCAGACCAATCAGGCCAATTGCAATATAGAGCAGGCGCTGGAAGATACAGAGCGGGCAAGGCGCCAGGCGCAGCAGGGTTTGCAACTCCATGCCGACCGCAACCAAACCGAGGCAACCCAGGCCCAACGTTGCAAACCACGCCCTTATGGGCACTTTCGACCAGATCATCAAAACTCTTCCAAATAGACAGTCAGACAGGATTCTAAGCGATGCCGGCAACAGTCGCGAACCACTGCGCTATGGACCGACGCCCGGCTGGCCGTTAAGATTGGCGGATGAACACACGCATCCTGCTTGTCGAAGACGACGAACGCCTGGCCGAACTGACGGCCGAATATCTCACCAAGAACGATCTGCAAGTCAGTATCGAGCCCCGAGGCGACACCGCCGAAGCGCGCATCCTTGCTGAACAGCCCGACTTGGTGATTCTCGACGTCATGCTCCCCGGCAAGGACGGCTTTGAAGTCTGTCGGGCCGTTCGCCCACAATTCCGTGGCGTAATCCTGATGCTCACCGCCCGCGATGAGGACTTCGACCAGATTCTCGGTTTGGAGATGGGCGCAGACGACTACATTGCCAAGCCAGTCCAGCCGCGCGTCCTGCTCGCTCGTATCAAGGCCCTGCTTCGCCGACTGCCGGTGGCAGGCGAAGGCGGTAGCGTTGAGTCGGAGAGCATGCTGTTCGGCCAGTTCAAGATCAGCCAGGCGACCCGCACCGCTTCGCTGGCCGGCCAGACCATCGACCTGACTACCGCCGAATTCGATTTGCTGTGGCTGCTCGCGTCGCATGCCGGCAACGTGCTGTCGCGCGACGATCTGCTGCAGGAATTGCGTGGCATCGGCTTCGATGGACTGGATCGCTCCATTGACGCCCGCATTTCTCGCCTGCGCAAGAAGTTGAACGACGACCCGGAAAATCCAACGCGGATCAAGACCGTGCGAGGCAAAGGCTACCTGTTCAGCAAGCATGACTGGAACTGAGCCCAGGCCTGAGGATTCGGCGGCCAGAGAGCCCAACCAGGGGCTCGCCCGTTCGCTATTCAGGGTTTCGTTGCCGCGCTGGCGCGGCGGACGCTACAGCCTGTCCAAGCTCTTCTTCAACATCTATCTGTTGGCGATGGGATCCTTCGTCGCCATCGCCTTCACTGCAGACTTCGTCATCTCCACCGCCCAGCGCGGCATCACCGACGATTACGCCCGGCGCTTCATGCGTGGCACGATCACGCTGATCGAAGATGAACTATTCCGTCAGCCGCGACGCGACTGGCAAAAAAAGATCAAGGAACTCGACGAGAAATTTTCCTACAATCTGGGCATCGTCGAGCGCATTACCCTCGACCGTATGCTTACCCCCTCCCAGGTCATCAAACTCGATGCTGGCGACATTGCCATCGACCACGATGGCGACATCATGTATCACCGACTTGGCACCTCCAGTCAGGTGTTGGTTGTCGGCCCGCTGGCCTCGAACCGAAACCCTGAGCTGAAAGATCGCCTGCCGCTGGAGTTGCGGCTGCGCCTGCTGACCTGGAGTCTGATCGGCGTCATTTTCGCCATTGCACTCTGGTTCTGGATTCGCCCTGTATGGCGCGATCTGGAAGCACTGCGCCAGACTGCCCGCGACCTCGGCGACGGCCATTTCGACGCCCGCTCACCAACCGCCCGGACTCAGCTCTTTGCACCGCTGTCAGACACAATGAACAGCATGGCCGACCGTATCCGCCAGCTATTGGCCACCCATCGAGAATTGTCCTGCGGCATTTCGCACGAGTTGCGCACCCCGATTGCCCGCATGCGCTTTGCCCTTGAAATGCTTTCCGAAACGGACGAACGCGAAGAGCGCGAGCGCCTGTGGGCCATGATGGAAGCCGATCTCGACGAACTCGACCAGCTGATCGATACCAGCCTGACCTACGCCCGATTCGAGCGCGAAGCGCCGCAAGCGCACTTTTCCAGCGTCAAATTTGCTGACTGGTTGGTCGATGAAGTCGACTCGGTCCGCCTACTTGGCCGTCAGCTCGATGTGACCGTCAATACCGACAAACTGCCGGAAAACCTGTTTGTCGATCTTGATCGCAAGGCCATGCCCTACGCTCTGCGCAACCTGCTGCGCAATGCCTTCAAGTACGCCAGCAAGCGGATTTCAGTCAATGCGGAACTGGTTGGCGAGAACATCATGATCCACGTCGACGATGACGGCATCGGCATTCCACCAGAAGAACGCGAACACATCTTTTCCGCCTTCACCCGACTCGATCGTTCGCGTGACCGCTCGACTGGTGGCTACGGCCTGGGACTGGCCATTGCCCGGCGGGTACTGGAGTTGCATGACGGCACTGCCATCGCCGATGCCTCACCGCTCGGCGGTGCCCGCTTTACGCTGACCTGGAAAGCCCGACAGTAGGGCTTTCCGGCACGGTCACAAAGCGTTACAGAAGATCAATACCCGTTACCTCGGCGCAACGCTTGCGCAACAGACGGCTGGTCCATGCCTCCCTAGAATGCGAGGCATGGAAGAAAACCAATCCCATGAAGAGGATAACGAGGAAATGATCAAAATGAACATCAAGCAGTTTATCGAAGCGACCCGCCAGTACCTTTTCGAGTTGGCGCCTGCCCAGGCGACTCTGGCTACTGTCACCATCTGCAAGGATCGCTGATGGCCTTTGCCGACAACCTGCCGATCAGCGAATCGCTCGGTGTATTCGTCGGAATCACAGGCTTCGACTGGCTGGCTGAAGGCCAGGCTGAGCCACTCAAGGCAGCCATCGCTGCCCTTGCTGCCGGCGGCATCATCGCCATCGCCCGCTACCTGCTGAAGGGTCGCAGCAAGCGCTGAACCGTTTTACCCTCCTCTCGAATACCCCCCGATTCGAGACCTCCCTGTTACCCCGCCTTCGTGGCGGGGTCTTTTTTTGTCAGGCCGCTTCGCCAAACCAGTTGGCGCCGAGGCAGGCACGCAGCGCCAAGCGGGCGCGGTGTAGCTGGACCCAGCAATTGTTGCTGGTAATCGCCAGGGTCTGGCAGATCTCGTCAGTATCGAAACCAAGCACCTCGCGCATGGTGAAGATGCGAGCGCTGGCTTCCGGCAGGCGGTAAAGGCAAGCCTCGAAGACTTCCCAGAAACGTTTGTTCTCCATCGCCTGCTGTGGCGTCTGCCATTCCGACGGCCGGGCATCTTCGGCCCAGTGCTGGCGATCATCGAAATAGGCGTTCAGATCGTCATCGTTTTCGACGTCCGCGACGACATTCTCGCGAACCTTGGCCCGCAACACATCGACGATCTTGTTCTTCAGGATGGATAGCACCCAGGTGCGCAAGGAAGCCCGCGAGGCAAATTTCTCCCGACCCAGCAAGGCGCCCGTCAGCGCCTCCTGAACCGCATCTTCGGCTTGAGCGCGATTGCGTAGTTGCATCTCGGCAAAGCGCAGCATGTCACGACGCAGGCCTGTGAGAAACTCGGGGTCGTGCAGGGGGTCCAAGGGCATGTCGGCTCATTGAAGTTGCTTGCCGGAGATCATACTGGAAAATATTTTGTAAGGTTTTGATGCCGTCACCGACTAATCGAGCAGGTACCCAAAGCCTCGACGTAAAACAGGAACTGAAATGATCAGCTGCAAGGAAGCCACCCGCCTCGCCTCGCTACAACTGGAACGCAAGCTCAGCTTTGGCGAGCGTCTCCAGTACCGTTTGCATCTGGCAATGTGTATCGGCTGCCGACGGGCTGAGAAACAGTTTGCGTTCATGCGTCAGGCAATGGGCGCCTGGATGAGTCAGAAACACTGATCCAAGCACCTCAATCACAACGGAGAAAATCATGAAAAAGCAAAATATCGTTTCCCTGGCCGTCGGTTCTGCCGTCGCCTCCCTTGCATTCAGCCCGGTTGCCCACGCGGCTGACAACCCGTTTGGCGCCACCAGGCTGGAAGCCGGCTATCAGTTGGCCCAGGCCGATACCAAGATGAAGGAAGCCAGTTGCGGCGGCGACAAGAAGATGGAAGCCAAGTGTGGTGCCGAAAAGAAAGCGGCCGAGGCGAAATGTGGCGCCGACAAGAAGAAGGATGCTTCCTGCGGTGCGGCCAAGAAATCGAGCGAAGCCAAATGCGGCGCCGACAAGAAAAAGGACGCCTCCTGCGGCGCCAAGAAATAAGGCTGAACTGATCGGCTGCGGCGCAGGGTTCGCCCTGCCCGCTTTTCTCCTCAACGGGAATTACTCGAATGTTGCCACGCCACGCCCACGGTGCCGGCCTCGGCTTGCGCCGCGAACTGATCGAAGCGCTGAAAGCCGGCGTGCCGGACGCCATCCGCTTCTTCGAGATCGCCCCGGAAAACTGGGCCGGCATGGGCGGGCGCTCCGCCAAGGATTTGCGGCAGTTCACCGAACGTTACCCCTTCGTCTGCCACGGCCTGTCGCTATCGCTCGGCGGACCGGGGCCTCTGGATGAAATCCTGCTCCGGCGCATCAAGGCCTTCATGAGCGAACACGGCATGACGCTATACACCGAGCACCTGTCATGGTGCGCTGATGACAGCCATCTCTACGACCTGCTGCCGATCCCGATGACCGAGTCAGCCGTCAAATGGACGGTCGAACGCATCCAGCGGGCACAGGACATTCTCGGCCAACGCATCGGCATCGAGAACGCCTCCTACTATGTTGCCCCACCGGGTGCCGAGATGAGCGAGACAGAATTCATCAGCGCCATCGTCAGTCAGGCTGATTGCCTGCTACACCTCGACGTCAACAATATCTACGTCAACAGCCGCAATTTCGGCTTCGACCCGCTTGCCTTCATGGCGGCCCTGCCGCTCGAACGCACCTGCTACGTCCATGTCGCTGGGCATTATGTCGAGCCGGACGGGCTGTTGATCGACACCCATGGTGCCGAAGTCATTGACCCGGTCTGGTCGCTGCTCGAAGCAGCCTATGCCCGCATCGGGGGCACTGTGCCGACCTGCCTGGAACGCGACTTCAACATTCCCGATTTGCCGGCCCTAGCCGCCGAAGTCGAGCAGATCGCCCGTTTGCAGGCGGCCGCAGCGCCCCGGAAGGCCGCCTGATGAGTGCCGACTTCCAGCAATTCCAGCACGCTTTCGCCCGCCACCTGCGCGACCCGCAGCGCACCCCGCGCCCAGCAGGTGTTCCGGTCCGGCGCATGGCGGTTTACAACGAGCTGCTGTTCAACAACATCTGTGGCTTTGTCGATAGCTGCTTTCCGGTCTGCCGGAAGACGCTCGGCGAGGCCCGCTGGCGCCGGCTGAGCCGGTCCTTCTATCGCGACTGGCCACTGCATACCCCATGGTTCCGCGAAATTCCGCGCGAGTTTGTCCGCTACCTAGCCGAAGGCAACATTCGCCAGCCGTTGCCGGCCTGGCTGGCCGAACTGGCCCATTACGAATGGGCCGAGCTGGCTGTCGATGTCATGGAAACAACCGTGCCCGCGCACGATCCGGCAGGCGATCTGCTGGTCAATCCGGTCGCCGTCAACCCGGCGCAGCTCAACCTTGCCTATGCGTGGCCGGTGCATCGCATCGGCCCCGAGTACCGACCGCGCAAACCACAGCCAACCGCTCTCGTCGTCTATCGCGATGCCGAAGATGTCGTGCAGTTCAGCGCCATCAACGCCGTCACTGGCCGCCTGCTCAACCTGCTCGCTGCCGCCCCGACCAGCGGCGAAGTCGCGATCCGCCAGATTGCCGCCGAACTGCAGCATCCCACTCCGGAGCAACTGCTGGTCCACGGTGCCGCCTTGCTCGACGACTTACGCCGTCAAGGCATCATTCTTGGCAGCCTGAACTGAATTATTCCCCGTTGGTCCGTAAGTTTTTCGCTGCGCCGGCGACTAATGACTACCCAACCCCAACGGAGAATAATCATGAAAACCATCAAACTCCTCGCCGGCCTCGCCCTCGCTGCGGCGACCAACCTCGCCTTGGCCCTTGATATCCAGCCCTATGCCGCAGAAACGCTGGCAGCCAAGCAGAAGGCCGGCGAAGCGGTCGCCCTGCACTTCCACGCCGACTGGTGTCCGACCTGCCGCGCCCAGGAAAAAGTTTTCAACAGTTGGAAGGGTGACGCATCGGTGCCCGGCACGCTGCTCATCGTCAATTACGACAAGGAACGCGAACTGAAACGCCAGCTTGGCGTGCGCACGCAATCGACGGTGATTGCCTACAAGGGCGGCAAGGAAACCGGTCGACTGGCGGGCGAAACCGATCAGGCTGCGCTGCGTGCCGTGCTCGCCAGTGCCAAGTAAGCGGCCGGCATCATGGATATTCCCCTTGCCCACCTCGGGCTGAGCTTGGTTGCCGGCAGCCTGACCACGCTGTCGCCCTGCGTTTTCCCCATTTTGCCGCTGGTCATCGGCGGCGCCGTACAGGCAAACCGGCTGGCGCCATTGGCCATGGGCCTCGGCATGGCCATTTCCTTTGCACTGATCGGCATTGTGCTCGGTGCCCTTGGCCCTGCCCTCGGCATCGATTCGGACAGTGTGCGACTGTTCGGTGCCTGGCTGCTGATCGCCTTCGGCCTTGTAATGCTGGTGCCGGTACTCAATCAACGCTTCACGGAATGGATGCTGCCCATCGCCTCCAGTGCCAACACCGCCTCAGCCAAGCTCGACAGCGACTCGCTGACTGGCGCCCTGCTGCTCGGTAGCGTGCTCGGCCTGGTCTGGAGTCCCTGCTCCGGCCCCCTGCTCGCCTCGGCCCTGACCCTGGTCGCCAGCGAAGGTGGTGCTATCCGTGGCGGCACCATTCTCGGCCTGTTCGGTATTGGTGCAGCGATTCCGCTGGTCGCCGTCGCCTATGCCTCGCGCCGGGGCTTCAGCGTGGCGAGAGGCTGGGTGCTGGCCCGCATCGAAGGGATCAAAAAAGCCTTTGGCGTCCTGATCCTGCTGACTGGACTGGCCATTCTCTCCGGAGCCGACAAGTGGCTGGAAGCGCAGGTGGTTTCAGTGCTGCCGGATGCCTGGGTTCAGGCAACGACGCTATTCTAAAGTCTCTACAATCAGAAATTGATTCTCAGCGACAACCAGTGAACGCGATCAGCCAAGCGATTGATCGTCCGCCCCTGCTGCTGCTCGTTGACCATCTGCGAAATGTAGGCAAGCTCTCCGCCCATCGGGCCAAAACGGAAGCCTTTGGCCAGGCGCCAGTCAATTCGCTCGCTGGCATCAATCGGATAATCGTCGTTCCGGCGCCAACGCATCGGCGAAGCCCTGAAATACATGATAGACGCGGTAACGTCGTAGGGAAGCTTCTGAATCAGCATTGCCGTCTGCGAATGGGTCGGTGCCGAATCGCGGGTCTGGCGAATGATCTTGGGGCCGTTGTTGAAGTCGTCGGCAATCCGTGAAATGTCGGTGAAGTCAGCCGTTACACAAATCAGTGAATTGCCATACATGAGCCGGGTCGTTTCGAAGGGGCGCCAGTTCAATTGGTATTCGTACCCCTGGATGCGAACATTTTCCAGATTGACGGCACTATCGGCGCGTCCATTGGGATACACGGCATAATTCACCGCATTCATCCGCAGACTCTGCGTTTCCTTGTCATCTGACGTGCCTGCTGGCAGCGCCAGCGGCAATATCTGGATGTAGTTGGGGATTTTCTCGCTGAATACCCGTATGTCGGCACTGGCCCGATATTCTTTCAACTCAGCCAGATAACCCAGTTCGAGGGTATCGATCTGCTCAGGTTTGACGCCCTGAGCATAATAGAGAATGTCGGCTAGGCCGCTCCCGCCGATATCGCGTCGCTCCGAGTGCCCCGCCACCTCATAAAGGCTGGGGTTGCGATGAGCACGTGAGGCCACCAGGCGGATGGTATGCCCCGGCATCACGTGAAAGCTTACACTCGCCCTCGGATCAAACATGTCGCCGCTGATATTGTCGTGTTCGTAACTTGCACCAAGATTGAACAGCAGGGGATTCATCAGGCGGTATTCAAGGTTTCCGAATGCGCGATAGGCAAAGCGACTCTTCCATTCTGTCGATGTAAACTGTTCGTACGACTGCACGGAGGTCGATTTAAGTCCTAGCCCCCATATGACCCTAATATCCTTGCGGAGGGAAAGTAGATGTTCGAACTCAAGTTCATGCTGCTGCGATCGCCCACCGGGATCTACCCCCGGGAAGAAGGTGATCGATGCAGGTGCCACTAGATTGGTAGTGAAATTCACCCTCGGGCGATATGGACCTTGCGCCCGATCATCGGTATAGCCATAGCGTAGCTTGGTTTCTTCCGTCGCAGAGAGGGTTCGGCGCCACAGGATGCCAAAGGCAGCTGAAGACTGTTCGAGATTACGCAGGGGGTCATTGACCGGACTACCGGGACGGCCATATTGCGACATGTCGCGCGCAAAGGTCCCTGTCAATTGCAGTTCGTCACGATTATTCAGCGGAATATCTGCCCGCAAATCAAACAATTGGGATTGGCGATTGTCCGGCGAATAGCTCCAGCGGCCACTGTAGGAGCCATACTGGAAACCGTCATCCTGAAATGAGCGCGCGGTGAAACGGATATTGGCATCACCGACGCTGCCCCCCCAGCGCAACACTTCATCTCGAATTCCGTTGTTACCGTGGTTGGCCGAAACCATCCAGCCCTTGGTCAGGGTAGGATCCATCGTAATGATGTTGACCACCCCCATGAAGGCGTTGGATCCGTAGGAAACTGTGTTCGAACCGCGAATGACCTCGATACGCTCGATGTTTTCGAGCGCCACCGGCAATAGATTCCAGTTAACACCAGACTTGAAGAGGGGAGAGTATTGGGAGCGGCCATCAACCAGCACCTGGACCCGTGGCCCATATTCCTCACTGGCCAGGCCGTAGCCCAATCCGTGATAGGCGACGATGGCCGGATCCTGGTTGTGCGAAGTGACCTGAAAGCCGGGAACCAGTCGCAGCAGGTCTTCAACTGTCCGCATGCCTGAGGCCCGGATCATCTCCTGATCAATCACCGTGACCGATGCAGGCGTTTCAGATAGCTGTTGTGGCAAGCGACTGACCGACGCGATGATCGGCATTTCGCTGAAAAACAATTCACTCTCGGCACATGCTGGGAAAGCGAGCGCGGTAGCAACAAGCAAAGTCGCGTATCGCAGGCGCAGCGGAAAGTGCGTTTCTGTTTTTTTCACGTTGTTCTTCTACTTGTACAACCCGGCGAAGAAACGAAACACTCATCCAGACTGTAACAAAACAAGGACTTGCAGATTTCAGAGGGGTGGAGTTTAACAAAGTTTTACCTCTACCCACTGTCCATCACACCTAGGGTATTACCTCGTTTCGTTCAGGATTCGCACTTCCCGCTGCGGGAAGGGAATAGCGACTCCATGTCGCTTGAACGCCTCCCAGATGGCGAAATTGACGTCGGACACGATATTGCCCTTGCCCTCTTCCGGATCGTCGATCCAGAAACCGAGTTCGAGGTTGATGCTGCTATCGGCAAACTGCGTCAGGAAAACTTTCGGAGCCGGTGCGGCCAGCACGCGCGGGTGTGCCGCGGCAGCTTCGGTCATCAGGCGTTGGGCCAGTTCGAGCTCGGTATCGTAGGCGACACCGATCGTCGTCGTCAGCCGCAACTGGTTATTGGAATACGTCTGGTTCTGTACCGTGGTGCCAATCAAGGTTTCGTTCGGCACGATGAACTCGGTGCCCCCCGGATGCTTGAGCACCGTATAGCGCGTCGTGATTTGCGTCACTTCGCCGCTGTCGCTGCCAACCTGCACGATGTTGCCGATGCGAATCGACCGGTCGAGCAGGATGATGAAGCCGGAGACATAGTTGCTGGCGATCTTCTGCAACCCCAGGCCGAGCCCGACACCAAGTGCGCCGGTGAACACTGAGAGCGCCGTCATGTCGATGCCGACCAGCGCCAGGCTGGTCAGGATGGCGATGACCGTCAGACCCGCCTTGGCGACGCGAATACCGACGATGCGCAGGTTTGCATCGAGCGTATGAAGACGCATCAGCTTCGCTTCGATAACGCCGGCAATCCACAGCGCGAAAACGACTGTCAGGAAAATTGTTGCCAAGCCGCGCAGCACCGTCCACAAATCGACGTGCTGCTTGCCAACGTGGAACTGCACCTCCTCCATGGCATCGATGACATACGGTGCCAGGTCGGTGATGTATAGCGCCAGCCAGACCCAGACCGTGGCGGCAATGATGCGCTCCCAGGCCGTCAGCCAGGTCGCCCGGGGAAAGGCCTGACGCAGCACGAAAACGACACCGCGCACCAGGGCCATCGAACCGAGCAACGGCATGGCCAGCTTGAGCAGATTGACATGGAAAAAGCCTGACAGCGTCGCGATGGCAAGGCCGGCCAACACCATGCCGGTCAGTGGAAAAGCCAAACGGGAGCCGGCATCGGAAAGCCGCCCGGCGCCTTCTTCGTGCCGCCCCTGCCACCAACGTGCCACCAGAAAGGCCAGGCCGAGACAAGCGACCAGCGCGACAACCTGCCAGATGAAATCCGGGTCACGGAAATCGGCCAACAGGTCGTTGATCAGGCGCAGGGCCGGGCTTTTTTGACTCATGCCTTTTTATCCAGAACAGCAGCGAAGAAACCGTCGGTGTTGTGCTTGTGCGGCAGCAAACGCAACACGTCGCCCTCGAATGCAATGCCCTGCTTGGCGAGCACCGCCGAAGCCGGGGTCAGCGAGAAATCGGGATGCTTTTCGAGGAAAGCGGCGATGATTTCATCGTTTTCTGCCGTCAACAGACTGCAGGTGGCATAGACCAGACGGCCGCCGGGGCGGACCAGCTTGGCCGCGGCTTCGAGAATCGAAGCCTGCTTGACCGTCAGTTCGGCTACTGAGGTTTCGCTCTGCCGCCACTTCAGGTCGGGATTGCGGCGCAGGGTGCCAAGGCCGGAACACGGCGCATCGACCAGCACCCGGTCGGCCTTGCCGGCCAGGCGCTTGATCTTGGTGTCGCGCTCATGTTCGATGCGGGCCGGATGAACGTTGGACAAGCCGGAACGTGCCAGCCGCGGCTTCAGGTTGGCGAGGCGCTTGTCGGACACATCGAAGGCATAGAGACGGCCGGTATTGCGCATCAAGGCGCCAAGCAACAGCGTCTTGCCCCCGGCACCAGCGCAGAAATCGACGACCATTTCCCCGCGTTTCGGCTCCAGCAGGTAGCCGAGCAACTGGCTGCCTTCGTCCTGCACCTCGTAAGCGCCTTCGAGGAACAGCGCCGTCTTGGCCAGAGCCGGCTTGTCGCGCAGGCGAACAGCCATTGGCGACAACGGACCGGGTTCGGCGCCGATACCGTCGGCGGCCAGTTTTTCCAGCAGCGTCTCACGGTTCATTTTCAAGGTATTGACGCGCAGATCGAGCGGAGCCGGCTGATTCAGCGCTTTCGACAGAACCAGAGTTTCTTCGGCGCCGAACTGGGCTTCAAGACGCTGGTAGAGCCAATCCGGCAGATCACAGCGAACGGCCGGCGGAAAGTCTTCTTCGCGCACCGCCTTGACCCCGGACAGCCATTCCTCTTCGCTGGCCTTGAGGACCGGCGCCAGTTCGCGCTGGCTCCAGCCACGCGCCACGGCCAGCGCGGCCAGCAGTCGGCGGCGGTCGGACATCTGGCCGCCACAGCGCGCCTCCAGGCTCCGCCCCCGGCGCAGCACGGCAAATACTGTCTCGGCCACGAAGGCACGATCGGCATGGCCAAGCTGGCGATTTTCACGGAAATAGCGTGAAACCACGGCATCAGCCGGATGATCGAAACGCAGCAACTGGCCGAGAACGGCCTCGGCGTGGGCAAACAGGGCGGGTGTGAAACGGGCTTTCATGGTGTTCCTATCTCGGTGGCGACTTGTTCGTAAATGTCGCCCTTCTTGTCGGTAAAGCGGATTTTAACCGGCAGGCGGTGCCGATCGAGTGCGATCCAGATTTCAGTGACGGTATCGGTCATGGCGCGCAGATGCAGGGTGCGGAAATGGCCGGCTGGCGTGTCAATTTCTTCTTCGCCCAGCGAGTCGAGGGCGTAACGGTCGTATTTCTTGCCGGTGACGACGCCGACAGTGGCCCCGGCTTCCGGCTGCTTCATGTACGCCAGGTGATAGTTCAGCGACAGGATGTCCTGGGCGCCGGGCGCCAGCGGGCGAACATTGCCGTCGCGGGAGAGGCGAACGGCGGCGTTGGGCCAGTCAAAATCGGCATTTTCGTTAGCATCCTTGCCATTCTTGCGCGTCAGATATTGTTCGGGCTGCAGGCCGCCTGCTACCAGCCGGCCGCGGCTTTCGTTCTCGAAACGCACCGACTTGAACAGGGCGACCAGGCCAGTGGTTTCGGTCATGCCGCTCAGGTGGTAATGGCCATCCTCAGTGAATTCCCAGGTGTGCTCGGCACGACCGATCGTAAAACCCTGAGCGCCCGTCGTGATCACAAAACGGATAGTTCCCTTGGCTGGCAGCAGCGGCTTGACCGGCTCGGGAGCAGCCACCTCAGCGGTCGCCGGCGTTTCCTGCACGGGCTCGGGAGCCACTTCGGGCACCGGCACCACCGGCGCATCGGCCACCGACTTGCTGCTGGCCAGCTGCCCGGGTTTCACCGTTTTGGACCGCGGCTTGGCCACCGGCTTGTTCTCGGCTGCTGCTTTTGGTGCCACAGCCGATGGCGGCTGCAACTCGGCGCGCAAGGTAACCGGCTCGTCGCTGGCACCGCCGAACAATTCAACGTCTGGGCCAAATAGTGCGGCGACGTGAATGCCCAGCGAAGCGGCCAGCGCGAGGACGAACGCCAGGGGCATGGCGGCTTAGCGGATCTCGGGCGAGATCAGCACGGCGTGGTCGGCGAGTTCTGCCGCCAGCCGGACGCGGCCGTTTTCCAGCGTCAGCTTGTCTTCGGCAAACCAGCGCACCGCCTGCGGATAAATCAGATGTTCCTGGCGCAGCACACGCGCCGACAGGCTGTCTTCGCTATCGCTCTCGAGCACCGGCACGGCGGCCTGAATAATCACCGGCCCATGATCCAAAGTGGGCGTGACGAAGTGCACGGTGCAGCCGTGGATGCGCACGCCCTCTTCCAGCGCCCGCTGATGGGTGTGCAGACCGGGGAAGGAGGGCAGCAGCGACGGGTGGATGTTCATCAGCCGGCCTTCGTAGTGACGGACGAAGCCTTCGGACAGGATGCGCATGAAACCGGCCAGTACGACGAGGTCAGGCGAAAAATCATCAATGCATTCGGCCAGCGCCGCATCGAAAGCCTCTCGGCTGGAAAACGCCTTATGGTTGATGAAATGCGCCGCGATACCTGCCTTCTGCGCTGTCTCCAGCCCCATGGCCTCAGGTCGATTGCTGATCACGGCGGCGATGTTGACGGGCAGATTTCCAGCATCGCGGGCGGCGATCAGCGCCTCCAGGTTGCTGCCGCGGCCGGAAATCAGGATGACGATATTCTTCATTTCAAAAAACTCACCGGTAAAAAAATGGTGCTGACCACCGAATGGGTCAGCCGGGAAAGACCGCGCCCATTGCGGTCGGCTACGATCTGGGCCATGAAATCGAGCAGCCCCATGACGCGGCCAAATTCGCGTTCGAAGGACAAATTGCGGTTGGCCGGATCCAGCTCGTTGGATAGCAGGAACAGTTCGCCCGCCCCATTGCGGTCATGACCGAGCTTCCAGACCGCCACTTCCATGTTGCGCGCACTGTTGTAGAGCTTCATTTCATTCAGGCTATCGAGGATGTAGAACTCTTCCTTATGCTCGAAAGCCGCGTCAGCCATGGTCAGCAGCCCGAAAACCAGCGCCATGACGCGGTCGCCGGCATAGGCTTCGGTAAAGGCCAATGAGGCCACGGCGCCCTCGCGCTGGCCATTGAACTCGGGCCAGCTGCGATACTGACGCTGGCGCAGGCGTTCGACGGCCGCTTCGCGACTGACGGCACCACTCTTTTTCCATTCCTTGGGGTTACGCTTGTAGAGCTTGTCGGCAATCAGCAACAGGCCATTGACCACCTCGGCCCGATTGGTATCGGCGATGCGATCGACCTCGGACTTCAGCAGATATTTCGGGGCAACCGTGGTATCCGTCCGACCATCCTTGCCCAGCTTCGTCGAACAGGCCGTCAACATCACCACGAAGAGGACGGCCAGCCAGCGCATCAGGCTTCCTTGCTTTTCAGGTAGCCCCAGCCAATCGGAATCAGCGACGAGATGATGATGCCGACGATGATGATCGATAGGTTGGCCTTGACCCACGGCATGTTGCCCAACCAGTAGCCGGCCAGACACAGCGAGACGACCCAGCCAACGGCGCCGATCAGATTGAACAACGTGAAGCGCGCGTAGGTCATCGAACCGATGCCGGCAACGAAGGGGGCGAAGGTCCGGAACAGTGGCAGAAAGCGCGAGATGATCAGCGTCTTGCCACCGTGTTTTTCATAGAAGGCATGGGTCTTGACCAGCGCGTCGCGGTTGAAAAAACGCGAGTTTTCCCATTGGAAAACCTTGGGACCGAGAAAGCGGCCGATCTGGTAATTAACGGTATTGCCGATCACCGCCGCAGCAATCAGCACCCCCATCAGCGTGAAGATATCCATGCCCCCCTCGCCGATGGCAGCCAGCGCCCCCGCCACGAAAAGCAGCGAATCGCCCGGCAGAAAGGGCGTCACGACGAAGCCCGTTTCGGCAAAGATGATGAAAAACAGGATGCCGTAGATCCACAACCCGTATTGCTGAACCATCACCGCGAGATGCTTGTCGAGGTGCATGACGATGTCGATGAATTGGGTGAGGAGTTCCATGCGGGGCGCCGGGGTTTGAATGAGGCCGCATTATAATCCGGGCATGCCCACCATTGCCCGCCTCCCCGACCTACTGATCAGCCAGATTGCCGCTGGCGAAGTGGTCGAAAGACCCGCCTCTGTCCTCAAGGAACTGCTTGAAAACAGCCTCGACGCAGGCAGCAAGGCCATTCAGGTGCATCTCGAAGAAGGCGGAGTCAAGCTGATCCGCATCACGGACGACGGCTGCGGCATTGCCAAGGATGAACTGGCGCTGGCGCTGACCCGCCACGCCACTTCGAAGATCTCCAGCCTTGATGACCTCGAACGCGTCGGCACGCTTGGCTTTCGCGGCGAGGCGCTGGCTTCGGTCGCTTCGGTCGCCCGGCTGAGCATCACCAGCCGCGAACGCGGCGCGGCGCATGCCTGGAAACTGCGCGGCGAGCCAGGTGCGGAACCCGAGCCGGCCGCCCTGATGGCCGGCACCGTCGTCGAAATGCGCGACCTTTATTTCAACACCCCGGCCCGGCGCAAGTTTTTGAAATCGGAGAGCACTGAGTTCGCCCACTGCGCCGATGCCGTCAAGCGTCTGGCGCTGACCCGGCCGGATGTCGCGATCAGCCTGACCCACAACGGCCGCAACCTGTTCCAACTCGCCCCCGCCGACGCGCCCCGGCGCATTGCCGACATTCTCGGCGACGACTTTCTCGGCGCCGCCCGACGCATCGAAGCCGGCGCCGGTTCGCTGTCGATAGGCGGCTTCGCCATCGACCCGACCCGCGCCACCGACGCCAAGGACGGCCAGTACGTCTTCGTCAACGGCCGTTTCGTGCGCGACAAGATCATCAGCCACGCCCTGCGCGAAGCCTACCGGGATGTGCTGCACGGCAGCCGCCAGCCGGCCGTCTGCCTGTTCGTCAACATCGACCCGGCGCTGGTTGACGTGAATGTGCACCCGGCCAAGACTGAAGTCCGCTTCCGCGACTCGCGCGCCATGCACCAGTTCGTCTTCCACGCCATCCAGCGCACGCTGGCCGCGCCGGTGCAGGCAGAAAGCGCGCCGTCACTGATCGAACGGAGTGCCGCAAGCAGCGAATATTCGACTTCAGCGGTCACGCCGGAAATTCGGCCAAATTACGAATATGCCCCCCCACTGCGCCATCAAGGCAGCCTCGGTGTCGCCGAACCGGCAGCCGCGGCCTACCTCGCCTTCGCCCGCGCCGCGCAGGACATCGGCCAGTCACCGGCCCCGCGCAGCGAAGTCGCCCCGCAATTCCAGCCCGTTGAAAGCACCGGCAACGATGGCCCGCCGCTCGGCTACGCACTGGCCCAGTTGCACGGCATCTACATCCTCGCCCAAAACGCCCGCGGCCTTACCCTGATCGACATGCATGCGGCGCATGAGCGCATTCTCTACGAAAAGCTGAAAACCGCTTTCGACAACCGCCAGATCGCCACCCAGGCACTGCTCATCCCGGCCGTCTTCTCGGCCGACCCGCTCGATATCGCCGCCGTCGAAGAACACGCGGACGCCTTGGCCGACCTCGGCTTCCAGATCGCCCCGCTCGGCCCCAACCAGCTGGGCGTCCGTGCCGTCCCCGCCCTGCTGCAAAGCGGCGACCCCGCCGCCCTGGCCAAATCGCTGATCGCCGAACTGCGCGAACACGGCATCACCCAGCTCGCCACCGCGCGGCGCAACGAACTCCTCGCCACCATGGCCTGCCACGGCGCCGTCCGCGCCCGCCGTCAACTGACCGTACCGGAAATGAACGCCCTGCTCCGCCAGATGGAAGAAACCGAACGCGCCGGCCAGTGCAACCACGGTAGACCGACGTGGACGGAGCTGACGATGGAACAACTGGACAAGCTTTTTTTGCGCGGACAGTAAGTGGTTTTTATTCATATTGAATAGACGGCCATTACCGGCTGTCGTATGCTGATCAGCATTATTCCCATGCCAGCCAACGCACATGTCTGATTTTCTGGAAAAATCCCTACCCGAGCGTGACACATTCCACTCAGGACAGCCGACGGCAGCCCACCCTTTGATCAGCAGTCGCATCCGATTATTCCGCGAGTTGCGCATCATGCTTGATGCTGACCTGGCCGAACTTTACGGCGTCCAGACCAAAGTGCTGGTACAAGCAGTCAAGCGAAATATTCAGCGCTTCCCGACGGATTTCATGTTTCAACTGACGACCGAAGAATTCGCCGCTTTGAGGTCACAAATTGTGACCTCAAAGCCCGGACGTGGAGGACGCCGCAGCGCTCCCTACGCGTTCACCGAACAAGGCGTGGCAATGTTGTCATCGGTTCTCGGCAGCGCCCGAGCCATTGCAGTGAATATCGAGATCATGCGCACCTTCGTCCGCATACGCGAACTAAGTGCAACGCACGACAATCTGGAAAAGCGTCTTGGCGAACTGGAAGAAAAAACCGAAGCAATGTCCTTGAAACATGACAACTTCAGCCACAACACGCGGCAGCAACTTAAAGAAGTATTCGAAGCTATCCGACAATTAATGGCGCCAGTTGACCCGCCCAAACAATCGATCGGTTTTATTCGACCAAGAACCCCAAAGGGTTCATCGTAAACTCCATTCCGGTCAACGCACACTGAAATGACCACCACCCCTAACCTCGCCCCGCCCGGTGCTGGCCTGCCAACACTGGAACGCTGGTTTTCCAGCGCGTTGCTGATGGCGTTGAGCACTTTCTTGAGCAAGGATGCACTGACCCGCTGGCTGCGCCGGGAAACCGAGAAGGCCCTGGCTCTGGCAGCCAGCCTGCCCGAAACGCTGGCCAGTCAGCAGGTCTTGCTGCCGCGAGTGACCGGGCTGGAGGACAGCAGCCGCTGCTGGTCCGCCAACATGGTGTTGCAGCATCTGGTGATCGTCGATACCGGCATTCGGGAACTGGCCGAAGCGCTGTCGGACGACACATCCTTCGGGCGCGAACTGCGTATCGCCGAGGTCAAGCCGGTGCCAGAGGCCGGGTTGGAACAGCATGCCTTGTTGCGAACAGCGGTCGATGACTACGCGCGCCTGATCGATGGGCTGGGCGATCTACGCACCACCTTGCGCCACACCCATCCGTGGTTCGGCCAACTCGACCTGCGCGGCTGGCACGCGCTGGCGGCCATGCACACCATGGCCCACCGGCGCCAGATGCAGGCCATCGTTGCCCGGCTGGCCCGACAGCCTGAGGTGTAAGCGAGGATAGCCAACGCACGCCTTGAGATATTGCAACCTGAATCCAGGCCATTCTTGCTCGGCAGGGAAGGCTGAAACAGACATTCCAGCTTCCCCATCGGCTTGAGCACGTTCAGTTGTTGAGCTTGAAACGCCCGACGATCCGGTTCAGATATTTGGCGGAGCCGACCAATTCATCTACGGCAGTCCGGGCTTCGTTCGCTGCCGTCATGTTGCCTTCGACCAGTTGGGCAACTCGCTCCATGTTCTGCGCCACCAGCTCGCTGGCAATGACTTGCTCGCTGGCTGAACTGGCAATATCGCGGGCCATGCTTGTCACGTGCTCACTGCTTTCGGTAATTCGATTCAGGCCAACGCCGCTCTCGCGAATCAAGGCAATGCCGGTCTCGACCTCGGCCACCGCTTCACCCATCGAAGTGACTGCGGTATCAGTGACGCGGCGGATTTCGGCAACATTTCGGGCGATGTCGGATGTCGATGTTGCGGTACGCTCCGCCAGCTTGCGCACCTCGTCGGCCACCACGGCAAAGCCGCGCCCGGCCTCGCCGGCCCGGGCCGCCTCGATGGCCGCGTTGAGTGCCAGCAGATTGGTCTGGTCGGCAATTTCGCGAATTACGTTGGTCATGTCGCCAATCTTGGCGATGGCCAGATTGAGTTCCTGAATCGTCAGACTGGACTGCTGTACCGAATCAACCACCCGCCCGGTCGCCGCCATGCTCCGCTCCATGCTTTGCTGGGCCGTTGCGACCAGCATTTGGGACTCGTCCGCCGCCGCGGCCGTCTCGCCAGCTGAATCGGAAACACTGCGCACCGACTGACTGAACTCTTCGGTGGCCGCCGCGACGCTGGCGGCCTTGTCGCGTTGCTGCTCGGACTGATCGACGACATTGGCCGTCTGCCACTCGACACGCCGCGCCTGCGCTTCAATCTGGCCACTCGCGGCACGGATTTCGTCGAGCATGACCTTCAGGCTGACCTGCATGGTGGCCAATTCGGTCAGCGCCCGGCCTGCTTCATCGCGCCCGCTGATATCGACATCGTCGGCCAGATTGCCCTGCCCCATGCGACTGAAGTGATGGACGATGCGATTCATACGGGCCGTCAACGAGCGAACGAGTAGCCAACCGAAGAGCACAACCAGCAAGATTGCGCCAACGGCAAGTCCGATGGTCAGCATCCGTGTCTGGTCAAATCGGACCTGCGCTTCCGCCTGCGCCGCCGCACCGTGGTCGGCCAGATGTTTTTCAAGCTCTTCGCCGCGTTTCATCACTTCCTGGAAGAGCGGATTCGCCTTGTTCAGCAGCAGCAATTGCGCCTTGTCGAAATCATCCGTTTTGAGTGCCGCCATCGCCGGGATGATCGCCTCATTGGCAAAGCGATCGCGTGCCTCGAAGAAGGCCTTGCCCAACGACTGGCTGACCGGGTCGGTGACCGCCTGCTCGTACTGCTGGCGCAACTGATCGATCAGCGCCTGGCTTTGCGCCACGCTGTCGGTGTGGCGGGCAAGCGGATGATCGTGCATCGTGTGGAACGGGTTCCTGGGGTTGTGTTGCAGGCCAAGCATCAACTGCGACCGGTTGTCCGACAGCCGCTCGATGACTTTGCCGACGCTGACCGCTGGCTGGAAATGAGCGGTATAGGCACTTCTCAGCGCATCGTTGGACTGCCCCTGACCATGGATGCCAAACAGGCTGATGATGACCAAAACCGCCGTCACGAACGCCAGCAACGCAGTCAGGCGAGCCTTCATGCTCAAGCGTTGAAGCCAGGACGGCTCGCTGTTCAGCACAGCCTTGCTCTGGTTGAGTTGTTTATAGAGTGCGTCGGCTGCGGCAATTTCCTGACGCGTCGGCTGCGAACGCACCGACATGAAGCCAACGGTCTTGTCATCCTTGCTGATTGGCACAACCAAGGCCTTGACCCAGTAAAAATCACCGTTCTTGCAGCGATTCTTGACCAGTCCCCGCCATGGATAACCCGCCTTGATGGTTCGCCACAAGTCGCCGAATGCCTGGGGCGGCATCTCCGGATGACGAACGACGTTGTGATTCTTTCCGATCAATTCCTCGCGGGAAAATCCGGAAATATTGATGAAGGCATCGTTGGCATAGGTAACGACGCCCTTCAGATCGGTTTTCGAGACCAGATACTGGCCTTCCGGATACGGCTTCTCAGTGGCCGTGATCGGCATGTTATTTTTCA
Source organism: Pseudomonadota bacterium (assembly GCA_018262195.1). GTDB lineage: Bacteria > Pseudomonadota > Gammaproteobacteria > Burkholderiales > Rhodocyclaceae > Azonexus. The sequence continues at coordinate 42,031 of JAGTRS010000016.1, read as the reverse complement.
TTTGTCCCATCCATCCCTGATGTTTTTTTGAGGCATCCAATTCAACTAATTACGGATGCCGAAACCATTTCTAAAGGCGCCGGGATAATAAACCCGAATTCAGCCCGTTTTTGGCCCTTCACAATTTTTAGCAATCGACCGAAAAACAAAGACTCCAGCCCAACATCTCTACCGGGAAACACCGACAAACATCTAAAGCGCGGTTCGAAACAGACATTCGTCGGCTTTGCCATCTAGAATGCCGCCGATGTTTCTGTATTCCCTTCCTCCCGCACGGCGCGCACCGGTATTTGCCTTTGCCGTATCGTTGCTCATTCACGCCCTGGTCTTGCTGATTCCCCGGCAAGATCCGAGCGCTGAGCCAAGCCCGCCACGGCTGGAGGCTCGCCTGGCCAAAGCGGCAGTAACGGAAGAAACAAGTGCTTCGGCCAGCCCGGCCAAGCCGGCAAAATCCAAGCCGGAACAGCCAAGGATACTGACCACCAACAAACCGGGAAAACGCTCGGTAGCGGCCGCCCCGAAATGGTCTGCCGCCGAAAAGGCGGAGATGAACCACTTTCTCGAGGAACTGGATACCCAGGCCAAGGCGACGCCCAAACCGACGCTCGCCCAGCGCTCGCTGGCAATGGCCCGCGAACAGGCCATGCAGCACGCCCGCCAGGAGGCCGCCGACGGCGCCAGCCTTGAACTGCGGCCCAATGCAGCTCCACCGGACCCGTTCAGTCTGGAAATGTATCTCGATGGCTTGGTCAAACGCCTGAACCGGAGCGCCACTTTCGTCAAGAACGACCCGCGCAACAAGGGAATACGCCCGGCAGCCGTGGAATTCAAACTCAACCCGGACGGCACGATGAAATCCTTCAAGGTGGTCAACGAAGGCGATCAGGCCGAGGAAATTGCCTTCGTCAAATCGGTTGTCGAACGCTCGATTCCGTTCTCGCCATTCCCGGCGGACATCAACAAGGCCGCCCGCTCGCTGACCATGCGTATCTGCATCCTGCCGCCACGGGCGGGAGAAGGCGGGTTTGGCTTCAGCCGGACAAGCCCGGGCCGGGGTTGCTGATCAGGCGGGCGGTTATTGCCACGCCCTGCACTCAGCCCACCGCATCAACCAGGGCATCAAACGCCCGGTCCGCCTGCCAGCTATGGCGTACTTCGACCAGGCGCACCTCGCTTAAGCCCGGCCCAAAGGCAGCCTGCAGGATCGCCTTGTCGGTTTGCTCATCAACCACCAGCACCAGTCGCTGTGGCGGCAAGCGTTGCGCCAGTTGCTGCAACTCGAATTCACAACCGCGGCGGGCCGATGTAATGCCGCGCACGTCCATGATCACCGCATCGGCCCGCAGCATCAGCTCGACCACGGTCGCCTGCCAGGTCGAATCTCGACAACAGAATTCATTGAGGCGGTAACGCCCGTCGGGGTCAGGACGCAGATCCAGCGAGGCCAACCGGGCATCGAGACCGGGGCGCGAGGTGACAAACAGCTCATCGATCCGCCCGGTCAGCCAGCGCAGGTAATCGCCGGCATCGATGGTGCGGGCAGTGACATCGGGCGCGGCGATCATCGTCACCGGGCCGATCAGCCGCCAGCGGGCCGCCACCCGGTCAAAAAGCCGCTCGGTACGGGCGGTGTAGCCGAAGACCCGGAGCAGCAACAGCGTTGGTACCGGCCGGTTTTCTGCCAGCCGGACCACCCCGAGCCGTTGCATTGCCCAATGATTGACTAGCCCGAAAAGGGCGATCTCGCCAAGCACCAGCAGTAATGCCAGAACACGATGCTCGTAGGCAATAAAGATGTCGAAGCCAATGCTGACGACCAGCATCAGCCACCAGGTGCGGGACAGCAGTTGCGCATCGGAAAATCGCTTGGCTTCGTAATCGCTGGCCAGCCGGCGCAGGCGCAGCCAGGCCAGCCAGCCGACCGGCAGGGCGATGAGCATGAATACACCATCCAGACCCAGGGTTATCACCCAGGGCGTGCCGAATTCAGTGTCGGCGAGGGCAGCAGTCAGGCGCGATCCGGCCAGGGGCGCCAGGCCGAAGACCAGCAAGGCGGCAAAGGTGATCGGCACGACGCCGCGCAGGCGAACCGGCCACGAACACACACAGAACAGAGCGGCCATCCAGAGCTGGTTTCTGGCGATGTCGAAGAACAGCGGCAGCATGCCGAAGATCTGCCAGCTGAACGGCCGCCCGATAATTGCCCGCTGTACCATGCCTGCTATCAGGAATAACACCGCGAAACCCAGCATCATGGCGACCGCTCCGCCAATGATGCGTAGTGGCGGCAAAGCCAGCGATACGGCAATCATCGGCAGCGCGGCAATCATGTAGCAAAGTGTCAGCCCCAGCGAATAGGCGGGCGAGAAACCAAAGTTTCCGGCCCACTGATAGGCAATGGCCATCGGCAGGCCGCAGATGGCCGTCGTCAGCAGCCAGGCCGCCGATATCCGCCAACGCATAGCCTGTTCATGCCCTGCCAGATCGCTGGTCACGCCCTCGTCCGGCGTGAGGAGAGTGGCCGCCGGCACTGGCAAGGCAAGGCTGTCACCCTGCATCATGCCGCCAAGAATGGCCCGCCGGTAACGCCAAAGCACAAACAGGGCGACGACGACTGTGACCAGCACGCTGTTGGTGAAATGGACACTCAACTCGCCGCCATTCATCGCTTGCTCCTGACATGTCGGAATGATGCTAGCCTACTCCAAATCATGCTCAGGAACTTGTCTTGAACAGCCCGGACATCACCCCACCGAACAGCCAGTTGAGCTGGCGCGAACGTCGCCGCTTTCTGCTGGCGACCGTGGCGATCACCTTGCTTTACCTCGGCATTCAGGCGATCTGGATGTGGGGTGCGGCCCAGTTGGGGCAGCTTGGCTGGACCGTCAACGACCCGACCGAAACCTACACCGCTGAAGCCGCGACGGTAGCCGAACAATCCCGGCCACTCGAGGCACACCTTGACCCACGCCTTCCACAACGGATTTTTCAGCTTGGTTACGAATACGGCTACCTGAGCCAGTGGCTGGGCGGTTACGGACAGCAGACGGATGCGGTCATGCAACAACTGTCGCGCCCGGTCGACGCACACATCCGCCGTCTCAATGAACTGGCCGATCAACTGGGTGTAGCCCCGGCTGACCGCCTGCCGATGCGGACCGCAGCCGATTTCAGCCGACTGACCCAGCGCATCGAAGAAGACCCGACCGGACTTGCCCGGCGAATCGAGCAGGTCAGCTCGCCACGCCTGCGCCACCTGTTTCTGCTGGCCGCTCACGTCGGCGTCGAAGCGGCAGCGCTGGCGCCATCAGGCGATCTGACCCCAATCCCCGCCACAGAGTTGATCGGCAAGCACGCCACGCTGGCCGGCATCCCGGAACCACTTTGGCGGCCGCTCAGCCGGGTGGCAAGTGGCACGCGGGAAACCCAGCGGGGCGATTACCGGGCCGCCGTTGGTCATCTGGAAAACGCGCTGGCCAAGACGCCGGCACCGGGATTCACGTCGCCTGACTGAGCATGGGCTGGTCATTCTTCACCCGGACAGTAGAGGCCTCTCCGGATAACTGCCTGCCCCGGCTTGGCCGCCTATTCTTTTGACGATTCCGACGAAAACAGCACCGTCGGCGTAGCTTGACTGGTTTAATCGCTTTTTTTGCCAGGCCCCGGGCACTATTCCGAACGTACCGACTCCAATTTGAGCAGACTTTTTATTCATTTGTACTCAAAGAACTGAATGCCCCACGATATTTCCCTGATCACCACCGTCGCGGCAGCTTTCGGCTTTGCCCTGATTCTCGGCTTCGTTGCCGAGCGCCTGAAAACACCCGCCCTGGTCGGCTACCTCGTTGCCGGCATCCTGATCGGCCCGGCCACCCCGGGTTTCGTCGCTGACCTGAGCACGGCTTCGCAGCTTTCCGAAATCGGCGTCATGCTGCTGATGTTCGGCGTTGGCCTGCATTTCTCGATTGACGACCTGCTTTCCGTCAAGCGCATCGCCCTGCCCGGCGCCGTCGTCCAGATGAGCCTGGCCACCTTGCTCGGCATGGCCATCGGGCAGTGGTGGGGCTGGGCCATCGGGCCGTCGCTGATCTTCGGCCTGTCGCTCTCCTGCGCCAGCACCGTGGTGCTGCTCAAGGCGCTCGAAGCCCGCGGCCTGCTGACCACGATGAACGGCCGCATTGCTGTTGGCTGGCTGGTTGTCGAGGACCTCGCCACTGTACTCATTCTGGTACTGCTTCCGCCGCTCGCCGGCGTGCTTGGCGGCAATGCTGCAGCAGAAGGCAGCGGCCCGCTCTGGCAGGCCATCGGCAAGACGCTGCTCGAAGTGGCCGCCTTCATCGCCCTGATGCTGATTGTCGGGCGGCGCGCCCTGCCCTGGTTGCTCTGGCAGGTAGCGCGCACCGGCTCGCGCGAGCTGTTCACGCTGGCTGTCATCACTGCAGCGATCAGCATTGCCTACGGCGCGGCACAACTGTTCAGCGTTTCCTTCGCGCTGGGCGCCTTTTTTGCCGGCACCGTGATGCGGAACTCGGAGTTCAGCCACCGGGCCGCCGAGGAATCGCTGCCACTGCGCGATGCCTTCTCGGTGCTCTTTTTCGTGGCCGTCGGCATGCTCTTCGATCCGGCCATCCTGGTCGAACAGCCCTGGCAGGTGGTCGCCGTGGTTGCCATCATCATCATCGGCAAGTCGCTGGCCGCGCTGGCCCTGGTACTTGCCCTGCGCTACCCGCTCAACACGGCATTGACCGTGGCCGCCAGCCTGGCCCAGATTGGAGAGTTTTCCTTCATTCTGGCCGGTCTGGGGCTGTCGCTCGGCCTGTTTTCCAGTGAGGGAATGAGCCTGGTCCTGGCCGGCGCACTGATTTCCATCGCCCTCAACCCCCTGGTCTTCGCGGCAGTCGAGCCACTGCGCCGATGGACGCTGCGCCACTCCGCACAGGCACAACGTCTTGAGGACCGTGACGAGCCCTACGCACAGTTGCCGCTCAGCACCGATCGCAAATACCTGGAAGGCCAGGTCGTGCTGGTTGGCTACGGCCGGGTCGGGCAACGCATCGCCAGCAGCATGAAGGCGCAGGGCATTCCTTATGTCGTCGTCGAACAGAACCGGGAGCAGGTCGAAGCCCTGCGCCGGGAGGGCATCGCGGCAGTCGTGGGAAATGCCGCCGAGCCGGCCGTCCTCATCCAGGCGCACATCGCCCACGCCGCGATGCTGGTCATCGCCGCGCCGGATGCCATCAATATCCGCCAGATGGCTGACTGCGCCCGTACCCTGAATCCTTCGGTCGAAATCGTTCTGCGCACCCACAGCGACGACGACTCCGAACTGCTGCGCAAGGACGGCATCGGCACCGTATTTTTTGGCGAGGAAGAACTCGCCATCGGGATGACCCGGCACATCCTGCAACGCTTCTCGCCGCCGCCTGCCACCGGGTGAGATCGGTTCAGAAAAGATCGTACATGGCGCCCCTGAATGACCCGCTCGCAGACGCGCTCCTGATTTCGCCGTGAGTCACGACAAGCGGGGCGCGTGATAGCATTCGCCGCCATGAATCCGCCCCGCCTGCCTCCCGCCATCCTGATCATGGGCCCGACTGCCTCGGGCAAGACGGCGGTGGCCATGGCACTGGCCGACCGATTCCCGGTCGAGTTGATCAGCGTCGATTCGGCCCAGGTCTTCATTGATATGGACGTCGGCACGGCCAAGCCGGACCGCGCCACACTGGCCCGTTATCCGCATCGCCTGATCGACCTGATCACGCCCGAGGAAAGCTACTCGGCCGCCCGCTTCCGGGCCGATGCGCTGACGGCGATGGCCGAGATCACGGCAGCCGGCAAGGTACCGGTACTGGTTGGCGGCACGATGATGTATTTCCGCGCCCTGCTGCACGGGCTGGCCGATCTGCCGCAAGCCGATTCCAGCCTGCGCGCCGAAATCGATGCCGAAGCCGCCGCCGAGGGCTGGCCGGCCATGCACGGCAAGCTGGCCATCCTTGACCCGGCAACTGCAGCCCGCCTGCATCCGACCGACAGCCAGCGCCTGCAACGCGCCCTGGAAATCTGCCGGCTGACCGGACGCCCGATGTCGGAATTGCTGGCCGAAAGTGAAAAACAGAAACCGCCCTACGATCTCCTGCAGATCGGCCTGCTCCCTGCCGACCGCGCGGTGCTGCACCAGCGCATTGCCCGCCGCTTCGACGAAATGTTGCTCGCTGGGCTGGATGACGAAGTGCGCCGGCTGCGCAGCAAGTACAACCTGACCCTCAACCTGCCCTCGATGCGCTGCGTCGGTTACCGGCAGACCTGGGAAGCGCAGGAAGGTCTGATTCCGAAACGTGAATTGCGCGATCGCGGCATTTTCGCAACGCGCCAACTGGCCAAGCGACAGATCACCTGGCTGACCAATTCGTTTGAATCAGAGAACTACGACTGCCTCGATCCGGCGCTGACCGACCGGGTCGCCGCACGCACCGAGGCTTTTCTCAACTCTTGAGATGCGTCTTCAGGTCATTGGCCAAAGATTCAAGGCGGTGGACGATCTCCAGCGAAGCATCCTGAGTCCCCACCATGCGCAGCATGAATTCGTTGGCCATGTTGCTTAGCTGCTCTTCCTGACGCTCCATCAGGCCAAGATGGATAAACGCCTTGGTCAGCGTTTCCTGAAAATCGATCATCACCTGCGTCAGTTCAAAACAGTTACGCCGGTAGTTGCCCTGTACATCATCCAGTGTTGAATAGAGACGTGGCAAGGCGGCTTCGATGCCCGCCCGCCGCCGGGCAGCCTGCATCTCGGTTTCGATCGCCCGCAAACGGGCATCCGCTCCTTCAGCCAGCAAAGCCCCATTGTCCCGAATTCGCCCGCAGCGGTCGGCATCCTCAAGCGGCATGTTGTTGACCATCAGGGTGACGCGACCGTAGTTGAAGACGCAGCGTGACTTGAACTGGAAGATGCGGCCACTGTCCTTGACGTGGTTCAATACCGAAACCTCGAGCGGCACATTGTGGCCGTTCTGGCTGAGGGAAAGCACCTCGTCGCCGAGCCGCATTTGCACGGCCGCCTGCAGGTCGTACTGGCGCATGGCATCGATCACCGCCGAGGCCAGTTCATCCACATTCGCGCAGGCAAACGACTTGCTCAGGAATTGCAGGACAACGCCCAACTCCCCCATGCTGACCATGGCCGCCATCGCCGTGCGCTGGGCGTAACCGGCCTGCTCGTGCAGGGATTTCTTCTCGGCCAGGATACGCCCGGCCACCTTCAGCTTGCCGAGCAGCTCAGCCGGCTCGAACGGCTTCTGGATAAAATCGTCGCCCCCGGCTTCGTAGCACAACAAGCGGGTATCGGTGTCGTCATGAGCGGAGACGAACAAGACCGGAATATCCTGTGTATCCCAGTCCTCCTTCAGGCGCCGGCACAGGGCATAGCCATCCATGCCGGGCATCAGTACATCGAGCAGGAATAGGTCTGGTTTGACATGGGCCACACGTGCCAGGCAGGCCTCGGCCGACGTGAATGTCTCGGCTGAGCAGAGGCCTTCCAGCATCCCTGCCATCATATCGAGAACTATTGGATCATCATCGACGACAAAAACGCGCAAGCTGACATCCATGCCCAAGTCCCCTCCAGTTATATTTGTTCATTCTGGTGTTTTTGTCGAACTACAGCAAGCGCTTAATTTGCTCTTCCGGCCTTATCTCCCAAGGAGTGTTGCCACTACGCAATCGGCACCACAAAAGAAATAATCCGAACGAGAATTAGCCGTCGCTTCCCGGTAGGAAATCCGGCAATTTAGCTGGCTGGGCACAGTTCAGGCAGGGTGGCTCCGGTTCGAAAGCGGCATGACAGGCACCCGCCCCCTCGCTCCGCTCGCCCTTCTTCAAGGGGGCAACCCGCACGAAGACAACACCGGCGTTAATCATGCCGAGGTATTCAGCCACGCTCCGTGAAACGTCGATCACGCGCTTGCGGTGCTTGGCGTGCATCCGATCATTAACTTTGACGATGGCACAGCGCTCGTTATCGACACGCCGAACGGCGAGCATGGTTCCCAAGGGAAAGCGATTGCTGGCGGCAGTGAACTGGCGGATGTCGAAACGCTCACCGGTCGACGTCTTCCGTCCCTGAAAGCCCTTGCCGTAGAAACTGGCTAATCCATGCAGGCCGGGAGATTCATCATCAATGAGGTCAGCCGGCCCGAATTCTGTTGCCGGCAAGGCCGGACGCACCACACGGTGCGTCGCCTTCTTGGCCTGCCGGGCAACTGCCGGCTTGGCCGCTTTCTTCTTGTCCGCCGCCCAGACGGGCAACGCGACATTCAGCAACAACAGGCCGCAGGCAACCGCCGCGACCCGCAACTTCCATTTAGACCACAACGGTCTGCGCTTCATCACCCGAACGTGCCCGGATCTTGCCAATGCGATAAACCGCTTCGCCCTGGGCCTTCAGTTCGGCCATGGCTGCATCGGCATCCGCCGCGGCAACGACGATGACCAGACCAATACCGCAGTTGAAGACGCGGTGCATTTCGTTTTCGGCGACATTGCCTTCGGCCTGCATCCAGTCGAACAGCTTGGGGCGCGGCCAGGCGGCCTTTTCCAGCTCGGCGACGGTGTTTTCCGGCAGCACGCGCGGCACGTTTTCGAGCAGGCCGCCGCCGGTGATGTGGGCCATACCCTTGATGTTGACCTTTTCCATCGTCGCCAGCACTTGCTTGACGTAGATGCGGGTCGGCGCCATGACGACATCGGCGAGGGTACGCTCGCCATCAAACTTGGCGTTCATGTCCGGCTTGGAGCGTTCGATGATCTTGCGGACCAGCGAGTAACCGTTGGAGTGAGCGCCGGAGGAGGCCAGACCGAGCACCACATCGCCCGGGGCAATCGAGGCCTTGCCGTCGATGGCCTTGGATTTTTCAACGACGCCGACGGCAAAGCCGGCCAGATCGTATTCGCCAGCCGGGTACATGCCCGGCATTTCGGCCGTTTCGCCACCGATCAGCGCGCAGCCGGCCAGTTCGCAGCCCTTGGCGATGCCGCCGACGACTGCCGCAGCGGTATCGACATCGAGCTTGCCGCAGGCGAAGTAGTCGAGGAAGAACAGCGACTCGGCGCCGAGCACCAGAATGTCATTGACGCTCATGGCCACCAGATCCTGACCCACCGTGTCGTGACGATTCAGGTCGAAAGCCAGACGCAGCTTGGTGCCGACGCCATCAGTACCGGAGACCAGCACCGGCTCCTTGTAGCGCTTCGGCACTTCGAACAGCGCGCCGAAACCGCCAATGCCGCCGAGCACGCCTTCGCGCAGGGTCTTCTTGGCCAGAGGCTTGATACGTTCGACGAGGGCATCGCCCGCATCGATATCGACGCCGGCATCACGGTAGGAGAGGGAAGTGTTCTGGGTCATGGTCAATTAGGCGCCAAGGGGCAGCAAATGCTGCTGGAAAAAACGATGATTTTACCCGAAACCGCCAAGCTCCCCTAACCGGCCGGCCAGCCCCGTCATTCCGGGCTCTTGGCGTAAAAAGCGCATTCGCACGGTCAACCGGAAAAAACGCCCAAATTTCAAATCACTCGCCTCACCCGAAAAGACCGCCGGCCGCTCTGCTAAAATCGCCGGTTCGAACTTCCGGCGCCGGCGGCGCTGTTCCGTGGAGAAAACGCAATGTACCAGTCCCCCCTCATCCAGGATCTGCACGATCGCGGCCTGATCGCCCAGATCACCGACGCTGCGGCGCTCGACAAACTGCTGACTGAGGAATCGGTAACGCTCTATTGCGGCTTCGACCCGACGGCGGACAGCCTGCACCTCGGCCACCTTGTCCCCGTGCTGATTTTGAAGCGCTTCCAGGAAGCCGGCCACAAACCCATCGCGCTGGTCGGCGGCGCCACCGGCATGATCGGCGACCCGAGCTTCAAGGCCACCGAACGCAAGCTCAACACGCCGGACGTCATCGCCAGCTGGGTCGGCAAGATTCGCGGCCAGGTTGAACCCTTCCTCAAGTTCGACGGTGCCAACGCCGCCATCATGGCCAACAACTACGACTGGTTCGGTGGCATGAACTGCCTCGAGTTCATGCGTGACATCGGCAAGCATTTCTCGGTCAACGCCATGATCAAGAAGGAATCCGTGCAGCAGCGCCTGACCCGCGAAGACCAGGGCATTTCCTACACCGAGTTCTCATACAGCCTGCTCCAGGGCTACGACTTCGCCGAGCTCAACAAGCGCTACGGCTGCGTGCTGCAGATCGGCGGCTCCGACCAGTGGGGCAACATCGTCGCCGGCACCGACCTGACGCGCCGCCTGCACCATAAACACGTTTTCGGCCTGACCCTGCCGCTGATCACCAAGGCCGACGGCACCAAGTTCGGCAAGACCGAATCCGGCGCCATCTGGCTCGACCCGAAGAAGACCTCGCCCTACGCCTTCTATCAGTTCTGGCTGAATACTAGCGACGCCGACGTCTACAAATTCATGAACTTCTTCACCTTTCTGCCGGTTGCCCGCATTGCCGAAATCGAGGCGACCGACAAGGCCAGCGGCACCAAGCCGGAAGCCCAGCGCATCCTGGCCGAGGAAGCCACCCGCCTGGTGCACGGCGAAGTCGCCCTGATGGCTGCCCGCCGCATCACGGAGTGCCTGTTCTCCGGCCAGCTTGCCGACCTGACTGAAAACGACCTCGAACAACTGGCCCAGGACGGCATGCCCGGCGTCCAACTCGACAAGGCCAATGCCGGCCTGATCGACGCCCTGGTCGCCGCCGGCCTGGCCAAATCCAAATCCGAAGCCCGCACCTTCATCCAGAGCGGCAGCGTCGCCATCAATGGCAACAAAGCGGAGGCTCTGGACCATGCCATTGGTGGCGATGAACTGCTCTACGGCCGTTTCACCATCCTGCGGCGCGGCAAGAAGAACTACGGCCTGATCAGCTGGCAGTAAGCACCGCCGCCTCACTTTAGGCAGAAATGCAAAACCCCTGGCTGCGGACGCAGACCAGGGGTTTTTATTGCGTGTGGGGAGAGGCCTCCGTGTTCCCCGACCCTAATCGCCAGCAAGAGAGATCCAGCCTCCGCCATGGCAACGGGATGAATTATCATCACGCCCATGAAAATCCTCATCGTCGATGACGAGCCCGCCATCTCGGACACGCTGGCCTATGCGCTGCGCAGCGACGGCTTCACCGCCGAAAGCTGCACCCTCGGCGCCCAAGCGCTGACGCTGCTCGGTGCTGGCGGCCACGACCTGGTCGTCCTCGACGTCGGCCTGCCCGACATGAGCGGTTTCGACGTCTGCCGCGCCCTGCGCCGTCATTCCGATGTACCGGTGCTTTTCTTGACGGCCCGTTCCGATGAGGTGGACCGCATTGTCGGCCTTGAGCTCGGTGGCGATGATTACGTCGCCAAGCCTTTCAGCCCGCGTGAAGTGGTTTCGCGCATCCGCGCCATCCTGCGCCGGCTCAATCCCGAACCGCGCCTCGCCGCAGCGCCGCCGCCCACGCCAAGTCGCTTCGCCGTTGATCGCGATGGCCTGCGTATCGCCTACCACGGCCACTGGCTCAACCTGACACGCTATGAATACCTGTTGCTGGCGCTGTTGCTCGAACGCCCCGGCCGCATCCTGAGCCGCACCCAGATCATGGAAACCGTCTGGCAGGATGGCGGCGAAAGCCTGGAACGCACGGTCGACACGCACATCAAGACGCTGCGCGGCAAACTGCGCGGGCTGCGACCCGACGAGGAGGTCATCCTCACCCATCGCGGCCTGGGTTATTCCATACAGATCAATCCGGATACCCATTCATGACTCGCCCTCCACCCAGTCCTGAAGAATTGCGCAAGGCCGCTGATGAGCTTCTTCATTTCTCAAATGAGCTGCGAACCAAATTTGATGAAGCGAAAAAGCAATATCTGCATCTAGAAAAGAGTAATTCCAGAAATCGCTTTTTCTCCCGATCCCCGGAAGATTTCTGGCGAATGCCCGGTTGGCTCTGGAAGCCCATCATCATGATCATGACCCTTTTGTTTTTGCTGGCGCTCTACAAGGCTGGTCAGTAAACAAGGGATGTAACGGTGAACATTTCCGTCCGCCTCTTTTTCGGCTATTTCCTGGTCGTCGGCCTGGCCGCCTGGTTTGTCCTCAACACCTTCACCCGGGAAACCGAACCGGGCATCCGCCAGGCCACCGAAGAAACGCTGGTCGACACTGCCCATGTCCTGGCTGAAATGGCCGCGCTCGAACTCTCGGCCGGGCGCATTGGCCAGGGGCCGTTTGCCGACGCGGTCCGGGCCGCCATCCGGCGCAGCCCGCAAGCCGACATTGCCGGTGTGCACAAGGAAAGCATCGATTTCCGCATCTACGTCACCGACGCCAAGGGCATCGTCCTCTACGACTCGAAGCAGGCGGCGCTTGGCGAGGATTTCTCGCATTGGCGCGACATCGCCCGCGTCCTGCGCGGCGAATACGGCGCTCGCCAGACTCGCGAAGACCCCTACGACCCGACCTCGTCGGTCATGCATGTCGCCGCCCCCATCTTCTGGCAGGGCGAGCTGATCGGCATTCTGTCGCTGGCCAAGCCGATGTCCTCGGTCGCCCCCTACGTCAATCGGGCGGCCGAGCGCGTCAAGCAATCCGGCCTGCTGCTGCTCGCCGCCACGGCCGCCATCGGCCTCTTTTTCTCAGGTTGGCTGACCTGGTCGATCAACCGTTTGCGCGCCTATGCGCGCGATGTCGCAGAGGGCCGCAAGGTCGAACCGCCAACCGGCGGCGGCCACCAGTTTTCCGAACTGGCCCGCGCCCTGGCCCAGATGCGCGAACGCCTGGAAGGCAAGCAATACGTCGAAAAATACGTGCAGAACCTGGCGCACGAAATGAAAAGCCCGCTCACCGCGGTGATCGGCGCTGCCGAGATTCTCGAAAGCGATCTGCCGGCCGAAGACCGACGTCGCTTCGCCGACAGCATCAGCGAACAGGGCCGCCGCCTGCAGGCGATCATCGACCGCATGCTGATGCTGGCCCGCGTCGAGCAACTGCAGTCACCAGAGGGCAATACCGAGCTTGACCTCGAAAAGCTGCTCACGACCTGCATTGCCCTGCGCCGCCAGCAACTGGACGCCCGCCACCTCGATTGCCAGCTGGATGCCAATGCCGCCACCCATGTCCGTGGCGACGCCTTCCTGCTGCAACAGGCCGTCCTCAACCTGCTCGACAACGCCATCGAATTCGCGCCGGAAGGTAGCCGCATCGAAATCAGCCTGCAGGCCACCCACGAACAGGCCGAAATCAGTATCCGCGACCACGGCGCCGGCGCCCCCGACTACGCCCTGCCGCAGATCTTCGACCGCTTCTACTCCCTGCCCCGCCCGGCGACCGGCCGCAAAAGTACCGGTCTGGGGCTGGCGCTGGTGCGGGAAGTGGCCCGTCTGCACGGTGGCGAAGCGAGCTTCGAGAACCATCCGGAAGGCGGCGGGTTGGCGCGGATTCGACTGCCGAAGCATTAACCCGGCAATCAAATCCGTCACTCCCGCGCAGGCGGGAGTCCATGCTTGAACTGGATTCCCGCTTTCACGGGAATGACCCATGGCTCGGGCAATTGATGGCCGGCTTATCAATCAGCCAACAGCATCCCGCCGGAAATGCGTCAGACGGACATCGACGGTCAGCGACAGTGCGGTCAGCGCCGCCGCCCGCGCCTTGCCCTCGGCACTGGCGCGGAAGAGATGCGGGGTCATCGCCAGCAGATCGGCGATCTGCTCGGCCCCGGAAATATCCACTGAAAAACGGACGCTTTCGCCCGGCTGGCGAGTAAAACCGGCCGGCACCGGAGTCTCGCCGCCCCGCTCAGGCTTCAGGCTCGGGTAGATGATCTCGCGCAGTTCCCGCAGATGATCCGGCCCGGCATCGACTTGCAGCAGCAGGCCGCCCGGTTTGAGCACGCGGGCAAACTCGGCATAGACCGGGAAGCCGAACATGCACAACACCCGGTCAAGCGTGCCCGACAGCACAGGCAGGTTGGCGTTGCTGCCGACTACCCAGTTCGGCCGCTTGTCCTGTTTCGCTGCAGAAAGGACGGCCCACTTGGAGATATCCAGCCCGAGCACGGCCAGCGTTTGTCCCTCACCAGTCGCTGCGGCCAACTGGCGCAGGTAGTAGCCCTCGCCGCTACCGGCGTCGAGACAACTGAGCGTTGCATCGGGCGGCAAATCGGCCAGCACGGCCCGGCTGACCGCCGCCGCAATCGGCTGGTAGTAACCGGCATTGAGAAACCGCCGGCGGGCCACCACCATCTCCTTGCTGTCGCCCGGATCATGCGAGCGCTTTTTCTGCACCGGCAGCAGATGGGTATAGCCCTGGCTGGCAATGTCGAAACTGTGGCCGGCGGCACAGCACCATGCCGCGCCCTTACGGGACAAGGGAGCGCCGTCCAGAGGGCAGGCCAGCGCCAGGAAAGGGAGAATGTTCATTGATTCAACGACCTGACGGCCGGACAAAATAGGGGAGGCGATGTGCTGCGTGGCACCGCAGTCGGCGCCCGGCAGACCAAGGTGTCGTTCCCGATGGTAGCGCGATTCGCGCCGAATTTGCCGGCTTGGCCGGTTTGGCCGATGGATGCCGGCCCCGACCTAACTTCACCCCGGCTTCACACAGCTTCACCGTCGCTTCGACAGGCGTTCACGCAGCGCGCCGACACTGGGCTCACTTTCAAACAAGGGAGCCACAAATGGACAAGAAACTGCTCTTCAAGATTGCCGCGATCTGCTTCATGTCGCTGTTGCTGCTGGTGCCGCTGGGCCTGATCGAAGGCCAGATCCGCGACCGCAGCCAGCGCCAGAACGAGGTGCAGGCCAGCATTGCCAACAGCGCAGCCGGCGAACAGACGCTGGTCGGACCGGTGATCGAGCTACGTTATCGCGAACAGGTCGAGGTGCTGATTCCCGAGGGCGAGGCCGGCCAGGCTGGAAAAACCCGCCAGCAGGTGGTCGAGCGGACCTTGATGCTGCCGCCCGAAAAGCTCGTCATGGCGGGCGAAACGGTGGTCGAAACGCGCAACCGGGGCATCTACCAGGCCCGGCTGTTCCGCCTCGGCCTCGCCACCAGCGGACATTTCGTCGTCAAACCCCTGAGCGAAGCAGCCAGCGGCGGGCGCATTCTGGAAGCGAGCGCCCGGCTGGTGCTCGGCATTGCCGACCCGCGCGGCGTCAATAACGACCCCGAGGTCGTGATCAACGGCAAGGCGCAGCGTTTTGCCTCACCGGGCAGCAAGGGCAAGGGCGATCAGGAATCGGCCATCCGCCGGCTGAGCATTGATCTCGGCCGGCTCGACTTCCAGCGCGAAAGCCGTTTCAACTTCAGCTTTCCGCTGCAGCTGACCGGCACCGCCCGGCTGGCCATCGCCCCGACCGGCGAATCGAATGAAATCGAGCTGAAATCGGCCTGGCCACACCCGAATTTCGGCGGCCGCTTCCTGCCTAACAGCCGCACGGTGACCAAGGACGGCTTTGGCGCCCGCTGGGAAATTTCGCATCTGGCCCGTAATTTCGAGGCGACGCTAAACCCGGCGCGCGGCGAAGTGCTGAGCATCGATTTCGTCGATCCGGTCAATGTCTATCTTCAATCCGAGCGGGCGGTCAAATACGGTGTGCTGTTCATCGTGCTGACCTTTGCCGGTTTCTTCCTGACCGAAATCCTGCGCCGCTCGCCGATCCACCCCATGCAATACCTGCTGGTCGGCCTGGCGCTGGCCATCTTCTTCCTGCTGCTGATCGCCTTCTCCGAGCACCTGCCCTTCTATGCCGCTTATGGCTTGTCGGCCGTCGCCTGTATCGGACTGATCGCCACCTATCTGGCCGGTGCGCTCGGCGGGATGCGACAGGGCCTGGCCTTCGGCGCCGGACTGACCGGCCTTTACGGCGTGCTCTACGGCGTGCTGCTTTCCGAGGACAACGCCTTGCTGATGGGCAGCGTGCTGCTCTTCCTCGCCCTCGGCACCACCATGCTCGCCACCCGCCGACTCGACTGGTACCGCCTCGGCGCCCAGCTCAACCCTGATAGCGAAGCCACTGGGCAATGAAACTGCCCCTGACCATCAGGCCGGCCGGCAAGGCCGCCGGCCTTATCCTTATCCTTTTCCTTCGCCTGCTTCCCCTGCTTCCCCTGCTCTTTTCGCTGTTGCTGCTCGGCCTCGCCTGGCACCTGAAACACCCGTTGATGGTTTGGCTGCGCCATGTCGAAACGCCGCTGCTGCTAGCCTTCGCGATGGCCGGATTGATCTGGCGAGTCGGCTTTCCGGGGCGACTGCTGGTGGTTCTGCTGCTCGCGGTCATTGCCGTCACGCTGCTTCGTGAAGGCGAATATCAGATGCAACGGGCCGCCGTGTTAAGCAGCGGCGAAAGCATGCAGGCCGTGGGCGGCCATTTCATCGTCGGCTATACCGATTTCGCGGAAGTGCGAACGCTGGCCGCGCGCGGCCTGATCGGCGGCATCTATCTGGCCAGACGCAACCTGCGCGGCCGCACGCTGGCCGAGGTAGCCGGCGACATTGCCGCGCTGCAGGCCATCCGCCGGCGCGCCGGGCTGCCGCCATTGCTCGTCGCCGGCGACCAGGAAGGCGGCCCGGTTTCGCATCTTTCACCGCTGCTCGAAGCCATGCCGCCGCTAGCTAGCCTCATCGGTGCCGGCGACCTGGCCTGGCGCGCCCAGCGCTACGGTGCGCAGCAAGGGCAAGGGCTGAGCGCACTCGGCGTCAATCTCAACTTCGGCCCGGTCGTCGACCTGCGGCCAAGCAAAGCCGATAACCCGCACGACCGTCTGACCCGACTCTCGGCCCGCGCCATCGCCGCCGACCCGGCCACCGTCGGCACCGTCGCGGCGGGTTACATCGACGGCTTGAGCGAACGCGGCGTCCGCGCCACATTGAAGCACTTCCCCGGTCTGGGCCGGGTCAGGCAGGACACCCATCTGCGCCCGGTGCGACTAAATGAATCGCCGGCCGCGCTGGCCGCTGACTGGCAACCCTTCCGCCAACTGGCCGGCCACCCCGGCGCAGCCATCATGCTCGGCCATGTCACGCTGGCTGCCATCGACCCGCAACGGGCTGCCTCGCACTCGGCAGCGGTGGTCGACGGCCTGCTGCGCAGCGAGTGGGACTACGACGGGGTACTGATTACCGACGACCTCAACATGGGCGCAGTGTACGACCTTGGCATTGGCCGGGTGGCCAGCGAAGCGCTGGCGGCAGGCGTTGATCTGGTGCTGGTTTCCTACGACCCACGCCAGGTCTATCGTGCCATCTACGCGGCGGCCCAGGCGCTGGAGCGGGGCGAAATTCCCCATGCCCGCTTGCAGCAAAGCGAGCGGCGCCTGGCCGACTTCATTCCCCCGGCTGAAACCCGGGCCGAGCTCAGGACAAATGTTAAAATCGCGGCCCCTGTTTCATTCCGATCGCCCGATGCGCCAGCTGATTCTCGACTTGCTGCCCGAAAGCCCGCCCACGCTGGATAACTTCGTCGCCGGGGGCAATGCAGAAACACTCGCCCTGCTCACCGAATGGCTGGCTGGTACGCGTGCAGATACCTCATTCTGCCTGTGGGGCGAAGCCGGATCGGGATGCTCGCATTTGCTGCAGGCAAGCGGTTTTGCCTATGTCGACGCAGCGCTCGACCCGGCGTTGAAGACGGCCCCGACGGCCGAGCAACTGGCCATCGACCATGTCGAAGCGCTGGACGAAACCGGCCAGATCGCACTGTTCAACCATTTCAACCGCCTCAAGATGGCTTCAGGCATGCTTTTGACTGCCGCCGGCCAGCCGCCGGCCCATCTGGCGTTGCGCGAAGACCTTCGGACCCGCTTGGGCTCCGGCCTGATCTGCCGACTGCAACCGCTCTCCGACGCCGAAAAAGCCGCTGCGCTGAGCGTCCAGGCGAAAGAACGCGCCCTGAAACTGACACCGGAACTGATCGATTACCTGATGCGCCACGCCCCGCGCGACATGCGCACGCTATCGAGCATCATCGTTGCCCTCGATCAATACACTCTCGAACAAAAGCGCCCGGTGACCCTGCCGTTGCTGCGCGAACTGCTCAACATGGAAGCTTCATCATGAATCTCGCCCTCTTCGACCTAGACAACACCCTTCTCGCCGGCGACTCCGATTTCGAATGGGCGCAATTTCTGATCAGCAAAGGCGTCGTCGACCGTGAATTGCAGGAAGCCAAGAACATCCAGTTCTACGAGCAATACAAGGCCGGCACGCTGGATATCTATGAATTCCTGATCTTCCAGCTGGCACCACTGACCCGCCATAGCCGCAGCGAACTCGACGCCTGGCATCGCGAATACATGGAACGCCACATCCGGCCGATCATGACCACCCAAGCCAAAGCCCTGGTTGCCCAGCACCTGGCAGCCGGCGACCTGTGCGCCATCGTCACTGCCACCAACAGCTTCGTGACCGGCCCGATTGCCCGCGAGTTCGGCATTCCCCATCTGATCGGCACGGTGCCTGCCGTTGACACCGAACAAGGCGCCTTTTCCGGCGGCCCGCGTGGCACACCGTCCTTCCAGGCTGGCAAGATCACCCGCGTCGATAGCTGGCTGGAATCGCTCGGCCTGTGGTGGGGGAGCTTCGACAACAGCTTCTTCTACAGCGATTCGCACAACGACCTGCCGCTGATGCAGAAGGTGAAGACCCCGGTGGCCGTCGACCCGGACGACAAGCTGCGCGCCCATGCAGGCGAAATGGGCTGGAAAATCATTACATTGCGGTAGAATTTCGGCTTTTCCGCAGCGCCTCAAACGCTCTTCGATCGGTACAAGTGATCCGCAAACTCATCTCCCGCGTTTTCAGCGGCAAGAAACCCAAGGCCAGCCGCCACGAGCCAGCCGTCATTCCCGTCTCCAGCCACGGCATCACCCGCGACCGCATCAGCAGCGGCAGCCGCCGTACCTGCGAAACACTGCAAAGTCATGGCTTCAAGGCCTACGTCGTTGGCGGCGCGGTACGCGACCTGCTGATCGGTGCCGAGCCCAAAGACTTCGATATCGCCACCGATGCCACGCCGGAAGAAGTCCGCCGCGCCTTCCGCCGCTCGCGCATCATCGGCCGCCGCTTCCAGATCGTCCATGTCATGATGGGTTCGGAAACGCTGGAAGTAACTACCTTCCGCGGCATGCTCGACGAAAAGACCAAGACCGACGAACACGGCCGCGTGCTGCACGACAACGTCTTCGGCAGTCACGCCGACGACGCCGCGCGCCGCGACTTCACGGCCAATGCGCTGTATTACGACCCGGCCACCGAAGCGGTCATCGACTATCACCACGGCGTCGGCGACCTCAAGCAGAAAACCCTGCGCATGATCGGCGAGCCGCGTGCGCGCTATCGCGAAGACCCGGTCCGCATGCTGCGCGCCGTCCGCCTGGCTGCCAAGCTGGGCCTGATGATCGACCCGGAGGCCAAAAAGCCGATCCGCGAAATGGCCGAACTGCTGGAAAACGTGCCAGCCGCCCGCCTGTTCGACGAAATGCTGAAGCTGCTGACCTCAGGTTATTCGGTCAAATGCATCACCCAGCTGCGCGACGAAGGCCTGCATCACGGCCTGCTGCCCCTGCTCGACGTCATTCTCGAGCAACCGATGGGCGAAAAGTTCGTCATGCTGGCCCTGGCCAACACCGACGAGCGCGTTCGCCGTGGCAAGGGCACCTCGCCAGGCTTCCTGTTCGCGACGCTGCTCTGGCATGAAGTGCTGGCCCACTGGGACAAGCTCAAGGCCAAGGGCGAAGCCAAGATTCCGGCGCTCTATCAGGCCATGGATACCGTACTCGACGTACAGGGCGAAAAACTGGCCATCACCCGCCGCATTGCTGGCGACATCAAGGACATCTGGGCCCTGCAGCCACGCTTCGAACAGCGCGCCGGCAAACGCCCGTATGGCCTGCTTGAACAGCCGCGCTTCCGGGCCGGTTACGACTTTCTGGTACTGCGCGCCCAGGCCGGTGAAATCGACATGGAAATGGCTGACTGGTGGACCCGCTTCCAGAGCGTCGATGGCGATGAGCGTGCCGAAATGCTGATGCCTGAGCAGGCCGGCGACAAGAAGCGCCGGCGCCGCAGGAAAAAGCCGGCTGGCGCTGGCAGCCAAGACAGCGCCGCTGAATGACCAACACCGCCTACATCGCGCTGGGTGCCAATCTCGGCGACCCGGCAGCTACCGTTCGCGCTGCCTTCGGTGCGCTGGCCAACATGACGGAAAGCCGTGTCGTCCATAGCTCTTCACTGTACCGGACGGCACCGGTTGGCATCACCGAACAGCCGGAATTCGTCAATGCTGTCGCCCAGATCGAAACAGGACTGGCCCCGGAAGCCCTGCTCGATGCCCTGCTCGACATCGAGCACCGTTTCGGCCGTGTCCGGGCCGAGCGAAACGGGCCGCGCACGCTGGATCTCGACATCCTGCTCTACAACGACCAGTTGATCGACTTGCCGCGCCTGACCCTGCCCCACCCGCGTCTGCACCTGCGCGCCTTCGTGTTGCAACCGTTGGCCGAAATCGCGCCGAATCTGGTCATTCCCGGACGCGGCAGCGTCGCCGCCTGGCTACCGGCCGTGGCCAATCAGGGCATCGTCAGGTTGTGACCTTCTTCGGCCTGCACATCCCCGTGCTCTGGCAGACGGTGACGCTGCTGGCCCTGTCGAATGTCTTCATGACTTTCGCCTGGTATGCCCATCTCAAGAACCTCAACGATAAGCCATGGTGGATCGCCGCCCTGCTTTCCTGGGGCATCGCGCTGTTCGAATATCTGCTGCAGGTGCCGGCCAACCGCATCGGCCATACCGAGCTCAACCTCGGCCAGTTGAAGATACTGCAGGAAGTGATCACGCTCTCCGTCTTCGTACCCTTCGTCATCTTTTACATGGGCCAGCCGCTCAAGCTTGACTATTTGTGGGCGGCTCTGTGTATCCTAGGTGCCGTCTATTTCGTCTTCAGGACGTAAACCACCATGTCAGCCCAAACCATCACCCGCCGCCTGACCCAGGCCGATCTCGCCAAGCTGTATACCGCCGGCGAGAAAGTTGTCATGTTCACCGCCTACGATGCCAGCTTTGCGCGCCTGCTCGATGGCGCCGGCATTGAATGCCTGCTCATCGGCGATTCGCTGGGCAACGTCATTCAGGGCCACGACACGACCCTGCCGGTCACCGTAGCCGACATCGCCTACCATACGGCCGCCGTCAAACGCGGCTCGGACCACGCCTTCATCATTGCCGACATGCCTTTCGGCAGCTACCAAGAATCGCCGGAACAGGCTTTCCGCAACGCCGTCACGCTGATGGCGGCCGGCGCCCAGATGGTCAAGCTGGAAGGCGGCCAGGAAATGGCAAAAACCGTCAAATTCCTGGTTGACCGTGGCATCCCCGTCTGCGGCCACGTCGGCCTCACGCCGCAATCGGTACACGCGCTCGGCGGCTACAAGGTCCAGGGCAAGGGCGAAGCTGCCGCGCAGAAACTCAAGGATGACGCGCTGGCGCTGCAGAATGCCGGTGCGACGATGATCGTCATCGAAGCCATTCCGGCCGTGCTCGCCGCCGAGGTCACCGCCAGCCTGCACATCATCACCATCGGCATCGGTGCCGGCAAGGACTGCTCTGGCCAGGTGCTGGTATTGCACGACGCCTTCGACATTCCGCCCGGCAAGAAGGCCAAGTTCGTCAAGAATTTCATGGAAGGCGCCAGCAGCATCCACGATGCCGCCTGCCGCGCCGTTGCCGCCATCAAGGATGGCAGCTATCCCGGACCCGAACACACCTATTCAGCGTAAAGCCATGCAAATCATTTCCGCCATCGCCGACCTGCGCTCGGCGCTCAAGGGGCGCGGCCGCGTCGTTTTCGTACCGACCATGGGCAATCTGCATGCCGGCCACATCAGCCTGATGGAACAGGCCCGCGCCCATGGCGATACCGTGGTCGCCTCTATTTTCGTCAATCGCCTGCAATTCGGGCCGAACGAGGATTTCGACAAGTACCCGCGCACTTTCCAAGCCGACTGCGACAAGCTGGCCGCCGCCGGCGTCAACGTCCTGTTCGCCCCGACCGAAGCCGATCTTTATCCGGAGCCGCAGGAATACACGGTCGAGCCGCCAGCCATCCAGAACATCCTCGACGGCGAGTTCAGACCCGGCCATTTCCGTGGCGTCGCCACCGTCGTCCTCAAGCTGTTCAACATTGTCCAGCCGCAGGCCGCCGTGTTCGGCAAGAAGGACTATCAGCAGCTCATGGTCATCCGCAACATGACGCGACAACTGGCCCTGCCGATCGACATCATCGGCGGCGAAACGGTGCGTGCCGAGGACGGCTTGGCCCTCTCGTCACGCAATGGCTACCTGAGCGAAGCCGAACGCGCCGAAGCGCCGCGACTGTATCGTCTGCTCAACGAAATCCGCACAGCCATCCTTTCTGGCGAAACGGATAGCGTCAGACTGGAGAATGAAGCTATTGCCGCACTGACAGCAGCCGGCTGGAAGACAGATTATGTTGCAGTGCGACAACAGTCCGACCTGTCTATGCCGAAAGGCGTAAACGCCCCTCTGGTGGTGCTTGCCGCCAGCCGCTTGGGAAGCACGCGGCTGATCGATAACATCGAGATTTGACGCAGCCGAAATATCCATAATTACGGCCGTTGACAGCGGTGTCATTGTCGCTACAATGCGCTTCCCCCAACTATCTGGATGAGTGAAACCATGCAGAGAACAATGCTGAAATCCAAGTTGCACCGTGTCACGGCCACCCACGCCGACCTGCACTACGAGGGTTCCTGCGCCATTGATGAAGACCTGCTCGAAGCGGCAAACATCAAGGAATACGAACAGATCGATATCTGGAACGTAAACAACGGCGAGCGTTTCACGACCTATGCCATCCGTGCCGAACGCGGATCGGGTGTCATTTCCGTCAATGGTTCCGCTGCCCGCCGTGCTGCCCCTGGCGACATCCTGATCATCGCCACCTTCGCCGTCTATAACGAAGTGGAACTGGCCAAACACGAGCCGGACCTGATCTACGTCGATTCGCAAAATCGCATCGTCCGTCGCGGCCACAAGATTCCGGTACAAGCAGCAGCCTGACCGAGAACTAATTCACACTTGATAAAAACCCGCCTGTTGGCGGGTTTTTTCGTTTAGTACAATGCATTACAAAATTTCACACCAAACTGGAGACAAACCATGGGCGTTGTTTTCGCAAAGACCCCGAAGGGGCATGACGAAATCGCCACGAAGGCAGGAGGGCTGTCGCCGCGCGTGCGACGCCTGCTGATCTTCGTTGACGGAAAGCGATCAGTAGAAGAACTGCGTGGGATGTTGCCGGCTGATGACCTGCAACATACGCTCGGCATGCTAGAAGAAGAAGGCTATATCGAATTCCATGATATTGCCGGTCTTCCTCCTGGCGCGGCCTCCCCAGCGGCACTGCCTGCGGTAACCGCCTTCAGCGAGCTGCCGAGCACGCCCGATCCGGTACGCCTGCAGCAGGCGCGTAATTTCATGATCAACACCCTCAATGCGTTCGTCGGCGCACTCGGCACCAGCTCACTGCTGGATCGCCTCGAAAATGCGGCCGGACACCTTGAGCTGCGGGCCCTCTACGATGAGTGGTATCACTCGATTGTGATGTCACGGGATGGCAAGCGCGAAGCCGAATCGCTACGCGGCAAGCTGCTCAACGTCATCTAGCGCAGTTTGACCTGACCGCCCCAAAGCTGCCAGGTCACGGGTATTGCCGATCAGCTTTCCGCTGTTTCCCCGATTTTCTGCTTGCGGACCCGCGGTGAACGGGTCTGCCGCTTGGCCTTGGCCGGTTTCGGCTCAGCAGCGGCCACTTCCAGCACCGGCTGTTCGACGGCAGCTGGCACCGCTTCGGGCGTAGCCACTTTGCGCGGACGGCGAGCGCCGCGACGCGGCTTCTCCTCGTTCTGAACAACAAGCCCGGCAGCTGGCGCTTCACTGACCACCACCGGCGCCATTTCAGAGCTGACGGGAGCGGCATCTGCCCCATTCGCAACCTCAGGCACTTCGGTCGATGCGCGATCCTTGCCGCTACGGCCACGACGACCACCTCGGCGGCGGGCATTACTTGCCGGTTCCAAGTCGATGACCGGCGTTTCAGCCTTCGATGGTTCGCGAACCGGTTCCTCAGCCGCTTCCGCGATTTCTGCCTGCGCCGCGACATCTCCCTCCATCACTGCAGAGCGTTGCGCTCCCCGGAAGACGAAGGCTCCCTTGTCGTCGCGACCAAAACCGAGTAAACCGCGCCCGGCTGCCTCTTCGAGCAGATTGCCAAAAGTACGGAAACCGTAATAGCTTTCGTTGAAGCCCGGATTGCGACGCTTGACGACCTCCTTGAGAACTGAGGCCCAGATGCGTTCGCTTTCGCCACGGTCGGCCATGAGGTCGACGAAGGTAGCGGTGACGATATCGATCGCCTTGGCCTTACGCTCTTCCTGCTTCTGCTTGCGATTGGCTTCTTCTTCCGGCGAACGCTTGGGCGCTTCGCGGTCACGCCGCGCGTTGCTGCGCGTTTCGCGGTCACGAACCAGGTCGTCGTAATAGATGAATTCGTCGCAATTGGTCACCAGCAGGTCGGAGCAGCTTTGCTTGACGCCAACGCCGATCACTTTCTTGGCGTTCTCGCGCAGCTTGGAGACCAGCGGCGAGAAATCGGAGTCGCCGGAAATAATCACGAAGGTGTCGACATGGGCCTTGGTGTAGCAGAGATCGAGGGCATCGACGACCATCCTGATGTCGGCTGAATTCTTGCCCGACTGGCGAACATGCGGGATTTCGATCAACTCGAAATTGGCTTCGTGCATGGCTGCCTTGAAGGCCTTGTAGCGATCCCAGTCGCAATAGGCCTTCTTGACGACAATGCTGCCCTTGGCGAGAAGACGCTCTAGCACCGGGCGGATATCGAATTTTTCGTACTGCGCATCGCGCACGCCGAGAGCGACGTTCTCGAAGTCGCAGAAGAGCGCCATGCTGGCGGTGTCGCTGTTTGAGGCCATGAGATGCTTTCAACTTGTGGAAGCCTGAGTATACCGCCGACGCTGATGGTTCAAGTAATTCCGCTTTTTTAGCGGACATCAAAGCCGGCGCTGTCCCCTCCCCCTACCATCGGCCGGCCAAACAATTTCCGAAAGGGGGAAAACAATGAGTGGCGCTTTCACCAAATCGATGGCGCGGAACATTTTCTACGGGGGGACCGTCTTCTTCTTCCTGTTGTTCCTTGCGCTGTCATTCGACACACTCTCGACACTACCCAAACGCGATATGCGGGCCAACATGACGCCGCAAATTGCCGAGGGCAAGAAGCTCTGGGAAGTCAATAACTGTATCGGTTGCCACACCCTTCTGGGTGAAGGTGCCTATTTCGCCCCGGAACTGGGTAACGTCATCACTCGCTACGGCGATGAGGGCGTCAAGGCATTCATCCAGAGCCGTCCGAAAGAAGGCATCCCGGGTCGCCGCAGCATGCCTCAATTCAACTTCACCGACGAGCAACTGAACGCCATCGTGGCCTTCCTGAAGCACGTCAATTCGATCAACACCAACAACTGGCCGCCTAACAGCCAGGGCTGATCGAGAGGAGAACTGAACATGCAATATAAATCCCAAGCGGTTGCAAAACCCTACTTCATCGCGGCAATCGGCCTGTTTGTCGGTCAGATCCTGTTCGGCCTGATTCTTGGCCTGCAGTATGTGCTCGGCGACTTCCTGTTCCCCGCCATTCCGTTCAACGTGGCCCGTATGGTCCACACCAACCTGCTCATCGTGTGGCTGCTGTTTGGCTTCATGGGTGGCGCGTACTTCCTGATCCCGGAAGAATCCGAAACTGAACTGTTCAGCCCGAAACTGGCGCTGATCCTGTTCTGGGTCTTCCTGGTCGCGGGTGCGCTGACCATCGTCGGCTACCTGGCTGTTCCTTACGCCACGCTGGCCGAACTGACCGGCAACAACCTCGTCGAAACCATGGGCCGCGAGTTCCTCGAACAGCCGCTGCCAACCAAACTGGGTATCGTCGTCGTTGCGCTGGCTTTCCTGTTCAACATCACCATGACGGTGCTGAAGGGCAAGAAAACAGCCATCTCGCTGGTGTTGCTGATTGGTTTGTGGGGCTTGGCCGTCTTCTTCCTGTTCTCTTTCTACAACCCGACGAACGTCGTTCTCGACAAGTTCTTCTGGTGGTGGACGGTGCACCTCTGGGTGGAAGGCGTATGGGAACTGATCCTTGGCTCCTTCCTGGCCTTCGTGCTGATCAAGACGACCGGTGTTGACCGTGAAGTGATCGAAAAGTGGCTCTACGTCATCGTCACCCTGACGCTGATCACCGGTATCATCGGTACGGGTCACCACTACTTCTGGATCGGTACGCCGGAATACTGGCAGTGGTGGGGTTCCATCTTCTCCGCGCTGGAGCCGATTCCCTTCTTCGCCATGACTGTTTTCGCCTTCAACATGGTGAACCGTCGTCGTCGCGAGCATCCGAACAAGGCTGCCGTTCTGTGGGCCCTGGGTACCGGTGTAATGGCTTTCCTGGGCGCTGGCGTGTGGGGCTTCCTGCACACCCTGGCCCCGGTCAACTACTACACGCACGGCACGCAGATCACCGCCGCTCACGGCCACATGGCTTTCTATGGCGCCTACGCCATGGTCAACCTGATGATGATCTCGTATGCCATGCCCATCCTGCGCGGCCGTGCTGCCAACAGCAACAAGTCGCAAGTGCTGGAAATGTGGTCGTTCTGGTTGATGACCGTCGCGATCGTCTTCATCACGCTGTTCCTGACCGCTGCAGGCATCCTGCAAGTCTGGCTGCAACGCGTTTCCGATGCCCCGCTGCCCTTCATGGTGGCGCAGGACAAGATCGCGCTGTTCTACTGGATGCGTGAATGGGCCGGCGTCGCCTTCCTGATCGGTCTTGTCATCTACATCGTCAGCTTCTTTGTCGGCGGTGACGAGAAAGAAACCGCATAAGGTTTAATTCCTCCAGGTAGCACCTCAGGCGCGGCTCTTCGGACCGCGCCTTTTTTTATGCCATTTATCTAATACTGATGTAGTATTTACAGCATTAACAATAAAAACCCGCCAATCATCGGCAATCTAATGAAAACAATAACGGTCAGGCGTTTTGTAATTTCGTGCGGCTTTTTACTGGCACTTCTGGGATATCAACCGGTCGCGCATGCCCTTGAATCCGACTCGGAGAGTTCTCTGAGCTTCAATGGCTTTGGCACACTAGGCGCCACCCGGTCTTCCTCACGCGAGGCCGGCTTCGTCCGCGAACTCTCCCAACCGCACGGTAGCGCGGGCGAATGGCGCAGCGAAGTCGACTCCTTGTTTGGTCTTCAAGCCAACTGGCAGGTCAGCAATCACCTGGCACTGATCAGCCAGGTCATCAGTCGCTACCACCTGGGCAGCAGCTACTCTCCCGAAGTCATGTGGGCATTTGCACGCTGGGAACCCACCGGCAACACCAGTATTCGTGTTGGCCGTCTGGGCACGGATTTCTACATGTTCTCGGACTCACGCCAGGTCGGCTACTCCTACCTGACCGTTCGCCCGTCAACCGATTTCTTCGGCGTTCTCCCCTTCTC
The DNA here is from genome assembly GCA_018262195.1 of Pseudomonadota bacterium. GTDB lineage: Bacteria > Pseudomonadota > Gammaproteobacteria > Burkholderiales > Rhodocyclaceae > Azonexus. The sequence goes on along the minus strand of JAGTRS010000016.1, from coordinate 14,391 downwards.
GCACATTGACGGGGCCGACGCTCAGTTGTCCATCCCAGTGGCCGGCGGCATCTTGCGCGGCAAGGCCCACCTCGGCTGGATGGACGAGACACTCCCGCTGGCCGAGCGCCGCTGGGACCTGAGCGGATCACGCATGCTGGGTGGCAGCCTGACCTATCAACGCGGTGCCTGGACGGTTCGCGCCAGCAGTTCCGAATTGCGTTTCAAGCACAACCTGCCGATCGATGAACTGACCGATGGTTTGCGCCAGGCTGCCGTGATGTTTCCGCAAGCCTCGGCCGCGGCTGACGCACTCAATGTCGCCGGCTCGCGCAGCCGCTTCCACTCACTGGGCGGCGTCTACGATGACGGCCCGGTGCAGGTTCAGCTGATGATCAGCCGTGTCCAGCATACGACCACCGCTTTCCAGGACTGGTGGGCCGGTTACTTGCTGGCGGGATACCGCATCGGAGAATTCACGCCATTTGTCGGTTATTCCTGGATCCGCTCGGACAAGAAGAAGCTGACGACAGGAATTCCTGACGGCATGGCCCCGGCGCTCGACACACTCAATTCGGCAACCAGAACAGTCCTGTCAGACAGCCGCAGTGATCAACATACGACCTCAATCGGCGTCCGCTGGGACTTCGCCAGCAATCTTGATCTGAAGGTCCAGTTTGACGCCATTCGCGGCACCTCGGAATCACTCTTCCCATTCCGCAACGAGCGCGCCGGATGGAATGGAAAAACCAACGTCCTCACCTTTGTCATGGATTTCATTTTCTAGCCGATGATGCTTCGTCGACTGCTCATCCTGTTGCTTGCGCTTTCAATGGCGCCGACGCTCGGCGCTGCCGAGTTGGTGGTTGCCGTGCGCAGCGACAGTGAAATCGGCACATTGAGCAAAAAAGAAGTCGTCGATATCTTCCTGGGCCGCTTTCGCCAACTGCCGGGCGGACAACAGGCAGAACCGCTCGATCAGGCAACGCAATCTCCGGAACGACAAGCCTTCTATTCCGCACTGATCAACAAGACGAGCGCTGAAATCAACGCCTACTGGGCAAGACTGCTGTTTAGCGGCCGGGTGACACCGCCCCGGGTCATGAATACCCCGGAAAAAATGCTTGAGGAATTGATCAATAACCCCCGTGCCATTGGCTACGTGGATAAAGCCAGGCTCGACCGCAGGCTGCGCGTCGTTTTCGATATCTCGACACCATGAAATCTCTCTGGCAAAGCAGCCTGCTCTTCCGGACAGTCGGCAGCATCGTTGCCATTACTCTTTTCGTCGGCGGCCTGATCGTGCTGACGCTGGCCGTCATTGTCGCCCACGAAACCGAACGGGACTCCTACCAGCGACTGGGCGAGTTGCTCGATACCGTCGAAAGCACCGTGCGCATCGCCTGCTTCGTTGGTGACGCCGAACTGGCCAAGGAGGTTGCGCAAGGTTTGCTGAAGTCGCGTGAGGTAAAAACTGTCACCATCAGCACGGACAACGATGAATTGGCCAGACTCGTCCGTGAGGGCAGCACGCACGCATCGACCCTGTCAGCAGCCCCGCTGGAGCGCCAGGTATTTTCGCCCTTCGATAACACGCTGACGGTCGGACGCATCGTGTTGCAACCTGACGAAGCGGTCATCGAGTCACGAGTTTTCCTGGCGACGTTTCACATGGCCGCCCAAATGGGCTTGATCATTCTCGCCCTCGCCGTCGCGCTGACCGCAACTGTCCTGCGTCTTGTCGTCCGCCCCATCAGCACCCTTTCGCGACGCCTCGGATCACTCGACGCCACCTCGGGGGAACGCCTGCTGGCGCCGGCCAGCCACGAGCACAATGTGCTGGGCTCATTGACCGAAGACATCAATATGCTGAGCGCCAGACTGGTCAGCACGATCAAGCTGGAGAAAAAACTGCGTGAGCGCCATGAGATCGACGAGCTCAAATACCGGAGCATCTTTGACAATGCCGAGTCGGGCATTTTTGTCGCTGACCGGAAGGGCTGCCTTGAATCATTCAACCCCTCGTTTCTCCGACTGACTGAAACAGGAAAGGCTGGGCCTGAAAGCAGCTTGTTTGACCTTGACTGGACGGATAAACCCAGACTCATCAAGTTCATCGAGGATTGCATACAGCAAGGCATCGCTGTCAGCAGCGATTTCGAACTGAAACTGGGATCCGGCAACGTCCGCTGGCTCAATCTGTCCCTGACCCCCATCGGCGGCGAGAGTATTCAGTGCATTGCCAGCGACGTCACCGACCGTCGCAGCTCCGAGGCGGAAGCGCTGCGGATGGCAGTCACCGATACACTCACCGGACTCGACAATCGCCAGGGTTTCGAAAATCGCTGGAACAAGCAGCTGCAAGTGCATCCGGATCGCCCGTTCGCTTTGCTGATTGCCAACCTTGAGGGATTCAAGCAAATCAATGATGCGCTCGGCATTCCCTTTGGTGACCGCCTGCTCTCCCTGATCGGCACCCGCATCGCCTCCTGCCTGAAAGCTGAAGACTCCGTAGCGCGGCTTGGGGGTGACGAATTCGCCATTGTGTTACCCGGTATCACTGAAGAATCGACGATCGAGAAAGTTGGCCAGCGCATTGTCAGCAAACTCTGTGAAAGCTTCCTGATCGACGGACAGGATGCCACGGTTGGAGCGAGCGTCGGTGCGGCACGCTTCCCGCTGGATGGCGACACGCTGCCCGCACTGATGCGCAATGCCGAACTGGCTCTGGCTCAGGCGCGGGCGAACGGGGGCCGCACCTGGCGCCTGTTCGACCAATCGATGATTCAGGCCATTGAGCATCGTCACCAACTCGCCAGTGATCTGCGCCAGGCGGCCGAACGCGGCGAACTACGTCTTTTCTACCAACCCATCGTTGATCTGGCCAGCCACGAAGTCATTGGTGCCGAAGCACTGATTCGCTGGATGCACCCCGTACATGGCCTGGTACCGCCCGACAGCTTCATCCCGCTGGCAGAAGAAACCGGCATGATTGAAGGCATCGGCGTCTGGTGCCTGCATACGGCCTGTCGCCAGATTGCCCTCTGGAAAGCCAGTGGCAAGTCACTGCGGGTCACCATCAACGTCTCGGCCCGGCAGATTCCGGACGCCTTCCCGCCCCACCTGATTGCCGACGTTTGCGCCGAAAACCGCATTGCCCCCGGACAGCTCGGACTGGAAATTACCGAAAGCACCCTGATTGGGGAATCGGCTCGGGTCCGCGAATGGCTGGAAAAAGTCAGGGATCTGGGCTTCCTGACCTACCTGGATGACTTTGGCACCGGCTACTCGTCGCTTTCCTATCTGAAGCGCTTCCCGATCGACACGATCAAGATCGACAAAGCCTTTATCCGCGACATGAACGAAGCTTCCAACGACCGTGTCATGGTCGAAGCCGTCATCATGATGGCTGAAAGCCTCTCGCTCAAGGTGGTCGCTGAAGGCATCGAAAATGCCGGTCAACTGGAAATTCTCAAACGCATGGGATGCAAATACGGTCAGGGTTTCCACTTTTCGCGCCCGGTCCCGGCCGAGCAGTTTCTCGATCGGGTCGAACAGATCGACCAGCAGTTCAAGCCAGGCTCACCCGAACTCTGCCTCGCCAGCTAAAAGCACTGACCGCCGGATATCTTAGGGCAGATCAATTCGACGTTCAGCCCGCGACGCTAAACTCGTTGCATGCTTCAATCCACCACAGCCCCAACCGAACCCCAGCCCGCTGAAGGCCGCCGGCTGCCCGGCGACCTCGCCATCTGGTTCTTCATCCTGGCGGAAATGCTGGCGTTTGCGGTTTTCTTCGCAACCTACGCCTTTGCCCGGGCCAAGAATGTCGAGATGTTCAATCTCTACCAGCAGACGCTCGACCGCAACCTCGGCGCGCTCAACACCCTGCTGCTGATTACCGGCTCCTGGTTCATCGTGCTGGCTGTCCAGGCCGCCCATCGCGACAATCGCCCGGCGATTTCGCGCAACATCCTGCTCGGCTGGCTTTGTGGCGGTGGCTTTCTGGCCGTCAAGGTCATCGAATATGCAGCCAAGTTCGGTGCCGGCATTTCGTTATCGACCAACACCTTCTACATGTTCTACATCTCGCTGACCTTCTTCCATTTCATGCACGTCATACTCGGCATGGTCATCCTGACGGTTCTCTGGTTCCAGTCGCGCAACGGCGCCTACGGCAGCCATAACGCCCACGGACTGGAAAGCGGCGCGGCTTACTGGCACATGGTCGATCTGCTGTGGATCGTCCTTTTCCCCCTCGTTTACGTGATGCGCTGACCATGGACCTGCTCAAGAATCCCGCCCATCGCGCCTGGATCGTCCTTGTCATCGCCACCGCGATTACCTGGTACCTCGGCGAAGTCGGTGCCGCCGGCACCTCGGCCATCGTCGCCATGCTGCTTATCGCCTTCGTCAAAGGGCGCCTCGTAATTCTCGACTTCATGGAACTGCGTGAAGCCCCACGCCTCTGGCGCATCCTCCTCGAGGGCTGGCTTATCGTCGTTTCCAGCCTGATTCTGCTTGCTTACTGGATTTCTCTTAAATGACCGATCTTCCCTTCTACGAAGCCTCCGGCAACGAAATCGCCCTGTTCGAACATGCCTTTCACCAGCGCCTGCCGCTGCTGATCAAGGGGCCGACCGGTTGCGGCAAAACACGTTTCGTATCGCACATGGCCGCCCGCCTGAAACTGCCGCTGTACACCGTCGCCTGCCATGACGACCTGACCGCCGCTGACCTGGTCGGTCGCCACCTGATATCGGACAAGGGCACTTACTGGAGCGATGGCCCACTGACCCGCGCCGTGCGCGAAGGCGGCATCTGCTACCTCGATGAAGTCGTCGAAGCCCGCAAGGACACCACCGTCGTCCTTCATCCGCTGGCCGACGATCGCCGCATCCTGCCCATCGACCGCACCGGCGAAGTGCTGGAAGCACCGGACAACTTCATGCTGGTCGTTTCCTACAACCCCGGCTACCAGAATCTGCTCAAGGGTCTTAAACCCTCGACTCGCCAGCGTTTCGTTTCGATGCGCTTCGATTTCCCCGGTGCCGAACGCGAAATCTCCATCCTGCTCGGCGAAACCGGCTGCGATGTCGATCTGGCCAAGCGTCTGGTCGGCATCGGCAAGGCCTTCCGCGCCCTCAAGGATCGCGACCTCGAAGAAGTCGCCAGTACCCGCCTGCTGGTCTATGCCGCGACGCTGATCAAGTCCGGCTTCGATGTCTCTGCCGCCTGCCGCGCCGCCCTGGTCGAAAGCCTGACCGACGACGAGGAAACCGTCGAGGCGCTGATGGAAATCGTCAATGCCACTTTCGGACGCTGACACCGGCTTCGACGAACGCACGCCCGGCCAGAACCTGGCCGTGCTGGCCGAGGCCTTGTACCTCGGCAACCTGCTGCTGGCACCGGGCATCTGCTTTGCCATCCTATTCTGGCTGTGGCTCAGGAACAAGGACAACGCGCCACGGCTCGCCCGCCAGCATCTGAAACAAACCGCCTTCGTCAGTCTCTACGGCGGCCTGCTGATCGTCGTCCTGAGCGGCCTGTTCATCGCCCTCGGCGGCCTTCATTGGGAATGGACCTGGGTCGCCGTCATCATGTACTTCACCTGCGTGCATTCCACGCTGGTCATGTTCGGCATATTCGGGCTGTCCAAGGCCCTGGCCGGGCAGAACTGGCGCTATCCGCTGATCGGCCCCGCGGTCGACAACGACCAGCCATGAAAAAACAGCCCCTGCAGCGCGCCCGCTTGCTGGCGCAGATGGCATTCTTTGCACTGTTCACGGTCACGCCGATCTTCGACCTGCTGCGCTACGACCTGACCGAGCGCCATGCCTATTTTCTGACCCGGCCATGGCATATCGGCCTCGATGAATTGCTTGCCGGCACCGGCGATCCACTGAGTGCTGCGGCCAACCTCATTCTCTATTTGTTCTTGCCCATCCTTGGCACACTGGGCTTGATCATCGCTGTCGCCTGGAAGTGGGGCCGCCTTTACTGCGGCTGGCTGTGCCCACATTTCTCGGTCGTTGAAACCATCAACCGCCTGATGCTGCGCGCTACCGGCAAGCATTCGGTCTGGGACAAGAAACAGACACCACCATGGGAACCCGACGGGACGCCGATGCCCCGCGACCCTCGTTACTGGCTGGCGGTTGTTCCCGCCGCCATCGGCTTCGCCTTCGCCTGGGCGGTGGTCCTGCTGACTTACCTGATGCCACCGTTTCAGGTCTATAACGGGCTGCTGACCTTCACGCTCTATCGCGGTGAAGTCATTTTCCTGAGCGCGGCCACCACCGTCCTGACCCTCGAATTCCTCTTCGCCCGCCACCTGTTCTGCCGCTACGGCTGCGCCATCGGCATCTTCCAGAGCTTTGCCTGGATCGTGAACAAGAAGGCGATGGTCGTCGGTTTCGACCGCAAGCGCCTGACCGATTGTGCCAGCTGCATGAAGGGCTGCGGCACTGCCGGCAATACAACACTCGCCCGCACCAGCCGTCACGATGCTGAAAACTCGGGGGCAGTAAGCGGCACGCTTGAACCTGCTCCGCCCTCCGGCAGCGCCTGCGATGCCGTCTGTCCAATGCGCCTGAAGCCCCGCAACGTCAAACGCTGGATGTTTGCCTGCACCCAATGCGGCCAGTGCATTTCGGCCTGCGCAACGGTCAATCGCGACAATCCGAATGGCCAGCTATTGCGCTGGGTCAGCGATGAGGCTGCGAGACAAAACGAGGCAGGTTTTTCAGCCTTATCAAATACCGACGAAGATGCCGGTGGGAAAATTTGAGTCATGGAAGAATATGTCGGCAAACTCTGGCACAACTGGGTTACCAAGACCTCTGGTGGCCATTTTCCGGAAGCTGCGGTCAAACTTGCCGAAGTTGAGAAGACCGCCGGCATCCTGTTTCGTGGCTTTGGCGGCGACCCCGGCCTGAAAGTCGCAGCGGCGACGGCCGAACAGCATGGCGCCCGGCGCAACTGGCTGCAAAGGCTTGCCGGCAGCGGCGAAAAGGTGGCGCATGCCCGGCGCGATGCAGAAACCCTGCGCCTGCCTCCGGAAATCGCCGTTTTTCCGGAAAAATCGCTCAACCGCGACCTGTATCTGTGGCTGGCTGCACTCGCCGCCAGCGATGTGGCACCAGAACAAGGCTGGTTCATCCGCAACCAGCAAGCCAGTCGGGCGGCGCTGGAACGCTACCCGGGGCTACGCCCGCGCTACGAACGGCTGGTCGATGCCCATATCGCCGCTCGAATTCCCGCCGCTGAACTTCTCCCGGACGAGGCAGCCCAGGAAGAAGCGCTGCGTCAGGCGATGCGCCAGCCCGGATCGGTCGATGGCTTGCCGCCACTCTATTCCAAGAAAGCGCGCCCGCCGCAACCGGTGCTGCTCTGGCTGATTGCTTCCGAAGAAAGTGCGCCGAGCCGCGTTGCCGATCCGGATGAAGAACTCCCGCCAGAAGGCACCGGCAATAGTGCGACAAGCAAAGAGGCGCACAAGGCAGAACAGGTCGAAACACCGGACAACAAGAACCCGATGCTGGCCATGTTCAGGGCGGAAAGCCTGCCGACCTGGGCCGAGTATGTGCGGGTCAACCGGGCTTTCGACGAAGACGAAGACCCCAATGCCCGCGACGCAGCAAAAGATCTGGACCGGCTATCGCTGATTCGGGATGGCCAGACGGCGAAATCACGCGTCAAGTTCGACCTCGACCTGCCCTCTGCCGCCGAGGACGACACACCGATTGGCCCAGGCATTGCACTTCCGGAGTGGGATTACCGCAAGGAACTGATGCAGGAAAGGCACTGCCTGCTTCAGCCGATGGTTGCCAGCGATGCGGAACCCGCCGCGCTGCCGGCCGACCTCGCCGCCACCGCCAAAAAACTGCGGGGCCAGTTCGCTGCACTGGCGCCACAACGGCGCTGGCTTAAGGCCCAGCCCGATGGCCCTGAACTCGATGTCGACTCCTGCGTCCGCAACCACGCCGACCGCGCCTCGGGCCACACGCCGGAAACCGGCGGCTATCTCGCCCAGGCCCGTTGTGAGCGCGATCTGGCCTGCCTGCTGCTGGCCGACCTGTCGATGTCCACCGATGCGCCGATTTCTGATTCGCACCGCATCATCGACGTCATCCGCGACTCGCTGCTGCTCTTTTCCGAAGCATTAACCGCCACTGGTGACCGCTTCGGCATCTACGGTTTTTCATCGCTGCGCCGCCAGAACATCCGGTTTCATCTGCTCAAGGATTTCTCCGGGCGCTACGACGCGGCTGCCCGTGGCCGCATCCTGGCCATCAAGCCCGGCTATTACACGCGGATGGGGGCTGCCATCAGACAGGCCGCGAACATCCTGGCCGAACAAGCGGCCAGCCGACGTCTGCTGCTGATCATCACCGACGGCAAACCGAATGATCTAGACCTTTATGATTCCCGCTATGGCATCGAGGACACGCGCATGGCCATACATGAAGCCCGGCGCATGGGCCTGACCCCGTTTTGCGTCACCATCGACCACGAAGCCGGCGCTTACCTGCCCTATCTTTTCGGCCCGGCCGGTTTCTGCGTGATCCGCAAACCGGAGGAGTTGCCGCGACGCCTGCCCCTCCTTTACGTGCAACTGACCCGACAGTAAGTAGTCATTTAGTCGTATTGCATCCGAACTAAGCGAATGCCACCATCGGCCGTCCCCGTCCCAGCCCAATCAACCATGCACGGCAATACCCCAGTCAACATTGAAGCCCTTCTGACCCATATTCCGCTGTTCAACGGACTGGCGCCGGAAGAGATTTCCCGCATTGCTCGTGGAACACGTGAAATCCATGCCGCCAAGGGAGAAATCCTTTTTCACAAGGGTGATCCGTGCAACGGATTTCACTTGCTGGTCTACGGGCAATTGAAGCTGGCCTTTACCTCCTCGCAAGGCAGCGAGAAAGTGGTCGAGATTGTCAGTCAGGGACAAAGCTTTGGTGAAGCCGTGATGTTCATGGAGAAACCCTACATCGTCTTCGCCCAGGCACTCAGCGACTCGCTGTTGCTGCACATTTCCAAGGCTGCCGTGTTCGAGGAACTGGAGCGCGACCACAACCTGTGCCGCAAGATGCTGGCCGGCATGGCCATGCGCCTGCATCAACTGATGAACGATGTCGAGTCTTACTCGCTGCACTCCGGCAAGCAGCGCATCATCGGCTACCTGCTGCGCGAACTGCCCGAAGCCGACCAGGATGGCAGCAATGTTGCCGTCACCCTGCCGACCAACAAGGGCATCATTGCCTCACGCCTGAACCTGACTCAGGAGCACTTCTCCCGCATCCTGCACGAACTGACCGAACTCCGCCTGATCATGGTCGAAGGACGGAAAATTCACATTCCCAGCGTTGCCAAACTGCGCCAGCACGAAGGCTGACCTACCGCTGAGCAGTCCGCGAGAGCGAAAAAAAGGGGCGATGAAAATCGCCCCTTTTTGCTGCATCGACACCAACGATCAGTCGGTAATCAGCTTGTTGTTCAGCAACAGTTGCTGAATGATCTGCTGGTCGCTGGACAGCGTACCGCCAACCGTCAGATCGACATTCTCGATGAGTATGGTCTGATCAACCGCTCCGGCATTGAAGCCACCCGAGAAGCCACCAGCCGAGCTGACCTGAAGGACTGTATCGCTACCGGAAGTGGTGAAGTGGAGATAGTTGGTCAGATTGCCGGTGACGCCACCCAGGCTGGTTTCACCCTGCAGCAGATCGCGCAGATCCAGCTTGTCACCCGCATCGACGAAATCGACAACCGTATCGATCGGCACCGAGCCGGAAGTGCCACGGTCAGCCAGTTCCCAACGGAAGACGTCAGAACCGGCACCGCCGGTCAGGATGTCGGTGCCGAAGCCACCCGACAGCACATCGTTGCCGCCACCACTGTACAAGGTGTCGTCGCCGGTGCTGCCACGCAACTCATCGTTGCCATCGTTACCATTGAGAATGTCATCGCCGGCACCTCCAATCACCAGGTCATGACCCTGACCGCCGCTGATCATGTCATTGCCGGCACCACCATCGATACGGTCGTTGGCATTGGTTCCAAGGATCGAATTATTGGCACCGTCACCAAACACGTTGTTGGCCATCACACGCAGCGTCAGGGTTGCACTGCTGCTGTCGCCATCCGTATCGGTCAAGGTGTAAGCGATTTCGGTCGGCGCAACGGCACTAGCCGAAGTATTGGTCACCACGTCGGCAAAGCTGACGCTGGTGATCCGTGCCGAGGCAGCGCTGTTGGCTTCGATCTCGATCCGGCCGATATTGCTGTACTCCGACGGGATGGTCACGGTGCCTTCGGCGTAGCTGTAGAAGCGGCCGAGCAAGGCACCGGAAACATCGAAGACCGAATAGGTCAGTGACGAAACCGAACCGCCGCTGCTGCCAAGATTGCTGGCATTGGTCGCGACAACAAAGCTGACCCCTTGTACACCATTCGCATGAGAGGCTTGTGCAAAGCTGACAACCAGAGTTTCGAGATTGTCCGCACGGGAATTGGAGCCACCGCCGTTGACCCCGACACCATCGTCAGCGGTCCCTGCAGCATCGGTGTAGCTCAATGTTTGAGCAGTACCGGTACGGTTATAGCCGGTCAATACCACGCCATTGTCGTCAGCATTGCCGGCCGACGTAAACAAGGTGGTCAACGTTGCGCCGCTGGCCGGATTGGGCAAGGCCGCCGTCGGTGGCGTGTAATCGTAGAAACCGGTTCTTGCAAAAACCAGCGACTCACCGCCAGCGGTGGCCGTCCAGGTCAGGCTGCCTCCACTGACGCTCCAGGTATAACCAGCACCGGAGCCGCTGGCATTGGTCGTCAGGTCATACACCTGTCCCTTGAACGTCACGCTGCTCACCTGGGCACCATCAACCGCCGTATCGACACCTGAGCCGGACGCGGCAAAGGAGGTCAATGTGCCACCCAGCGCCTGGCCGCCATCAGTACCCAGGCCGGAAATCACATTGCCTTCCATATGCGTCTGTCTGGCCAGCAGGGTATCGACATCGGAGCGCGCCACCGGCTTGCCATCGGCAATCTCGACCGTCAGCGTGGTAGCTGGGGTGATGTCACCGTCACCGTCACGGGCAACGAAGGTCATTGCAAAGGAATCGCCTTCTGTCGCCGATCCGCTCGTAAAGTAGGTATAGGCGCCAGTCGTGAAGTTGAAGGTCAGCGTACCGAGTTCGAAGCCTTGAGCGGTGCCCAGCGTCAGCAGGTCACCAGAGACCGGGAAGCCGGCCGGGAAGGCACCGGAACGGGAAATCTGATCGGCAACCGGATCGTAGCTGAACACCACATTGGTATCCGGCGTTCCATCGGCGTTGGTATCGAGCATCACGTTCAGCGTCTGGATATAGCCGCCATCAGCCCCAAGAACATTGCCCAGGTTGGAGTTGCTGATGATGTTGCCACCGTAGGCTACCGGAACGGTGCTGAGCAGCGCACCGGCCAGGTCGTTCAGGTCGGGAACGATGATCGCACCATCCTTGACGCCATCACCATCGGCATCAACGTTATGGACGGAGTTCAAGGCGGTGGCATTGGCAATACCCGTACCCACCCCGACCGCGTAGGAATCGACAGCTGGATTGGCCACCAGCCAGTCATCGTAACCGGAGGCGCCAACCGGGTCTGTCGTATTGCCAACCGAAGGCGCACCGTCGGAAATGAAGTAAACCGTATTCTGCACCGTGGAATCGACCGTACCGAAAGCACTCTGAACAGCATTCAAGGCCGATTCATAGTTGGTACCACCACTGCCATTCAGCGTCAGGATGGTCGACAACGCCGTCTCCTTGTCGGTAATCGGCGTCGCGTTAACGATACTCGCCGAGTCGGAGAAGGTAATGAAGGTGATCGAGACGCTCTGGGCCTGATTGAAATATTCGCTGACCAGCGAGGCCATTGCTTCCTTGGCCATGGCCAGACGAGTGGCAATGGTTACCGTGCCATCATCGGCAATATTGCGCACTTCACCACCGGCGGAAGCGATATCCATGGAACCGGAAACGTCGAGCACCAGAACGAGGCGATAGCTGGGCACCGCATCTTCCGAAACCTGCACCGTCCGGTTGAATGCTGCGGGCTGGTCGTCATTGATCGTCATCCGTAAATTGGCCGTCACACCGGTGTTTGAGGTGTACTGGAAGGTTTCGACGACGCTGTTGTCGTTGGCGACTGCCGAGTTATCGGCATTCCGGAGCAGCGTATAGGTGTAGTCGCCGGCCCCCGTACCCGAGGCATCGACAACGAGACGCCCACTGGCTGTATTGATGGTGATGTAACCACCGCTCGCCGTATAAGTGGTGCCGTTATAGACAATCTGGTTGATAGCGGTGCCGCCACCGTCATTGGTGAGCACATTCCCGGTCGCCACTGTCGTACCGCCGCCCGTTCCATCCGGCAAGGCGCTTTCACTGACTGTCGCCAGGTCGTCACGAGCCGCCACCGTCTGGATCGTAACGGTCGCCGTACTGGTCTGACCATCATCATCCGTCACGGTATAGCTGAAGGTGGCGTTGCCTGTTCCTGTCGGCGTATAAGTGTAGGTGCCGTTGGCATTGGCAGTCAGAATTCCGCTCGAGACCGCAGACACGTTAGTGATATGTGCGTGGTCAGGCAGATAGTCGTTAACCAACAATTGCGATGGGGTCAGCGTGATCGGCGTGCCGAGCGTGGTCAGGTAGTTATCGTTGCCGGCCAGCGGCGTGCCATCGCTGACGGCTGTCACATTGACGGTCACGGTATTCGGCGCCGGGTCGAACAGTCCCGAGGCATCCTGAACGCTAAAGTTGAAGTTGGCGTAATTGACGCCATTGGCATCCGGGGCAGGAACAAATGTCAGCAGACCAGCGCTGATATCCGCCGCAGAGACCAACTGACCCTGCGTTACCGGCAAGCCGTTCAAGCTCAACACACCGTTGGCCGGCAAAGAGTCGATACGAATCGCCGAGGGATTGCTTGGTGAGCCCTGCTCCACATCACTCATCGGGAAACTGGACAACGAGAAGACGTAAGGCACCCGGGTTGATGGTGACGTTGACGGTCGCCGTTTCGGTGACGCCCGCCGGGCTGGTCACCGTGTAGGTGAAGCTGTCGCTGCCGTTGTAGTTGGCGTTCGGGGTGTAGGTGAGGTTGCCACCGACCAGCGCAACCGTGCCGTGGGCGGCACTGCCCACCGCCGTGACGACCGGCGTGCCTTCAAAGTTGTCATTGGTGAGCAGGCTGCTCGCCAGGATGGTGACCGCCGTGTCTTCGCTGGTCGTCAGCGTGTCGTTGGCAATGTCGGCCACCGCCGCGATGGTCAGGCTGATGGCCTGGGTCGTGGTGTTGCCGGCGTCGTCGGTGATGGTCACCGTGAAGCTGTCCACGCCGTTGTAGTCACCGACCGGGGTGTAGCTCCAGGCGCCGGTGGCGGCGTTGATGCTGGCCGTCGCCAGGCCGTCGGCGTCGGTCGCCGTCAGCGTGCCGGTGATCGCCACGTCTTCGTTGCCGGCACCCGAGGTGCCGCCGGTCACCACGGTCGGGTCATTAACTGGGTTGATGGTGATCAGTGCGTTGGCCGGGGTTGAGGTGGCACTTTCGTTGTCAGTGACGGTAAAGGAGATGCTGACTGTACCGTTGAACCCAGCAGCCGGCTGGAAAATCAGGCCAGCGGCTTCGGTCGGGGTCAGTTGGGCGCCAGCCACCACCGGCGTGGTGCCGTCCGCCAGATAGAGGACGCCCTGGCCGGCCGGCGGCAGGGCCGTGACAGTTACGTACTGGATGGTGCCGTCGATGTCGGTACCAGTTAGGGCAACAGGAATCTGACTGCCTTCGTTGCCCGCAGCTGAGGTAGCCACTGCAACCGGCAGGTCATTGACAGGAGAGACAACGACCTGCGCGTTGACCGGGGTTGAGGTAGCGTTTTCATTATCGGTGACGGTAAACGGAACGTTGACCGTACCGTTGAAGTCGGAGGCAGGCTGGAAGATCAGACCAGCGGCCTCGGCCGGGGTCAGTTGGGTACCTGCCACCACCGGCGTGGTGCCGTCCGCCAGGTAGAGGACGCCCTGGCCGGCCGGCGGCAGGGCGGTGACGGTGACGTACTGGATGGTACCGTCGATGTCGGTGCCGCTCAGACTGACCGGGATCGGGCTGTCTTCGTTGCCGACAGCCGGAGCGGCGACACCAACCGGCAGGTCGTTGACCGGGTTGACGGTGATCGCTGCAGAGGCCTGCGGCGAGGTACCGTTTTCGTTGTCGGTGACGGTGAACGGAATATTCACCGTGCCGTTGAAGTCGGGGGCCGGCTGGAAGATCAGACCAGCGGCTTGGGCCGGGGTCAGTTGGGCGCCAGCCACCACCGGCGTGGTGCCGTCCGCCAGGTAGAGGACGCCCTGACCGGCC
>JAGTRS010000063.1 GCA_018262195.1 Pseudomonadota bacterium | reverse complement strand
CCTGACGGTCAAGGACATGACCAAAATGCTCTACAAGGAATCCGGCCTGCTCGGCGTTTCCGGCATCAGCCAGGACATGCGCACCCTGCTCTCCAGCGACAAGCCGGAAGCGCAGCAGGCGGTCGATCTGTTCTGCTACCGCATCGCCCGCGAACTCGGCTCGCTGGCCGCCGCCGCGGGCGGTCTCGATGCGCTGGTGTTCACCGGCGGCATCGGCGAGCATGCCGCCGAGGTCCGCCGCCGCGTCTGCCTGCAATCCGAATGGCTGGGCATCCGCCTCGATCCGGAAGCCAATGCCCGCCACGATCTGCATATCGGCGCCGGCAACAGCAGCGTCGATGTGCTGGTCATTCCGACCAATGAAGAATGGATGATGGCGCACCACACGCAGACCCTGCTCGCCCTCTGAACAAAAATATTTTTTGCCCGCCGCCCCGGCCCCGAAAGGTGCCGGGGCTTTGTTTTTTCGGGCTTTTCCGGCCCATGACAAAACAGTTTTCGCTCCGGCACAAAACCCTACATTTAGTCAACGCATTGCAACGCAACACTAAATACAGTAGATTTACGGCCATTGAAAAATTTAGCGAATGCTAAATAAAATCTACAGTGAGGAGCAAAAAATGAGCCCAGTCGCCGAACAACTGTCACTGACCGACATCCCCGCCCCGCCGCAATTCGCCCCGCTGCAAGAGCAGGAAATCTCCGGCGAAGTGCTCATCGAAAAGTACGCCAAGGGCAAGGAAACCAACGTGCACGACGTGCGCAAGCGCGTCGCCTGGGCCCTGGCCCAGATCGAGCAGGAAAAGGACCGCGCCCACTGGGAAGCCAAGTTCCTGTGGGCCCAGGAAAACGGCTTCATCCCGGCCGGCCGCATCAACTCCGCCGCCGGCACCGACCTGCAGGCCACGCTGATCAACTGCTTCGTGCAACCGGTTGGCGACTCCATCGTCGAGAACACCGACGGCAAGCCCGGCATCTACACCGCACTGGCCCAGGCCGCTGAAACCATGCGTCGCGGCGGCGGCGTCGGCTACGACTTCTCCTCCATCCGTCCGCAGGGCGCACGCGTCAAGGGCACCCAGTCGCGCGCCTCCGGCCCCGTCTCCTACATGCGCGTCTTCGACCGCTCCTGCGAAACCGTCGAATCGGCCGGCGCCCGTCGCGGCGCCCAGATGGGCGTGCTGCGCTGCGATCATCCGGACATCGAGGAATTCATTCACGCCAAGGACAAGGGCGACCTGACCAACTTCAACATTTCGATCGGCGTGACCGACGCCTTCATGGAAGCGGTCGATGCCGACACCGATGTCGAACTGACCCACCGTGCCGAGCCGAACACCGACATGCGTTCCTCCGGCGCCTACCAGCGCGAGGACGGCCTGTGGGTGTACCGCAAGGTGCGCGCCCGCGACCTGTGGGACCAGGTCATGAAATCGACCTACGACCACGCCGAGCCGGGCATCCTGTTCCTCGACCGCATGAACAAGGACAACAACCTCAATTACTGCGAAGTGATCGAGGCCACCAACCCCTGCGCCGAACAGCCGCTGCCGCCCTATGGCTGCTGCTGCCTGGGTTCGATCAACCTGACCCTGTTCGTCCGCAACGCCTTCTCCGACCAAGCCGAATTCGATTTCGACGCCTTCGCCGAAGTCTGCCGCGTATCCACCCGCATGCTCGACAACGTGCTCGACGCCACCCACTGGCCGCTCGAACGCCAGCAGCAGGAAGCCGCCAACAAGCGCCGCGTCGGCCTCGGCTTCACCGGCCTGGGCGATGCGCTGGCCATGCTGCGCCTGCGCTACGACAAGCCGGAAGCCCGCGCCATGGCCACCCGCATCACCGAGCACATGCGCGACACCGCCTACCTGTATTCAGTGGAAATGGCCAAGGAACGCGGCGCCTTCCCGCTGTTCAACGCCGAGCTGTATCTGTCCGGCGGCAACTTCGCTTCCCGCCTGCCCGGCGACGTCAAGGCCGAGATCCGCAAGCACGGCCTGCGCAACTCGCACCTGCTGTCGATCGCGCCGACCGGCACCATTTCGCTGGCCTTCGCCGACAACGCCTCCAACGGCATCGAACCGCCGTTCTCGTGGACCTACAACCGCAAGAAGCGCATGCCGGACGGCACGCTGAAGGAATACTCGGTCGAGGACTACGCCTGGCGCCTGTACAAGCACCAGGGCGGCGATGTCTCCAAGCTGCCGGACTACTTCGTCACCGCGCTGGAAATCTCCGCCAAGGCGCATGCCGACATGGTGGCCGCCGTCGCCCCGCATATCGACACCGCCATCTCGAAGACGGTCAACGTCCCCGGCGACTACCCCTACGAAGACTTCCAGGACCTCTACATGCAGGCCTGGAAGGCCGGCCTCAAGGGCCTGGCCACCTACCGTCCGAACAGCGTGCTCGGCTCCGTGCTCTCCGTCGCCAGCGAACCGGCCAAGACCGAAACGCCTGCGGTCGACGCCCATGCACCGCAGGATTTCGTCTCCGACGCCAACCGCCGCCTGTCGATCAAGAACCTGCCGGCCCCGGTGCTGGCCAGCCTGCGCTGGCCGGGTCGCCCGAACCTGCCGGAAGGCAACATGTGCTGGACCTACATGCTCGACTCGCCGATCGGCAAGTTCGCGCTGTTCGTCGGCCACGTCGAACCGGAAGGCCGTGCCTGGCCGTTCGAAGTGTGGGCCAACGGCCCGGCCGAACCGCGCGGCCTGGGCGCCGTCGCCAAGACCCTGTCCATGGACATGCGCGCCAACGACGCCGGCTGGCTGGAAATGAAGCTGGACGCCCTGGCCCGAACGCCGGGCGACGCCTTCGAACTGCCGATGCCGCCGCACGGCGAGCACAAGCGCATGCCGTCGGTGGTCTCCGCAATGGCCCAGATCATCCGCTGGCGTTGCGAACAGCTCGGCGCCTTCAAGCATGAAGGCCCGACCCCGGTGAAGGACGCCCTGTTCAGCGCCAAGGAACCGAAGACCGGTACCGACGGCACGCTGTCGTGGACGGTGGACGTCACCAACCCGTCGAGCGGCGAAGACTTCGTCCTCGGACTCAAGGAAATCACCCTGCCCGACGGCGTCACCCGCCCCTACTCGATGTGGCTGGCCGGCAACTACCCGCGCGCCCTCGACGGCCTGTGCAAGCTTCTGTCGCTCGACATGCGCGTGCTCGACCCGGCGTGGATCGGCATGAAGCTCCGGAAGCTGCTCGACTACCCGGAACCGCTCGGCGATTTCATGGCCTTCGTCCCCGGCTCGCGCAAACAGCAGACCTACCCGTCGACGGTGGCCTACATCGCCAACCTGATCATCCACCGCTACGCCATGCTCGGCATCCTCGACGAGGAAGGCTTCCCGCTCCAGCAGATGGGCATCCTGGAAGCGCCGGAAGACACCACCAGCAACAAGGTGCTGCCGACCCAGGGCAAGCTGTGCGGTGAATGCGGGAATCACACGATGATTCGGAAGGATGGGTGTGATTTCTGTACCGCTTGTGGGGTGGTGGGGAGCTGCGGTTAAGGGCTGATGGACTTAAGAAAACGCCTCGGATTTCCGGGGCGTTTTTGTTTTGGATAACCTAAATATCAATAACTGTTAGCCACTCCTAACTGGAGCACTGTTTCGAATGAAACTCCAAGAAACTCTGAAATCAGCGATGTGGGCGGACTTCGATGCTGAAAACAGCTTCCCCAACGTTCGCCCTTTGTTAGCGCACTACACATCTATCGCTGTCTTTGAACAAATGATGGCGAACGACGAAGTCTGGTTCTCGAACCCTCTATACATGAACGATTTAGAGGAACTCCGCTTTGGAATGCTCGAAGGAGCAAATGCGTTCCGATCAAATGTTGCCCTCAGGAATTCACTATCCGACGACGCTAAACACGAAAAACTCATTTGCTATTTTGACCAATTATTCAATGAGTTTGACACCAAGCATGCATTTCACACGTACATCATGTGTCTCTCTAGACACGACCCCAAAGACAACGATGGCCGTTTATCGATGTGGCGGGGATATGGAGCAGGCGGTGGTGGCATAGCCATCGTATTTGACACAGCAAAAATAGAAGCAAATGAAGCATCACCGCTTATTGTGGGCCACGTTAAATACGGAACATGCGAGGAACGCCGTGCATGGATATCCGAAAAAGTGCAATCTTTAGCTGACATTTTGAACGGCCAACTTCTAAGTGACGACGATCTCTTTCATGCAGCATTTCACTGGATTGAGCGTCTGAAGACCTTCGCTCTTTTTACAAAGCACATTGGATTTCGTGAAGAAGAGGAATGGCGAATCGTTTACATGAATGAGCGAGACCCTCAGGAAACACTCAAAGAAATGCGTGGTTACGCCATTACCCAGCGCGGAGCGGAACCTAAGCTAAAGCTAAAAATAAAGCCACTCGAAGGCTTGTTTGGTCAAGACCTATCATTTGAAAAGATAGTTGAAAGAATCATCCTAGGCCCAACCACTTCTACCGCGCTTGCAGCAGATGCAGTCAGAAGGATATTGGGGAAAAAGGATAAGCCTACCTTGGCTGAAAAAATTGTCCCCTCATCGATACCGTTCAGGCCATGAACCAACTCACAAAACTAGTCAGGGACCAATCGGGGTACCACTTAACGCTATAGGCCAGCCCGCGTTTTAACGCTGTTTTCCGCCTTGCGGGCGGGCGTACTTTCTTCTTGCTTCGCCAAGAAGAAAGTAGCCAAAGAAGAAGGCGACCCCAAGGTCGGCGCCCTTCGGGGTCCTTGCGCTACTCGACGGCCCGGGCGGCTTGCCTGAACTCGCCTGCGGCTCAAACAAGGCAAGCCGACTGCCCCCGGCCCGCCTGCGTTGCTCAGCGCCTCTCATGGGGACCCGAAAAGCGTCACGGAAAGACGGCTCAGCCCAGGAAATGCCGGCTTCTTGCGGTCGACAGGGAAAAACAGCCAAAAACGAGTCTTGTGGGTTCCGCGGCGACGCTTTTCCGGGTCCCCGTGTGGAGCGCCGAGCAACGCAGAAGCCGGCGGAAAAGGGGCGAGGACTGTCTGAGGGCGTAGCCCGAGTTCCGCAGCCCCCGCCGGTTTCGAGTAGCGCAGGGGAGTCGGCGTAGCCGACCGCGCAACCCGGGGTCGCCTTTTCTTTGCTTACTTTCTTTTGGCGAAGCAAAAGAAAGTAAGACGCCCCGCAAGGGCGGAAAACAACCTCGAACGAAGCCACGACACGGAAACTGCCCCCATTTTCACCCGTTTTCCCGCGTCGACCGCCAGGGAAACCTCAAGGACAGACCACGGTTTTCTTGCCTCCGCACACGTTCAACAGGGTTCGTTTACTCTTCCGGCAAAATCCTGCGGTCGACGGTCGAAAACGCGACAAAAACGTGTCCCCTATTTGCTGTCCTTGATGCCTCCATCTGCACAGGCCGAGACAATGCCCGCGGCAAGCCTTTCCAGCATTTGATAACGCC
Organism: Pseudomonadota bacterium; assembly: GCA_018262195.1. Lineage (GTDB taxonomy): Bacteria > Pseudomonadota > Gammaproteobacteria > Burkholderiales > Rhodocyclaceae > Azonexus. The sequence continues at coordinate 3,542 of JAGTRS010000063.1, read as the reverse complement.
GATGGTACCTGCGGTGCTTTTGCGAGATAACCCCGCTTGGCTGGTGCCGCTTGAACTCAGCCAGGATTTCGAAAAAGCCGTTGCCGAGCAATTTGCCCCCGTGATCCATCCATATCTGGTCATAATCGGCATGGACCTTGTAGCGGCAGGCATTGCTGATTGCCCAGATTCGGCTGATCCCGAATTGCTTGCACAATAGTTTGATGATGTCGACGAGCAGATCGCGCGGCCGCATGCCGTGAAATGCATGGGTCATGGCGCGATAAACTTGTTTGTTACCCTCGACATTCGATCCTTGTATCGCCCCCACCAGAATCAGCGGTTGGCCAGCATCCATTCCCAGCGTGAATGCCACGGAGTAATAGCGTACGGTGCCAACATACAAGTTGAGAGCCGTCTCGCCTTCGCCAACCCACCGCGCCGCTTTGTTCAGCACCAGGCGCAACCCCACATAGTCCGCGTCAAAGCGTGCCAGCTCAACCTCTTCGAGTATCGCCCTGGCGATGACAGCAGTTGGCCCGCTGAGCATTCGGTAGTGCTGATCAACAGTGGACAGCCGTCGAGCCAATGGCCAACGGATATGGATATATCGGACGTGAATCACTCTATGCATCTGAGGAAAATGTCTCAGCGCCAGGGACAACCAAGGATTATCAGAAATGCCGTACCAGTTTCGTATCTGCGAAATTCCTGCCAGAGCAGCCGCCAACATGACCGCACGGTGACGGAGGCTGGACAAGCTTGGTACGGGATACATTTCCTTTCCCATGCAATAAATGCATTGCAATGCATCAAGGACTCCGACGGCCATATCGGTCGCTCCATGATTGGTTGTTTGCGTTTGAAATTCTCGCAAGGCTGTCATGTAGTGCCGATTAACCGACATGGCCTAACTGGATCAAGGTACTTGGCGAGCCTTATTGGACGATAGGGGTCAGAGACATTCCAATTTATCGCCACTTTTTCACCGTCGACTGCAAGCCACCGGTCTTCGCCCCCCTGCGCCAAGACATCTGTCTGTCGTCTTAAAGCCAACGACAGCCCCACGGCTCAGGCTAAAATCCAGCGTATCCCAACATCCTTTCCTAACTTCCAGCCCCGTGCGCACCAGCCCAAAAAACAAGCAGAAGAAAACCTCGGCCATCCCCCTTCATACCCCCCTGCTCCTCGCCCTGCTGTGTTCGACGGCCCGGGCCGAGCCGCTGGAAATTTCCCGGCAGCTGGCGGCGGCCTCGGCACCGGGCATCGAGTTGGCGGCGGAGATCAAGTCCCTGCCGACGCTGCGCAAGGGCAACAACGGGCAATCGGTGGCCAAACTCAGCCAGTTGCTGGCTCAGGCCGGCGAGCTCGCCGTACCGCCGAGCGACCCGCTGCTCTTCGGCGCCGAGCATGAGAGCGCGGTCAAGCGACTACAGGCACGTTTTGGTCTCAAGCAGGACGGGGTGGCCGGCCCGGTGCTCTATGCCAATCTGGGGAGTTCGGTTGGTGAACGGCAGGCGCGCGCCGAACGCTGGGCCTTCCGGCTGGAGGAACTGGCACATCAGGCGCGGAGCGAAGGGTTCGGCAAGATGGTGGTGATCAACGTCCCGACCTTTACCTTGCGCGCGATCGATCTGGATTCGGGCAAGACCGTCGTGCGCAGCGCGGTCGTGGTCGGCCGTCCGGAGCGCCCGACCCCGATCGGCCGGATGCATATCGTCGGCCTGAAATACAACCCGGACTGGACACCGCCCGAGGTGGTGCTGAAAAACGACGTTCTGCCGCGACTCGGCAAGGATGCCGCATGGTTCGAGCACCACGGCCTGCTGGCCAGGGGACCGGGCGGCGTTGAAAAAAGCGCCGCCGAAATCACTGCCGAAGAGTATTCAGCGCAATGGCGTATCTATCAGCCGGCTGGCAGGAAAAATGCGCTGGGCCTGCTCAAATTCGAGACGGACTCCACGGAAAACATCTACCTGCACGACACCAACGACCGCGCCCTGTTCGCCAACACCAGTCGGGCCAAATCGTCCGGCTGTATCCGCGTCGAGCGCTGGGAGGAACTGGCGGCGTTCATTGCCGACAAGCCGGGGGAGAATATCCGCCGGAAAGTCGAGCAAGGCGACACCGTTCGCGAACGGGTGCGCAAGACGCCGGTTTATATCGAATATTCGCTGGCCGATGTCACCGCTGCGGGTGGCGAACTGACAACCGTCGTCTACCCCGACATCTACGCTTTGGCGGAGTCGCCGGCGCAGTTGAAGACTGCCAGCAAGGAAAAATAAGCATTCGCTGCGGTCGACCGCAGCGAATGGCCAAATTTCTGTTACGGCCGCTCCAGCCAGTACAGCGCGGTAATGGTCTTGGCGTCGGTGATGCGCCCGTCGAGGACGGCGGCCCGGGCCTCGGCCGGCGAAATTTCGATGACGTCGAGGAATTCGTTGTGGTCGAGTTCCTTGTCGCCGGCCAGATGCAAGCCGCGCGCGGCGAAGATTTCGATGCGTTCATCCGAGTAGCCGATGCACGGATGCATCACCCCGAGGTATTCCCAGTCGCTGGCGACGTAGCCGGTTTCTTCCTTGAGTTCGCGCCGGGCGGTGTCGATTATCGCTTCGCCGTGATCGATCTTGCCGGCCGGCAGTTCAAGGAAGACGCGGCGCAACGGGTAGCGAAACTGGCGTTCGAACAGCAGGTTGCCATTGTCCAACTGAGCCAGGATGACCACGGCGCCGGGATGAACGATGTATTCGCGCACCGAGTCCTTGCCGTTGGGCAGACGAACGGTGTCCTTGCGCACTTCGAGCAGACAGCCCTTGAACACGGTTTCGCTGGCGATTTCGGATTCGATCAGATGGGTATCGTGGATCATGGTGGCCTTCCGGAATGGAAAACGCCCCGATCAACGGGGCGTTTTGTTTGAAGCGGCGTAGCGCGTTGCTTAGAGCGAGCGGAGCAAGGCGTAGGCACAGAGCGACATGATCACCTGCGGGAAAATACCCAGGAACGCCACGGCCAGGCCGTTGGCGGAGATCAGGATACGCATGTCGAGCGGCGCGCTGAGCGGGGTTTCGTCGACCGGGGCGTCGAAGTACATGATCTTGACGACGCGCAGGTAGTAGAAAGTACCGATCAGCGAGAACAGCACGGCGACGATGGCCAGCCAGGTGTAGCCGGCGGCGATGACGGCCTGCAGCACAGAGAACTTGGCGAAGAAGCCGATGAAGAACGGCACGCCTGCCATCGAGAACATCAGCATCAGCATGATGCCGGCGAACCACGGGCTGCGCTTGTTGAGGCCCTTGTAGTCGTCGAGTTCCTCGGCTTCGAAACCGGCGCGGGCCATCAGCAGGATCATGCCGAAGGTACCGGCCGACATCAGCACGTAGGCGATGACGTAGAACATCGAGGAACTGTAGGCGTTCAGCGCGTAACGGGCGTCGCCATTGACCACGCCGGTGACGATGCCGAGCAGCATGAAGCCCATGTGCGAGATGGCGGAATAGGCCAGCATGCGCTTGAGGTTGGTCTGGGCGATGGCGGCCAGGTTGCCGATGGCCATCGAC